>JAYFQP010000014.1:0-225347 GCA_034926865.1 Clostridiaceae bacterium
ATCCATAATCTACCTCTTCATATATTTATAAAAGCATTTTAACATGCTTGAAGCATTATGACAATCAACATCTTGACGGGGATATTTCATTATGTTATTATTAATAATAATAAAAGTTAGGTGAGGTGAAAGGATGCGCAACTCTTCTTGCAGAAAATAAAATAGCATAACAATAACTGCTGTTTTGTTATGCAAATGCAAGAGAGTTATACCCTTTTATAGAACTGATATATACTATGCTTTTATTTTGATAGGCATTGCTATGTGGTTTTGTAGTTGTAAGAATAACTTTCTTGCAGCTATTTTTTAATTTTGGAGGTAATGCTATGTCAATGATAAATGTTTCTAACCTTACCTTTGCTTATGACGGCAGCTACGATAACGTATTTGAAAATGTCAGCTTTATGATAGACAGCAACTGGAAACTTGGGTTTACTGGTCGTAACGGCAGAGGAAAAACCACATTTTTAAAGCTTCTTACAGGCGAATACGAATATAGCGGAAGCATTCAGAGCTCACTTGATTTTGAATATTTTCCCTATGAGGCAGATATTCATGCAAACACGATAGATATCATAAGAGCAAAAGCGCCGGATGCTCTCGAATGGGAAATTAAGCGTGAGCTTTCTGATTTGAAAGTTTGCGATGATGTGCTATTACGCCCGTTTCACTCTCTTTCTAACGGAGAGCGCACTAAAATCCTGCTTGCTGCATTGTTTCTGAAACCCAATAGCTTTCTTTTGATCGACGAACCTACAAATCATCTCGATACTCAAGGCAGAGAGGTGCTGAGCAGGTATTTGGCTCAGCGCAAAGGATATATAATTGTTTCTCATGACAGGATATTTCTTGATGGATGTATAGATCATATTCTGGCGATAAACAAAAAAAGTATTGATATCTTGAAAGGCAATTTTTCCACATGGTTTGCCGAAAAAGAAAACAGAGATAACTTTGAAATCGCCGAAAACGAAAAACATCAAAGGGAGATATCGCGTTTAAAAATAGCATCTGCCAATGCCTCATTATGGTCAGATAAAGTGGAAAAAACAAAAAATCTGCCTAATGCTTCTGGGTTAAAAGCCGATAAGGGCTATATCGGGCATAAAGCTGCAAAAATGATGAAACGATCAAAAAGCATTGAGCGGCGTATGCAGGAGCATATCGAAGAACGGTCTTCCCTTTTGAAGAACATAGAGACTGCCGAAGATTTAAAAATATCTCCCCTACCCTTTTTTACAGATAAGCTCGTTGAGCTTTCGGGGCTTTCGGCATCTTACGGTGGCAAGGACGTCTGTAAAGATATATCTTTTTCGGTTTTTGAGGGTGACCGAGTGGCTATTACAGGCCCCAATGGTTCAGGAAAATCTACACTTCTAAAAATCATTTGCGGTATCAAGAATGATTACAATGGGAACCTCTTGAAAAGCAGCCAGCTCATAGTTTCGTATGTCCCCCAAAGCGCAGAAGGTCTTTCCGGTAATCTTAAAGATTATGCTGCCCTAAGAGGTATTGATGAGAGCCTGTTTAAAGCAATATTGCGCAAGCTTGATTTTTCAAGAGAACAATTCGAAAAGGATATCTCTGCTTTCAGCGAAGGCCAGAAGAAAAAGGTTCTTTTATCTGCAAGCCTTTGTGATCGGGCTAATCTCTATGTATGGGATGAACCGCTTAACTATATAGATGTGATTTCTCGTATGCAAATAGAACGTATGATTTTAGATCATAGGCCGACAATAATATTTGTCGAACATGATATAGCCTTTTGTGAGAATGTTGCCACAAAGTTTGTTAAGCTTTAAAAACAGTATCTCTAACCCAACCTGCTGATAGCAATATAGAAATATAATTACCTATTCATCCGGTCATCCGGTCAAATCGAGCTTCTGTCATTATGATTTAATAGGGCATAAAAAAATCTTGCCTTTTAAGGTTTTATAGGTTATAATATTTCTGCTGTGCTGGTGTGGCGGAATGGCAGACGCGCCTGACTCAAAATCAGGTGGGAAACCGTGGGGGTTCGAGTCCCTTCACCAGCACCAAAGAAAAAAAGCCTCGTGTCAGGATTTGAACCTGCATGTGGCTTTTTCTTATTTTGTATGATACACTTAAAGTTAAAATTATTATATAATAACAGGAGAGCAAAATTCATATGAAGAAAATTGAATCAAACCCAAAATACAAGTATCTTTTAATATTTACTGTGGACGTATATATATACTTGCTTTTATCGGTTATTATATTCAAAACTCTTGAATCGCCAATGGACTTATTTACCGGGAATCATCCGGATTATAATCCTTGAATCTAATCCCTTTTAAGGGTATGTGGAACTCGAATTTATCAGTAGGTTATAACGAAAGTTCGATAATAGGCAATATTATTCTTTTTGTACCTTTTGGAGTGTTATTGAAACTTTTGCTATCTGAACAAAAACATAATTAATTGAAAAGCATATTCATTGTTCTAGGCACAAGCTTTCTGATTGAAAGCACGCAGTATGTTGCACGAATTGGCGTTTCAGATATCAACGATTTGATTTTAAATACTACGGGTGGTTCGGTATTTTGATAACAGCAATTCTCATTAAATGGATAGGAAAAAATAGGACAAAAAAGGTTATTGCGGTTTTAGGTTCTATCGTTGCAGTTATTATGATTGTTCTGAGAGTGAGGATATTCATTGCCAACTAAGGCTGGCTAATTAGTGTTTTATTCTGTCGTGCCCTACATCTAAATTGAGCAAATAACACAGAAGCCATACTTTTCCTTAGCGGAGAAAGTATGGCTTTATTTATGTACAAAGATGTGATAGTATAGATTCAAAGATTAGCCCAAAATTCAGAGAATCAGAAATGCATAGGCTGTTTTGAAATGTGGTTTATATATATAATTAATAATTGGAGAGATAAATTTGGGCATTCGAAGTGCAGCAAAGGCAATTGTCATACACGATGGCAAAGTACTACTCAACATTTGCTATGATAAGAATAACGGTAAATATTTTTCTCTTCCTGGTGGGGGACAAAAAATGTATGAGTCTCTCCATGAAGCGATTACCAGAGAATGCTTAGAAGAAACCGGCTATACTGTTCACATTGATAAATTTGCTGCTCTATATGAAGAAATATGCGACGACGAAGGTTTTCGCAGTAATTACCCTGACTATGCGCATAAAATGTATCATATTTTTATTTGCAGATTACAAAATAACCATAAAGAACGCCCAATAGAAATAGATGCGATGCAGGAAAAAAGTGAATGGGTCGAAATAGGTAACCTTAGCAAAATTACTATACTGCCTAAAGCTGTAGGTGACAACATGTCGAGTATTATGAATAGTGAGGTCCCTCTGTTTCTTGGCTCTGAGCATATCCTTTTTAATCATGGGTGATATATTCTCATTATGAGTATTATTATGAAGCTGGCAAATAGAATGAACGGCAATTTTTATTTGCAACATTATTTTATAAAGACATATCTTTCGCTTAGCGGAGGATATGTCTTTCTTGCTTCTTTAAGCCACAGCATGTTATAATAATATATTATAATTTGTTGCAGATTACAGAAGAACAGGAACTTGTGCATTATTTGAAAACAAGCATTAGCTGCTAAAATCAAATATTATACTATAGGAGGTGTCAAATTGAACAAATATAGTTTTTTAGAGTCGCAGCACCTATATTTAAGGCCCTTTGAAAATGACGATGAAACATTTTTTACGAAGTGGTACAATGACAAAGATACCAGAGCAAAGATCGGAGAGGTTATGCCGCTTTCCAGATCTCAGGCCGGTCAACTTGTCAGTCGAGAAGGCAAGGACAATGTGTGGTTTGCTGTTGTTCGTAAAGAAGATAATCTGGTAATCGGAGAAACAGGATTGCTTAGAATGTTCCCGGCTTGGAGAACTACGGATTTGACTATTATCATCCCAGATAAGAAAAATCAAGGGAAAGGTTACGGCACAGAGACAATTAACCTTATCATGGATTATGCCTTTGGTTATTTGGATTATAACCGCATATCGATCGGTGTGGTGGGGTTTAATACTAATGCATTGGATTTTTATAAGAAGGTGGGCTTCAAGCAAGAAGGCATTCAAGAACAAGGATATTACTATAATTACAAATACTATGATTTTATTATGATGCGCATTCTGAAAAACGAGTTTGTCAAAATGCACAATATTGAATTATGAGGGCAACGATGCAGTCAGAAGTAATGCTAGAAAAGGCAGTCAAGCATTTGTCAGATAATTTACTGTCTAATATTGATATGATCGAACCTCTTAAAAGAGGAATGGCAGATATTTTATATGCAGATGATGACGGGGTAATTCTTTTTGAAAGAAACAGTCAGGCTTGTATGATATCCATGCATGAAATAGAAAAATGTAAATCTATCTTGGATTTAAAAAAATACCGTTTATTTGCGGTACATGATGAAAACATAGCAAAGTGGATTTGGGATAATGGCAATTTTTCTAATAAGCTCGTTGTATATCAGGCGGCATATAACAAAATGGCAAAAATCCACATTGAGGATAATAACATATCCCCCCTATCATATGACAATATCGATTTAGTCTGTAGACATTATACGTCTATAAATGATAGAAAGTATATTGAGAAGTTAATTGACAGACACCAGCTTTGGGGGATATTTGAGGATGGCGCTCTGGCTGGGTTCATTGGTGAACATCTTGAAGGCAGCATGGGACTGTTGGAAGTGCTGCCCGAATATAGGAGAAAAGGCTATGGATTTATATTGGAGGCGTTTATGATAAACCGTTTCCTTAAATTGAATATGACCCCATTTTGCCAGGTTGTAACTAATAACACTGCATCACTTGCGCTTCAGCAAAAAATAGGAATGGATATATCCAGCCAAACAACAATATGGATTTTCGATTGATTTCATATTTATAATTTAAGTCGAAAGTTAGAGCATTCGACTTTTTTATATTATGTGATAAAATTCAATTATTCAGAAAAGATAGGATCGAGAGGATCTATTGAGAATATGAGAATATATTTAAACGGCAATTCTATAGAAAAAATACCTGAGAGTATTGAACCAGAGGATGATATAATCTGTCTGATTTCAGACACGGAATGGTATACTACAAAAGAAAAAAATATACCAGGCAACGATGTATTACACAAAATGCTAAAGCGAGAGGATGGGCCTACCCGCTTTGATACACGTTTCGAGAGCCATGATAATTTCGACAGTATGTGTATTATGATTCCAAATCTTATCGAAAAAGGAAAGGCACTGCAACGCATTTTGATCTATATGGAGACAGGACGTTTTACTATGGTTTATCAGCCTCTTGGTATAGTGGATGATTTGATAACGCATTTAGAAAGTACGCAAAGTCAGGCTTCAGAAATTACTGGGCTATTTCTTAAGATGTTGATTCGCAACGACTTTACTGATCTCGGAAATCTTGAGGAAGAAATATCAAATTTAGAGGACTATGTTTCAAAAAGCTTATCAAAAAACATACCACGACAAATCAGCGGACTTAGACGTCATTTATTAAGGCTAAGAAGATATTATGAATCTTTGTTTGCACTACTTGAAGATATAGAAGAAAATCATAATGGGCTGTTCAATAAGACACAATTAAGAGCGCTGCATATTCTGGCAAGTAAAACTGATCATCTTATCCATACCGTTCAGATTTTGAGAGATTATGTTACGCAGGTGAGAGAATCATATCAGGCGCAAATGGATATTCAGCTGAATAGTGTAATGAAATTTTTCACTGCCATTACTTCTATTTTTCTTCCTTTAACATTAATTACGGGTTGGTATGGCATGAATCTAAAAATCCCAGAAATCGTTTACGGATGGATGTATCCTCTCGTAATTATATTAAGCATAGCGATTGTTATTGTCAGCATAGTATATTTTAAAATCAAAAAGTGGTTTTAGAGTTATATAACAAATGATGATTAGCAATAAAAAATCCTGTCATTTGACAGGATTTTTTATTGCTAAATTACTTCACGGCAGACATATCCAAGGCGTTGAGAAAACAATATTATCCCAAACACAAATGCAGACCAAAAGGCTTTAATATTGAAGAAGCAAGCTATTACAGAAAGTGAAAAAAGAAATATTGATATTGTAGATGAGAACAGAAGAAACAGTTGCCGTCCATTAACAGGAGAAAAAAATGACATCACAGAATAAAGTATTCTGCCTCCGTCAAGAGGATACACTGGCAGGAGGTTAAAAAAGCAAAGTATGGTGTTTACACCGACAAAGTAATTGGAAAATGGAAGCTTCAGATATGAAAAAAGTACGGCCGCTGCAAAATTAGCTATTGGACCTGCTGCGGAGGCAATAATATCATGAAGATATGAAGATCTTTCGTTGCGGTAATGGATATCGAATCCCCCTGGAATAAGGCGGATCTGATCTATTTTTCTTCCGCTCAGCCAGATAAAAAGGATATGACCTGCTTCGTGGATAAGAGATGCAATCAGGACAAGGATATATTTACCCTCATTGTCAAAAATAATAATAAGGGACAGAAGAGCAATGAAGCTTGGTTCTATTTTTATTTTTATAGCCCTTCCCCCTTTTAAAATGCAAAATAATCGAATGGGTCAAGAACCAAGCCGTTTCTTCTTACTTCAAAGTGCAGGTGGGGCCCCGTCGAAGCTCCGGTAGAGCCTACAGTACCTATTTTTTCACCAATACTTACCCGCTCACCCTTTGATACGGTTATGCTTTTAAGATGAGCGTAATGTGTCACAAAGCCGTCTTTGTGACTTATTTTTATATAGTTCCCGTTGATTGAGCCATATCCTGTCTCGGTCACTGTGCCATCAGCGATAGAGACCACCTTGGTACCCGCTGAAGCGGCAAGATCTACCCCATAATGAAAAGTGGTGTTGCCGCTTATCGGATGTATCCTGTATCCAAATTTTGAAGTGACTGTATACCCTTTGACTGGATGTGTGGTTTTAAATCCAATTTGATAGACGTTATCATCGACATTATCCGGGCTTGGTATTTCAAAGGCTTCGTTTGGAGTTCCGTCATAGCCTTCATCCTCTGTAAAGCCATCTATCAGTACATCTATCTCCATTTCCGGCAGAGGGCAGTCCGATATATCAAAAGTAAGGCCGGAGATATCTCCGGCCATAGTATTGGATATTGATGTAGTCTGGCTCGGGCTGTAATCTCTTGAGGTTTCATCGCTTGCCTTTTCTTCATTTCCGTCTATACCTAAAATCATTTTTCCAAATACAAGTATCGCGCTTTCATCGCTTTCATTTTTGCCTGAAAAGGCGCGTCCGAGTGTTTCTATTGCGTCCCCAAAGTCAAGGCTTCTTGATAATGTGGAGGCTATTTTCTCGCGCGCCGTATAAAGCGGGCCTGAAGTGGCGAACCTCATTGCCAGCGAAAAGCATATTACCAAAATAAAAACCATTGATTTAACAGCGGTAATATTCATGCCGTTTTTTGAACGGCGTTTTTTGTAATATGCAGCACTTCGGCTTCCGCGGCTATTGCTCATAATTACCTCCTATGCTATAGGATAATGCAAATCAAACCTCCGCTGCCCTCGTTGATGATCCGCTGAAGTGTCTCCTGCAGTTTTCCTCTTGCGTCTACTGGCATTTTATAAAGTTTATTATTAAGGCCTTCATTTACAAGCTCACAGAGAGATTTTCCAAAGATATTGCTTTCCCATATCTTTTCGGGAGAATCTTCGAATTCAGCAAGCAGATATTTCACAAGATCTTCTGACTGCTTTTCTGAACCTACTATCGGAGATACCTCAGTTTCTATATCCGCTCGTATCAGATGTATACTTGGAGCGCTGGCCCTTAATTTAACGCCATATCTGCCTCCCTGATTAACAAGCTCCGGCTTTTCAAGATGCATTTCGTCACGCGTCGGCATAACGATACCATACCCGGTTTGAATGACCTGCTCCAAGGCGCCCTCCACCCGCATATACTTTTCTTTAATCTGAGCCATCTGGCAAAGAAGCGGAAGCAAGTCACCGTCACCTTTTACTTCGATACCGGACTGTTCAGAGATTATCTGATAGAATAAAGCTTTTGGCGTCGTGACCGCTATGCTGACAATTCCTTCTCCAAGATCGATTTCACTTGTTTTTGTGGATTCAATGTATTCACATTGATTGAGCTGAGGCATTTTTTCTTTGACCTCACGCATGCGTACAATCTGTGAACAAACTGTAAGTATGCTTGAATAAACCCCCACTTTTACTTTGTTATCATCAGGAAGCGCGCCTATCCAATCAGGCAATGTAAAGGCAAATTCCTTTGCGGGGAACTCATAAAGAACAGTTTTGAGTATACTTGAAATATCATCTTTTTTAAGCTGCATGCAGTTTACGGGCATACATGATACCCCGTATTTAACCGACAGCTTTGCTGAAAGCTCAATAGCTGTTGCGCTTGTGGGCGAGGTTGTATTCAGCAAGATGCAGAATGGCTTATTAATTTCCTTGAGTTCTGCTATGATACGTTCTTCTGCAGGGATATAATCACTTCTTGGTATATCTCCGATCGAGCCGTCGGTCGTCACTACTAGCCCAATGGTTGAATGCTCTGTTATTACTTTACGAGTGCCTATTTCAGCTGCCTCGGCAAGAGGTATCTCATAGTCAAACCATGGCGTAGATACCATTCTGGGAGAATCCCCTTCAAATTGGCCAATCGCTCCGCTGACCATATAGCCTACGCAGTCTATCATTCTTACGCTTAGTGATGCCGATTCGTCAATTGTTATTTTGACAGCCTCTTCCGGAACGAACTTTGGCTCAGCTGTCATAATAGTGCGTCCGGAGCCGCTTTGAGGCAGCTCGTCACGCGCCCTTTCTTTTTGATAGACGTTATCAATATTGGGCAGGACAAGCTCCTCCATGAAGCTTTTGATAAATGTCGATTTTCCTGTTCTCACAGGGCCGACTATGCCGATATAGATTTGTTTATCAGTCCTCTCGGCAATTGACTCATATATGCTTCTTTCCATTATTGCTCCTCCACATTCAACGATTGACAAAAGGGATAAGGATAAGCCTTCCAGCCGCAATCTCATCGTTTGCGTTAAGTTTGTTGGCTGATGCTATGACAGAAGGGGTGGTGTTATAGGCCTTTGCTATTTCCCATACGGTTTCGTTCTTTTCCACGGCCTTGATCACAAGCGATGCTTTGATATTTGATGTCTTGGCTGTTGTTTTGTCAATAGAACAGTCTGATATCATCTCTATGGGGCCCTGGCTGCTTTCCATACAGACGAAAATGCCTTCAAAGGTTACTGTGGCTTCACCATCACCGCTGATTATGGCGGATGGTTCAGAACACGACGGCACACAGGCGCCGTTTGTGCGAAAAGGCTCCTTGCACATGCTTTCAGCATAAACTTTTTTTGAGGTAGTAAGAACAGTTCCATCCGTTTCCTGATAAATAACCATAATATAAAAATTGGCGCCGACTGTACTTTCATTTTTCCCTATGGATGATACTTCCCCAACCACGCTGATATCAAGGATCCTATCTGCACCGCCCTCAAGAGCAACTGTTTCTTTTACCGGAGTTTTCATGCATTTGGGCTCCTGAGCCAGGCAGGTGGTCGCGCATGCTTTTTTGTTCTGGGTATTCCACTTTGTGCTGTAAATGTCATTTACTGCAACCAGCATCACTTTTCTTTTTACAATGCAGGAAGTGACGGCGGCAAAGGCAAATGACATTGTTGTTACACCATCTGAAGAAGTAAAGATTTCAACATCTTCTCTTGCCGGAGAATAAACTATTTCCACTTCATCGTCGGAGTTAACTCCATCGCATTCTACAATCTGCGAAAATGGAACAGCATATTTATTTTTTCCGGAGAAACAGCCATTTTCATCCATTGTAGTGACTATTGTGTCTATCCTGCCTCTTATCATTATTTTATTTGGAAGAATCTTCACATCCTCGCTCACCCAAACAGCTTCGTTTCTAAGCATAACACTGTTGCCATTTGGCTGCTGTCCGCTGAGCCTTATTTCATCATTAAATACCACACGCTTTTCAACTATATCTGTTATGGTTTTAAAGCTTTTGTTTTCGCAGCGGCAGTTTACACCTTCGTCGCTTGTAGATACAACATTTTCAGCATATTCTACAACCTGGCATTTATAGACCTGCTCAAATGCCTGAATCTGTATCCTGAGCGAAAGCTTTCTTGGGTTAACCATAGCCGCCGAGACATTCAAAAGCCTTAGCTCGGTCAGCATTTTGTCATCTGCAGCCATTCCCGCTACCTCTTTTGACATACTGAATGGTATAGATGCGGTTACAATGTAGGGTTCTTTGCCATCAGTGGAAAGATAACTTATCTGGCAGCTGGCGCTTCCTGTGATCTTGAGCAAACCCTGTGCGCAGCTTTTTTCCTGTACATAAAGAGAAGCCTTGCTACCGATGATCTGCAGCGCGTCGGGGTTCGTATCTGGAACGATTACGACCAAGCTTTCTTCGATCATATCGGTATCTGCCAGCGCCTCTCCGTAGTGCCGCAGCCGGTTTTTTATAATCTCCATACTATTCCAACCTTTCCCGGATTGATTTCAATAATGTTTATTAGGGCTTGGATATAAATATGACAGAAAAGAATATAAGAGAACATATAAAAGGCAAAAAAATAAATACCTGAAGAAAGAGATACCTTTCTTCAGGTATTTATTTTGACGTCCGCTTTTTTATTACATAAATGCGGGCGCACCTTGTAAAAATCATTTGAAAAACTTCTTCACCAGCTTGGTAATAGCTTTAGGAGTTTTTACCACAAATATTTTCATTAAATCAATCCTCCCCAAGATAATATTTTAAATTACACAAATTAATGCAAGTAATCCGCAAATTATCCAGAAACACAGCCATACGGGGAGCAATATTGCCAATACAATACCGACAGTAATGGCGGCTATGTACATTCCACAGCCACAGCGTCTGCATCTCATATTTATCTAACCGCCCCCAAAATTACTTCATTACATCTTATTCATTTTGAAGACGGTATGTTACCAGCTGTCCCATAGTATTGGGATTTATATAATCAGACATATACAGCCAAATCTATTTTTCCCATTCTTTTATAAGCGAAAGCTCATTATACAGCTTCACATAGCTTTCATAACGGCTGAGGGATATAACTTTTTCCTTTACCTGCTGGCGCACAGCACAGCCGGGCTCCTTTATATGAGCACACCCCGAAAAACGGCATTTATCAAAATATATGGAGATTTCTGGGAAATAGTACTGAAGTTCTTCCTTTGGTATACTCTCAGCTTTTGTAATATCAAAAGATGAAAAACCCGGAGTGTCAATTACAAAGCCCCCGCAGCAAGGTAAAAGCTCGCTTTGTCTGGTTGTGTTTTTTCCTCTGGAAATTTTTTCGCTGATTTTTCCTACAAGCAGATTCTTCTCTGGCAGAAGCTGATTTAATATGCTTGATTTTCCGATACCGGAATTGCCCGTAAAACAGGAAATGCCCTGCGACACCAAGCTTTTGACAGAATCTATCCCCTCATTTGTAACAGCAGACACCCTAATGGTTTTAAATCCAATGTCAGAATAGATATCAAAAAGCTTATCACTATGGTCAATGTCGTTTTTGTTGAGCAAAATTATAGGCTCAATATCCTGCCTAAGTGCCATAACAGTAATTTTGTCAATCAAGAAAGGATCACTTTTTGGAGAAGCCATTGATGCCACGATAAAAAGTCTGTCAATATTAGCCACCGGAGGTCTGGTAAGGCTGTTTTTTCGCTCCTTTATTGAAGTTATAAGCCCGTCTTCTCCGGTGACCTCAAATGTCACCATATCCCCTGCAACAGGAGATAATTCTCCAAGACGCAGTCTCCCCCCTGCTTTACATTCATGGACCTCATTATCCTTAAGGACATAGTAAAAACCTCCTATGCCCTTAAGAACTATGCCGTATTCCTTATCAATACTCATGAAAAGGTTACATTCTCCTCTTTCGTAAGTCTTCCGTTTTGGAAAACGGTAACAGAGTGGTCCCCTTCCGCAGCCGTCAATTCAACAACTACGGTGCCTTCGCTTGCTTTATGATTCCCTGTATAAGATACTTTGCTGTCAACAGCAACCATAACCTGTATGTCACCTTCTATGGCATCTATTTCAACTACATACTGGATAACAACATTTTTTACGGGATCAGGATCCTTTACCTCAGGCGCCTTGCTAATCTGAATATCTATAGAACTTCCTTCCTCTACTGAGGAATTTGCCGGCAGCGATTGGAATATAACCTGACCTGGGGTTTTATCGCTTTCTATTGGAGTAATCGTGCCTGTTGCAAGCTTTGCCGTCTTAATTGCTTCGGCAGCCTGTTCGCTCGTCATGCCAATTAAACTTGGTACTACTGTCATAAGCGTCTCCGGGCCTTTGCTTATTCGAACAAGAATGCTGTCGCCTGAGTTAAGAACGGTATCCTTTACAGGCGAAGTAGCTATGACAAGCCCTGCCGCCACATCTTTAGAAAAATCATATTGGGGGGTTGCTACAAGCCCAAGCCGTTCCAAAATCACAAGTACACTCCTGCCATCCATACCCACATAATCGTCTACTGTCACCGTTTTTGGTCCAAGGCTAACAACTACGCTTATTTCTCCACCATCGGATATAGTTTTACCGGATTTTGGCGACTGAGAAATAATAAAACCTTTCGCTACTGTTTCATCGTATACTTCTTCAGAAACACTGATTTCAAATTGAGAGTATTCGTTGTTTTTATCTTTCAGAACTACGTCATACTCAAGGCCTTCAAGAGATGGAACCTGAAGCTTTTCGTCTCCTGCTCCAAAGGGATTTATCACTTTCATGACAAAATAAACAGCTCCAACTACAAAAATAAGTATAGACACAAACGCGAACATCATTGAGGAGTTCATTAAACTGACTCCCTTTTTTCCTTTACCGTGACGGACATGATATTCTACATCATCATGTTCATCTACTCTTTTATATATCTCAGAAGGGGCGGCAACCGTAAGTTCTCCGGGATTGGATATCTTTTTCGTGGCATCGACATCATTTAAAGCCCCAAAAACTATCGGATTTTCCACTTCTATTATTACAGTTGGATCGTTTTTAAACTTTTCAAGATCAGCTATCATTTCGGTAGCTGAGGCGTATCTTCTTGACGGAGAAGGGTTCATAGCTTTCATAGTGATCGCCTCAAGCGCCTGTGGTATATCGCTGACATAATCACTGGGTGAAAGCGGGATAGAATTGATATGCTGAACAGCCACCTCGATAGGTGTATTTCCTTCAAACGGCAAACGTCCCGTAAGCATTTCATACATAACAACGCCCAGAGAATAAATGTCAGAGCGATTATCTATATGGCTTCCCCGTGCCTGCTCTGGGGAAACATAATGGACGGAGCCTATGGCCTCTCCTTTTACATATGTCCGCTGATCTGTGCTGTGATGCGCTATCCCGAAATCGGCAACCTTAACGGTTCCGTCTCGTAAAAGCATTATGTTCTGAGGCTTAATGTCTCTGTGAATAATATCTCTGCTGTGGGCATGCTCAAGGGCCTTGGCGATCTGCACGGCAAAAAAGGTGGTTTCTTTCCATGAAAGGGCTCCTCTTTTTGAAAGATAGTCCTTAAGGGTTATTCCGTCAATCAGCTCCATTACGATATATTCAATATTGCCTGATCTTGAAACATCATATACGCTGACAATATTCGGATGAGAAAGCATGGCAACGGCCTGAGATTCCTCAAAAAACCGGCGTTTGAACTCCTCATCTTCTGCATATTCTTCTTTCATCACCTTCACGGCAACATAACGGTTTAGGCGATGACATTTTGCCTTATAAACGATGGCCATCCCGCCTGTGCCTATGACCTCCAGCACTTCATACCGGTTATCAAGCATTGTTCCTATGAGTTTATCCATGGGTTACTCCTTAAAACGCAATCAGGATTATGGTTATGTTATCTGAGCCGCCGCGAGAATTGGCGACTGCCACAAGGTTTTCTCCAGCTTTTTCAGGATGACCAGACTCAAAAACCTCGTAATAGATTTCCGGCTCGCTTACCTGATCATTAAGGCCGTCGCTGCAAAGAAGGATATAGTCTCCTTTTTTGACGGGGCAAAAATAGGTGTCGCACAGCACCTCAGGGTCAACGCCAAGTGCACGTGTAATCAAGTTGCGGCTCGGATGTCTATGGGCATCTATCTGAGATATTTCTCCCTTTCGCAACATCTCCGAAACAAGAGAATGGTCAGTTGTTATATGAGTTATACCATCTTCAGTTATATGATATCCTCTGCTGTCCCCTACATTGGCAAGCACGGCCATGTTATCTCGGCAAATAACGGCAACGACAGTTGTTCCCATGCCTGTAAGTTCATCATCTTTAAGCGATGCTTCAAAAACAGCACGGTTTGCCTCACCAATAACCTTTGTCAAATGCTCTTTACCTTTTAAAGCGGATTCGCATTGGCCAGTGCTTTCAAAATACTTTCTGAAAACATCTATTGCAATAGCGCTTGCAACTTCACCGGCATTAGCCCCTCCCATGCCGTCGCATACTACGGCGAGAAGAGAATCCTTGCCAAGATGCTTTACCAAATATGCATCTTCGTTGGGACTGGCGCTTCGAACAATCCCAACATCGGTTATTCCCCATGCTTCCATATTTTTTTACCTCCGGACATTCATTCTACGTCTCAGCTGGCCGCATGAAGCATCGATATCCGAGCCTAAATGTCTCCTTACGGTAGTTGTAATATGACTCTTTTCCAATATACTTTGGAAAGCAGCAAGATCCTCTTTTTTTGACGGATCTAAGAGACTTCCCTCAATATGATTCAGCGGTATAAGGTTCACATGGCAGTTAAAGCCTTTAAGCAGCTTTGCAAGTTCAAATGCGCACTCACGTGTGTCATTGACACCTGATATCATTGCATATTCAAAGGATATCCGTCTCCCTGTCATATCAAAATAATAGCGGCAGGCTTTCATAAGACTTTCAATATCGTATTTTTTGTTTACCGGCATAAGCTGTGATCGTATCTCATTGTTAGGTGCATGTAGCGATATCGAAAGCGTAAGCTGCTTTTTCAGCCCAGCAAGCTCATATATTTTTGGCACAAGCCCACAAGTTGAAAGTGAAATATGTCGCATACCTATATTTACGCCCTTATCATGCGAAATAATGTCAAGAAAAGTCATTACATTATCATAATTGTCAAGAGGCTCGCCCGTTCCCATTAGAACTATGTTGGATATCTTCTCGCCAGAATCCTTTGACGCTTCTATAATCTGCAAAAGAATCTCGCCGGCAGTCAGGTTCCTGGTAGCTCCCTTTTCAAAAGAAGCACAGAAAACGCAGCCCATCTTACAACCCGCCTGGGTGGATATGCATATGCTGTAGCCATGAAGGTATTTCATAAGGACGCTTTCTATGCTGTTGCCATCGCTGAGGCCGAAAAGGTATTTGATTGTGCCGTCAATTTTTGAGCATTGCTTGGTGATTATATCTATATGCTCAATATAATATTTTTCAGAAAGCTTTGTTCTTACTGCTTTTGAAATATCAGACATATCATCAAAAGAAGATACACCAAGACTTAGCCACCTGAAGATTTGAGCAGCTTTATATTTTGGCTCACCCAATTCAGATAGAGCAGTCTCAAGCTCAGAAAGGCGCATAGAATTAATCGGTAATAACTCGCTCATTCTTAAGGTCTCCTTTCAATACGAGAGATAAAGAATCCGTCAGTATTATCTCTGTGTGGCAATAATGTGACAATGCCCGGATATAACTTTTGGCCTATCGTAAAGGGAGTTAAACTAAAATTGTTATGGCTTATTAGGAAGTCGTTTATAATGTCTTCGTTCTCTTCCGGCAATATTGTACATGTAGTATATATGAGGTTTCCTCCCGGTTTAAGGTACGATGCGGCATTCTCAAGTATAGCGCGCTGCAGCCGGGGAAGTTCGGAAAGCGATGATTCATCTTTAAAGCGTATGTCGGGCTTTTTTCTTATTATGCCAAGCCCAGAGCATGGAACGTCACAGATTATACTATCAAACTGCTCTGAATATTCTGTGATGTAAAGGCTTGCATCTTTACAGCTTTCCTGTATTATATCACAACCGTACCTCGCAGCATTTTTAATTATAAGCGCTGTTTTGTGAGGGTAAATGTCATTGGAAACAATTAAACCATGATTCTCCATAAGCTGTGCTGCCAAAAGACTCTTTCCTCCCGGCGCCGCACAAAGATCAAGAACCTTCTCGTAAGGTTTTGGGGCAAGAATATTTACGGCAAGCTGTGAGGCTATATCCTGTACATAAAAGTGTCCGTTTTCAAAAAGTGGGCTTTTCAAAAGCGTCGCCAATTCACTAACGTAAAACCCATCGTTTACCAGTTCAGACTTTACTGGCTCCTGCCCCATGATAACACTGGCCTCTCTGATAAAAGCTTCAGAATCTGTTTTGATGGTATTAACTCTTATTGATGGTACAACGCTCTCGTTGTTGGCCGCAAGCAACTCTTCGGTCTCTTCAAATCCGAATATCTTAATGAACTTTTTTGTAAGCCAAAGAGGATTGCTATATTTTATAGCCAAAGTTTCTTCCCTGCTTCGCCCTTTTATCTCAGGGAGATTATTTTTCTCTCTTACTATCTTTCTAAGTACACCATTAGCAAAGCCAGCAGCCCTGCGATTCCCTGTTTTATTGATAAGATTTATTGATTCGTTAACAGCAGCGCTGTCAGGCACTTTATCAAGAAATAATATCTGATATACGGCAATACGCATTGCCTCAAGTACATATGGAGATACCTTATTTAGCTTAAGAGAACTGTAAAGACCAATATAGTAATCTATCAGACTTTGGTTCTGGATTACTCCATAAGTAATCATTGTAACCAAAGAAGCCTGAGCTCTTGTCAGCGGCTCAAGCTTGCTTTTGAGGTATAAATCAGGCCAAGATCCTGTTTTGTGCCAGTCAGATAAGGCCTCCAGGGAGTTCTCTCTTTCGATGCTCCTCAATCGCGGTTTCTCCTGCCCCCGCCAAATATCAAAAGAAGGCGGATGAATTGCGCCAGCGACACAAGAAGTGCCGCCACATATGTCAAAGCTGCGGCAGAAAGAGTCTTCTGAGCGCCGGGAAGCTCATCCTCATATAAAATACCGGTAGACGCTATGGCATCTATTGCTCTGTTTGAAGCATTAAACTCAACAGGCAGCGTAATAAGCTGAAAAACCACAGCGGCGGCGAAGAAGACTATGCCGATTTTTATCAGAGAGAACGCATTAAGAATAATGCCTATAAAGATCATCGGCATTGCCAATGTAGACCCTATCTGCGAAACAGGTATTATAGCCGACCTTATTTTAATGGGAACATAGCCGTAAGCATATTGAACGGCATGACCTGCCTCGTGAGCAGCAACACCGACAGCTGCAACTGTATCCGCATTATAAACATTTTCTGAAAGCCTTATTACATTTGTTCTGGGATCATAATGGTCAGTAAGATTACCGGCTACCATTTCAATGCGCACATCGGAAACTCCGTTTGCCTGAAGAACTGCCCTTGCCGCGTCGGCTCCGGTAATGCCTTTGCGTGTCCGCTCTTTTGAATATCGGTTAAAAGCCGAAGTGACTCTTCCCTGCGCAATCATCGCAAAAATGATGGCAGGCAGCACAAGAATTATATAATAGCTATCAATTCCGTAAAACATAATTTCTCCTTTAGCTAAAAGCTACTTGAAAGTCTCATCAAGCAGTCCTGATCTGCCTCTGAAACAGTCATCGGCTGCCATTCTTTTTTTACCGCTGAGCTGCACTTCTTTTATAAGCACAGTACCGCCAGTTGCTTGAACCAAGAGCCCTTTTTTGTCACACTTAATTATTTCACCAGGCTTATTTTCGCAGTTATAATCGTTAAACTCCCCAGAAAAAAGCTTTAATTTTTCCTCTCCTAAAAAACCGTATGCGCCGGGAATGGGATCAAAGCCCCTTATTTTATTGGAAACAGCCTCTGCTCTGCCCATAAATGATACAAATGTATCATTTGGTTTAATCATGTGAGCATAGGATGAAAGCTCATCTTGCTGCTTTATCGATTTGACAGTCCCCTGCTCAATTTGTTCCAATACTTCGATCAAAAGGCCTCCTCCAATTTCTGCCAGTCTGTCGTGGAGAATCCCAAATGTGTCGCGTTTTCCGATCTCAATACTTCTAAAGGCTAATATATCGCCTGTGTCAATCCCACGGTTCATCTGCATTATAGTTATGCCGCTTTCGTTCTCGCCCTCTATTATAGCGGCATTTATTGGGCTGGCTCCCCTGTATTTAGGGAGAAGTGAAGCGTGAACGTTGATGCAGCCATACCTTGGGAGCTCAAGCACGGCTTTTGGCAACATAAGGCCATATGCAGCAACTACTATTATATCGGGGGCTAGATTCTTAAGAAGCTCAAAGATACCATCATCTTTAAGGCTTTTGGGCTGATATACAGGTATATTATGCTCCAGGGCAAGCATCTTCACAGGAGGCATAGTCAACTTCATCCCTCTGTTTTTAGGCATATCTGCCTTGGTAAAAACAGCGCATATTTGATGATTGCTATCAATTAGGGCTTTTAATGATGGTTTTGCAAACTCTGGGGTACCCATGAAAACTACATTCATACGCTATTTTTCCTCCTCGTCTGCATAATACTCACGAGGATTGATATACTCCGTTACAAGTTCTGTAAAGAGGTGTCCGCTAAGGTGATCTATCTCATGACAAAAAGCTCGTGCAGTAAAACCTTCCGCCTCATATTTGAAAGGCTTACCATACCTGTCCTGTGCAGATACAGTTACCTTGTTTGGCCTCATGACTATTCCGAACTTACCAGGTACACTGAGGCAACCCTCAGGGCCCTCCTGAGTACCTTCGCTAAACTCAATAACAGGGTTCACAATTTCTACAAAGCTTCCATCTTCAACCATAACGATGGCGCATGCTCTGAGAATGCCTACCTGGGGCGCGGCTAAGCCAGCTCCATCGGCTTTTTTAAGAGTATCCGTCATATCATCAAGAAGCTGATGCAGCCTCGAATTGAAATCTGTCACAGGGCGGCATTTTTTTGTTAAAATCTCGTCGCCTTCCAATACAATGTTTCTTGTGGGCATTGTGATAAACCTCCTAATAATTGAGCGTATTTATGTCTGCAGCGACCGTTATCCCTCTTGATTGAGGAACAGATGAAAACCAAATAAGCATATCCGAAACAAGTTTTCGGCTTTCTTTGGTTTCGTGGCCTTTAAAAGTGACTGTAAAGCGATATTTTTTATTTATTTTAGCTATTGCCGCTGGCGATGGCCCTAGAACAGGCATTTTAATATCAGAATACTTACCCTCAAAAGCTGCATTAAGCCCTGCTGCCATTGTCTTAGCTGCCTGAAGCGAACTGTCCTCGTTTTCAGATGTAAAGAAAAACGTAAATATATCATAAAAAGGTGGGGCCTTTACAAGCTCTCTAATACCAATTTCATGGTTATAAAAGGATACATAGTCCTGTTCGGATGCAGACTCAATAACAGGATTTTGTGGAGAAAACGTTTGTATTACGGCCCTTCCAGGCTTATCCCGGCGTCCGGCTCTGCCTACTACCTGAGATATCAAAGAAAAGCTGCGTTCGCCTGATATATAGCTTCCTTCATAGAAAGGGAGATCCCCGTCAATTACACCAACAAGCGTAACATTAGGAAAATCAAGCCCCTTCGCCACCATTTGGGTGCCGATAAGAATGTCAGCCTCTCCATTTCCAAAAGCATCAAGAATCTCTTCATGTGATCGTCTTCCAGTAGTCGTATCGGCATCCATACGAAGAACTTTTGCCTCAGGGAAAAGCTCAGACAATTCGTTTTCGACTTTCTGTGTCCCGGCACCTATAAGCTTTATGTGTGTGCTTCCGCATTCGGGACATTTTGTGATAAACTCATGAGAATACCCGCAATGGTGGCACATAAGCCTTCCGTTTGCTGAGTGATATGTCAGCGAAACACTGCAGTTTTCGCACTGAGGCACATAGCCGCATTCGGCACACATAGCCATTTTGGCATTGCCTCTGCGATTTATAAAAAGGATACTTTGCTCACAGTTTGCAATATTTTTTTGAAGCTCATCCCGCAGAGTCTTGCTGATTGAAAGATCGTCGCCATTTTTTAGGCTTTCTCTCATATCAGCAATAACCGTCTTTGGAAGAGGCGCCTCATTGTATCTCTCATCAAGGGTAAATAATGTATATTTCCCGCTTAAAGCATTATAGTAGCTTTCAACTGACGGTGTTGCCGAGCCAAGCAAAAGCAGACACTGGGCTTTTACGCATCTATATTTGGCGATATCAACTGCATTGTATCTCGGGGAAGCATCGGATTTATATGTAGTTTCATGCTCTTCGTCTATAATTATTATACCCAGATCAACACATGGTGACAAGACCGCGCTTCGCGTACCTATAATCACCTTTGCTCTGCCAGTTTTGATCCGCATATATTCTTCATATCGTTTTGACAGCGGAAGATTGCTGTGTACTACGGCTACGCTGCTTCCAAAATGCATTCGAAATTCTCTAAGCATCTGCGGCGTCAGCGCTATTTCAGGAACAAGCATCATGGCGCTTTTCCCAAGACTGAGTACGTGCCTTATAAGCTCAATATAAACAGCAGTCTTCCCGCTGCCGGTAACTCCGTGCAGGAGAGCGCAGGAGGCCTCAGGCCCCGTAGTCATTTTCAAAAGTCCGTTATATATATTCTGTTGCTTAGCAGATAGCTTAATCGGTGCCTGCCCTTTTTCCAGATAATCGAAGTGTTCAGGCATTATGTATGAAGGCTGTTCTGCAAAACTAACAAGACCTTTGCGCTCAAGGTCTCTTATAATCGAAGGCTGGGCGCCGGTCTGATAGCATAGCTCATTTTCGGGCATAGGGCCTTTCTCTCGAAGCTGAGAGAGAATCGCCACACGCTTTTCTCTGGCCTCACCTCGTCCAAGCACTTTTTGATCATATGATGCCCCGGAAATAAGCGAAACAATAATTATCATCTTTTGAAAGTTTTTTGGCGCAAGTACTTTTTCGTCTTCGATAAACCCATTATCAACCAAAGCTTTAATGTGCCATTCAATTTTTTTAATTTGGGTGGCTTTTTTTAGCTGTTCTATGGTCATAGGCTTTTTACTTTCACGAAGGGCATCAAGTATATCGGATTCTTCTTTTTGGGCTGAACACATGTCCGAGTTGCAGGCAAGATGGAACCTACCCGTAGGTTTGCTCCAAAGTCCCGGAGGTATCATGGCATTTGCGCACTCGAAAAAAGAGCAAAAATATTTATTGCGCATCCATAATGCAAGTGAAATGTCATTCTGCGAGAGACATACCCCGTCGTTATAAAGATAAAGTATTTTTTTGAGACCCTCTGAAGAAGGCATTTCATCAGAAACTGAAAGAACAAATCCCTCGGTTGGCTTATTGCCTCTGCCAAAAGGAACAAGAACTCTCTGGCCTACGGCTATATCATAAGATTCATCTTCAACTATATAATCAAAAGGTTTATCAAAGCTGAATACAGCAGAAGAAACCGCCACCTTTGCGATCTTATATGTTTTTTCCAACCGGCGGCCTCCTTATCTTTCCCGCTAAAACGAGCAAGAGGCAGATTTGAGCAAAATCTGCCTTCTTTGTGGGCTGACAATCAGCCACGAGCTTGTTACTCGTTTTCGCCTGTTTTTTCCTGTTCATCGGCGGAATCATTATTATCATGCTTCTCATGCGCTTCCACCGGAACTATTCTTCCGCTCATAATATCCTGTAGTGCCATAGAAACCGGTTTTTGTGTAAGATGTATATCCGGATTATTTTCGGCATCATCGGCAATATCCCTTGCCCTTTTTGCCGCCACATTAACAAGCGAATACCTGTTATGTACTTTCTTTAGAAGATCACTCATTGAAGGATAAAGCATCATAATTGTCGTTCTCCTCTGTTTATACTAAGTTTATTTTAACTCTGTTGCTGCGGCACCTTGCCGCAATGATTACAGCTGATAGGTTCTTTATTGCTTCATCAAGCAAATCATTTACAATAATATAATCGTAATCGTCCATATGGGCACATTCATTGTGGGCTTTTTTAAGGCGCATTTCAACAATCTCGTTGCTTTCGGTACCTCGGTTTCTAAGGCGTCTTTCCAGCACATCGAAAGAGGGCGGAGCAATAAAAACAAGTATTGCATCAGGCCGCTTTTGCTTTACCGCAAGCGCGCCCTGCACTTCGATCTCAAGAACAACATCTTTCCCTTCATCAATCATCTTGTCAACAGGAGCTGAAGGGGTGCCATAGAAATTTCCAACATATTCGGCGTATTCAAGAAGCTCATGCTTCTCGATCATAGTTTTAAAGTTTTGTTGGTTGACAAAATAGTAATTGATCCCATCCTGTTCCCCCGGCCTGGGCGGACGTGTAGTAGCTGAAATTGAATAAAAGATATTGTCAAGAGAGCTTAAAACTCCCGTTAAAACTGCGCCCTTGCCTGCACCGGACGGGCCTGTAACAATAAACAAACTGCCTTTTCCACTATTCATCATCCTCATCCTCGCTGTCTTCATACTCACAGTTAAGCCTGTTTGCCACAGTTTCAGGCTGAAGCGGAGATAAGACAACATGTTCGGAATCAATTATAAGAACAGCTCTGCTCCTGCGGCCATATGTTGCATCAATCAGCATATCCCTTTCCTTAGCCTTCTGGACAACCCTTTTTATTGGCGCGGATTCGGGGCTTACAATAGCAACGATTCTGTTTGCGGCGACCATATTACCAAAACCGATATTGATAAGCTTCAAAACAACTACCTCTTCCCGTTATTCAAGATTCTGTATCTGTTCTCTGATCTTCTCTATTTCGGCTTTTAGCTCAACAACTGTTTTAGCTATTTCATAGTCATTTGCCTTGGAACCTATTGTGTTGGCCTCCCTGTTCAGCTCCTGAACAAGAAAATCAAGCTTACGTCCGGAAGCCACGTTTCCGTTTACCATCGATTCAAGCTGCTTAAGATGGCTGCGAAGCCTGACAATCTCTTCTGTTACAGAAACTTTATCTGCGAAAAGGGCTGCTTCGGAAAGTATTCTCTGCTGGGCAATTTCGCTGCCATCAAGAAGTTCAGCCATTCTTGCAGCAATTTTTTCTCGGTATTCACTTACACTGTCAGGAGAACGCTGTTCAATAAAGGACACATACTCTCCTATCAACTTACTGCGCTCAAGTATATCTGAGCAAAGACGAGTTCCTTCAGTTTCTCTCATGATATTATAGCCGTTAAGCGCTTCACTTAACGTCTGAGATACCTGAGCTGATACAGTTTCTGCGTCAGCCTCTTCCTTGTCAGCAGAAATGGCATCCGGAAGCTTCATCACATCAGCTAAACAAAAGCCATCCAGAGAAAGGCCGTATTTTTCAGATATGCTCTTGGCGGCGTTAAGATAACCCTCTACAACAGGCATATTGAGAGCGATCCTGACATCGCTTCCCTCTTTTTCTTTTATGGAAACATAGATATCAATCTTGCCTCTTACGAGCGTCTGAGCACTCTTTTTAACCATATCTTCAAGATATGCGTAAAGCCTTGGCACCTTGATGTTCAAATCAAGATATCTGTGATTTACTGACTTTATCTCCACATTTATTTCTCTGTTTTCGTCCTCAAGTTTGGCCCTTCCGTATCCGGTCATACTTTTAAGCAAGAGCAAACACCCCATTAAAATATATTTTTACTTATAAAATAATCAATTTACATTATACCACAAACGCAGTTTTCCGTAAAGTTTTTTCAACGTTTAACAATCTCTGTTATTTCTGCTCTGGCGCTTCCCTTTGCCTCAAGCCTTTTTGAATAGAAATAGCAAATACCTACGCCAATCAATAATCCGGCGAATGATGCCGCTATTTTAAATGGTTCTGAGCCAACCGGCAACAAATAGAAGGCAACCATCAACACAACAGGAGAAATATATGCGATATAAGCAGATTTAAAAATACTTCTTGTCGCTGTTTCTAAAATTACCGTGTCACCTTCTTTGGCACCCATGGTATTTTTAACTCTTACTCTGATAAACTGGCCGGCGGTGCCACAGCCTTTACAGCTTCCGCAGTCTCCCCCGCAAGCTGATTGTCTCACAACATCCACTAACGCTGTATCCTTTTCTATTGTAACCACTGTTGCTGTTTGTTTCATATTTACCTCATGGGCGCATACTGCGCCATTATCCTCTCGGCAGCACGTATTCCGTCTACAGCCGCGCTCATTATCCCCCCTGCATATCCCGCGCCTTCTCCGCATGGGATAAGTCCCCTGACAGAGGCAGACATCATATCTTCTCCTCTTACAATTCTGATAGGAGAAGAAGTTCTTGTCTCTGGGGCTGTAAATACAGTATCTTCTCTGTCAAAGCCGCTGATCTTTTTGCCGAACGCCGGCATAGCCCTTTTTATCATATCGCAAACATAATCAGGAAGTATTTTTGAAATATCTGCGAACTCGTATCCTCTTGGGTATGTAGGCGCAACTTTCCCAAGTTTTTTTGAAATCTGACCTTTTGCAAAATCTCCATAAAGCTGCACAGGGCCTTTATCTCTGCCTCCTACCGACATAAAAGCAGCGTGCTCTATTTTTCGCTGAAACTCTACGCCGGAAAGAGGATCTCGGGTAGAAAAATCCTCGGGTGTAACCGAAACACAGATAGCTGAATTGGCATTGCTGCCAGAGCGGGCATGATAACTCATACCGTTTGTAACTACAGCTTCCTTTTCGCTGGCAGCGGCGACAACATATCCTCCAGGGCACATACAGAAGGAGTAGCAGGCTCGTCCGCCTTCTCTTAGTGATAGCGTATATTCACCTTTTGGAAGATCAGATATCCCCGCAAACTTTCCATATAACGCTACGTCTATATCAGACTGCAAGTGTTCGGCTCTTACACCCACCGAAAATGCTTTAGGTATTATATCAACACCCTTGTCTTTCAACATATAAAATGTATCTCTTGCGCTATGCCCAATTGCAAGTATTGCCGTTTGTGTTGGATGAATCGTGCCGCAAGCATCCGAAACAGAAATAAGCTTTCCACTGCTGGTATTTATATCCGTTATTTGAGAAGAAAAATAAACGGTTCCGCCCATTTTGCAGATATCTTCACGCATCGCTTTTACGATACCCTTCAGCTTGTCTGTTCCAATATGAGGTTTGGCTTTCATAAGCATCTGTTTTTCTGCCCCGTATTCCGAAAGCAGATTGAGAACAAGCTGGCATCTTTCGTCATTTATGCGAGTCGTCAGCTTTCCGTCAGAATATGTGCCGGCGCCGCCCTCTCCAAATTGTACATTAGAGGAAAAATCAAGATCTCCTCCGCTGAAAAAACGATCTACGCTGCTGTCACGTCTTTCTATTTCTTCTCCGCGCTCAAATACAATTGGAGCATAACCATTTTTGGCCAGAATAAGCGCTGCAAACAGTCCCGCAGGCCCCAGGCCGATTATTATGGGAGCAGACATAAGCTTTGCGCTGCCAATGGGAATAGGCATACAAACATGACTTCTCAATTTTATCATTGGATTATCCAGCCCTCTTATAAGACCGGCTTCATCCAAATCCAAATCAAGCTCAACAGAATATACTTTAGTCAGGTTATTATGTCTCAAATCATAAGAAAGCTTATGAATTTCCCAATCCTTAAGCAAAGAACGAGAGGCTTTGATGATTTTCAAAGCCTCTGTGACTGCATCTTGATTTTCGTTGCCATATGGCAGTTTTATACCTGAAATAATAATACTCATTTAGGCACTTCCACAATAACGCTGTATTCACCTACAATTACCATCTTATCATCTAAAGATGTAACCGTTGCAGAAATTTCATTAAGGCCTTCATGCAGGTTTTCCGGATAATAAGAAAGCGATACGTCAATATTATCAGCCGATATGGATGATGCATGATCCTCCGTAGTCCAGACAGTAACGCTAAGGTTTGATACATATCTGAAATAAGAGCTTTCAGGCATCATGTCCTTTGTAATCTCTAGGCTTGTTTTCGTGATTCCAACCGGCTCAACTGCTACCTTTACAGATGTGATATTGTCATCCGAAGTCACCCCGTTTGGCAGTATAACTGGAAGCTCAAGTTCAAACAGTCCGCTTTCAAATATAGTCTCAAGGCTTATACTTCCAAGGTCAATCTGATTCAGCATGGAAACAACGTCGGGGCTTCCGCTTATTTTTATACTTGAAGGCTCAATGGTAATCTTGACAAGGTCTTTTGTAATAAACCCAAAATCATTTACAGTAAGAACAAAAGGTATGTTGCCCGTCTGACTTACAGCAAGAGAGAGCTTGATCGATGGAGCATCAACTGTAATATAAGGGCTTTTAACCTCTTCTCCTTTTGAATTGACAAGAGTATAGATAAGTGTTGTATCAGCAGAACTTTTAAGTGCTGAAATATCATATGTGGCTGCTGCGCTAACAATAGTATCAAGAAGCTGTTCAGGGCCTTTAACCGTTATGGCATCAGGTGTTACTGAATAGTTGTCCGATATATAGCCATCGGCCAATGTCCCACTAAAAGTTACTTTTACAGGGACAGATTTTGATATTATCCTGTCAACATATATGGGAATTGTCTCTGTGATCTTATTGATCGTCACATCAGTAACGCTTGTAGTCACCTGATATTTTAAGTTGTAATTACCGGGGCTCGTAATATTGCTCAGATCAGCTGATACGGAAAGCCTGTCACTGTCAAGCATAGCAATGCGTTCACTTTTGCCGCTCACTTTAAATGAAACAGTACTGTGTCTCCCTTCGGTGATGATGAGATCATTTTCGCTCAGAGCTTCAGTTCCAGTAAAATCAACGGCAACTTTTGTAAATGTCTGCGTCATGTCAGGATTTGTAGTTGATACAACATAAAACCATAAAAATAACGCAAATCCAACTGACAGTGCCTTTGATGCTATGTCATTTTTACGCATCCACTCAATCATTTTTTAAGCACCCCCTTTATCCATAAAAGGAAGTTCTTGGCCGGCTCCTCCTTGGGAGGCATAAGCTCCTGAAGCAAGAGACGTTCAAGAGTTTCCGGCGCCAAATGCCTTTTAAGCATTCCGCTTTTTGCAAAAGAGATAGCTCCTGTTTCTTCTGAAACAACCACGCAGCAACAGTCTGAATTCTCTGTGACGCCAAGTGCTGCTCTGTGGCGCGTTCCAAGCTCTTTGCTCAAATCAAACTTGGCCGTCAGCGGCAAAATGCATCCAGCTGCCTGCAAACGAAGATTTGATATTACTACTGCTCCATCGTGGAGAGGTGCTTTGGGATAAAAAATATTCTTCACTAATTCAGCAGTTACATCCGCATTTACAGTAGTCCCCGTTGCCGATATATGAGAAAGGGAATCTTCTGTTTCAAAAACTATCAAAGCCCCTGTTTTTGACCAGGCCATGGCGCTTACAGCCTCTATGGTTTGCATAACCATAAGCTGAGTTGCCTCTTCATCTACATTTCTGTTATGAAACAGATGTAAATTGGTTTTTCCGAACTGCTCTAGGATACGGCGCAGCTCAGGCTGAAATACCACAACGAGAGCAATAGTGCCAAGCTGCATTGAGCTGACCATGATAAAGTTAACAACATGCAACTTCAACAAATCTGAAAGCTGCATTATGATAAGTATGACGAATATACCCTTAAGCAGCCTAGCCGCAGCGGTATTTCTTATTAGCCTTATAATTTTATACAGGAAAGCAGCCACAATCAGGATATCTACGACATCCCAGACTGTGGCAAGCTTGATATACTGACCAAAATAGGTAAAAATATTCATTGTAACACCCGAAATCCACACTGTAAATCAGTTAAAGTTATTTACTACAATAGTAACAATTTACAGCGCCTTTTTCAATACCAAAAATAAAAACTTTTATAAGTGATTCTTTACTGTTTTTTACAAGATCGCCTATCCATTCTTTTATTATACAATAATATTTGCATTTTTGCCATCATTTGAATGCTATCCTTAGGAAATTGCTTTTTAATCCAAAGACACACAGTTCCTTGCCATTTACATATGTGCGATCGCTATTTTTGTGAAGACATTATTTTTTTGAGCTCCAAAGCAAAAAGGTCAACTTCCCTTACATTGTTGAAAATGGAAAAGCTAACTCTTGCAGTACCTTCTTTCAACGTACCTGCACTTTTATGAGCAAGCGGCGAGCAGTGCAGACCGCCTCTAAGGCAGAACCCTTTCTCGGCCAGCATTCCACAAAGATCTTCAGACGGGATATTATCCGCTGTTATAGATATGGGACCACAATGATTAAGTCTGTCATAATATACAGTAATTCCTTTTATATCTCTCAATTTTACGACAAGGCGCCGTGCAAGATCCTTTTCACATTGCTCAATTTCACTCAAGCCACGCTTTGTTATATATTTTACACCCTCAGCAAGACCTGCTATTCCACATACATTCAAAGTTCCGCTTTCAAAAAGATCCGGAAGCATCTCCGGCTGGATTAAACTTCTTGAATCGCTGCCGGTTCCTCCCTGCATAAGGCTATAAAGCTTATCAGTATTACAACATAATAGAATTCCGGTTCCCTGAGGGCCGTAAAGTGATTTATGCCCTGGCATGCATATAAAAGAAGTGTTTTTTAGATCTGATGCATTTATTTTTAATACGCCGGCTGATTGTGATGCGTCAATTATGAGCTTAATGTGCTTTTCTCCGCAAAAACTATCAAGGCGTTCTATGGGCATTACAAAACCAAATACATTTGATACATGGGTTGTTATGATACAGACAGTATCTTCCCTCACAGCTGCGGTTATCTCTTCAAAAGCCGTTTCGCTGTCAAATACAGGTGTATGAGCGACAGTATAGGTCACATTAGGCATGGCCTCAAGAGGCCGTGCAACTGAATTGTGTTCGTAGCCTGAAATGACAACATGGCCACCGTCTTTGAGCTGAGATTTAATAGCAATATTAAGAGCATGAGTAGCATTACAGGTAAAGACTACTCTCTCTGGTTCGTTCATACCGAAAAAATCAGCTATCTGTTCACGTGCGTCATAAACTACTTTTGAAGCATACATGGCAGCTTTATGTCCGCTGCGGCCCGGATTCCCGCAGCTTAGCATGGCCGATTCAACGGCTTTGTGGACAATTGCAGGCTTTTGCAGCGTCGTTGCGGCGCTGTCAAAATATATCATACATTTACCTCCTTGTAATTCCCTCCGTTAATAGCAAAAACTCCGCTTACAGGTACATTCGACCTCTTTAGTGCTGAAACGGCCTTTTCAGGATTTTTCTCCGCAATCTTAAGAGCATAGCTGCATGAACCTTTGCCTAAAGAAACAGGGGGTTTAATTATATTCGAAGAGATCCCGTTTCTGGAAAGGATCCCTGAAGCTCGTTGTGCATAGGTTATCGATTTTACGATAATAAGAAAGCCCATAATATAGACCTCACTCCTTTGGTCTATATTATGAGCCGTCAGAATTCTTTGTTACTCGCTGTAGATCAGCGCTGTCGAATAAGCTGAGATGCCTTCTCCAGTACCGGTAAAGCCTAGACCTTCTTCTGTTGTTGCCTTTATTGAAATCCGGTTTACATCCAACTGAAGAGCATTTGCAATAGTTTCTCTCATTAATGGTATATGAGGCATCATTTTAGGACGCTGAGCCACTATGATGGTGTCAATATTTCCTATACGAAAGCCTTTTTCGTTAATTATCTCGCCTGTTCGCTTTAAAAGCAGAATGCTGTCCGCACCTTTGTACTGTGGATCAGTATCAGGAAAATGAGTTCCTATATCCGGCAGCGCAGCAGCGCCGAAAAGACTGTCAATTATTGCATGTGTCAAGACATCTGCATCGCTGTGCCCGTCAAGCCCTTTTTCGTAAGGTATGTCAACTCCGCCTATTATAAGCCTGCGGCCTTCTGCCAGTCTATGTACATCATACCCGTTTCCAACTCTGATATCTGTCATATTTCCTCCATCAAAAAAGCCTCTGCTATCACGAGGTCTTCATTTGTGGTAATTTTTATATTTTTATACGAGCCCTCTACAAAAAACGGCTTTGCCCCAAGCAGTTCAAGCGCAGCGCAATCGTCTGTTACTGAAATATTGTTGACAACGCAGTTTTGAAGAGCAGCTGCAAGAAGATGCCTGTCGGCCCCCTGCGGCGTCTGCATGGCTTTCACATCGTCTCTTGGGAGGATTCTGTATCCGTTTTCTGATGCTTCAAATATCCTAAGCGTATCCTTTACGGCTACCGCGGCAGCAGCGCAGCCATGATCCTTCATCCCATTTATGACACGGTTTATCACATCATCAGATATAAGCGGCCTTGCGGCATCATGTACTAGAATATAGTCCGCTTTTGGATTTGCGGCACACACGCCCTTATAAACACTCTCAGCACGGGTGCTGCCCCCAGCTATTACATGAGTGGCTTTTGAAATATCAAAAGTCTTTGCTATGTCAGCATAAGTTAACAGCATATCCTCTTTAGCAGATATTACAATTTCTGAAATATTGCTGTTTGATTCAAAAGCCAACAAGGTATGGGCAAGAACCGGCAATCCGCCTATTTCGGCAAGGAGTTTATTTTCTCCCTGCATCCTAGAAGAAGATCCCCCTGCGGCAATAACCGCAGATATATATGGCGGTTTATCCTTTTTTTTAAATATACCAAACATATTTTCTCCTGTCTGCTGTTCAAAAAAAGCGCCTTGAAATATTATTTATCAAGAACGCTTATTCAAAAAAACGTTTTATACTATATATTGCAGGAAAGCTCGTCATTGATATATTATATAAGCCTTTCGTTTACTATATTCTCAGCTTCTTTATATGAAATATCTTTTGCAAGAGCAATTTCAGAAACAACTATTTGCTTTGCCGAAGTCAGCATTTTTCGTTCACCAGTAGAAAGCCCACGTTCCCGCTCACGCAAAACAAGAGCTTTAATAACTCCGGCAACCTGTATCAAATCTCCGCTTTTTATTTTAATCATATTTTCGCGATATCTTTTGTTCCAATTGAAATCGTCAGCTTCCTGCTCCTCCAAAAGTTTTGCCAATACTTCATTTACCATATCAGGTATAATTATTGGCCTTATGCCTGCAACGCTGTTATTTCCACATGGAATCATAACCGTCATTGTCCCGGCCACCATTTCCACCTCGAAATAATCACGGTTTTCACCATCTATCCTTTGCGTGGTGACTCCCTTGATAATTCCTGCGCCATGCATCGGGTGAGCAATTTTATCACCGACTGAAAACATCAAAACCTCCGAAATACCTCCGATAAAGCCAATTTATTTAAAACAAGGTAAAACGTCACCTTATATTTATTATTATACACCAATTTAAATATTTTTCAAGCAAATAAGGGAAATCAAGGAATTTACAGACAAAATACTTGTATAAAGTATAAAAAATAAATAAAAACTCAAAATTTATTTGTAACCATTAAAAAAAATAAAGGGCTATTCAGCAAGCCCTAAAAAAATGAAAAACGGGGAGGTTTTTCCTCCCCGTGCTATTTAGCCAACGTCGCACATGTCAAGCCTTATTTTGTCCGCTATCATTGATATGAACTCGCCGTTTGTAGGCTTACCCTTAGAATTGGAAATCGTATATCCAAAGAAATTATTAAGTATCTCAACATCGCCTCTGTCCCACGCAACTTCTATGGCGTGTCGGATAGCGCGTTCTACTCTTGAAGAAGTAGTTTGATGGTTTTTAGCTACTGCAGGATAAAGAACCTTGGTGATTGAATTAATGGTCTCCATATCATTTACAGCCATTATTATCGATTCACGCAAATACTGATATCCTTTTATGTGTGCCGGAACTCCTATTTCATGAAAAATCTGAGTCACCTTGACTTCCAGCGCATGCTTAGCCTGAGCTTCGTTAGCTTGATTCTGACGAACACTCTCGGGTGTCCTGCGATAATTTCTTATTCGCTCAACAAGCGTACTGTAATCAAGAGGCTCGAGCATCCGGAATGACGCTCCGATCTCGGAAGCCTCAGCACTCATGCTGGTGCTTAGAAATGAAGTGGTTATCACAGTGAAGACCCTGTCTCCGCCGGGGAGCTGCCTGATCGTCCTCATCGCCGCAAGACCGTCAACACCTGGAAGGATCGATGAGGTTACGATAACATGCGGTCTGTGGCGGCGATATGCTTCGATGAGCTCACTGCCATTTTCAACAATCTCTTTGATATCGATTGTCCCGCATTCTTCAAGTGCGTTTTTGATAAGTGTTCTGCGCTCATTTCTGTCAATTGCTACTACGACTTTAATAATATCATCCATATTCGACACCCTTTCACAAGAACTACCTTGTTTTTCTGTAATAAAATTACCATATTCTGGGAGAAAATTCAACAGGTTTTTAGAAAATAATGGAAAATACTCTCGACAAAAAACGACAGACTTTATTTTCATATATCTTTTATGCACACGGCATATGCATTTAATTAAAAACCAAATAATGAAAATTTCTCTTTCTATAAGGATATCAAAGATTAGTTATTGCCAATATTATACAATAGAAAACCCTCCCTTTGCAATAGGTGCAAAGGGAGGTAGCAATAATTATTTATCCAGCTGCTTTAAGCATATTTTCTATAAATATTCCATAGCCTCTCTGGGGATCACTTATCAGAACATGTGTCACGGCTCCGACAAGCTTACCATTTTGGATTACAGGGCTTCCGCTCATACCCTGAACTATTCCTCCAGTAGAGTCAATAAGCCTGGGATCAGTTATTTCCAGCATAAAATTTCGTGAAGAACCTGATTCATCTCCAAGTATTTTTGTTATTTTAGCTGAGTATTTTTCTACGGTGTTTCCATAAATGTTAGATACGATTTCTACTTTGCCACATTTTACTTCACTGCCAGAAGCTGTTTCTATAGCTTCAAAATCGCTATAAACAGAACTGTCTGTTATTTTTCCAAAAATTCCATTTCCAGTGTTTTGAAAAAGCACTCCGTTATCGGTCTTTAGATTAAATGTTCCCAAAAGCTGTCCCGGCGACCCGGATATTCCCTTTACAGAACCCGTTACGGTAGATTCCATTATGCTGCCGTTGTCAAACGGCATTAATACTCCGGTATCCACGTCGCATATGCCATGTCCCAACGCTCCGAAATTACCAGTTTCAGGGTCTACAAAAGTGATGGTGCCAATACCAGCCATACTGTCTCTTACCCAAGCACCTAATCTGTAACCTTCTCCTGCTTCATTTGGGATCAATCCATTTAGCGTAACATCTAAGCTCTGATCTTTTCTTTTCACGGTTAAAGTTACACTGTCGCTTTTAAGTTTTGATAATGCATAAGAAAGCTCCTCATTGCTTTCAACAGCTTGCCCATTTACCGCGGATATTACGTCTCCTACGCATAATCCGCTAGATTCCGCGGGAGACACACCTCCCGATGCCTGCAAAGAAGCAAACCCTACTACCATAGCCCCACCCGAAAACATTTTGATTCCTGTTGTCCTGCCAAGCGGTATTAGCTTTTTATTAGTTGCATTAATATCTCCCGCCGCTATGGGGAAAAATAATGCAAGACACATCAAAACTGCCGCCGCTGATGCAAGACTTTTTTTGATTTTTTTGCGATTTTCTTTTTTCAAACACTCACTCTCCCTTCAAGGTTATTCTGCCCTAAAGGAAACGGGATAGATCAAAAAGATAATGCCATTCAAAGAAATGTCATGACCTTTTCTACTATCCCGCCAGTTAAGTATTATTTTTCAAAAATTAAATAGTTCCTGATGAACCGAGCACATTTCTTATCTTATGCGACACGATGCTCTTAATTGCATTTCTTCCATCCGTAAGGTACTGCCTGGGGTCAAAATGATCCGGATGCTCGGCAAGATGCTGTCTTATGGCAGCTGTCATGCAAATGCGAAGATCTGAATCAATATTTATTTTGCAGACTGCCATTTTTGAAGCCTGCCTTAGCATATCTTCTGGTATACCGATAGCATCCGGCATATTGCCGCCGAACTTATTTATAAGCGCGACATACTCCTGCGGCACGGACGACGCACCATGCAAAACTATGGGGAAGCCTTCAAGCCTGTGCTGTACGTTCTCAAGTATATCAAAACGAAGACGAGGTTTCTGCCCCGGCTTGAACTTATAAGCCCCGTGACTTGTGCCTATTGCAATGGCGAGAGAATCAACTCCTGTTTTGATCACAAATTCTTCTACTTGTGCTGGATCTGTGAACTGAGCATCATCATCTGAAACGCTGACAGCATCTTCTATTCCCGAAAGCCTTCCAAGCTCTCCTTCAACAACAACTCCTTTGGAATGCGCGTAATCAACAACCTTTTTTGTGATTTCAATATTTTCGCTGAAACTGTACTTTGAACCATCTATCATAACCGAAGAAAACCCGCCATCGACACATGCTTTGCATATATCGAAGTTCTCGCCATGGTCAAGATGCAGCGCGATGGGAAGCGCTGTATCCAAAATCGCAGCTTCAACAAGCTTGATAAGATAATTATGGTTTGCATATTTTCTTGCCCCTGCCGAAACCTGCAGTATGACAGGTGACCTTTCTTCCTTGGCGGCCTCTGTTATTCCCTGAATGATCTCCATATTGTTTACATTGAAAGCACCTATGGCATAGCCGCCCTTGTATGCCTTTTCAAACATTTCTTTTGTAGTTACCAGTGGCATTTTTATTCCTCCAAACACAAACTTCTTATAAATATAATAACAGCATATCAAAGAATATTCAATCACTGAAGCCTATATTTTGACAGTTGTTAGATAATTTGATTGTTTTTTCCATAAGGCTATGATAAACTTTTACTGCAAAATCTTTCTTGGAGGTTATATCAATGTCCCTTAAAGGAGCATGCATTTTCGGACAATCAGGAGGCCCGACCTCTGTGATCAACGCCAGCGCTTACGGAGTTTTCAGCGAGGCACTAATAAATCCCGACATAACTCAGGTTATCGGAGCAGCTCACGGAATAAAGGGTGTTCTGAACGATGAGCTTTTTGATATTTCTAAAGAAGATGCACGCGAGCTTGATCTGCTAAGAAGCACGCCGTCATCTGCGCTCGGCTCCTGCCGTTATAAGCTGAAAGATCCCTTAGTGGATGATAGCGATTATAAAAGAATCCTTGAAATTTTTAAAAAATATGATGTGCGTTATTTCTTTTATAACGGCGGCAATGACTCGATGGATACCTGCAACAAAATATCCAAATATCTTATACGCCAGCAATATGAATGTCGCGTTATAGGCATACCCAAAACAATCGACAATGACCTTTACGGAACAGATCACTGCCCCGGCTTCGGTTCAGCAGCAAAGTATATCGCAGCCACAACAGCAGAGATATATCTTGATGCCACAGTATATGATACAGGAACTGTCACAATAATTGAAGCTATGGGCAGGAACGCCGGATGGCTGACTGCTGCCTCCTCTCTTTCCGCTCTCTGCGGCTGCGGTCCTGATCTCATATACCTTCCCGAGATGCCCTTTGACATAAATGATTTTATTGATCGCGTCAAAACATGCTATGCACAAAAGAAAAATTGCATAGCGGTAATTTCTGAGGGTATAAAGGATAAAAACGGTATTTTTATAGCGGAATATGCAAATATGGATTCCAAGGCAGATGCCTTTGGCCATAAGCAGATGGGCGGATCGGCCTCTTATCTTGCTTCGATCGTCAAGGAAACTATCGGCGCGAAAGTAAGAGCTATAGAATACTCGCTCATGCAGCGTTGTGCCGCACACTGCGCTTCCAAAACCGATGTTGACGAAGCAGTATTAATGGGCGTTTCCGCTGTACAAGCAGCTGTTTCCGGAATAACCGATAAAATGGTTGCGATCAGTCGTGATCTCTCTTGCACGGAATATAGGCCAAAAGTTGAGCTTCTTGATCTTACAATCGTTGCCAATTCAGAAAAGAAGTTCCCTATTGAATGGATAACGGAGGATGGCACTGGAATTATGCCAGAGTTCTATGATTATGCCCTTCCTCTTATCGAAGGAGAAAACCACTACATTTGGGAAAATGGCCTGCCGAGATTTGCCAATCTAAAAAAGATAAAAGCTCAGCCCTTAATAAAGTAGCTTTTAAGCATTTTCAAAGCAAAATACAATTCACAAGAAGTCCTAGTGCATAAATTAATAACAAATGGCGACAGCAAAAATGCTGTCGCCATTTGTTATTTTCCTAATTTTCTGTTACATAGCGTCAAAAAGGCTGAGCTGGTTTGTTTTTGGTATGCCGTCAAGCGCACCCGCCCCGCCAAGAGTTTCCGTGACCGCTTTAGATACCTTATCACACCTAAGAATTATATCCTCCATTGACATAAAGGGGCCGTTCTCTCTGGCATTAACGATTGCTTGAGCCGCTGATTCGCCCACACCCGAAAGAGCCGTGAAAGGAGGAATAAGGGTATTCCCCTCTATTTTAAACCGCTTTACATTGGATTTGTAGATATCCACAGGGGTAAAACTGAACCCTCGCTTATAAAACTCGTGACATATCTCCAGAGTACTCATTGTATCTTCTTCAATTGCAGAACGCTTTGGCAAAGCCTTAAGCTCTTTGTATTTTCGCATGACAGCCTGATCTCCCTTTGTCATCAGCGATGCATCAAACCCTCCGCCTCGTATGGTGAAATATGCTGCGTAAAAATCCAGCGGCCGATGCACCTTAAACCACGCTATTCTGAAAGCCATCATTACATATGCGACGGCATGGGCTCTGGGGAACATATATTCAATTTTTTTACAGGATTCAATATACCATGCAGGGACATTTTTGGAGGTCATCAGTTCCTCCCATTCGGGTTTTAATCCCTTTCCCTTTCGAACGCTCTCAGATATTGTAAAGGCCTGCGAGGGTTCGATATCCATTTTTATAAGATATAAAGTAATGTCATCCCTTACGCATATGACATCGTTAAGCGTAGCCACTCCCGAAAGTATATAGTCCTGCGCATTGTTTCTCCAAACATTCGTGCCGTGCGAGAGACCGGAAATACGCAGCAGCCCGTCAAATGTAGTCGGATGGGTATCCACGAGCATTCCCCGGACGTTTTTTGTGCCAAACTCGGGTATAGCCGCAGCTCCCGTTTGCTCAAGAATATCGTCCTCGGCTATGCCAAGCGGATCTATGCTCGTAAATATCCGCATAGTATCCTTATCGTCAAGAGGAATATTTTTGGTATCGAGACCTGAAAGATCCTCCAGCATTCTTATCATCGTAGGGTCATCATGCCCCAAAAGATCAAGCTTAAGAAGATTATCATGTATGGAATGATAATCAAAATGTGTAGTTATTATATTTGAACTTACATCATCGGCTGGATGCTGAACAGGAGTGAACTCGTGAATATTTCTGTCTTTAGGAAGAACTATAAGGCCCCCCGGATGCTGCCCTGTAGTTCTCTTTATGCCGGTGCAACCTGCCACAAGGCGGTTTATTTCCGCCGTATTAAGAACCTTCCCCTTTTCCTCAAGGTATTTCTTTACAAACCCATAAGCAGTCTTGGATTTTACCGTACCTATAGTACCTGCTCTGAAAACATTTTCCTCCCCGAAAAGATTGATTGTCTCCCTATGGGCCTGGGCCTGATATTCCCCGGAAAAATTAAGGTCGATATCGGGGGTCTTGTCCCCTTTGAAGCCCATGAAGGTTGCAAAAGGTATATCAAAACCGTCCTTGTCCATTTTTTCCCCGCATACGGGGCAGTTCATATCTGGAAGATCAACACCAGTGCGGTAATCCCCCTCAACATCAAAAATACTGTGTTTACAGTTAGGGCAGCGGTAGTGAGGCGGAAGCGCATTTACCTCGGTAATGCCGGTAAAATAAGCTACGACAGATGATCCCACCGAACCTCTGGACCCAACAAGATAACCGTCATCAAGAGATTTCTTTACCAGCTTCTGGGCGATTATGTACATGATGTCATAACCATGGCCGATAATCGAATTGAGTTCCATCTCAAGACGATCCCTGACTACAGGAGGAAGATCTTCTCCGTAAAGCTCAGCGGCTTTGCTCCTCGCCAGAGAGTTAATCTCTTCAGCAGAATTTTCAATGGAAGGAGGATATGTACCGTCTTTTAAAGGTATTATATCCTCACACATATCGGCAATCATATTTGTGTTTTTTATTACTACATTATAGGCAGTGTCTTTCCCTAGATATGAAAACTCCTCAAGCATCTCCCCTGTCGTTTTGAAATACAGCGGAGCCTGACTCGATGCATCCTCAAATCCCATGCCCGTCATGATTATTTCTCTGTAAATCGAATCCTCAGGGTCAATAAAATGTACATCTCCCGTAGCACAGACGGGTTTGCCGAGGCTTTTTCCAAGCTTGACAATAGTTCTGTTATATTCGCGAAGCTGCTCTACATCCTTTGCAGTTCCGTTGTTTACAAGAAACATATTATTCCCAACCGGCTGTATCTCAAGAAAATCAAATATCTTCGCAATTGACACAAGTTCATTCCACGATCTGCCTTGAACAACCGCCGTAAACAGCTCCCCGGCCTCGCATGCAGAACCTAAAATAAGCCCCTCCCTTTTTTCAAGAAGCAGGCTGAGCGGTATAAGCGGATGGCGCTTAAAATACTTGAGGTGAGATGCTGAAATAAGCTCATAAAGGTTTCTAAGCCCCTGCATGGTTTTTACAAGAATTAAAAGGTGATATGACCTGCCCTTCGGAGTGGAGTCACCCTGGCCTTCGCTGAGGGCTTTCATCCCTGAGTTAATGTCTGGTATGCTTACCGAAAGGCCCTTATCCTTAATCATTTTTACAAGCTCAAAAAATATCTTAGCCAGAACCTCGGTATCATCCTCCGCCCGGTGATGTTTAAAAGTAAAATTGAACTCGCTTGCAATATCATTCAATCTGTGTTTTTTAAGATGAGGCAAAAGTACCCTGGATAGCTCTACCGTATCTATAGAGCAAAACTGCCTGTCTGTCCCAATTTTTTCGCATGCCTTTTTAATAAATGATATATCAAAGTCTGCATTGTGAGCACACATTGGACAATTTCCGCAGAACTCCAAAAAACCCGGCAGTATATTCTCTATACCAGGGCTGTCGCTAACCATAGAATCATTTATTCCCGTCAGCGTTGTTATTTCATACGGAATCGGAGAGCTTGGCTTTACATATGTATGATAACGGTCTATTATTTCTCCATTTTTTACCTTTACTGCAGCTATTTCAATTATTTCGCATTTTGCTGGGTTAAGACCTGTCGTTTCCAAGTCAAAAACGATGATTTCATCATCAAGAGTACATCCGCAAAGACCCTTAACTATGCCACCTGCGATATCATTGACACAATAAGCCTCAAGCCCATAAAGGATTTTTATATCCTTTCCGTCTTTTTTAAGCGCTTTTGCGGCATTCATGGCATCGGGATATGCCTGTGCCACACCATGGTCTGTTATTGCGATAGCTTTATGCCCCATGCTTTGCGCCAATGAAATCACCTTCTGTGGATCACAAAGTCCATCCATTGCAGACATGTTTGTATGTAAATGAAGCTCTACGCGTTTTTCCTTAGCGTTATCCGTACGAGCCTTTGTTTTATCCTTTATTATTGCATAAGGTGTTATGATATTGTCGTTATCATACTTTGAATAACTTATGCTTCCCTGCACTACCACGGCTTTTCCGTTTTTAATATTGTCCTTAAAAGGCTGTACGTCTTCATCCGGAAGAACTTTCACTATTCTTATTGATCCTGTGCCATCTGTTATTTCGAATGTAACAACGGTTTTATCTTTTCCGTTAAGCTTTTTTAGCTCTGTAAAAAATATCTCTCCCCAAACAGCTACCTTTCCGCTGTCAATAGTCAGGTCTCCTATGTTGATGATATCTCGCCTGACTGGCCTCCCGTATATTATCTTATCATCGTCATCGGGAGGTGTATATGGCCTGCCCTCCTGCTGTTTTCTTTGAAAAGGCCCTTTTCCCCTGGCGGCGCTCTTCGACGGCGAAAAATCCCCGCTAATACAGGCGGATGCAGGAATCGGATTCTCCCGCATTATGCGCGCAAGGTCCTTTTCCCGCATTTCTTCAAAAGAGACTTCTTCTTTATATATCGTTATGGATATTTCAATACGCCCAAGCTGAAGCTCCGTTAGAAGGTTAGAAAGCGCATCCTTGATATCCTGCTCCCGGCATGTCCAGTTTTCCGATATTCTGACCAAAAGCGTATTATCTTGAAGGCTGAAACTTTCTCTCTCTACTGCCTTTGCCAAAGCAGGATACTGCTCCTCAAGCTTATCCAAAATAAGCTCCTCAGGCGGCTTATTCTCCCCTTGTGAAAGTCTAAGAAAAAGCCTGTCAATTCCATAAGCTTCTTTGATGGCGTCTACAGCCCTGTCGAGCTCGTCCTGAGATATATCTGAGTCATGCTCAAGCAAGACCTCCATGCTGCCATCTGCAGATGATATCGTCATCTCGCTTACAGGCATATTAAAAATGAGGGGTGATGCATTAGCCTCTTTGAATATATCTTTTAAAAAAACTGGGTTCATATCTTCTCTCCGGTCATTTTGGATACCTCCGCTATCAGCTCATCGGCAAGACAGCTTTCGGGGACTTTTCTAAGTATCTCCCCTTTTTTAATGATAAGGCCTTCGCCCTTTCCGCAGGCTATGCCTATGTCGGCTTCTCTGGCCTCACCAGGGCCGTTTACAGCACAACCCATAACAGCTACTGTTATCTTGGATCTGACATTTTCAAGCCGTTTTTCTATGTCTTTCGCAATCGAGATAAGATCTACACAGGTCCTTCCGCAAGTTGGGCAGGATACTATTGTAACACCCTCTTTATGAAGCCCGAGGGCTTTAAGTATGTCCTTTGCAGCATATATTTCTTTTACGGGATCATCTGTAAGAGATACTCTCAGAGTATCGCCGATACCGTCACACAAAAGCGCTCCGAATGCTGCTGCCGATTTTATCGTGCCCATATACTGAGAACCGGCTTCAGTTACACCAAGATGTAAAGGATAGTCATATTCTTTTGCCAACAGGCGATATGCTTCAATCGTGGCAAATACATTAGATGCCTTGAGGGATACGCAGATATCGGTAAAGCCGCAGTCCTCCAGAGCCTCAATATTTCTAACTGCACTTTTATAAAGCGTAAAGGGCGTCACCCCATACTCGATGCGCAAATCGCTGTCCACCGATCCGGAATTGACGCCGATTCTTATAGGAATACCTCTTTCAGAACACGAGTCTGCCACGGCCTTTATCTTCCACTTTTCTCCGATATTTCCTGGGTTTATACGTATCTTATCCACCCCTCTGCGACAGGCCTCAAGCGCCAGACGGTAATCAAAATGTATATCTGCCACAAGAGGAAGAGCCGTACCCTTCCTTATATCCGCAAGCGCCTGTGCTGCCCTCATATCAGGAACAGCCAGCCTGGCTATATCACAGCCAGCCTCCTCAAGGGCATGAAGCTGCGCAAGCGTAGCCTTTACATCTCTTGTATCCGTATTGCACATCGATTGCACTGCTATAGGATTATCTCCTCCAATAATCACAGAACCTATTCTTAGTTCTTTTGATTTTCTTCTCATTTCATCATCCCGCAATCAATCTTGCTATATCGTTATAAGTTATAAATACGAACAGTACCAAAATAAGCCCAAGCCCGGCATATGAGATATAATTCTCCCATTTAGGGTCAAGCGGCTTGCGCCGAACAAGTTCCACAAGCATAAACAGCAGTTTGCCTCCGTCAAGCCCCGGAATCGGCAGCATATTTACAAAGGAGAGGTTTACGGCAAGATAAGCAACGAAGTACCACATATCTGCCATAGACTGCTCCGCTCTTTCACTTATCTCGCTGGCGATACCCACAGTTCCCATCAAATCTGATGTGTTGGCCTTCCCGGCAAAGAGCATACCAATGCTTTTATATGCTGACTGGAAAAAGCTAAGCGCATTATTAAAAGCATACTTCAGCTTGCCAAAACCGCTGATCTCGCTGTAACCAAAATTAATACCATATCTAAGCTGCCCCTTGCCATCATAATCTTTACGCTCCAGCTGAATGTCAGAAAGAGTGAGCTTCTCGCCACTGCGCTTGACAACAAAATCAAAGCTGTCACCTGTTCCGAGTTGAAGTGCTGTTACAACATCGTTGTAGGTAAAAATATGAAAACCGTTTATATCGATAATTCTGTCACCCTCTTTAAACGTATCCGTTAAAGGAAAATCTTGGGCAAAGCCGGAGATGACAGGTTGCGCGATATAGGTTGCGGGCAGCAACACAAAAAACACAATTAATATTCCGCTTATGAAATTCATAAGCGAACCGGCTATTACAACTAAAAATCGCCCAAGCCAAGATGCTTCCTGAAAACTCCCCTTCGAAGTCCAGACAGCGGGATCAATCCCTTCAGGAGGATCTTCATTTATATCCTTCATCATTACAGCCCCGCCTACTGGCAAGAGCCTTACTGCATAAAGGGTCTCTCCTATCTGTTTCTTGAAAATAGCCGGCCCAAAGCCAATAGTAAACTGATAAACAGTTATTTTTGCCATTTTAGCAGCAACAAAGTGTCCGAGCTCGTGGACGAAAATAATCAGTCCAAAAATTAAAATTGCATATAAAACAGTCATTTCTTACCTTTCTGTTAAAGCGCTGACAAAGCAGCTTCTCTCGCCATTTTGTCGCTGGCATATATCTCTTCAAGACAAGGGTTTGCAATAAATGAAACCCTATCAAGCGCCCTGACGACAATTTCGTAAATATCAAGAAAACCTATTTGATCTTTCAAAAAAGCAGCAACAGCTACTTCGTTGGCTCCGTTTATAACAGCTCCTGTATTTCCCCCCTGCACGGCAGCCTGTTCGCAAAGCGAAAGACACGGGAATGTTTCTCTGTCGGGCGGGTAGAATGAGAGGGACCCAAGCTTAAAAACATCAAGGGTTTCAAAGGGATATCGGGTTCTTTCAGGGTAGCTCAAAGCATATTGTATCGGCAACCTCATATCGTGATTACCAAGCTGTGCTATCAACGAGCCATCTATATATTTTACCATCGAATGAACGATGCTTTCTCGGTGAACAACAACATCTATTTTATCCGCGGGCATATTGAAAAGCCAAGAGGCCTCAATAACCTCGAAACCTTTGTTCATCATAGAGGCTGAATCCACAGTTATTTTCTTTCCCATGCTCCAGGTCGGATGCCTAAGCGCATCCCTTGATTTAACTCCCAGAAGCATCTTTTTGTTCCATCCGAAAAAAGGCCCTCCGGAGGCCGTCAATATCAGCTTATCAATTTCTTCAGTTTTTCCCGCCTGCATGCACTGGAATATTGCGCTGTGTTCAGAGTCCACAGGAAGAATAGAAACATTATTCTTCTTTGCCCTGCCCATAACGATCTTTCCGGCACACACAAGGGATTCTTTATTGGCAAGCGCCAATACTTTACAGCTATCTATTGCCGCCATCGTTGAAGCAAGACCTGCAATTCCGGTAACAGCATTTAAAACAATGTCGCAGTCTTCAAAAGATGCGGCCTTCAAAACCGCCTGCTCACCGCCCTCGACAATACAGCCTGTGTCGGAAACTCTTCGGCTCAGTTCCTTTGCATTCTCGATATCCATCATTCCAAAGAATGATGGCTTAAGCAACCTTATCTGCTCTTCAGCCTTAATAATATCGCTTCCGCAGGCAAGAGCAGGAACACTATAGCCCTTTGCCGCTGCAAGCTCGGCAGCCTGAGTTCCCACGGAGCCGGTACTACCAATTATAGCAAGCTTTTTCATAAATTATGCTCCAATTATATTAATGGCAATCAAGTAAAGCTCAAAAATAGGCGCTGTAAAAAGTATGCTGTCAAATCTGTCAAGCACACCTCCGTGCCCCGGAAATATCCTTCCGAAATCCTTGATGCCAACATTTCTCTTTATAAGTGACATGGAAAGATCTCCAAGCTGCCCGGCGGCCGCGCCCAATATGCCGCTGAGAACAAGTGCCGGCGCTGGCATGAAAATACCAAACTTAGCATTCATAACATATCCGAAAAGATACATTCCTATTGCCCCTCCCAAAATGCCGCCTACAGAACCCTCGATAGTTTTCTTGGGGCTGACATGAGGCGCCAGCTTATGCTTGCCAAATGCCCTGCCCACAATATAGGCCAGCATATCGCTGACCCATGCAGCGATGCATGGCATAAGGATATAATATTTCCCCATCTCTCCGCATCCGATGTATATCCTTAAAAGAGATGAAAGAAAGTAAGGCAATATGAAAGCACCCATAAATGACATTGCAAGCTTATCAAATGTAACGCGCTTATAGTCGAAAATGCCCATTACGAAGGCTATAAAGCCAAATGAAAATAGTATCAGCGTAAGCGATCCGTCCCATGTTGCATACGCGGTAAAATATGGCACAGCCGCAGCAAAAATGCATGAAATATAGAGAAGAGGATGGCCTTTAAGTTCGCCGGTCTCCCCCAAAAGTTCATACGCCGACAGCCCTGCCAGCAGGCAAATGACCGCTGTAAGAGCCCATGAAGGCGCAAAGTATAAAAGAAATATAATAGCAATTATACCTGTAATTGTTGTAACAAGGCGAATGCCCATATCTTACAGCCCTCCAAAACGTCTGTTTCTATTTAAAAATGATTTAATGGCCTTGGCAAACTCGGCCTCACTCATATCAGGCCAATATTTATCTGTAAAATAATATTCGCTGTAGGCGCTCTGCCATAACAAAAAATTAGATATTCTTTGTTCTCCGCTTGTCCGAATTATAAGGTCAGGATCAGGTATGCCGGCAGAGTACATATATCCTGAAAGCAGCTCTGGGGTTATCTCCTCGGGCACAAGTTTTCCTTCTGCAACATCTTTAGCTGCCCGTTGGGCCGCTAAAGCTATTTCCTGGCGCCCTCCATAATTAAGGCATACGTTAACACACAGCCCTGTCTGCGAAAGAGAAATGGTATTTGTTTTTTCTATAAGCTTTAAAAATCTAGCAGGCAAAACTGAAATATCTCCGAAAAAATTAAGCCGTATATTTTTTGCAGCCATACTCTCAATGGCCTCGTTCAAATACTTTTCCAAAAGGCTCATAATAATGCCAACTTCTTCGGCGGGCCTTTTCCAGTTCTCAGTTGAGAACGCATATATTGTAAAATATTTTACCCCAATATCAGACATAAACTCAGCAGCTTTTCTGAATGTCTCGCTACCGGCCTTATGCCCGGCCGTACGGGGTAACCCTCTCCTAAGCGCCCATCTTCCATTTCCGTCCATTATCGCGGCAATATGCCGCGGGATTAATTTCATCTCTTCCTGGGTAAAAAACTTATTGTCAGGCATCTTTTCTCCTATTACCGCATATGAGGCGGCGCATCCGAAGCACCGCCTCATATCAACTCTTAAAAGCAAACTTAATTAAAGCTCCATGAGCTCCTTTTCCTTTTTAGCTGTTTCGACATCTATATCCTTGCAGAATTTATCAGTAGAGTCCTGAATCTCCTTTTCAAGTGTTTTAAGGTCGTCTTCAGTAATCTCGCTCTTCTTTTTCTGATTTTTAAAAGTATCTACAGCATCTCTGCGAATATTCCTGACAGCTACTTTGGCATCCTCACCCATCTTTTTTACCGTCTTGGTAAGATCTTTTCTGCGTTCTTCAGTCAGCTGAGGAAAGGTAAGGCGGATTATTTTACCGTCACTTTGAGGGTTAATGCCCAAATCTGATGTTTGAATAGCCTTTTCGATAGCCTTTGTCGCGCTTGCATCCCAAGGCTGAATAGCGAGAACCCTCGGCTCAGGCACGCTTACTGATGCAAGCTGATTTATAAGCATTGTAGAACCGTAGTGCTCTACCGTTATCTTATCAAGTACGCTGGGGTTGGCCCTGCCGGCCCTTACTGTAGCAAAGTCTGATTTAAGGACCTCTATAGTCTTCGCCATTTTACCGGTGTATACTTCACACTCTTTACTCATAGTGAAATCCTCCTCTTAAATCATTATTATAGTTAACCCTCGACAACTGTGCCGATGTGTTCTCCCATCAGAACCCTCTTGATATTATCGGGGTTTTCCACCGCAAAAACAAGCACGGGAATATGATTATCCATTGACAATGATGTGGCCGTGCTGTCCATTACCGCAAGGCCTCTGTTGAGCACCTCTTTATAGGTAATAGTTTCAAACTTTTTTGCTTCCTTATTGATGTTAGGATCTGAATCATACACCCCATCAATATTCTTTGCAAGAAGTATAGCCTGGGCTTCAATCTCGGCAGCTCTAAGGGCCGCAGCAGTATCAGTTGAAAAATAAGGGTTGCCTGTCCCGCAGGCAAAAATAACAACGCGTCCCTTTTCAAGATGGCGTATTGCCCTCAGACGAATGTAAGGTTCAGCGATCTTCGTCATATCAATAGCAGTCTGAACTCTTACGTCCACACCGTTATTCTCAAGAACATCAGCAAGAGCCAAAGCGTTGATAGCTGTAGCAAGCATACCCATATGATCTGCTCTTGTGCGCTCCATCCTTCCTCCGCCATCCTTAATACCTCTCCAGAAATTACCGCCACCGACAACTATGCCTATCTGAACTCCAAGCTCATTGCATTCTTTTATCGCTTTGGCAACGGCATCGACAACATCAAAATCAAGCCCTCTTTTTTGACCTCCGGCCAAGGCTTCTCCACTTATCTTAAGCAATACGCGCTTATATTTAGGAATATCCATTTCATTCTCCCAACATATATTAGTTTCTTATATTCTAATATAAAGTGAAGTCTTTGAAAAGGCATATTTTAAAAATTAAAGTAAATATTTCTTTAAATACTTTCCTGTGTAAGATACGGAGCTTTTAGATACTTCCTCAGGAGTACCCTGAGCTATTACCATACCTCCCTTGTCTCCGCCCTCTGGTCCAAGATCGATTATGTGATCGGCAACCTTTATAACATCTAGATTGTGCTCGATTACTATGACTGTATTTCCCTCATCAGCCAGTATATTAAGTACATCGATAAGTTTATGCACATCGAATGCATGAAGCCCTGTAGTAGGCTCATCAAGTATATACACGGTTCGCCCAGTCGCACGCCTTGAAAGCTCTGTGGCAAGCTTTACTCTTTGAGCCTCGCCTCCGGACAGAGTTGTTGACGATTGCCCCAGCTTTACATATGAAAGCCCGACATCATAGAGTGTTTGAAGCTTTCTTTTTATTTTTGGTATATTCTCAAAAAAGCTAAGAGCCTCCTCTACAGTCATTTCGAGAACCTCACTTATATTCTTACCTTTATATTTTACCTCAAGCGTTTCTCTATTGTATTTTTTGCCATTACACACATCGCACGGAACATATATATCCGGCAGAAAATGCATTTCAATTTTTATAAGCCCATCACCTGAGCAGGCCTCGCAGCGCCCTCCTCTGACATTAAAGGAAAATCTACCCGGCCCATACCCTCTGGCCTTGGCATCCTGAGTGCTGGCAAATATCTCTCTGATGTCGCCGAATACACCGGTATATGTAGCCGGGTTTGACCTTGGGGTTCTCCCTATAGGAGATTGATCGATATTAATAACTTTATCCAGATTTTCGATACCCAGCATATCGCTATGTGCCCCGCACCTGATTCTTGCCCCATTTAAATCGGCGGCAAGCCTTTTATATATTATCTCGTTTACAAGAGAGCTCTTGCCCGAACCGGATACTCCGGTAATGCAGGTAAGCTTACCTAGAGGAATAGAAACGTCTATGCCCTTAAGATTGTTTTCTGACGCGCCTTTAACCGTAAGGAAGAGACCGTTACCTTCTCTTCGGTTTTCAGGAACAGGTATTTTCCTTGCGCCGCTGAGATATTGCCCTGTCAATGATCTCGGATTTTTCATGATTTCCTGGGCTGTTCCCATGGCCATTATCTCTCCACCATGAATACCTGCACCGGGTCCTACATCAATAATATTATCGGCAGCAAACATGGTGTCTTCATCATGCTCGACGACGATAAGCGTGTTTCCAATATCTCTGAGGCGCTTAAGCGTAGCAATAAGCTTCTCATTATCGCGCTGATGAAGGCCTATAGACGGCTCATCAAGGATATACAGAACACCCATCAAAGATGAACCGATCTGCGTTGCAAGACGTATGCGCTGGCTTTCGCCTCCTGAGAGAGAGCCTGAGGCCCTCGCCAGAGTCAGATATTCAAGACCGACGCTTTTCAAGAAGCCAAGCCGCTCGCGAACCTCTTTAAGTATCCTGTCGCCTATCATATGCTCTTTTTCAGTAAGCACAAGAGCATCCAAAAAAGCAAGCCCGTCCGTAACTGATTTCTCGGTGAAATCAATGATGCTTATGCCGCCGACAGTGACCGCGAGGGCAGACTTATTGAGCCTTTTGCCCTTACAGTCGGGGCATGGGATCTCACTCATGCATTCTTCTATCTCATCTTTAACAGATTCGCTGCTTGTTTCACGAAATCTGCGTTGAAGATTATTGATTATTCCTTCGAAGGTATTATAAAAAACACCACCTCCGCCCCCTGGCCGTTTCCAATGAATTTCAAACTTTTCTTTGCCAGCGCCATAAAGTATTATATCTATCACCTTTTTTGGTAGATCTTTAACCGGCGTATCAAGGGAAAAATCATAGGTCTTCGAAAGAGCTTCCATATACATATGGGCTATGCTGTTTGCATCCATTGTTGCATACCCGGAAGCCTTTATGGCGCCCTGATTTATTGAAAGGTTTTTATTTGGAAATATAAGGTCAGGATCTATCTCAAGCCGAACACCAAGACCTGTGCAGGTAGGGCAGGCACCATAAGGATTGTTAAAGGAAAACATTCTTGGCGTAAGCTCTTCTATAGAAATACCGCAATCCTCGCAGGCATAATTCTGAGAAAAAAGCACCTCTCCCTTATCCATAAGATCTGCAATGACAAGCCCACCCGAAAGATGGGATGCTGTTTCTACCGAATCGGCAAGTCTCCCGCGTACCTCAGGCTTAATCACTATACGGTCAACAACTATTTCTATATTATGCTTTTTATTCTTGTCGAGCTTTATGCTTTCTCCCAGTTCATAAAGATTTCCATCCACACGAACTCTTACAAAACCACTTTTGCGGGCATCGTCAAATACTTTCTGATATTCACCCTTTCTGCCTCGTATAACGGGTGCAAGTATCTGCATGCGGGTTCCTTCAGGATATGAAATCAGTTGATCAATTATCTGGTCTATACTCTGCTGCTTTATTTCCTTGCCGCATTTAGGGCAATGAGGTATGCCTATTCTAGCCCAAAGCAACCTCAAATAATCATATATTTCCGTCACTGTTCCTACAGTGGATCTTGGATTCTTTGATGTTGTCTTTTGGTCAATGGCAATAGCCGGAGAAAGCCCCTCTATATAATCTACATCAGGCTTGTCCATCTGGCCCAGAAACTGCCTGACATACGACGAAAGAGACTCAACATACCGTCTCTGGCCCTCAGCAAATATTGTATCAAAAGCCAGCGAGCTTTTGCCTGAGCCTGATATCCCCGTTATAACGGTAAGAGTATTACGTTTAATTTCAACATCTATATTTTTAAGGTTATGCTCACGCGCACCTTTTACAAATATACTGTCACGCATTGTCTATTTTCCCTTCTTTTCTTCTTTTGCCAGCTGCTCTCTTAGTGCCTTTATCTGGTCACGCAAAACCGCTGCATATTCAAACTCCAACATTTTAGATGCCTCCCGCATAGTTTTCTCCAGCCTTGCTATCTCTTGCTCCCGCGCGGCCTTAGATAGCTTTTTTGCACTCTCTGCAGGTATCTTTGAAGTGTCCTGCGATATCTCTATAAGATCACGGACACTTTTCAGAATCGTCTTTGGCACTATTCCATTCTTCTTATTAAAATCATCCTGAATCTTCCTGCGCCTTGCAGTCTCATCAATAGCGAATTGCATAGACGGAGTCATCCTATCCCCATACATTATAACCTTGCCCTCAGCATTTCTTGCAGCGCGTCCAATCGTCTGAATAAGAGATGTCTTGCTTCGCAAAAAACCTTCTTTATCGGCATCCAGTATAGCAACAAGCGAGACTTCAGGCAGATCAAGGCCTTCTCTTAAAAGATTGATGCCAACGAGTACCTGAAACTCGTTCAGCCTGAGATCCCTTATTATCTCCATACGTTCAATGGTATCAATATCATGATGCATATACCGAACTCTTATTCCACTTTCCTTGAGATAATCGGTAAGCTCCTCTGCCATACGCTTTGTCATTGTTGTGACAAGTACACGCTGATCTTTTGATTCACGCAGCTTTATTTCAGCAATAAGATCGTCGATCTGCCCTTCAATAGGACGTACTTCAATCTCAGGGTCGAGAAGCCCAGTCGGCCTGATTATCTGCTCAACAGTCTGAGCTGACCGCGTAGTCTCATATTCTCCTGGGGTCGCACTTACATATACCACTTGATTTATTCTTTTTTCGAACTCATCAAAGCTCAGCGGCCTGTTATCAAGAGCAGAAGGAAGTCTGAATCCATAATCTATAAGCTGCTGCTTTCTCGCCCGGTCTCCGTGAAACATTGCCCTGACCTGCGGCAGCATAACATGTGACTCATCAACAAACAACAGATAGTCTTTAGGAAAATAGTCCATCAGTGTATATGGAGCACTTCCCGGCGCGCGGCGCGAAAGCACGCGGGAATAGTTTTCAATGCCGGTGCAGAAGCCAATCTCCCTCAGCATCTCCATGTCATAAGTAGTTCGCTGACGTATGCGCTGGGCTTCAATAAGCTTTCCGTTTTGTTCAAACCATCTTACACGTTCTTCCATCTCTCGATCTATATCAACAAGCGCTTCCTCAAGCTTATCCTTTGGAGTTACATAGTGTGAGGCGGGGTATATAGCAACATGGCTGACATATCTGTTGACAGTTCCCGTAAGAGGATTGATTTCAGATATTCTGTCTATCTCATCGCCAAAAAACTCCACTCTAATAGCATAATCGTCAGTATATGCTAGATGTATTTCAACAGTGTCACCTCTTACTCTGAACCTATTGCGGTCAAAGCTGATGTCATTGCGCTCATACTGTATCTCTACAAGCTTGCGGCAGACCGCATCTCGCTCTCTTGTCTGGCCAACTCTTAAAGATATCACCATTTTTGCATAATCAATCGGGTTGCCAAGCGAATATATGCTTGATACCGAAGCAACTATAACTACATCACGGCGCTCAAAAAGAGCTGAGGTTGCCGAATGCCTCAGCCTTTCAAGTTCAGAATTGATATCGGAATCTTTTTCTATATAGGTGTCTGTAGACGGTATATACGCCTCAGGCTGGTAATAATCGTAATACGACACAAAAAACTCCACGGCATTTTCAGGGAAAAACTCTCTGAACTCTGAACACAGCTGAGCCGCAAGCGTCTTGTTATGTGTGAGAACAAGAGCAGGCCGCTTTGTCCGCTCTATTATATTTGCCATTACAAAGGTTTTTCCGGCTCCGGTAACGCCCAAAAGAGTCTGTTCCTGCAGACCGATATCAACGCCTTTTGCCAGCGCTTCGATTACCTCAGGTTGGCCCCCCGCCGGCTTATACGGAGCACAAAGTTTGAAATCACCCATCAATCTACCTCCAACAGGAATGCTTAGCTCCGGCGGGCAGAGCCTCCGCCGATTAAAGCTGCAAAACCGCTAATGTTTATTTTGCGTTGTACAATGTAGATATTATACCACTGAGAAATTAAAAAGTACAGAAAAAACAAATGTTTGTTCGAAAAAATGTCATCTTTATGCGTTAATGCGGCAGCAAAAAAACAGCCGCCCATATGGGCGGCAAATTTATTTTCCCAAAAGCATTTTAAGCGTACCTGTTTGCGCCATGGAAACGTAATCCCCTTCGCTTACCACAAGATGATCAAGAAGCGGCATGCCTATTCCATTACAGAAATCAATAAGCTTTTTTGTGGTGGCTATATCATCCTTGGATGGTATAGCAGTACCTCCCGGATGATTGTGCGCTATAACAATTGCGGCAGCATTATATTTGATAGCCAGTTCGGCGACACGCCTAGTGCTAATTTCTGCGGAATTGACACTTCCCTCTCCCACCATGACACACGCAATAACTTTGTTCTTATTGTCAAGACACAGCAGAAATACGGTTTCCTTTATCCTACCGATAAACTTTGGCAAAAGACAAGCCGCGGCATCTTCGAAAGATGCAACTATTGTAGGATTATGAGCATCTGAAAGATATGCTCTAGCCAGCTGCGGGATCATTTTTATAAGGGAAGCAGCATTCATGCCGATTCCCTCTACTTTGACCAGTTCTTCAACCGGGGCATCAAAAACAGCACTTATACTCCCAAAATTCTCCATCAGCCTATGGGCGATTTCATTTGTATCTCTGCGTGGGATGGCAAAAAACAAAAGCATTTCGAGTATCTCATGCTGATGCATGCCATCTATACCTGAAGCAAGAAAGGCTTCAAGCATTCTTTTTCTGTGTCCGTCGTGTGTACCCATAATACTTATACCGTAATAAGCTTATAAAGCAGCTTTTCAAACTGCACGCCTTCTATTGGCGCGGTTCCCTGCTTATCTGTATATGAGGCACATTCCATGACAAAATGAGCAGCAGCATAAACAGCATCTTTAAGTGAAAAAGCTGAACCTATAAGTCTTGCGATTAAAACTGATGTAAAAAGGTCTCCGGTACCGGGGAAATAAACAGGCACCCGCTTATGAAAAACAAAGCCGGTTTCACCGCTAAGGCTGTCAATATAACCTGCTCCAAGCTGCCCATCCTTTTCAAGACCTGTGACCACTACCTTCCGCGCACCGTTATTAACAAGCTGTTTCATATATACAGCTGCTGCCTCAGCATTGTTTTCATAAGCATCCGGCTCCATTCCCAGAAGCAGGGCACATTCGGTAAGATTGGGTGTTATAACATCGGCCTGAGAACACAGCCATCGGATTGACGTTATAAAGCTTTGATTTTTAACGATGGAATATGCTTTGCCATTGTCACCCATAACAGGGTCAACTATCATCAAGCAATCATCTTTACCGCAGAGCCTCCTTAGGGCAAGAACCTGCTCTATCTGTTTTTCTGAGCCAAGATAGCCCGAATAAACTCCATCAAGCTTCACGCCTATCTCTTCCCAGTTTTTTATGAAACCATCGAGATCATCGGTAAGATCCCTGAATGTAACGTCCTTAAAAGCGGTGTGCGCCGAAAGCACGGCAGAAGGAACAGGGCAGCACTGTATCCCGCAGGCTGACAAAATTGGTATGGCCGTTGTGAGGGCACATCTTCCGAAACCTGAAATGTCATGGAATGCAGCTACTTTCTTTTGCATTGTAAACTCCTTATTTTGATGTATAATAATATTATAAAGTATAAGGCTACAAAGTCAATAAGGAGGAAAATATGAATTATTCATCCATGACTCCATCCGAGGTCAGAAAACTTATCAGAAATGGAGATATCTCGTGCCCAACCTCGGGCATGTGCGCCGGTTTCGCCCAGGCAAACCTTGTCGTTCTGCCAAAAGAAGACGCATATGATTTTCTTCTCTTTACACAACGGAATCCAAAATCATGCCCGGTTCTTGAGGTGTCAGACGTTGGCTCACGCAGCCTTCGATATATAGCGGATAACTCTGACATAGCGACAGATATCCCAAAATACAGAGTATACCAAAATGGTATTATGACCGGCGAATATACAGATGTGTCATCACTTTGGCGTGATGATCTTGTTTCCTTTCTAATAGGATGCAGTTTTACCTTTGAGTCCGAGCTTTTAGAAGCAGGAATTGAGGTTAGGCATATTACCCAGGGCTGCAATGTTCCGATGTATATAACGGATATTGATACAGTTCCTGCAGGCCGGTTCAGCGGAAAAATGGTGGTCAGCATGAGGCCTATCCCCTACAATCAGGTAGTAAAGGCTGTGACAGTGACCGCCCAAATGCCAAAAGTTCATGGTTCTCCCATACATATAGGCGACCCTTCTGTTATAGGCATAAAAAATATTACAAAACCAGAGTTTGGAGATCCCGTCCAGATAAAAAAAGGGGAAGTTCCGGTTTTCTGGCCTTGCGGAGTTACCCCACAATCTGTAGTTATGAATGTAAAGCCACCATTTGTCATAACTCATGCTCCTGGGCATATGTTTATAACAGACGTTAAAAACTCAGATTTAAAGGATTAATTATCTTATGAAAAAGGCATTGTCCCTTTTGTTCCTGTTGGCGGTGCTGTTTTCGGCCGACACAGTAAACGCCGCTTCTCCTGACATTCGCGGAGTTTGGGTCTCGACTGTATATAATCTGGACTACCCTTCCAGCCAGGGCCTTTCAAAAGCACAACTTGAAGCGGAGGCAGATGATATAATCAATAATGTGTCTAACCTTGGGCTGAATGCTTTGTTTTTTCAGGTACGGCCCTGCGCAGACTCCTTTTTCCCTTCCGACATATTTCCCTGGAGCGCCTATTTGAGCGGAACTCAGGGAGCTGCCCCGGACGGAGGGTTTGACCCGCTTGGATATTTCGTAAAAAAATGCCACGAAAACGGAATCGAACTTCACTGTTGGATCAACCCATACAGGATCACCAAAACAAAGGCCGCTTCAAAAGAAGAGGCTTTGGCTTTGCTTTCCAAAACACATCCTGCAAGACTTCATCCGGAATATGTTGTGTTCCATTCGGACGGCTGTCTGTATTTTGACCCGGGCAACCCGGAAGCACAGGCGCTTATTTTAAGCGGCATAAAAGAAATAATCGACAACTATGATATTGACGGCATACATTTTGACGATTATTTTTATCCGGAAGCTGAGTTTGAGGATGCCGACACCTATGCAAGCTATGGCAAAGAGTATACGACTATCGAAGATTTCAGAAGGGCTTCAGTAACAGCCTTTGTGTCCAAAGTAAATGATCTTGTTGCCGCATCAAACAAGGATATATCCTTCGGAATCTCTCCGTTTGGCATATGGGCAAACAGCAGCGACAACCCCGAGGGCAGCAATACCGTTGGAAATCAGTCGTATTACTCTCATTATGCAGATTCGCTTTCTTGGGTCAAGCAAGGTATTGTTGACTATATTGCCCCACAGCTTTATTGGAATATAGGAAACAAAGAAGGAGAGTTTAAAACACTGCTTGACTGGTGGAGCTCTGCTGTAAAAGATAAAGACGTCAAGCTTTATATTGGACAGGCCGCATATCGCATGAATGAGGCCGAAGTATCAAGCCCCTGGTTTGGTACTTCTGAAATAAAGCAGCAGCTCTCGCTTATGGATGACAGCGGCGTTGAGGGAACAATCTTTTTCAGATATGGCTCAATCAAGAATCACAGACCACTTTATTGGTTTATAAAATCCGCCTTTAACCCATCGGTTACGCAGAAAGATACAAATTCCCTGTACATTGCAAGAGGTACTCAGGAGTATACTTCCGGCCAATGGGTTTATTTTGCGGGATCCTCCAATTCAGCGCTTCCGCTTTACATCAATGGTACCGAGCTTGAAAGCCGCTCCGGAAATGGTTATTTCGGCTGCAACTTTCCTCTGGTCATGGGAGAAAACATCTTCTGGTTTACAAACGGCTCGGAGGAGCGCAAGATAACGATATACCGTGTGGCTTCCAGCGCCAATACAAACCTGACCTTAAGTAAGGCAGAGCCGCTTTCTGATACCTATTTTGCTGGGAACACAAATCTGGCCGTTGGGTGCAGCGCACCCAAGGCTTCAAAAGTATATGCCTTTGTATCATCAACAGCATCACGCCTTTATGATGACGGAAGCGGATGCTATTCATCTGTTGATGTGCCTTCTGATAATGGCCATATTCTTTATACCTGTGAAAAAAACGGCATGGTAATGGCTCTGATATCTTCCGGGAAATATCTTGAGTCAATGCCTCTTTCAGCCATTGTTGCAAGCGATATGTGCGATATCTACTATAGCCCTGATAAAACAGCCGGAGCCTCCGGTTTTTTACAAAAGGGCATGGCGTTCAATATTGAAAGCTATGAAAATGGTTTTGCCTATAACAGTGCACTTGGCTATATTTATTGTGACGACCTCACCATTGATTTTGAAAATACTGTAGCTCCGATAGCGATAACCAACATATCAACGGGCAAAAGCTCAGTTGATTTTTATCCCGGCTCTCCCTGCTCCGTTTCTGCCAATTATCATGACGGAACTTTATACATGACTTTTCCAAATATCTCTAAGGCGTTTCTGTTTGAGAGCGCTCTTTTCTCCAGCGTAACTTCTACAAAAGATGGCAGCTCGATAACTTATGCCCTAACACCTTCACAAGAGATATCGGGGTATGAGATCACCTATACTGAGGCCAAAGTAACGCTTACTCTATATCATAAACGGAGCTTTTCTGAAGGTATAACAGTTTTGATTGATCCGGGCCACGGCGGAGATGCTCTTGGCGCACCTGGCCTTAAGCAGGATGTATATGAAAAAGAAATCAACTTAACGGCTGCTCTTATCCTAAAAGAACAGCTTGAAGCTCTTGGAATAAATGCGATTCTTACACGTGATTCTGATAAAGACCTATCCTTGAAAGAAAGATTGACTAGCGCAATAACTCAAAAACCTGACCTATTTATTTCGCTTCATTCCAACAGCGCCGCAGAAGGTACAGATGGCCTTCAGCTTTATAACAACGAGATTTTTTCCAAAAGCAGTCTCTCAGGTGCAGTCATGACAAATATAAAGCTCCAGCTTAGCCAAATAGGCGAAGAATGCCTTCTCAATAATGATTCGAGATTATATCTTTGCAGAGCCGAATCCACGAATGCAATATTGCTAGAAAATCAATATATAATAAACCCATATTGTTTTGAAAAACTTACTGATAGGGATTTTATGACATCATATTACTCTGCTGTTGCACAAGGGATATATAATTATTTTAAATAGAAGGAGAAAAGGATATGAAACGCATCATCCTCGGAAATATGAATAATGTAAGAGATTTAGGAGGATACCCCTCTACTAGGGGGTATACAAAATATCTTCGTTTTCTGAGGAGCGATTGCCCAAAAGGGCTGACTAAGCCTGATTATGATTTTCTGTTGTCAAACAGCATTACTACAATCATAGATTTGCGAAACAGCATGGAGATTGAGCTTCATCCGGATCCATTTGAAACATGCGGGGGCTTTTCATACAAGAGCTGCCCGATGTTTGCAGACGGAAATATACCAGATGCGATAGAAGCAATTCCTACCTCATACCTCAGCCTGGCAACTACCCCAGACACCATAGGACCAGTTTTAAAGGCGGCTGCTGAAGCCCCTTCCGGTGTACTTTTTCACTGTACAGCAGGGAAAGATAGAACCGGCGTTGTGGCAGCTGTACTGCTGCGTATTGCCGGCGTTTCCAAAGATGATATAATGGCTGATTACATAGCCACGCAAGCATATCTTCTTTCTCCTTACAGGAGAATGCTTGAAAGCAACCCCGAGTTCCCGTTTTTTCTAACAAAAGCCGATATTGATTACATAGAAAAGTTTATAGATGGCTTTACGGATGCTTACCCCGATATTGACGCATATATCGAAGCCATGGGAATAACTTTAGAAGAGAAAGAGCAAATCATCGAAAAACTTGTAAAGTAGTATAATAAAAAGGCGGCTTAATTGCCGCCTTTTTATTATATATCGATTTTCATAGTGATATCATGACCACGCTTGTCCTTTGCTACCTTGAGTGCAAACGAAAACCTGTCGAATTCTGTACAAAGATAAAAATCTCTCTCAGGGGCAAATGCCTGATTTTCAGGGACAAAAAACCGTTTACCCGCGCCGTTTGGAAGTTTATCTATAGCTTTCTTGATATCATATTCTTCATCAAGCAAAAGAGCCCTTATATACTCTGCGCAAAAAGTGTCCTCATCTGTGGGCTCCCTGTTTTCAAGCCCCATACAAACAAGAGAAACACGGCTGGGATCAAGGCTCTTTATGTAATGTGCCGTAGCATTCGCATTTACCAGAGCCCCCAGCAGTATAATATCTGCATTTTTTGCGGCAGCGATACCCTGGGTGCCAGCACTGGTGGTATGTATCAGCGTACGGCCGAAAAGATCCGTATTTTCTATCTGAGATGGGGAATTCCCAAAATCAAAACCCTCTCCCATTTTAGCATGGCGCTCTCCAGCCAACAGATAATCAGGATTATCACGCTTCATTTCATAGGCGACTTCTATATCTGCTATGGGATATATTGACTTTGCTCCGTTGTGGAACGCATAGCTTTCAAAGCTGTACGCCCTGAAAACATCTATTATAACGGTTATACCTCTTGCCCTTTCAGCACCCGCTGTCAAATGATCTATTGTAATATTCATTTCTTCCCCACCTAAAGCTGTAATTTGATTACTCATAGCTAACATTTTATTATGCAGCATACTCATTGTCAAGCTTGCGGACAGAACAGCCAAACAACCATGGCATATCCGATAATTTATCTCATACCTCAAGAATAATAGTCTTTTGGACATGTTCAGCGAATAACATTAAAACAAAAGACAGTCTTGGAGGTATTATCATGAGAGTATTTCTTAAAAAGCATCGTAAATGGTTACTGCCCGCCGTTGCGTTCATTTTTTTAGCTATAGCATTTTTTACTTCCAATCCCGGTCAGGCGGTTCTGGCTTCGGCAGTCAACCGTCAGCTACCTATTTACTGCGTGCAAAAAGACAGCAAGGTCGTTTCTCTCAGTTTTGATGCCGCATGGGGAAACGAGGATACTCAGCAACTTATTGATATTTTGGGGAAGTATAAAATAAAGGCTACTTTTTTTGTGGTAGGCCAATGGGTAGACAAATATCCAGAATCCGTCACGGCTCTCCATGCAGCCGGACACGAGGTTATGAACCACTCGGATACCCATCCGTATATGACAAAACTGTCCGAGCAGGAGATCATCCAAAACGTTACAGCCTGCGATAATAAAATCGAAGCTATCACCGGAGTTAAACCATGTCTGTTCAGGCCGCCATACGGCGATTATAATGACAAAGTAGTAAATACCTTGAAATCTATCGATCACTACACCATTCAGTGGGACGTTGATACATCCCATATAAAAATAAAGCATCAAGCGTAGGAGTCAAATCCAATGTCATTAAGTTAAGGAGCTAACTTGAAAGTTGGCTCCTTAACTATTCTTTTTATGCCATACGTTTATTTAGTGAAGACTATTTTTTCTTAATTGCTAACAGCTGGGTCATTATATGATCGCCATATTGTGTTAACGTCCAGTAATCAGTAGAATCCTTTACGCCTCTTTTGCGATTACTGAGCATTATTAAGCCGAGTGCTTTTAATTGGACTTTTATTGTCTTGAATGACTCCTCAGTAATTGTAAAATCCTTAAAATTTTTAAGATTCTGAAACGTTTTTTTCTTTGCAATGCTATCTTTATACAATGTAACAAAGTAGCCTAAAATTTTGTGTAACTGGTATTCACGGCATTCGTCTATTAAATACGGGGAGATAAAAGCAAATATTTCATTCCAAGTCACACGAATGGTGGGAGAACAATCAAAAATGTCGGTTTCGTCCTCTGCTGTACACTTAATATGTAGCTCAAACGTATCGTCACCTTGCGCAAGTGTCTCGGTTCCTTTTGGTGCCTGTGTCGCAATATCCGATAATTGTTTTCTTAATTCCTCATTTTCACGTCGCAAGTCAATAATTTCCTTAATAGAATTTTCGTCTGTTAAATTGTCTGCTTTTATCCATCCTACAGCTGGAAACTCCTTGATAAGTTTTATTACACTTCGTGAAACCATTGAGCCTAAATCTTGAGGGGAACTCCAATATTTAACTAACTTTTTTTGGGCCAATTTCTTGAATGCTTCAAGTTTTTTCTTGCCGCTTTCTGTACTATCACACTTGCTGGAAGGTATATTACCAGGATCTTTAGGCAAAAAAGATATAATTGGCTTTCCAGAATCTAAAGCGTATTCAAATTCCATTTGTGTATAGCTAATTCCCTTATCGTTTGTCGAACCATATCTGCCTCCAACAATTAGTAGATAATAATCGCAATCATCTATTACTTTCTTAATTAGCGTCCATTGATCTTCATTTGATGCCGGAAAGAGTTCCATCCCAGCTGGGATGCAGTCTAATTCTAACAAAGCTTGCATAACCTCTTTGCGCTCATCCTGCAAATCTTCATAAGTAGAACTGATAAAAATCTGAAATCGTTTATCCATTGTCAAACTCCTTGTAAGTAATATATGTAATTGAATCAGCTACCTCTAATTTCTACAATCTGTACTTTGCAAGCCGAGTATGAACCGCAGAGTATGGCCATAACCAGATACTTATTTATTTCATTGTAATCTACCCATAAGAAAAGACAAGAACAGTTCCAATAAAAGTCCTATTGCTATAACTAGCAAAAACCGCACAGAGATACTCTGTACGGTTTGGTCAAGGTCGATCAGTCAAACAGGCGCTTAGGCCTACCGATGTCTAATTATACCAAAATATTCCGAATGATACAACTAAAAAAGCCCCCGGGTGAGGATAAAAACAATTCTCATCTATAAAAGCAGCAACGAAATGTTTTTATTGCATTTCGCTGCTGCTTTTAATTATAACCTCTTTACAAACGACAAGCTTTCAACTGATTTATTCGGAAGCTTTGAATATTTTTATTTCTGCGCCCTCATGATCATTGCGGCCGCCTCTTCCTTTGTCACCAGTCCGCGCGGAGCGCTGCCGTCGGTAATTCCCTCGGTTTTAGCCTGGGTAAAAATCCCCTTGGCCCATGAGCTTGCCGGAAGCTTGTCCCTCGCGGCAAGGTAATTGTCCATCATTTTATCAAACTGATCTTGAGTTATCATATTATCCTCCTCAAATATGTAATATCGTGGCGCTCTGCTTGAACAATCCTGATCGAGGTATAAAGGCAGGACATATATGTCATTGCCGCTTATTGTCACCTTGCCATTGCGCCCTGCTTTATTAAACTTACCTACATAGTATCCGGGGTCCCATATAATAAACTTGCCGCCCCAGATACCACGCACGACGATGTAATGCCCGGCATCGCTGAAAAGCCCTGTATAGCCCGTCCTGTCCCCGCCCACGTTGGCGATCGCCCATGCGCCGCCCTTGAGGGCTTCTGCAAGCATATTCACATCGGAAGTGGTCTTGTATGGCAGACTAAACTTCTTACTTATCTGCGCCCCCAGGCGCGCCATATCAGTGCCGCTTGACGCCCTGGCCCCTACGGATATGCTGTAGGCTGCCGACTGCTTCGGGGGCCATGCCTGCCCCGTTAGGCCCTCTACTATCATCGACATGCAGCATACCCCACAGCCAGAGCTTGCCACTGTGGCATTGGGCCTTGAGGCATGGGGATACGAGACGGATTTATATTTATTCTGGTTGTAATAGCTCATGCCGTCAGCTCCTTATTGAGCTTGTATACCTCCGATTCGATAAGAGCATCAAGCGCCTCGTCATCAACAGTTATTCCCCTTGAAGCCAAGAACTCAATAACATACTGCTTCTTCTCCGTTCCCCTGCCGGCTCCGGCATAGATCTGTTCTGCTGCGTCTACGGCTATTGTGACCCACTCCATGATCTTCTGAAGCTGCTCGGCCGAAGTCTTGGCCTTGATCCATGGGATAACAAAGGTTGTTATTATAGCCGACAGCATCGTAACCACTGCGGCAACAAAGGTCGTATAGTCTTTCATAATTCATCCTCACTTTCTCCGGGCTTCTGCCCGGACACTACCTTGCTTATTTTTATTCCCGCCAACATTAGCGCCTCTACGCCTCCAGCCCCCAGGGTATACTGAATCAGCGTATCAGGCACAGCACCCTTCACCCAAAAAGTAATTACCATTGTAATGATAAAGGCCAGCATGAACAGCCCCATCACAAGCAGGATGATGTTTGATGTCTTTTTCAATGCTCCTCACGTCCCTCAATACGGTCTATGCGGTGGTGCGCCTGCTTTGTGGAGGATTCACAGGCGGTAAGGCGGGTAATTATCTCGACATGGCGCTCGTCCTGCTTGTCCTGCTTCCTCTTGATATCGTCTACGCCGGATTTTATGTATCCTATCTCGGTCAGCATCGTTCCGGCCTGCTTGCCCTCGGCGGCATCATCCTTGCTTTTACTTCGAGTAAGCCCCGCATAGGCAATCCCGGCCCCCAGCACAGTACACACGACACCTACAACTATGTTCCACTCCATTTACATCGCTCCCTCTTTAATCCGTACAGCCGTATCAATTATCTTGTCAAACGCCTGATTATAGGTATATAATTTTAATTAACGGCCATGCTTATCTGTTATTAGAATAGCAGATAACAAGCGGAGTTTCGCCCAATATAGAAATATTTTTGGAGGTGTTCTTCATGGGGAAGCAGAAACTGATAGCTTTAATTTCAGTAATTGCTTTGGCTTTGCTTGCGGTTTCCTTCCCGTATATCAAATATGCGGTTACAGGTGGATCGTCGGTTCTACTTGAAGTTCCAGAGAATTTCTATTTCAATTACGATGGCAGCACATCGCAAGGAACGCTGCTCTTTATTGAACTCGAAAGTGGTAAGAAAACGTATCACATTGAAACGCCAAGCGAATACTTGAATGGAGACGGATACGCATACATAACTGGATGGATTAATAATTCTCCTTTTGCGCCAGTGGTAAATGTTAATGGTGAAAGATGTAAGGCCAGTATAGATCGATCAGATAATATCTATCATTTTTACATACGGAACATTGTTCCAGAGGAAAAATACAGAATTTACATTCGCTGTGGCGATAAAAATGATTACATAAATGTCTATTTTGATGAATAGAAAACCGGCAGGCGTTAAGCCTGCCGGTCTCTTTTACGGTGCGTATTTCTTCCAAGGGTTTTTCTTATCGTTGTCGTACTTGGTATGGAACAGAAGGTATGCCTCCTCGTAGTCCAGCCCATTATTGAGCATTTCTTCGATGATGGAGATTACTTCCTCCTGCTTTGGAGATCCGTCCGTGTTCGTCTCAATCTTCGCCTGGTACTCGATCACGTCGTCAGTGGAAATCCCGGCGTACTTTTCGGCATACTTCGTTTTAGGGGCGCCGATTCGCGCCAGCACGTGGTTGGTCGCCTCCTCTTTCGCGGCCTCCTTCGCTGCTTTCAGTACAGCTGCCTTTTCCTTTGCGCTCATGCCGGTGGCAAGATTTTGTTCTGCGTAGTCCCAGTAAAGAGCCAGATATTTGGTCTGATAGGTCACATACTGCTCGTCGGTCAATGTATGCCTTGCGCTGTTGCCATCGTTAACGTAGGGATTCATAACCGACGGCATATAGGAGGTTTCGCCTATGGCCTTAATGACGGCATAGACAGCATCCTGGGCGCGGGTGGTTGTTCCTTTATCGCTTGCCTCACGATACTCGGAGATCATATCCAACACTACCTGACGGGTGTGCCGGCGGGCCTCTGTGTCGGGCTTGTTTTTGTTCAGTGCATTGAAATTGGAATAAAAATCGGTCATGCTGCTGTCACACTTTGCCGTGATCGCCTTGTCCATGTTTTCTTGATTGCTCTTTTTCGCCATAGCAGACCGGCTTGCCTGATCATACAACCAGTTAACAAGATCCTGCGAATAGAGGTTGTCTTTCACATAGGAGGATTTTACACCCAGGCTGTAATCCGGGTCTTGCCCGATGGGGAACAACGCTTTTGGAAATTTCCATAGATAGCCCAGCACTTGATTCCCAACATAGTCGGTCATGACGGGGCTGAGATTAAACGCTTGCCCCAGCCAGTGCGCCATTACGCTTGTTGCATTGTTAAATCGGTCTTTCGGTTCAAGATATTGCATGGTGGCGCTCTCTATCGGTTTGCCCAGAAAATCGCGATTTGCAACAACATAGGCACCTACGCCGAGCATTCCGGCGCTCCCAATCACACCAGCGGCCGTGTCAATAAGGCCCTGATGCAAGCCTTCATTTGCGATATTGCTTGGAAGCTGCGCTACATCAGAAACTACATTTGGCAAGAAATTATTTGTCGCGTAGTCATAGAACTCGTCAAATGCGTGTTCGTTCCCGCCAATAAACTGTTCCATGCAGGCCTCAAAGAAAGATGTCAGTACGGCCAACTCGCGGGGCTTGGGGATTGTAAAGTACATACCATCACCCCTAGGTATGCACCAGTAGCTATTCTTGGTGTAGTTGGAAAGCTGCTGGTAATCTTTTTCGCTCTCATCGTCGTGACTGTTCAGGGCGTACATGAGTGCACCCAAAATAGCACTTGCCGCAAAATAAGTAATCCAACGACTTTTCACTGTCTTTGCACGGTCACTTTTTGGCGCGTCATCTCCTGAGTAGTTCCGGACGAATTTGTCCACTCCCTGCACACCTGCATTGAAGAATGGAGCTATCTTGTTTACTTCTCTCGCTTTAAGTCCGCCGCGCCGAAAGTTTACCGTTACGTCCATAGCCTCGTAGAAAGCCTCCTGCTCGGAAAGACCGGCTTGCCGCATGAGCTTGTATGTAGCAAAACGCGGACCTTGCTCTATGGTATCGCTAATTAGAGATACCCAGTTAATAGGGTTTGCAAAGGATAGTACCTTTTGTGCGGTGGTCGAAGTCAGCTTTTTGCGTGCTTTCCTCGCAAGGTCCGCGTCGGCAGAGTATACCGAGGTTTGACCGCCTCCCATTGCCAGGTATTCCGCATAAAGCGGGTCGGTGGAGTGGTCTCCCTTAATTTTGTTGATGTAGGCGCTCCCGATGGCCGCCATTGCTTTGAAAGGCCGCTTGTCCTTTGAGTACATGGCAAAAGTCATGAGATCTCTGGGTGCGTTTGAGAAGATAGACCAGACGGGATTGTTGCCGGTAATATTTGCTGTCATGAAGCGGGTGGTTTTCGCGTAAGCCTCAAGGATGCCGTTGAGTTTTGCAGGGGACAGGGACGTAACACTTTCCAGCAGCAGCTTGTCGTTGATCTTCCAGAACTCCGGTTTGCCGTCCACCATTACGGTGACGACGTTGCCGTGTGCCTTTCCGCGCCCGAACTGAAGCATTACATTAGACAGATCAGCGATAATCTTGTCGGCCATAATCTGGTCGTCAACATTCATGTTGCTTTCCTTGATTGCTTCGCTCAGCTGCCCCTTTACACCTGTCATATCAAAGGATCTTGGCACCATCGGCGTGGGGATCTTCTCCATGAATGCAGCGTCGGCCTCAAGATTTAGAGCGGCGTTCCGAAGTGTGTACATGACATTGTTCCGCACGCCCACATTCACGAGAAGAACAATCTGGTCGATGATATTGTCCACAGGCTGAATGATATCCAGGCCGCTACCCTTTGCTCTCTTATGAGGGTTTGTCTGGTTGGCATAGCCGCGACTTGCTCCAGGACGTGAGGTCTTATCAATAGCGCGGTAGAATGGCACATAGTTGGGCCAGCGCTCTTGCCATTCGGTAAGCTGCGCAGATCCTATCACGTTTGTATCTACTCCCCACGTCTTGTTAAGATCGGCCAGGAACTGATAAATGCGCTTTGCCGCTGCCTCAAACTGAGGATACTGCTGCTCCAGTTCCATCTGCCGGCGCTGCATAAAGGCGGTGCTGTTCTTTCGGTCATCGGCATATACGCGCTTGCCCTCCGCCAGATATTCCGGGCCGTGTCTAACGGCGAGATACTCGCCAAAGGCTCTGTACTCTTTTGTGTTGCGGGTGTTGATGCCGTTCAGGGCTGCTTTCAGGCCAGGCCCGACATATTGGCCGTTGGCGTCCGTCAGGCTGCCGGTGATGATCCGTCCGGCGATGGCGTCGCTGTAAGCGCTGTTGGTTGCCAGCTTATAGACGCTGCTGCCGGTCGCCTCGTCGAACAGCTTAATGCCGTGGTTGGTGTCAACCCATGTCTGGTAGAAGTCGTCGCCCATCTGCCGGATCTTCTCGCCGCTTGTCCGCAGATCCGGGCGGCGCTCCTCGCGCAGGCGAATATTGCTTTCCGATGTGTCGGCGTCCAGGGAATAGTAGGCGTTTACATCGTCCGCCAGCTGCTCTATGAGCGTCAGGTCTTTTCCGCTCAGCTTACCCAGGAAGTGCTTCGTAAATTCAGGGTAATCAATCGCGGCAGTCTCACGGTTTTGCAGGAATAGCCGCAGGAACTCCGCGAGGCCCTCGCTGTCGTATTGCTCCGGCTTGTAGCCGGTGGAAAGATCGCCCAAGGCCTTTTCCAGCTCAGCGTGCAGACCCTTTGTAATGCCGCCGTCCAGAATCGAATAACGGTCGTCCAGTGCATGTCCAAGCTCATGGCTGATCGTGGGCAGGTCGTTTGCAATGCGGCTCCTGATGCCCTTGTCGCGAGGGCTGAACTGACCGCGCACGCCGGTGCCCCGCACATGGCCGTAGGTCACATTCAGATCAAAGTCGTGGCGGATCCGCGCGATAATATCAGAGACAGGCTTTGGCGCCTTATTTTTGTCTCCGACACGTGCCGCTGTCCAGCGTTCCGGGTGCGGCACGCCGTCGTTGGTGACGTCCTTGCTGTAGAGGATGCCCTTGCCCGGGGAGACTTCCCAGGAGGCCTTTGGAAGTTTACTTTTCGGTTCCTCCGCAATAATCAGCTTGCCTTTCCGGCTTACGCCGCGGAAGTATTGCCTGATCTCATCCATGTAATCGCGTGTCTTGCGGTTATTCTGCCAGCCGGCGCTGGTCTCGCGGCCTACGCCGCTGCCGTCACCCTCATACACCATGAAGTACGCTTTTCCGTCTGGCTTAATAGCCTTTGCCATTTCAAGAATGACGTTGGCGCGGGCGTTGGTCTCCTTTATGACGTTCAGGACGTTGGCGCAGGTGGCGGTGTCCGCCTTGTAGCCGCCGCGCAAATAATTCAGCGTATCGGAGTTCACAGCCTCGGTACGGTTATAAGGGTCAAATACCAGATTGAGCGTGCCGATAGATTTCAGATATTTTGTCGCCAGGTCAAACTTGCCGCCGCCTATGTCGATATTTACCTTGCCGAACCTCACGTTACTATCTTTGAACAGAGCGGGGATCTGCTTGATGGAGGTCTTAGCGCTGTTGATTTCCTGGGCGACAGTGTCCACGTTTTGGTTTCTCTCAACAAGGTTCTCTATATTGTCGCGAATATCCACAACAGGGTTAACCCGTGTGATTTCTGCTATAATGTTTTGTCCTCTCTCACCTGTCGGAATGAAGTAGCGGGAATCATAATTTATCTTTTCGGTGATAATGCCAACATACTGTTTGCTTAAATACCAGACATTGCTACCTACTATCTCTATTCGGTTTTCGCCACTCACCCTTTTTCTGACAAACCGGATCTTGTTGTCCTGCAAGACAACGGTTTTTCCCTCATTCATTACCTTTGCGACTATCTGCTGAGGGGAATAAACCGTTTTAGTTCTTACCGTTCCAAGACCACGCAAGACAGTATCAATATCTGTTGCCCTAATGAAGCGTCCAAGATATTGTTTGCCGTCGCCGGTCAGGATACGCATAACTCTTGTGCTGGATGAAGGCAGTCTGTTCCAGATAGGCAAGAGCGTTCCCGTGAGCAGATGGAGTGTGGATTCATTGTACTGCGGCAGTTTCTTTGTTTCTTCTGCCCATGCCTCTTTCCACTGTTCATTCGAGATAGAAACAGCTTCTTTTTCCATCGTTGCTCTCAAATAAGTTGACTGTTTTTCCTTGTCAGGTGAAAGCAACCTGTATCGTTCTTCAATTTCGCCGGTGGTGGCATTGGTCTTTGCTGCGGTTGGGAATACGGCTCTTACCCCACCATTTGCGAGACTCACAAACCCTTGGAAGCCGGGACGCTTAACAACCTCCGCATAAGAAAGCGTAGAGGGCTTGTTGTAGGCTGTCATTTGGACATACTTTGTATCTGCTCCAGACGGGTCAGTCCTTATCACCTTTTCGTCTACAACATTGATCTTGTCGGCTTTGTAGTTTTCAAGACCCATGTCAACACTGCCGTCTGCGATTGCCTTGTCCATCATTCGGTCAAAGGTATCGAAAAAGCCCTGAAAAACTTCGTTCTGTTCGGTCACTTCCAGCGCCAGGATACGGTTGAGGAATCGGCCTATGTCTCTGGAAGTATCGTTGTTTGGTTTGTACATTCCAAACTGATCGTAGAGTTTTTCGTATAAGCCGAGTTTCTTGACAACATCGACAGAAACGACCTTGTAATACTCTTCAAGGGCATCCTGTGCAATCGGGTTTTCAAGGTTATCCTTTTCTCCGAACATACCGCTTCCGGTCTGACGCTGGCCTTTAGTCAACGCGCCAAGCTGGTCAAGCCGCCTTGCTATTGTAGAAGTAAACCGCTTCTGCCCCATTATGTTTGTTGTGACAAGTTTGTAGATAGGAGCGTTTGCTTCGTTGCTTCGGTGAGTACGCCCAAAACCCTGCACGGCTTTTGCTGCGTTCCACCCCGGCTGCAACAGATAATGGATTCTCTGCTGCTGGTTCTTTGCTCTCAAGTCAGCATGATAACTTGCGCCGGTGCCGCCCGCCTCGGAAAAGACAAGTATTCTTTTCTTTCCATCTTGGAACATCTTCGTGTCGGCAAGTCCGCTGGCTGCGCCTCGTTTTTCCACGACGCGATGCATGTGCCCGTTTTTATCCTGCTTCTGAACAACGCGCCTTGAGCGGCCTGTTCTCTCTGCGATTTCCTCTGTGCCAAAAGCGTCAAACAATAATTCGAGCGGCCCATCCGGCACTTTCATCTGCTGCACTTCGGCAATCAAGGCGTCCCTTTGCCGCACTGCTGTTTTATCCTGTACGGGATTGCCAGCACTGTCAAGAACCGGGCGGGACAATAGGTTGCCATTTTCGTCCGTATATTCTTCGTAAGCATTGACAGGGAAACAGTTAAACAGGTAATTTATGAGACATTCCACGGGCGTCATGTCGAGGTCGTCAAGATCTGTGCCCTCGTTCTCGGATTTTGCTATTGCTCTATTTGCCGCTGCCTCATTTGTGTTGGTAAGCTGAATGACGCAGGAATGACCGGCATCCAATTCTTTTCTCATGTCCGCAACCATTGTCGGAACAGACATGGAAGTCAAAACCTGATTATAGAATCTCTGCTGTGCTGTATAGAATTGTCCGATTGCAGCCTGCTTCGCTAAGCTATTCTTATCTGCGCTCGTTGTCTTGAGAGCTTCCCCGATGTTCTGGAAAACCTTTTGCCATGCACGGCTCATTGTGTTGTAGATCTCTGTCTGCATGGGATTAAGGTCATGCTGTAGAGTATCATACTTGACGTCATCATAGGAAATACTTCTTGCCATGTATACGCCCATTGCCTTCATGTCTCTTGCGACAAGCTCCATGGCAGCAAGACCACCGTCAGATATTTTGGCGATGAAATCTCTTACATCGTTAAAGGCCGTTCCTTTTCCCCACAGCCCAAGCCGTTCAAGATAAGAATAGTTGGAAATGTCAGTCGCGCCCGTAGCAGAGGCATACACCACTCTTGCGTTTGGGAAAGTCTGCTGAAGAGTTATTCCTGCAAGCGCTTTTTGCGCGGGTCTGGTTTTCCCTCGTTTCCCCTTCATGGAAATGGCGTTGCCCATGTTGTGCGCCTCGTCGAAAGCAATAACGCCGTCAAAATCTTCTCCGAGCCAGCGTTTCAGCTGTTCAATTCGGGTATCGGTTCCGCCCTTCGCCTGACTGCCTTTCAACGTGTCATAGGACAAGAACATTATGCCATCTTCATTCGGGAGGTCTGTCCCGTATTTAAACTTTTCAAGTCCTTTGATATCATCTGCGTTACCGCCAAGGTCAACCCAGTCACGCTTCGCGTCTCCGATAAGTTCTTTTTTATCGGATATCCACACGGCCTTTTTCCGACCGCTGCGGAAGTTGTCCATTAATATTCCGGACAACTGGCGACCTTTACCTACACCGGTTCCGTCGCCAATAAAATATCCTTTCCTTGTTTTGCCATCGGGAAGCATTTGTGTGTGAGCCTGCCCTGCGTAAATGATGTTTTCAAGTTGTGCATCCGAAAGGGCACCGGACGTTATAAGGCTGCTCGGCAAATTGGGAGTATAGGTAACGTCGGGAGGATCAACAGCAGCCATAGCGGCGCTCTCAACGAGCTTTGCAGGGTGCTTCTTTGCTCCCTTTATTCTTGCTTTCTTGGGGATGTAGGTAGAATATACACTGTCCGAGTTGCTCTCGACGACACTTGTCTGCTTTTTGTTATCCAGAGATACCTCAGATTTTACCGGTTTAACATTCCTGTCAGGTTGAAGTTCGACAGAACTTCTTCCATCAGGCTTCCTGCTGCCGACTTCACTGTTTCCTCGTTGTATGGTATTGTTTGCTCCGCTAACTGCAACTTCTTCAGCAGCTGGTTTAACTGTGTGCAGTCCTCCATTTCTTCCCCCGTGTTCAGATCCCTGTACAGCGCCTCTTCCAACTCCGCGTCCGTCATTGTTTCCGACGCTTCGCACGCTATGTCCAGATCCCTGCTCACTGACTGCGGGTTCCCCGGAATGTAATCCTGTTCCCATTCCTCCGTCTGAAAGCTGTTCAGTAGCCGCCTTATTGTTTGCGCCATAGTTTCTGTCATTTCTGATATCCTCCATAAGTTTGGGAATCTCGTCAAGATTTTTGTATGATCCTGTCAAGGTATCCTTTGTGGGGCCGTTCTTGTCAATGACAACAAGCTGAATATCAAAGTCCGTGCCATATTTATGATAATTCTTGCCATCGATCTGAATGTTTGCGCGAACATTGTATTGGCTTTTTATCTTTCCCCACCATTTTTTAAACGATGATGCATCATCGCTCATGCCCCTGCCGAGGACTGCTACAAGGCGTCCGCCTTCTTCAAGCCTGCTCAATGCCTGCTCTATATGCCTGCCAGCATTGGAGGTTTTATTTGTGGTCGTTCTTCCTGCTGTAGCCGAAAACGGAGGGTTCATCAATACAACAGTGGGCTTTATGCTGTCTGGCAGCATGTTGTCTATCTGCTCAGCGTTAAGATTGAAGGTTCCGTCAAGTCCAAGTTGATTGAGAAATGCAAGACGGCGCTCAGAAAGTTCATTGCCATATACTGTGGCTCCCCATGCTTTAGGCCATAGCGCAATTCCACCAATGCCGGCAGAAGGCTCCAACGCAACGTCTCCGGGCTGTATGCCTGCGCTCCATGCTGCAAGATAGGCTATGGTAGGGGGCGTTGAGAACTGCTGAAAACTCTCCATCTCCGCGGTGCGCTTGCTCTGTGTTGGAATATGTGAAAGCATGTTTTCGAGGATTTTAACCATCGCCACCGCTTTTTCCACGCTACCGTTGGCATTCTTTACTTTATCAGAGTTCATAAGAGACTGATTTACAGCCAACTCCATACCGTCGTATGCATCTTTCACAGTATATGCGCCTTCGGCCATTGTTCCGCCATACGCTTTGTCTGCTATTTCAAAAAGACGAGCTGCTGTAAAGTCTTTCCCTGCAATAACATATTTTGCAACTTTATCAGCTATTTGCTGCTGCGGCGTTTCCTCTGTTACCTCTCCGGCGGCAGGAAGATCTGATCCTTCACGATCTCCCAGGCTCCGTCCTCGGCCATCCCGTTGTGTATCAGATTCATCAGTTGATCCAATACCCACAGGCCGGTTTTCTCCAGCGTCTCGTACAGCGTCCCCGCTTCCGCCAACTCCCGGTACATCTTCGGGAGCCACTTTATCCAGTGTTCCTCGGCCAGTTTCCCCAGGTACGGGAGACTTGCCCACTGCTGCTGCGTGATTGCCCTTTTCATTAACTATATCCGCCTGTCCCTTTGTTATTACATCGTGTACCCCGGCAGTTATTTGATCTTCTTCTCTATCGGAGGCCCGAATACCATCGGCGTCGTGGCTGCTTTGTACCTCAATTCCTTGCTCTCCTCTGAATTGATAAAATCCGGGTTCTCTTCCATCCACTGTTTTTGCAGCAGTTTTGCTTCCTTCAGTGGCAGCTGTCTTGCCTTTGCCATCATTTCTGTCATCGACATTTTCACTTTTCAAAATCTCCTTTGCATAAATGATTGGATGTCCGTCGTTTGCAGTTCCTATGGATGTAATACTAAGCAGGGTTCCGGGCAAATATATTACTTCTTTTTGCTCTGGCGTGCTATACGTTTCAGAGATATCATATCCTGTTTGCCCATCAATGACCATATGGATGATCTGCTCACCGGAAACGATATATCCGTTTGGATCCTTTGACGAAGCGGTGAATGCTTTTAAGGAAACTGTGGCTCCGAGGGAATGCTTATTTAGAAAATCAGAGTATGCAGATGGATCTTGCCCCGCTCTCCCAAATAACAAGTTTCTGTACGTTATCCCGAAATACTTGGGGTGCTTTAGCAAGCCTTTTGTAATTAGTTCGATAAGATATGTGTCATATTCTGACCATTCACTTATCGGCTGATTTCGTTGCAGATCAGTTAATTCGTAAGCGGAGCCTGCGCCCCACAGTTCAAGAGCATAGCTTTCGTCATCAGAAAGGTTTAGTTTTGATTTCGCATCGGCGATACTTTTTTTGTGCTTCCCAAGGTCGATATCTTCTATAACCCCGCCTTCACGCTCCGCCTTATAGTGGGGGTTGATATCAGCCGCAGTATCTTTTATAACATTGGTGGTTTCCCGCCTTACAAATCCGTTGGCCTGCGCGGTCTGAACGAGATCTCGAACCGCTTCTTCGTATGTATCATATGGTTTCGTGTGGTACTGCGTAGACCGTGCATTGGAAATCATGCTGTCCGCGTTCTTCGCGGATTCAATGTTACCTCTATAGCCGGCTGCGGTTCTGGTAATGGTGTAACGCAGGCCGCCGCTATCCACCCTGGTGTTCTTTGTGAGGGCAGAGGTAAGCTCGGAAGCGGCAATGCCTCCGCTTTCACTTTCAGTATATCCCGATCCCTCGGTTTTTACAACAGTTTCGGCGCTCCTTGCGTCCTCTGCGCCTGCATCGTAAGCAGCCTCGGCCTGGGCCGGATTGATTACGGAATACGGGCTTTCGCCTGTGAAAGTATCGCCGTTCTTGCCGGCATTATACTCCTTCATCATTTCCCGTATATACCCATCTGGGGCCTGGCCGTCGTTATACATCGCCTCAAAGATCATCCTGCCAGATTTATCAAGGGTAGAAGCAAAATCCCGTACGGCTTCAACATTGGTCTGAACGGCCTGAGGCGCATTTTCAGGCGCTGCCGGGTAATTTGCCACCGCCTCGTTATTTTTCGTTATATCGGCTCTCAGTGGCTCTGTTACAGGCGTTTCCTGCGAAACTTCATTTGTAACAAGCGAATTATCTTCAATCGGTGCCTGGGCTTCCTGGTTTGCCATCTGGACAAGGATGTCCTCAGCCTTTGGAGTTTGCTCTGTCTGTTTGACAGCAGGCACGCCCTGTTCGGCTTCAGATACCATCACCGCATCATCTATGGGCGTGATGCCCGTAATCCCTTTGGCTCCGGCGGCCGGAAGCACCCCGGAAGTAACGTCGGCTGAGGTAGATGGAAAAGCGCCGTCAGGCTGCCCCTGAGCCACAGTTATACCCTGCTCAAACGCTCGGCCTATGGTTTGTTCAATGTCAGCATTTGCCGCAGTTTCACTTCCGTTGGCCGCACTGCCCATATCGCCAATCAGATTCCCAGGGAAAGCCGCGCCGGCATCCCATGCGGCAAACCCATCGGCATATTGCTTCATCGCAGCATCTATCATGTTTAATGCGTCATTCATGCTGTTTACAGCATCCTGCTGGCCGGCCATATAATATTTGTTAAGGCTTTCGCGCACCTTTTGGGTATATGCGGATATACTCCCAGCAGCCTCAGCCCGTTCTTCCGGTGTCATGCCACGCCAGTTTTGAGACATATTTGAATATTGCTGCTGCAATATTTCCATTGAGGATTCCATTTTTGCCTTGTTGTCCTGCGTTGTTTTGTATGTTGAGCTGACGCTTTGTATAAGTGATAAGGCGAATGCTGTGGCAAGCTGTACGGCTATCTCTTTTTTGTCAGGCTTATTTTCACTTAAAACATAGCTTGTACCGATATTTGCCCAAGCCGACGCTGTAGACGATGACGCCGCCCTTATGAATTCCCCAAAGGCCGTCATCATTCCCGCTCTCTGCAAAAAAGAAGAGATGCCTGTGCTTACAAGTCCCTCTGCAATTCCCCCGGCCATGCCTCCTGCACCTCCTGCAAGCACCGCCTTGGCATAATCCTTTCCGCTTATAAGCCCGGCGCTTGCGGCGCCTATATTCTTTACAGAGTCCATCGATGCAAAGGTAAGGGCGTTTACGGCCATTTTAGTAACAACCGGAGCCGCTTTCAGTGCTATTGTCGTGCCGCCTATTGTCACTCCGCCCCGAAGCGCCGCCGCACCTCTTCCAAACAGTGATCCCGCCCCGTATGCAAGCGCAAGATTACCCGCAACAGCTCCCGCACCATATGTGTATGGATGCTCTTCACTTGCGGCGGACGCGCTTGCCAAAAGCCGTTCATATTGTTCCTTATTTCGCTGCGCCATTTGATCATTTCCTGTAATTTTCGCTATGCCTCCGCCGACAGCCGACGAAACAGATGCAAGACCCGTGCCGTTTAAGGCCCCAAGTGCAAGCGCCTCTATTCCGGTATATGACTTACCGGCGGCAGAGTTGATATATTCATATGCCGCATCCGAACCTTCGGTTGCATATATATAGTTGAAAGTCTTAACAACATCCTGCGGAAGATCCTTCCACCCTTCGTGCGTGGTGGCATAAACACTGTCGCCTCCGCCGGCCTTAAGATCATTAAGGTCAACATATTCCCGCGCCTTTGCGTCACCGTTGATATAATCGTAATATACGTCGCCAAATCCGGTATTTATATATGTACCACTAAACGGGCTGAATTTTTCGCTGCCCGGCGTATATGTGGATGCATAACCGCTTTTATCCTCATAATCATCCGCATTGGGAATATTCCTCCAGCGAAGATATTTCTGGTTTTGGCCATATGCCTGCTCATCCTCAAACTGGTTCCAATATTCAGATTCGCTTTTAAGATCGCCCTTTGCCAGCGAAAGATAATTGTCGTAATCGTCCAGCGCTTTCAAAATGCTCTTGACGGAATCACTCTCATAAAGGTTTGCGTTATCTGTATAAAAATTGCGGTATATATCGGCTTTGTTTTGCAGAACGCCAATGTTGACGTTGCTGTCCCTGCGATATTTTTCAAAATCATCGGCGCTTTGATATTCTCCCTGCCTGCTTGTCCTCTCGCTGGAAATTTGTTCGGAAAACGCTTCAACATCGCGCAGCAATGTATTTAATCCGGATACAGATTGTGGATCATCATACCTTCCGTTTCCGCCATAAGCGTCGTCGCCATACTTTTCATCCATGAAGGTTCTTCGCTCTGCGGCCTTTTTTCTCAAAAAATTGCTGGCACGGGTCACAGGCTCACCGTCTTCCCCGCCTCCAAGGGGGGTATTGGCGCTGCTCACAACATCGGATGCTTTAGAGCCGCCATATGCCGACGGCCCATATTTACTATCTATAACCTCTCGCCGCTCTTTAGCTTTCTTTTTTAGAAAACCGCTGGGTTCAGCCATAAAATATCCCTCCTTGTTTTATTTGCTGTTATTCCATGTATAGCTATAGGAATTACTACTCTTGTCGTATGTTTCAATTATCTTGCCGCTGCTGACATACCTTTCAACTTCGTCCAAGCTATATCTGCCGCGGTTCGGTATCTCGATCCAGGTATCACCGTGACGATTTGTTATGGTTCCCTCATTATCAGATTCTTCCATATCAGAACCTCCATAGGCCTGACCGTAATAATACTCATATGCTGCACGTGTAGTATCATTTACAATGCCATCATTAAGCGCTGAAAGGGTCTGTGCCGCCGTAAGTGTCGGTTTAGATAATGTTTTGTTTGTCCGTGTGCTTGTCCCACCGCTTGAAGAACCGCTGCTTTTGCTTGCGCTGCTCTTAGCCGCTGCCGCCGCATTCTGCTGATACTTAGCCGCCATGGCGTTAAGTTCTGCCAACGTATATCCGCTTGAGGTAATAAGGGCTGCGTCCAAATCACCAACGCTGCCTCCCTGGTTTACAAGGTAATCATAAACACGGTTCATTGCGTCATTTTTGGTTGTCTGCCCTCTGCTATATGCCGTTTCGTCTGCGTAGGTGCTCTGCTGATTGTTATACCCCATCAGCTGATACAGCATGTTAAAGGCCTCCTGGTTGCCCCCCTGCTGTGATGAAAGCTCATTAAGATATCTTTGATAATCGCTCTCTCCCATGGACTGGGCCAGCTGAGCATTGGTAAGAAGGCTGTTCTTTTCATTGGCATACTGGCTCATGGCCGCCGATTCAAGCTGCGACATATAATCGTTATATTGCTGCTGTCCTGCCACCCCCGCATAAGAGGAAGCAAGCCCACCGGTGCGTGCCGCAATCATACCAATAGTATCATCCATAGCCTGTTGCCCCTGCTGGGTGTATCGGTCCTTGAGGGCTGCGTACTGGTCGCCGTTTGTCCAATCGCTGTAATTAAAGTCGATTGCCTGTTGGGCAAGCTGGGCGGCTGTATCGTCCCACTGGCTGCCGCCATAGGAATAATCTTGGTTAAGCTGCTGCATGATGGTGTTATAAAGTGCGGAGTTAGTCCCTGACTGCTGATACTGGCTAAGCGAATTAAGAATATCCTGATTTGAAACGCCATAATCGTTGCCGGTGGCGTTTATCTTGTCATTACGTGAGCTTAACGCTTCCAGCACCGCCTGCCAATCGCTGGTATTGCCCGATGTAGCGTATGATTTTGCCGCATCAACTGCGTTTTGGTGATAGTCTATGTTGTTATTAATACCACCGTTAAGATAAGGAGAATACTTGTTGGTGGTAGTCTGTGTTGTAATATCCTCCCCAGTTATCTTGTCGTTGCGCTGCTGCTCAAACTTAGCGGCATTTTGGTAATCGCCGCCAGCCGCCGCCGCATCTATAAGGGCTTGATAATCGATATCTTTTTTGTATGCCATGTGTTACGCCTCCAATGCATTAATTCGCTTTTTTAGGTTGCTGTCGTTAAAGTCAATTATTTCTGTAAGGTAATTGATATAGTCGACTAACTGCTTGATAGCCACCTTCGGGTCCTCCGATACTTCTCCAAGTGTCTTTGTAATTACCGCCATCTATTTTTCACTCCTTATCCTCATCCTGCGCAATATCTGCATTATGGTGCATGGCCCGCTGCCGCTAAGCCTCAGCTGAAAGCTGTCGCACCTTTTAAGGCGCACCGGCATTACAATCGTGTTGGCAAAGGCACCGTGCTTTCGCCCTGCCGTTATCCAGCCGCCACCGTCGCACCGATATTCTGCTTTCAAATCCGAACCCTTCGGCAGCTCCGCCCTTATTATCAGCTGACTGTATATCTTCCGGCCTTCAAGCGTTTCATAAAAGGGCGCAAAGGTGGCCGACCAGTTTATTTCCTCGTCGCCCACATCAGCCCCTTCGGCATAAACGCTGCCTCCGCAGAGAAAATATAAATTGCCCTTATGGTTACAAAAACCTTCCGCCGCCGTGCCGTCCTCACGTATCCACATGCCGGCGCTGATATCGTAGACAAACATGTGCCAGCGGTTATCCTTGTCCTTCATGCTGATGTAATAATGCCCATCATCACTTCCCGCAACGGCATTGCTGTATCTCCTCTCACCAAAGGCCGATGATAAAAGCGATGGGGTGCCACCGGAATACACATAAACTCCGTGAATACCCTTGTAAAATAACCGCTCATTTATTACCTGCATGGAACGCCAGGAGCCATCCTGAACGCCCGATATGCCGTAGCTCATCACCTGATATTCGGCCGGATAGCTCCCAAGCACCTTGTGAAGCGTTTGCTCTTTCCAACACAAAACGTTGCCGCCCATGGCGCATATGCCGGTAAAATCACCCTCCGAACCCACCGCCACGGCATAGCTTGACGTGCTCACGGTCGAATAGTTGAGAAACTGCCACGGAAGGCCCAACGCGCTTGCATATATCGTGCGGTCTGTGTTGCTTACGCCCCACAGCCTGTTTTGGCTCTCACATATGTAATCTATATCCGGCAAATGCCTTTTGACCGTGACGGCGATCGTGGCCTGCGCCGCTGTGGTAAACGGTGAGCTTGTGAATGTAATAGTGTTGGCCGCGTCGTTAAAGCTTTTGATTTGGACCTTCTCCGCGTTATTGGTTCCCGCTCCCGTTATATCCACAACATCACCCACAGAAAAACATGTGGAAAACAGCTTGTTGGTCACGCCTGTCTTGTATATATCAACATAGCAGTAAACCATTGATGTTGTTGCGCCCCAGTATGAATCCTCACCGTATTTGACAAATATCCCGTAATAGCCTTCATTATTGTATTGTGCCGTATTAGGCACTTTGCCAGACATGAAATCGGCATAAACAAAGTTATAGCTGTTGTTTGTAACTTTAGGGATGAATATATCTCCTACGTCCACCCGGCGTGCTGCGCCATTGGTGGAAAAGAAACCGGATTTTGCCGGCGCTGGAAGCGACCAGCCGTTCTCGGCATCCCAGCTGATGGCCGTTTTGTCCGTGCCATAGGTATAAATGCCGGGGTTCCATTCCTGCACGCCACCGCCAAAGGTGTTGCACAAAAGGTTCTGCTGTATCTTTGGTTGAAGCGATGCCGTTATGCTGTTGGTGCTAAAGGAGGCGATCTCCGTCGTTGTGCTTTCATCAAGGTGCCCATATTCGTTGTTTGTCATGTCGATATAGGTCTTGTCAGGCCATATAATAAGCTTTGTGTTGACCACGGCAAACTGCTTTTCTCCTGGAAGTACATTGTCCATAGCCTCGCCGTCATAATAAAGCACGCCCGATTCAACCACTACAAAGTGACCGTCCCATGAAAATATTGATTGGGGGTCGGTATAGTCGCCCACCGGCTCACGTTTTGGCCTTGTTGAAAGGTACGGATATCGTCTTGAAGAAAGGTTAAGGCTGTCTGCAAGGTCCCCATCCTGCACCTTGTCCGAAAAGTTTATCCCCCTGAAAGCAATCGTCGTCTTGCTCTCCGCCTGCATACTGTATGGCAGATTGGGCAGCGTAAGCATATTTACATCACCTTCCAGTATTCATTCGTCTGGGGCTTGTGGGTTCGTCTCCACCATGCCCTGGCCTCGTTCATAGCTGCATTAAAGATCTGCATATCGTTCATATACAAATTGCTTTCCTGATTGTAATAATCAATCATTGCCACTAGGTACAACACATAAATACCGTCGTGTGGTGCCGGCATAAGCAGCTCTGAATCCGTTTGCGGCCATGTGTTTACCGGCACGGCGTTACCTGTAATTTCGCTTACAGAACCGTCAAGGTCAAAAAGCCATGATGCCTTTTGCTCATCGGTCAGTATGTTATCTCTAAGGCTGTCAGCTCTGTTAATTGCCTCACTTACCTTCATTCTTTTACCTCCCTTAATACACCTCGCCGGTTATCTCGGTGAACTGCTCTGCGGTAAGAAGTCCCTTGCGGACATATATCCGAAGCATTGCCAAAGAAATCCTGCCCTGCTCCCATCTTTGCTTCAAGGTTTCATACATATTTAAGCCTCCCTTATTCTGTTACATCCGGCATCGATAACGCTACCATGTCTTCCAGCGCATCGGCTATGCGGGTCTGATCTGTTGTTGTGTCAACTACCGCTTCAGGCGTATTGACGGCCGTCTGTATCGCGGCTATGGCCTCTGCCTCCGAAAGCGTTCTGCCGATCCCGTGGAAGCTCCTCATTGCCGAGAGATTCTGAAGCGCGAACATGACCTCGCCGCCCTCGTCTGTCTCAACGATATGGGCAAAGGCAAGCGCCGCCGGGAACTGGCTTAGCACAGCCTCCCTTGTGGCTATCGCCCCGTTCGGGAACATATATGTCTTCTCGCCTGTGTACTTTTCAACTTTTTTCATTTTCTATCCTCCTGTCATTCAAGAACCGTATATACATCCGCCGTTCCTGCACTATCACCTCCGGCGAATATCGCATAACTCCCAACAGATGCTGCCGCCAGATAACTCCTTGCAACGCTTAATTCCTGCGGCACGCTTTTTGTAAGCGAGCTGTCATAAACAGTCACGTTCGTGGTCTCGATGCCGTCTGCTTTTCCGCCGCCGAATAAAGCGTATTCTCCCAATGAAACTGCCGCCATCAATGTAGCAGGAACATCCAAAACTGTGGGCGTGCTCCTCACAAGAGATGCGTTGTACGCATCAGCTGTTCCCGCGCTGTCGCCACCGGCGAATACTGCATAGCCTCCGACGCTCGCCCCACCCAGAAGCCTTCTGGCGACGCTCAATTCCTGCGGCGTTGCCTTTACCAAGTTTGAGTCGTATGCGTCCACCGCCGCCAGCGCCCCCGCTGAAGAAGGCCCTCCCCCGGCGAATATGGCGTAATCCCCAACAGAGGCCGCCGCAAAATATGCTCTGGCTGTACCAAGTGCTGTGGCTGTGCTTCTGGTCAAAGTGGCATCATAAGCGTCGACCACAGCGGATGGCGAACCTGTTGAGGTAGTATTGCCGCCCCCGAACAGCGCGTAATTACCAACGCTTGCCGCTGCCAAAGCCCATCTCACCTTACTAAGCGATGATGGCGTCGACCTTGTAAGGCTTTGATCGTATGCTGTCATCGTGCTTTTGATCGTAACCCCCGAAGCCCCGCCGCCAAACAATGCATAATCCCCAACAGAGGCCGCTGCTCCATAGTTTGCCGAAGTATTCAGCGACAAAGGCTGGCTCTCCACCAGGTTAGTGTCATAGGCATCGGCATAGGCAACTGCATTTGATATCAGACCACCTGCAAAAATCGCATACCCTGATAGGCTTGCTGCTGCCAGATACGCTCTTCCAAACGACAGCGGCGTGGCTGTTCCAAAGTACGCTATCTCCCCTCCCGAGAAAAACGGCCTCGCCACTCCACCGACACCGATATACCCCTTCTTGACCTTTCGGGCGAGATTTTCTGCGCCGATGTAAGCTTTCTTTACTTTTTTGGCTGTACCGTCAACGCCGACATACATTTTCTTTGCCATGATTAAGCCTCATAGACAAGGTATATCTGCCCAGTTGCAAGTGCCGATACTCCCGCCGTAAGGTCTGCCGTCCCGGCTGAAATATTGCGTACCTGCATTACTCCAAGGCTCTCTTGCGCCCCGGCGTTTGCCGCTGCCTGTCCTCCAAGCGTACCTGAAATTATATGCGCCGAGGCATCGGATTCATGTTCGGCAAGGGCTGTCTGTACAGCCTCGGCGCTCCCCTCGGGGTCAGCCCCCACCTGCGCCGCCGTGTAATCCCCCATTTGCGGCATTACGCCTCCGGCACGGCCATTAAAGCTTATAACCCCGCCGCCTGCTGCGGCCTGTGCCTGCTGAGACCAATATCTTGCATTATTAACATCCTCGCCATCGCGCCCGCCCGTTCCCCCAACAGCCCAGCTTTCGGCAAGATTCTCTATCCCTTCCACCGACAGCTTTGCCGCCTCAGCACCCGCCTGTGCGCCCTGCGCCGCTGTTCGCGCCGTTTCCGCCTGTATCTTGGCTGCCACCGCATCTGTTTTGGCCGTTACTGCCGCAGTCTTTGCCGTCTGAGCTTCCACAACCGCGCTTTCTGCCGCTCCTTGTGCTGTTTCCGCTCCTGTCCGGGCGATCTCGGCGGCGGTCTTGGCTGCTTCTGCCACAGTCTTTGAGTCTTGGGCTGTTGTGCTGGCTGTTTCCGCTTGAGTCCTGGCAGCCTGTGCGTCTGTTTTTGCCGATTCTGCCGCCGTCTGGGCGTTTTCTGCTCCCGTCTGTGCCTCTATCGCCCCGGCTTTTGCCGCCTCTGCCGCTGCCTGAGCTGTCTGAGCTGACAAGACGGAGCTCTCCGCAACTCCTTTGGCTGCCTCCGCTCCAGACTGCGCCGCCTCTGCTGAGGCTTTTGCCATTTCTGCCGCCGCCTTTGATGCCAACGCTTTCTGGGCATATTGCTGAGCGCCATCCTGCAATGGTAATGGGTCCAGAATATCTTCTCCCGTTTCCAGCGTTCCGCCAACTGCCCAGACCTGCGCATTATGTTCACTTACTGCCGCAGAGGATGCGCTACTTAAGGCATTTGTTGCCGATGTCTGTGCCTGGGTCTTAGCTGTTTCAGCCGTCGTTTGGGCTGACTCTGCTGTTGTCTTGGCTGCAACAGCGTCCGTTTTTGCGGCTATTGCCGTATCTCTCGCTGTTTCTGCAGCTATCTTGGCACTATCAGCTGCCTCCTTGACGCTTACAGCTACATTTGCAGATGCAGATGCCGCTACCTTACTGGCCTCTGCCGCAGTGGCTGACGCCTCGGCATTTGATATCGTATGAATTATCCTATCAATTTCGGCTTGCAGCAGTGCTGCCTGGGTGGCATTAATGTCTGTACTGGCATCAGCGCTGCTATCATAGTCGGATGACAGTACCTTAAAGGTGCAGCTTGTGGAAAGTGTAGCTCTTGTTTCAATAGTTCCGCTAACAGTGACGCCCTTAATTGTCATTGTCATATCCCCAGCTACTGCCTTCGGCTCCGCAGGTATCGGAACAAGATATACAAGAGTCTCACCTATTTTCAGCATGTCTGTTGTCAGTATAGTAAGTGTCGGATTCTCGCCGTTTGCGTCAAGCCACGTGATCTTCTTTGTAAGACCCTCCCATAATTCGGAAAATGTTATCTCCAAAACAACATCATTATGGCTTCCGGCCGCGCCTACAGGAACACCCGCACCTTTTACATACTCATTCTGAACCTGGCATATTATCGTTCTTGTACTCATTCGGTAGCCTCCTTTCATTAAATATAAAAAGGCGCAGAGGTATCAAAAAGACCCTCTGCGCCGTGTCGCAGTGCAAATTGCATGTGTTATCGCGGAAGTATTAAGTTATATGATATTTGCCTTGCTGGCGATATTATATGCGCTGGCCTCTTTCTCCATAAGATTGGCTGTCCTGGCATCCTGGTCCATACTATTGGCAAGAACTTCGGCTACATATCTCGGTATTCGTACATGCTTTCCGCGCTGTATTTTGAAGGTCTTGCCATTTACGGCTACAAAGATATCATCCTTGTATTTGTCATTGTCCTTGAATGCGTAAAAATCAACTTTATCCTTTTCAGGGTCAAGGGGTACAGCTGGCGCTTTCTTCAGCTCTGTTTCTTCCTCGGTACTCATATCTGTTTCTTTCTTGGTACTCATAAAACATCCTCCTTTTCTTTGTTATAACCGCCCGTAAGGTATATTACGGGCGGTTATTGTTTGTTTAGTTAGTGCCGGAAGCGAAAGTGGATGCCGTTTCCACCCTAATCATATATTGTTCTACAAGGCGCTCGGCAGTCTTTGTGGCCTTCCATCCACAAGTCGCCCTCTGGTTTAATGGGTCTGACGTACCGGCAGAACCCAGCTGTTTGACAATGTGCGTAAGGCCACCATCAGAAATCTCGGTTATACCGTAAGCATCAGCACCCAGAAGCAGCGTGGAGTATACATCTCTGCCCTTTGCGCCGGACTCACCAGGATAAACAACATTACCATCGGCCGGTGCGGTTGTGGGCGCTGCTGAAAGGGTGAGGTATGCCGCGCCAGCGGCACCCGATGTGGCGCTTGAAATGGTGCAAAGCTGGCCATTGATGATACACTTGCGATTAGCAAGCGCGGTTGCCTGCGCTGCTGTAAGAGCTTCGTCAATAACGACCTTTTTGCTTGCCTCCGTCCAGGATGCAACAGTCACTGTACGCATACCATCGGTAACGCCGTCATCCGGCACAAGGTCCTCCGCATGGAACACCTTGGATTCTGTTGTCTCTACAAAGCGGCAGCCCTCGATCTTGCCTATCTCACCTTGGTAGATACCCTCGGGGTCAGAATACGTCTTTACATTTACCCATTTGGTGTCGCTCATAAGATCGTAAGCTACATCGGGATGCACAATTCCCACAAAATCGCCGTTAATACGTCTGGCGTTCATAACCTTGAGAAAACGCACACCCTTTCGCACGGCGTCTATTGTCAGGTAATCGTTGCCGGAGCTTTCTCCGCCTGTAAGCAGATGCCTGTAAAGCTTGCTGCCCTCACCGAACTGGACGTTTGTGCCGCCATTAATTATCTCTCTTGTGATGGTGTCAAGGGTTCTTGATGCCTGATCGGCAATAACCCTTGTTGCCTCCATAAGGTTGTTGTCAATGGCCGTCATCATAAGGATATCGGACAGCTCTATGTAACCGCCGTACTGCTGTACTGTGCTGTTGATAACGCTCATTGCCAGCTTCTGTCCGTTTGGTGTTACGCCCTCGGTAAGGGGTGTAAGCGCTTTAGGCAGGCTGTCATACTTGCGGAACTCGATTATCTTACCGCCGTTCTTGGGAATGGGATGTTTCTGGCCGAACTGGTCATGTACCAAAAGAGGCTCAGCCAGCCGAATGAGGTATGTGCTGTAATATGTTTTCATCTCGTCCGTCAGGCCTGTGTCGGCAGTCACATTTGTGTTACCGTCGAACATGTTGAGGACAAGAGGCATGATTAAAAGGTTCTTTATATTTTCCATGGTTTTTCTCCCTTCATTTTGTTGCAAGGGAGACCAGATCAAAAGCTGATCTTCTCCCCTCGCATAACTCGTTTTGCGATCTCGTCAAAATCTGCCAATGTCAGCTTTGACGGGTCGCTCTTGACTGTAAATGCTGCACTTTGGGAGGCTGTGCCGTTTTCGGAGGGGCGTTTGCCCTTTGCACGGATATTATCCACCAGATTTTTTTCTGTGGTCTGTGCTGCCGACTGCGTAGCGCTCTCGACAAACTGATCGTAATACTTTCCCTTATACACCGTTTCCATAGGCACACCGGCATTAATCGCTGCCATAAAGTTAGGGTCAGCCAATTCAGCCTTGAGATCAAACTGCGGAAACTTTGACTTAAGCTCCTGCGCCTCTCTCATCCAAGTCTCTGCCTTCTGCCTGTTCTGTTCCGCCCTGATATCGTTCTGCTTTGCCGCCTCAAATGCCGCATTACGTTTTTGCAACGTATTGAACTTTTTGTATTGCTCAATGCTCATTCCGGCTTCGTCGGCTGCTTTTGCCCATGTATCCTCGTCGCCATCAATGGCTGACTTAAGCTTAGAAAAATCGCCGTCATCCTGTATACCGTACTTTTGGGAAAGCAGATCTGCGATCTCACGCAACTTGCCGTTTTCGGTCTCTGCGGTCTTGGTCTGGGCAAAGCGCCTATTGATCATTTCCTGGGTGCGTTTGGTGTATATGTCCTTGTATTTATCGCTGTTTATCAGCTCGTCAAACTCCTTTTGGCGTGCCTCCAAAGTATCGGACGTGACGTTCACGCCCTGGACGGCTCCCTCGGCGGCAGGGGCCTGTACGTCAGGCTGACTTTTTACATCTTCTGTTCCATTATCATCAACCTTGCCATACTTAACGCTGGATAAATCGCCCGTTTTGCTCTGCTGGGTGTTGGCAGAGCCGCCTTTTGTATCGCCCTGTGCGCCGCCCTCTCCTGCTCCTGCGCCTGCTGCACTTGCGCTGCCTTCAAACATGTGCAGGTCAAGGACCGGCAGATAGTACGTTTTCATAGTAAGTTACCTCCATCGCGGTATTATAAGCGCCGTGTCGCTGCATCCCTTACCCTTACTGCCAGATCAGGTGAGGCCCTAAAGGCCGCACCCAATCACGCTTACAGCAGGAGGACAATATAAGCATAACAACTTATCTTAAAAATCTCGCCCAAAAAAACTAAATTATTTTTACCTGAACTTCAATAACCTCTGGATATGTCTCCGCAAGCCGTAAAAATCCGATTGACAAGAGGGAAAACACCTCATCTGCACCATTATCCGCGATATACTCAATAACTGCCTTGCCGCTTGCCATGTCCTTATGCAGCACCTTGGTCTTTGGATTATTACTTAGCCAGCCATCCAAGGCTTGTATAAGCATTGACACTGCCGCACATGCTTCAACGCTGCCTGTGGCATGGCCGATTGATGAAACAGTATATCGGTTGCCGTCTTGTTCTAAATATACCTTCGTCATTTTGCTGAGGGGTTTGTCGCATTGCTGGCAGCGTTCATATCTGGAGCGCTGCGCTGAGCCAGACTTTGGCCGTATCCCGTCATTGGCTGCTGAGCCTGCATAACTGATGCTCCAATGCCTCCTTGTGTGCTGCTGGCCTCAATGGGTGCTTGTCCCTGTACCTTTCCGCCTTTGGTCTGCTGCGTACCACCCTGTGGCGCAATACCCAGCATGGCCTTCATGACTGTGTTTTCCTGCATAAGCTGGGTACACATGTTAAACAGGGTCTGTCCCTGCTGCACCTTCTCTTTAAGCGACTCTATCCCCTCAAACTCCATCATATCCAAACACATAAGTGCCTGCTGCGCATTTTCCGGGCTGAAGAAACCAAGGCTGTAAAGCTCCTTTGCCCTCTCGTTTTGTTCCATGCGGCTAAAAGGATTCTTTTTTTGGGCTTTAACCTTGAGGTCGAATATTGGCTTGCGGTATAGTGCGCTTCCATCACTGGACGCTCCTATAACTTGATCTTTAAGCCCCCCATTGCTCATGTTAATAAACTGATATCCCCCCACGCCATTGGGGGCCGTAATACGGAAAGACCTAGCCTCGTCGTAAAACTGGCGTATCAGCTCAATACAAAGATCACTTATCTGGCAATGGGCGCGATAGCTGGCGGATATCATATCACGGCTTGCCTTGTTACCGGCCTCCTGCAAAGCCGCTATTGCTGCCGCCGCTGTTACTCCGGAGCCAACACCGCCGGAGTTAACATCACGGTTGCCGGCTGTGTCCTTCATTTCCTCGATTTTCATCTGGGCGATGGTCACATAAATATCATTTAAGGGCTGTGTCACGATCTCCTTTATGCGTGCGTCGCTGATCTCACCCTCAACATCGACAACGGGGTTAGTCCAGTCAAGGAATTGTTCCTTGTTGATATTGGTGGAGGAAGATACAAAAAACCTCTTTTTGGTTGTCATCATTGCATTTTCCAGAATATTGCCCGACAACTTGTCTATGTAAAGCTGTGGGTCTTTACAGATCGCCACATAACCAAATCCCACTGGCGTACCCTTTTCGGGGAACATAACATCCAAAATAACAGGATATTGCCCATGATCATAAAAGCCCCGGTTACGGTATTCAGGGTCATTTTCGGAGGCGTAAAGCAACTCATCTCCAACAAACTTGCAATAGTGCAGCAATGTCCGTCCGTCAGGTGCCTTGACCTTGTAATACCAGTCAACCACAACACTCTTGCCCTGGGTGTCAACGGTATCGTCATAGATATACTCCTTGACGTCAACCGCGTTGCCCTTAAGCTTACCCTTATGCTCCGGGTACTGTTGGTCTAACAGGTCCTCATCTACCAGGTCAACAATAAACAGGTTGCGGCTCTGCTGAATATCGGTAACTCCAGGCTCCCAAAACAGCTTTAGCAGATCTATCTGGCGTATATCTACGTCCCCCAGGCCGTTTTCCTTCTCGGTGTTCCAAAACACTCCATAGGCCGATGTGCCGTGCTTAAGCTTTTCCCACCATGCATCAGAATAAGTCTGCTCAAAGTCGTTATACTCAAGCACAACAGGCAACACGCTTGAAAGATTCTTGGCACTGTCTTGGTCGCTCTGTTCCCTTGGGAGTACAATAGGCTCTGGATAATTGTCCATTGCGTCAGCGTGCTTGTTGAGAATCGCGTTAAACAGCCATGCGCTGGACGGCGGCTGCATTTCGCCGGGATTTGCAAAGGTTTTGCCATCCTTAACAGCTTCCCAATGCCTAAGCTTCCACCACAATTCATCCTTAACGACGCGGTCCTCAAGGTTTGATTTTCCGTCCTTGTACTGCTGTAATATGGACGCTGCCTTTGCAACATCCTCATTTGTGATGGTACTCTGGCCATCCTGTCTTGTAAGCAGCATTGCCGCCATGCGTGGGTCCATACCCTGTGGCTGCTGTACTCCCGGCAAGCCGGTTGCTCTCTGCATGGGCATTGCCTGCGGCTGTTCATCCCGTCTGCCGCGAAGAAAATCAAATGCCATCGTTTTACCTCCGTTAATATTTTTTATAAAATGCGTATCTGTCGAAAGCCCTGTCATGATCTGTCGATAAGGGATCGTACACCACAAGAGTCGGCGGCTTGTTAATCCTCGGGGCAATGGGATTTTTCATCAGCACATAACGGCACTCGTCATAGATATGGTCCTCACCGTCGGTGTCTATATCCTCAACCTTTTTTTGGTCGTATACCAGGTTTGGTACAGTACGAATAAAATGCCTGCAGGTATTAAATACATACATCATAGGCACGCCCTTCTCGTCAAAGGCAAGCCTATGATGCAATTGCATTTTACCATCTATACGCGCATTGTCCCCACGCTCAAAATATACCCTCTCACGCTCCATCAGCGCCCCTATGCTCTCGGTACCCTGGCTACCCCATATGGCCGGGTCTCCCACACGGTTAATGCGCCTGTCCTTTAGGTTTGGGTCCTCGCTCTCAATGCGCTTTATCTCTCTTGTCACTTCGGAGGGCTCCATCTTAACGCCTTGGTTCGGCTGCCCTGTACAGCCGTAATACTCCCGTATGCGGTACAGCCGCCTGTCATGGTCAACAGCATACCACCCAACGGAAAATGGCCGTGAGTAACCCCAATCCAGCCCACACCATATGCCCCAGTCTTTGGGTATCTTGAAAGGTGCGATAACGTGTGTGTTGATACGGTCAATATAATGCTCGCTGTCATTACGCCACTCGGTAAATACTTGCCCTGCAAAGGTATCCCAGTCGCCGTATAACAGCGCGTTTCGCTCCTGCTCCGGCATACTTGCAAGGCGTGTGATGTAATCAGGGTCATTGGCCAGCAGTATCTTGTTGTCAAATACTGATGACGGCACAAATATACGGCTCTTATAGCGCAGCTCCTCATGGCCGTCAGGGTAACGTATCTTTACCTGATCCCATATTGTCTGCATGGGCTGTGCCGCCGTTATAAACCTCTCCTTAACCCATCCATGCCCGATGCCTCCGGGGTTAGCCTGGGCACGCATATAACAGCGTGTGCCCGAACCGTTTGGGCGGTTACGGCTAAACATATAGCTGTATTCCTCCCACATGAACTGTGTAAGCTCATCGAAGTCGATAAAATCATACCGCTTGCCCTGGTAATTGGTCCTGTCCTTGGTGTGCTGCATACTGCCAAAATATATCTTGGCGCCGGTTGGAAAGGTCCAGACATGCTTTTGGTCGTTGTATCTCGCCCCCGGATATGCCCTGGAATAAATCTCAGACGACCTGTCGATCAGCTCACTAAGCTGTGGATATGTCTTGCGCAGTATAAGCCCTCGATAGAAAGGTATGTTAACCTGCCTTAATGCCTCCGCCAGGGCACAGTCAGACTTTCCACCGCCGGCAGCGCCCCCATATAATGCCTCGTCCTCAAATCGTGCCATAAGCACCGCCTGCCTGGGCTGTGGTGTCCAAACAGCGTTAAGCTTCTTAGCCGCCATCTGTATCACCATCTGGCTTTGGTGGCCCAGGGTTAGCCATAACAGCAGGAAGCTCTACAACTCCTGTCCCCTCGCTCTCGTCATCGTCCCCACCATCTTTGTCATACATGCCAAGGTGCTTGCAAATCATATCAAGAGCTTTAAGCTTATCGCACATTTTAACTTCACGCTCTATCGCGTTGACGATGATAGGCTCACCATCATTATCAAAATCTCGCTGCTTGGTGTATTTGACTTTGATACCGGATATGGCCTTTAGATCATCCTCGTTGGCGCTGTCCAATATTTCCGCGGTGGAGAGATTAAGCAGATCTGATGGGTCAATAAAAGCAATACGGCCAAGCTCACGGAGAACACGGTCCTGTGTAATGCCTGTACGCTTGCTCCGTTCGGCCTTTGCGCGCGCGATCTCGTTAGCAACTATGCATTTATGACACAACTTATATCCCGTCTGTGCAGCAGTCTTTGGCGAGTAACCTGCCCTTATAGCCGCCTGTGTAGCATTGAGGTCAATAAGATACTCAGTCACAAATCGCCTCTGCTGTTCTGTCAAACCTTTTGATGTTTTTATATTCTCTCCCCCTTCCTGTTATAAAGCATAGCAACTATTTTCTATTTTTTCGCCCAAAGGAGCAAAATAATTTCAAAAGGCCCCCTCTCTCCTACATATACCCCCCTATATCCCCCCTCTTTCTTCCTCTCTCCCCCTCGGCCATAAAAAGGGGAATACCCTGGGCGGAAAAACCGCCCAGGGCTGTGTATCTTTATCTGCTTCTATCAGCCTGCTGCTCATGCTTAAACCTCCTTAATGGTGATCCCATATCTCTGTAGCATAAGCTTACGTTTTACTGTGTAGAGCTTGTATGCAGCGCTTTTGGTGTCGGTATACCCTTTGGTATCCTCAATGACCTCACGCCCGTCCGCTATGTATACAAAATCGGCTATGTACCTCGCTGGCTGCTCCTTTTTCCCGTTCTCACGGACTTGCGTGGGGATAAGCTCAAAGGGTACCTGCCAACGTAGGTTAAATATCTTACCGGCACGCTGCAAAAGCTCAAGCTCCTTGTATCGCCTTGCCTCCTTGGCACTTGGGAAGGTATGGACGCTGCCATCGGACATAACAACCTTTGTCGGATGGGCATTGTACTTGTTACCCGATGATGTTTTTGCCTCACGCTGGTGCTTTTTACCGCCGACCTTCTGCATGATCTGTCGCTGAGCGGACGGCCCCAAGCGTGATATATCCTTATCGCTCATTCCCATGCTGTTTTGCCTCCTTAGGTGATATTCCTATCACCCTATCGCTCCCCTGGTCCTCCACAAATATTTCCCAGGCCTCAACATTTGCCTTGACATCAACCTTGGTCGTGGGCAAACGATATCCCCAAAGCTTTCCGTCATCATCCTGGCGCTTTTCACCGTACCGCTGAACTATGCCGATTATAACGGCGTCGCACATCTGGCTGATCTGAGTGTTTGCTCTTTTCAGCAAGACATTTTCCTCACGCAGTTTTTTCACCTGATTAAGCTCATGCTCCAGTTGGTTTTCCAGCACCCTTATCCTGTCAACGTTTCTCACGTTTCTTATCCTCCGTATCGTAGTATTGCAAGAGGGCGGCGGCAATTGTACAGCGCCGCCAATCCCCTGCGCAAAAGGTGTTCATGTACTCATTTGCGGTAACACCATCCGGTAGTTTTACTCGTCCGCCCTCACAGCTAATTTCTGCTTTTCCATCCCACTTGAAGAATGGGCACAGCCAATATTTGTTGCGTTTTACTGCACTCGACATGACACACCCCTTCCTTTGCCTATCAACAGTTATTTTGTCTGTCAACATCAAAGCGCTCGGCCTGCTCAAGAGTTTCGATGCTTCTTCCGGCTATTTTGTTAAGCACGCCGTTTATGTACTTCCATTCGCCGGGCTTACCAGCGTTGTTGGCTGTTTGAAACGCATACATAAGCAGCTGTTTACGATGGTCTGACAACTGCACATCCCATGTAGCATCGGAATTACGGCGGCTCTCCCGGATAGCCTGGAACACGTTGGCAATGTCAATCTTTGTCGGCTGCCTGCTGGTAAAGGAATCAAAAACCTGGGCAGTAAAAGCTTCGCAATCGTTGTATAGCTGTTCGGTCATACCAAAGTATGCCGAAGGGTCAAGGTCCCTGTCCCTGAAAAAAACATTTACATCGTCTGGCTCGCGCGCATAACCACCACCACCATAATTATCTTTTAGGTTAGGTAAGGTCTGGTAAGGTCTGGTAGGGGCGTTACATAACGTGTCAGTAACGTTACTCGGTAACGCCGCTGTAACGTTACATTCCTCTTTTGCTTCTGCCTTTTTGCCGTCTCGGTAACGTTTCACACGCTCACGTGTTTTCGCCTTGCGGTTTTCCTCCTGATCGATAAGCAGGCTTGCATATTCCTCCCAATCATGTAGTTTCATGTCGGTGTCAATCCAACCTGCATTTTTAAGAGCCGCTACCAGGGTTTCCGGCTTGCGCTGCCATTGGCAAGCTTCTGCAATGGCGCGTATTGAACAGCCGGAAAGATCTCCTGAATAGGCGTTTTGTATAGCCCATGTCCACAGGCATACCAACAAGCCGACAGCCTGTGCATTTGGATTTATCAGCGTACCTTTAAATCCCAGCTCGTCCGCCAGGGCAGAGGTTTTAGGGTGCTGTGGCAGGTTCGAGTATATCTGTATCCACGGTATCACGGATATTCACCCCTTTATCTGGCGTCCGTGATTTCTCCAATCACCTCGCCGGTGCTTTCGTCAACTTTCATGCTTCCAAGGCTCTCAAGGTACTTCTTACGCCTGTCCTCTGTCTCTGGGTCAACGGGCTGCGCCTGGTCGGTCACATCCTCGTATTCTCCATCATCAACAATTACATCTGGCACAGAGTACATGTCCTCGGATATCTCGGTTTTGATCGTCTCGTCCTGGGCCAACCCTCGCACAAAATCTGATTTAAGGGGCGCATACTTAAGCACCTTTTTAAGCACAGTCTTTTTGGCCATCTCTTCAAAGTTTGTCTGCCAGGGGCCGTTATTGTAGGCCTTTGAATATCTTTTTGCATGCCGGCGTACATCATCCATGCTCATTACCTCAAAGCCATAGCCGCTGTCCTTTTTGCGGAACATGGCATATACAAATATCGGCTCGCCTCTGTCGCTCTTTGCAGGCACATGCTTAAGCTGCGGATCAAGGCCGAAAGAATAGGTAAACTCGTCATTGTCATAAACCACCTGTGCCTGGATGACACTGACCTCCCCGCTGCGGTATGCCAGATCTATAAGACCTTTGTACCCAAGCTGGAACTGGCACTCAAGTACGCCATGATTGCGGTATGGAATCAAATATGCTTGTCCAAGTGGCGTGTTTGGCTCAACGCCAAGCTGTGCGGCCGTCATCATGGCCCCTAAAAAGCTTGGCGGTGTTGTCTGCGCCAGCTGCGCATTGGTGGATAATGCAGAAAGGACTATTCTTGTAAATCTCTCAGGGGTTATAACGGAAGGCAGCGCCTTCCGTATCTCCCCTTCCATCTGCTTTATGTACTGCTGCATCGTGGGGCCTTTGTTGTTTGCCTTATTCGCCGTTTGGGCTGTAGCTTTCTGAATTGTTCCTGCCATAATCTTATCCTCCTATTATCATCAATTATCACTTGCACTTACAGACACCTTGAAGGGTCTTGCTGTAGAGGTTTTATAAAAGGGCGCCAGATTAACATCTGGAAAAGCTTTGGCAAACTCCTTCGACTGAAAGTTCTGTCGTTGCTGCGACTTCCAGCTTACAGTGTAAGCTCCGCATGTGCCGCGCTCAGCCTCCTGCATATCTTCCTTGATAAGGTTCTCAATCTCGCTTATACGCAGTTCAAGGGCCTTGCTCTGGCGCTTAATCATCATATATTCGTCCAGCAAGCTTTCCCTGCCAAACAGGTCCCTGCCCTCGTTTCGGCTTTCGCTGTAAATGGTCTGTAATGCGTCGCCAGTGGCCTCTGTGCCATCGGGTGATGGAGGGGTATCTTCTTTTACATGCTGCCAGAATCCCCCTTCTGCGGCCATCAGCGCATCAATCTCATCCTGATCACGCTCAAGCACAAAGGTATAAAAGCCTCGTCCTAGCACAAGAACAGCTAAATACCACCTGTCCCATCCTGTAACTGCCAGGTAATGGACGCACTGTGCATAATATTTTTCAGGGAACTCTCCGCCCTTAAACTGCTTAACATCCAATGACGAAGTTGTCTTGCACTCCAGTCCGGCGTATTCTCCTAAAACAGCACGATCTATATCAGCATGGGCATATGGATAAAGATCGTTATAAAGCATACGATTTACACGGTTTACCTTCTTGCCGCTTTCCTCCATCCAGCGGCGTGCAACGTAATCTTCCAGGTCTCTACCCTGGCGCATGGCCTCGTTATCAGGCTTGTCCGGAAGTCTGCCGGTCTTGTCTGCCCATACGCTGTACGGGCTTGCCCAGGCGTTAAGCCCTATAATAGCGGCTGCGTCGCTGCCGCCAATCGTATGGCGGCGAAGGGCAAGCCAATCTTCGCGGCTCATATTTTTTGTGGAGACACTTCTTATACCTTTCATATCCAATCCTCCATATCGGCTGTGCGCCGCCCATCCCTAACGCATCCCTCGCAATACACGCTGCCGTCAATCTCGTAATATGTACTACCCTGTGGAATATCCTCCATGCAGCACCGGCAGCAAAGGCCTGAAGGCTTTGGCTCGGGTGGGTCTATTGGCAGGTCAGGAAGGTTATTTCGCGCTGTCACAGCAACTCGCCTCCAATCGACTGTCAAGGCGTTCAAGCTTTTCTATCTCTTGTTCTGTGGGATCTCCGAAGATCATTGTGAGCTGGTTAAGCATGATGGACACATCAGCCATTTCTTCAGATATGTGCTTTACAGCCTCAACACAATCTCCCGTTTCAAACCACTCGCTAAAAACCAACTTTAGAAGTGCCTGGGAAAGCTCGCACATTTCTTCTATGCTCTTAAGCATCTGGGCTTTTACACCGTATGTGGCTATGGCCTTTTCAAGGATGGCAACCTCTCTCTCCTGTGTCATGGGTTTATTCACTTGTTTTTCCTCCTTTAAATCATCACGACAACCTTGCCAACCTCGACAAGGTCGGACAATGACGCTTCAAAGTATTTTGCCACATTGCCTTTTGCTTCAAGCTTCCACACACCCCCGTCAGCTTCAAACAGGCCTATTTTCCCAGTATCATCAACCCTCAGCAAATATTCGCTGCTGGGTTGATCTACCTCCAAAAATGTACGGAAGGGTGTAAGCTCAACCCTTGGGTTTATTTGTACAAGCGTGTTAAGGGCAATACCTTGTTTGGCCTGTACCGTCTGAGTAACCCCGTTATCCTCGCTTGTAACGCTGTTATCCTTATTCATCCTGCTTATCAAATCAAGCAGATAGTTACTGCCTGCATTGGGTATGAAAAGACTCCTGATCTCAATAACAGCTTGCTCGTAATCTCTCCATCCGGCTCGGAACCCCGGAACATCTGCTTTTGCTGTATATAGATTATTGCGGACATAATCCGCAAGGTACGATGTAAACACATCCACAGTATCGTGTGACGATACCCTAATCATGATGATCGCATCAATCTTATCAATCTCTGATCTTACCAATTTACAAATGGAATCGAGGCCAGATACGGCAAGCTCCACAGGTCTTGCCACAAAGGGCTTTACTCTCTCCAATCGTTCCGTTGTGTATGTATCGTTACCTATTACATAGGTTTTTGGGGTGGCTAACTCGGTGATTTTTTCAATAGCTTCCTTTAACATATTCATTCTCCTTTTTTATGCCTGCCTGATATTAGCAAGTTTTAATATTTTGGGTGCTTCCTGTTCTTCCCCAGAAAATGCTATTTGTCCGGGTGCTTGGGGCGTAAGCTCTGCAATAACCATTTCGCCGTTGTTGCCGGTAGTAATATACAATGCTGTGGCAACAGGATTTGTGGGAACAAGGGTTGCTTTTGCGGTGGCCCTTACTGTTATCGTCCTTCTTTCATCGTCGGGTGCAAGCTCCAAGGTAACTGTTATTTTTCGTTTGGCCGATGCCTTGGTGTTGACATCAATAATGTTGTCTACTACCCTGCTAACCTCATAATCAACTCTTTCCTCGATGGCTCCCATTGCCATTCTCAAGATGCTCTGTTTATTAATCTCATTTGCCATGATAATTAATCCTTTCCGGCCTTAAGCCATGCAAATTTACCTATCATCTTGTTTCCCTCCTGTATATCCGCACCCTAAGGCGCTTGTGTAAGGGAATGATATTTTATATTGGCAGCGCTTACAACAATAGACGCATACACCCTTTCGGGCGTCTACCTCCCTGTCCGGTCGTGGGCAAGGCCGCACCCCATATTCTCCGTAATAATGGCCACATACACGGCAATACCCATCGCCAGAACTCATTTCAATTTCTCCTTTACGGAAGTTTCGTCCCGATACTCGAAACACATATTCCACAGCCATGCAATGACCTTTAACATAGCTTTTTGGGTTATGCCATTGTGCGTAGGCATTTTTAATACCTCGTTAATAGCGTCGCCTTTTTCTTCCGGCGTGTACTTCTTTCTATCGATTTCCATAAATATCGTGCAGGCTTTTCCGGTGTTCATTTCTTCTCTCCTTTCCCGGCCTCCGGGCCGCTCCATCTACTGCAAAAATCCGTTGCCTTGTGGGGATTATCATCGCCCTCGCAATATCCGATTTCAAACTGGCCCCATCCAGCCTCGCCCCACAAGTCACAATCCTTGCAATGCTTCGGCAGTTCCCCTCCGAGCCACTCATGCAACACATCCAGTTCTTCATTCGCCGCCTGCTCTCTGCGCCGTGATTCGGCAAGCTGTACCTGCTGGCGCTCTATAAGGTCGGCTGCATCGGCAAACACCCTGCCAGTCACTGGGCCAAAGGCATTAGCAGCAGATCGTAACCTGCGAACCGTCATTTTTATTTCATCATCGGTCATAAGCGCCCCTCCTTCAAAATCTCCCTGAACCTGATCCGCCAATCCTGCACAGTTCGCCCTATGGCATATATGTATAACGGCAGACCGAGGATAAGCGCCTCTCCGCCCACCGCCTGATAACCTCTCCATGCGTTTGCCCGATACCGGGCAAGCAGGTATAATTCAACGGTCAATATCAAAATCCCGACCCCCAGCACCGCCTTCCGGGCAACTGCTCCCCTCCGCTGCCTGTCCTTCTGCCTGCAAATCGGGCATATGTAACCATAAAAAGGTATCTGGGTGTACTTGCTTATGTGCCACTCCCTGCCGCATCGGGAGCATACCGCCATCCTATGCTTGTCCACTTTTCTTCTTCCCCTTTCCCTTCGGCTCCTTAATATACCGGAAGCTGTAGCCCCTCCGGCCGTATGCGCTCTTGGCCTTGCGGTTGCCATTGCAAAATCGGTATATCATCTGCTCTGTAAGACCCGTTGCGACAGAGGCCGCAATAACGCTTTCAAATATGGCGATAACCGTTCCATCGGCCTTATACTGCTCCACCCGCCGCGGTGGCCGCCTGAACGGATCTTTCTTCACCTGGGGCGGTTTCTCCGCTTTCTTCTCCTGTTTGACCCTGAGTGCAAGACGCCTCCCATGTTCAGCAGGTTTATATACCCTGCAAGGCTCCCCTGGTTCAAGCCCTCTGTTAGCCACCATCTGGCTTTTCCCCGTTGACAATAAATATCCACACACAGCTTCAGTCCCCATGCCCGTGCAATACCTGCACCCCTGGCACTCTTTCCTGCTTCTCATATCAGCCTCTTTTCTCTGGTCCCATCACGCAATCGGCGCAATGCTCCGCTGGATCTGCGTAACTCTTAACGCATCCACCCGGGCAGGCTACCCCCGGCTGCTGTGCTTCATCCCTAAGCTTCATAATAAGCGCCTGCAAAAGCTCCGCCCTCATCTGGGCCGCTTCAAACTCTTTTTCATATCCCTTGCGGGGGCTGTTCATAAGATAATTCGCCGAATAGCTAAACACGCTGTTAAGCTCACGGTCACGGTACTCCTTCAGCAGTTCGTCTGTTGTCATGCTAATTCCTCCGTTCCCGCCCGGGCATCCGGGCTTTTTTATTTAATGCTTGTCCGGTTTTATCCCGCCATGCGTTTCCTGCATGGCCGGGCAAGCGCTACTCCCATTTTTCTAATGTTTCAGTCCCATCGGGGTTTTTTCTTACTACCCTAAAGATGCTTTTTGCTCTTTCAATATCTGTCCGTACCAACAGATTGAAATAACTCTGGAGCGTTTCCGCTAAATGAGCCTGAAGCTCGGGGTCGCCAGGCTGTACTTCCCGGTCATTCCAAAACTCCCGTACTATCATGAGTGCCTCCTTTGTAATCAGTTATCTAACCTACATATTTCTATTCCTGAAGGCTTGTACATTATCACGTTATAAAACCCCGTCTTCTTATTCCGTTTCTTCGCTTTCGAAAAACCTTGTCCAAGAAAATCCCAGCACCGCCGCTATCTTTTTAGCAGCTTCAACCGAAGGTCTACGTTTGCCGTTTTCTATGTTTGTATATCCACTTCGTGTAATTCCCGCAGCTATCGCAACATCTTCTGCTGTAAGCTTTTCATCATTCCTTAATTCTTTTAACCAAGCCACCGCTCCACCTCCATATGCGTCTTTATGAAGCTATAATAGCTTCAATTTGAAGCATTGTCAAGTCTTTTTTTTATTTTTGTTTCTTTTAGACGCACGCTGGGATATAATCTTGATAGTTTCTTTTCGAAACTATATTATTGACTTGAGGTGTTGCTATGAAACGATTAAAGGATTTACGGAAAGACTTCAAAGAGACCCAAGCTGATATAGCAAACCTTATTGGAATCACAAGAGGGGCCTATGCCAATATTGAAACTGGTAAGCGCGAGCCAGATTTAAACACCATAGGTATACTTGCTAATCACTACGATGTTACTGTTGATTACCTGCTTGGCCGTACAGACATAAAAAAAAGGCCCACCCCCAAAAATGGGGATGAGCCTCTTGATCCAATCATTGCGCAAATTATGGATATTGTTTGCCAGATGTCGCCGGAGAAACGGAGCCTGTATCTTGAGAATCTTCGTCTTTTAATGCGGTTGCAAGCGCAAGAGCCTGATTCAGATTCGCGCAAGTAAGCATTTGCAGGATATCAAGTATTTCGTCTATATCGCTGTGATTTCCTTGACTTGGCATAATAAATAACTCCCTTCTGCCCGGGAGCTCGAGGGCTTTTGACGTCACATACCATTATAACATTTCCAGAATTTATTAAAATAGTAAATCTTTACCTTTGTTTAAAAAGTTAGCCTATGCATATTGGCAAAATGTAAAAAACAGTGTCCTATTATGTACATGGCAATCTGGTGGCTAAGTGTTATTGTTAAAAAGCCATCCAGAAAGGCAGCTGAAAGGAGAGTCCAACCGTGGAAAAGTATGCTGCAATATACGCTAGGCAAAGCCTTGATAAAAAAGACAGTATATCAATAGAAAGTCAGATCGATTTTTGTAAGCATGAAATTGTTGGGGAGTTTAAAGTTTACCAGGACAAGGGCTATTCCGGAAAGAACATCCGTCGTCCCGCTTTTGAACGGCTTCTTGCCGATGTGCGTGAGGGCAATGTATCAAAGCTCGTTTGCTACCGCCTTGACAGAATATCCCGCAGTATTATGGATTTCGGCACTATTTGGAATATGCTAAGCATAAACGGCGTTGAATTTGTGTCGGTAAACGAAAAGTTTGATACATCTACCCCTATCGGCCGCGCAATGTTATATATAATTATGGTCTTTGCGCAGCTGGAACGCGAAACTACCGCCGAGCGCATCACCGACAACTATTATGAGCGTGTAAAGCAAGGTGCCTGGCCGGGTGGCCCTGCCCCCTACGGATACGATATTGCCGCTCATCGTATAAACGGCATGAAGACGCTTGTGCCTAACGATAATACATCAATCGTCAAACGTATATTTGCTTTATATAGTATGCCCGACATGTCACTGGGACAGCTTGCGAAGATACTTAACGCTGAGGGCATACCTGCAGCAAGGCGTAAAGTTTGGGATAACGTATCGCTCGCTCGTCTGTTGCATAACCCAATTTACGCAAAGGCAGGTATTGAGGTTTATGCCTACTACAAGTCCATCGGCTTAAAAACACAGAATGAACCCTCCGAGTTTACCGGAGAAAAAGCATGTATCATCGTTGGAAAACGTACTGCCAATGAGCGCAAGTATACCGACCTTTCCGATCATGTCCTGGCAATCACCACCCATGACGGCATTGTCCCGGGTGATACCTTCGTGGCCTGTCAAATAAAGCTTGCCAAAAACAAGCAGATAAAAAACAGCGGCAAAGGTAAATACACATGGCTTTCCGGCCTGCTTCATTGCAACGAATGTGGTTACAGTCTCAAGGTACAAAACGATAAAGGTAAGTTGAGGCTTGTATGCAGCGGCAGAACTAACCTGGGCATTTGCCAGGCCACCCACAGCGAGGATCTGGCTCACGTTGAAAGCACGGCAGAAGCAGCCATAATTGAGCGCATGAAATCAATAGAAAATCAATCGGCAGACCAGGAGCAACCGGACGACAGCATTAAAATAGAGCTTTATACCATAGAAGAAAAAATAAGCAATTTAATTAAAGCTCTGTCAGAGGGACAAGGCGTTACAGTAAAATATATCAGCTCCGAAATAGAAAAATTAGAGGCGCGAAAGAACGAGATAATTAACTCACTGGCGCAGTCTGCCCTTCCCGACCGTGACGATGCTTTTAAGATTGATTTTAATCAACTCACCTTTGATGAAAAAAAGGTTATGGCAAAGCTTATTATAAGTACCGTTAATTGTGATGCAAACACAGTTGATATCCGCTGGAAGTAGCTTTATTTTTGTGTGGGACGTTGATAGTCTTGACTGGCAGGAAAAAGGGGTTCAAAGCATAATAGACCGCGTTCTTGGAAAAGTTCAGCCAGGTTCAATAGTTCTGTTTCATAATGCTGCTAAATACACCCCTGAAGCTTTGCCGACCGTTATAGAAGGCCTTATTCAGGAAGGATATTCTTTCCTTCCTATATCTGAACTGATCTATAAGGACAATTACGAAATGGACCATACCGGCAGACAGATACCCATGTCCAAATAAATCATCATCAGAAAAGGCCGCCCCCAATGATTGGAGGGCGGCTTTTTTGGCCTATCTGTATATTTCGATTATTGATGTAACAGGCGAAAAATATTCTTATAATAATCTATCACGCCCTCTCTCTTAAGCCTGGCAAGCTCCCTTGACACAGCACTTCTATCCGCATTTAGGTAATTGGCCATAGATTCTCTGTCAAAAGGTATTACAAACGGTTCTCCTTTTTTATCATTTTGACAATCTCTTAAATAAGACATTATCTTATCTTTGAGCGTGGGCATAATTAGGCATGAGATTCTGTCCTGCAGAGCAAAATACCTTAAGGATACAGTTTCAATATAATTGTGCATCATGTGATAGTATCCTTCACAGGACGCTGCGTCGCCTCCTACAAAAGATTCATAGCTAATAAACAAAACCGAGGTTTTTATAACTGCCTTTATACTGACAGGGCTTTTTTTATTTGGCGCACCTGCAAGTATATCTCCGAAGACACTTCCCTTAGAAAGCTTGCTCATAATGATATTGCTGCCCGTTTTGGTGGTTCTGTAAGCCAAAGCCTCCCCATTCAAAATTATGCCTATTGAAACTACCGGCATCTGCTCCCATAAGATTATATCGTCCTTTGAAAACTCTAAAAACGAGGTTTCAAGGCGCTCGATTATATCGGAAATTTCTTTTGAGGTCATATTTTTAAAGAGACCGTTATTTGCAAGAGTCGAAATAATCGTATTATCCATTAATTTCACCACAGCCTAATATATTTATTATTATTTTACTGCGTATTCGTTGCCTATGCAACATACTTCGTGAAAATAATGTCATATAATAAGTAAAAATTATCCGGAGGCTTTTATGAAAAACACATCAAACATCAAATGGATAGCTACAACTGCAATATTTATTGCGCTTCTTGTCACACTGCAGAGCGTGACAAAATCTATGGGACAATATGTCACTGGCTCTTTGGTAAATATGGTGCTGATTATGGCAGTTCTTACTGCCGGTTTATATTCAGGAATAACGGTATCCATTCTATCCCCTATCTTTGCGTTTATCCTTGGTATAGGCCCTGCTTTTGTTCAGCTTGTTCCATTTATCGCTCTAGGAAATCTGGTTTTAGTTCTTGTTTGGGGATTTATGTGTCGTAACGGAAACTCCATAAAGAATATGTCCATCTCTCTTGTCGGTGGAGCTGTTCTTAAGTTCCTCGCGCTATATATAGGCATCATAAAAGTAGCCATACCCATGTTTCTCAGCCTTAACGAGAAACAGATAGCAGTCATATCCGCCTCCTTCTCTTATCCTCAGATCATAACAGCCTGCATAGGCGGGCTTATCGCGATGTTAGTTTCACCCACAGTAATAAAAGCGATAAAGAAGTAATTCTAAGCTGTTTAATAAAAGTACAACTAAAAAGAAACTTTACTTATTACTCAGTCTCTTAAAAACGAGGCGCTTCATGTTGAAGCGCCTCGTTTTAGTTAACCATAATTTATAAAACCTTAGTCTATTACATATTGCAGAATAATTTTAAAAACGCAAATCTGTATTAACAAATTGTGCCTTCTTGAAGAAACTTGGTTATTATACCTGACAATAAGTCAAATATGATGTTAAGCAACATGCTCAAATTGGCTGTTATATAGCTCGGCGTAAAATCCGTTCTTTTCAAGCAGTTCCGCATGGTTTCCGCTTTCTACGATATCTCCGTCTTTCATAACCAAAATCAGATCGGCATTTTTAATCGTAGACAACCTATGGGCTATCACAAAGGAAGTTCTTCCAACAGTCAATTTGTCCATTGCCTTCTGCACAATCCGCTCAGTACGTGTGTCCACCGAGCTTGTGGCTTCATCCAAGATAAGCAGAGGCGCATTCTGAATCATAGCTCTTGCAATTGTAATAAGCTGTTTTTGTCCTTCTGACAAGCTTGATTTGGAATTGAGCATAGTATTATATCCTTCTGGTAGTGTCCTGATGAAATGATGCAGCCCTACAGTTTTGCTAACAGCTATGACCTGATCATCAGTCACTCCTTGCTTTCCATAAATAATATTCTCACGGATAGTACCTTCAAAAAGCCAGGTATCCTGAAGAACCATGCCAAATTGCTGGTGAACATTTTCTCTTGGAAGCTGGCTTATCGGAACGTTGTCCAGCAAAATTTCACCATCTGTTGGCTCATAAAAACGCATCAGCAGATTCACTATGGTTGTTTTTCCGGCTCCGGTAGGCCCAACGATGGCAACCTTTTGACCCGCCTTTATCTTGGCTGAAAAGTCCTTTATAACAGTATTCTCCGGCATATATCCAAATTTGACATGCTGAAATTCTACATCTCCGGTGACACGTTCCAACTGTTTTTGCTTTTGACTTTCGTTCTCCATCTCAACTTCTTCAAGAAATTCAAATACACGCTCACCAGCGGCTGCTGTTCTTTGCAAATTGTTAAAGGCCTGAGCAATCTGCGACAGTGGCTGAGTAAACAAACGAATATACATCATAAAGGCTACAATTACGCCGAATGTAATAGTTCCATTCATGGCAAGCGTTGCACCTACCACACAAACAGCAACATAACCCAGATTTCCGACAAAGCTCATCAGAGGCATCATCAGGCCGGATAAAAACTGTGCCTTCCATGCGCTGGAGTAAAGGTCACTGTTAATCATCTCAAAAGTATTTTTGGCCTGTTCGCTTCCGTTATAGACCTTAACTACGTTATGCCCATCGTAGATTTCTTCAATGTGCCCGTTAATTGCACCCAGGGCATTTTGCTGAACAGAAAAATGCTTTTGTGACTTTGACATAATCAGCAACATTAGCCCAAAGCCAAAAACACTTGTCCCTACCGCCGTCAGTGCCAGTATCCAGTTGTTATAAAACATCATGAAAACCGAGCCCGTAAGCAGTGTTACTGCCGTGACAAGCGAACCAATGCTCTGGTTTAGCGTCTGTCCGATGGTATCAACATCATTTGTCACTCGGCTCAAAACATCTCCGTGACTTATCCGGTCAAAATACTTAAGCGGCAACCTGTTTATCTTCTGAGAAATATCTGAACGCATGTTTTTAGAAATCTTTTGCGTCACAGTTGCCATAATCCAACTCTGCGTCAGATTCAGAAACATGGAACTCCCATAGAAAAATACAAGTATCCACGCAATATCAGAAACTGCCTTGAGATCAATGCTTTTTACTATTGGGATTCCATTGACAAGTGCAGGAAGCCCTTGACCGATTTCATTGGTCATGTCTTTGAGCTTATCTGGCCCAATGATTTGAAACACCGTACCAGCTGTTGCTGCTAACAGCGCCACGGCAATAGCCGGTAAATATTTCTTACAGTATTGCAGCAATTTTGCCATCGTACCTTTAAAGTTTTTAGGCTTTTCAACCAACCCGCCCATACCGCGCGGCCTGCCAATCGCATTTCCGGCTACTCTTGTTCGTTTTTCGCTCATATTGCAAGTTCCTCCTCGCTTAGCTGTGAAACCGCTATTTCCCTGTAGATGTCACAGTTTGCCAACAGTTCCTTGTGTTTTCCTATGCCAACAACTCTACCCTCATCCAATACCACAATCTGATCAGCATCCATAATAGTACCTATACGCTGTGCAACAATCAGGCTGGTTACGCCTTTACTCTCCTGCTTCAACGCCGAGCGAAGGGCCCTGTCTGTCTTATAGTCAAGCGCGGAAAAGCTATCGTCAAATATATATATCTCTGGTTTTCGACAAACTGCCCTCGCAATAGACAAACGCTGCTTCTGCCCTCCAGACACATTAGTGCCCCCTTGCGAAATCTCAGCCTGGTAACCGCCCCTATCTGCACTTTCCACAAAATCAGTTCCTTGTGCAATCCATACAGCACGGCGAATTTGCTCTTCAGAAGGCGGGATGTGTCCATTATCGCCAAAAGCTACGTTTGTACTTACGGTGCCTTTAAACAGAACTGCCTTCTGCGGAACATAGCCAATTTTATTGTTAAGAACATCCTGTTTATAGCTTTTTACATTAACACCATCCACAAAAATTTCCCCTTCGGTTGCATCAAAGAAACGGGGGATAAGGTTAATAAGTGTACTCTTTCCGCTTCCGGTTGAACCAATGAATGCAATGGTTTCTCCCTTCTTTGCTGAAAAACTTACATCATGAAGAACATAATCAGCAGCTCCCGGATATTTAAATCCAACATGGCGAAACTCAATTTCACCCTCCATCCCCGGTTTTCCATCAGTTACGCTGCCCTCCACAATCGCAGGAGCAGTATCCAAGACCTCATTAATACGCTTGGCGGAAACCATAGCTCTCGGAAGAAGAATAAATATCATAACGACCATCATTAATGACATTATTACCTGCATGGCATACATGGAAAAAACAACCATATTTGAAAACAGTGTAAGTTTGTCAAGCATCTGCGCCTCATTTATCAAATAAGCACCTATCCAATAAATCGAAAGAGTAAGGCCGCTCATCATAGTATACATGAAAGGAAGCATAACAGCCATTCCCCTACTGGTATACAGTTGCGTAAAAGTTAGTTCTTCATTAGCCGATTCGAACTTATCTTCCTGGTACTGTTCTGCGTTATAGGCACGTACCACTCTTAATCCGGCAAGGTTTTCCATAGTAACCCGGTTGAGATTATCCGTTAACACCTGCATCTTTTGAAATTTCGGTATAAGTTTTGTTAAAAGAAGTGAAACCATCACAATGAAAATCAATACTGCAATTCCTGTAGCAAGTGTCCATTCAGAGCCTTTTCCTGCTATTTTGGTAATTGCCCACACCGCCGTAATAGGAGCTTTTATTATCATTTGTAGACCCATTGTAATCAGCATCTGTATCTGGGTTACATCATTAGTAGAACGTGTGATCAAGCTTGCAGTAGAAAACCGGCTGATTTCTTCCATAGAAAAGGAATCTACTTTATTAAACAGCAGGCTGCGAAGCCTCTGAGAAAACGAAGCAGCGATCCGCGAAGCCAAAAAGCCCACAGCGGCAGCAGAAGCAAAGCTTCCCAGCGCACAAAGAAGCATATACCCCCCTTGACTCCATATTTCTGACATCTCGCTGCCTGGAGTCTGGGTAAGCCTTGTGATCTCAGACATATAGTCAGGCAGCTTCAAATCCAGCCATACCTGAACCACAATGAAAACAAGACTGATACATGCTTGCATCCATTCTTTCCAATTTAAGCGCTTGAGTATTTTTAACATAAACAATCTCCCATTATTCTAATAGAATTAGTATCAAACATCGTTAGCAGTTTGTATTTGAAAAGCGGCCATACAAATGGCCGCGCTTTATTCCGAATAAGTATACTTCGATACAATTTCCGACAGCCTCCCGGTAATTCTAACGTATTCTTTGGCGTCTTCCTCACCCAATTGAGAAATTATTTGTGTAAAACTTTCCACCATCTGCCGTTTAACTTTGTCTACCTGTGTTTTTCCCTTTGGAGTCAGTTCCACCAAAATTCTTCTCCGGTCATTGATATCTATGCGGCGTGTAATCAATCCTTTTTTCTCCAGATTGTTCAATGCCACTGCAATACGAGCAGAGCTGATTTTCATAAACTTACTTATTTCACTTGGCAGCGCTGCGCCATCTTGAAAAGCGAGATATTGCAGCACAAAAGGCTCTCCCTGCATGCATTCACTTAATCTTTTATGTGGCTTTGCCCTGTTGATAATATACATTTTTTCCATCAGTTCCACGACGAGCGCCTGATAATCCATTTTTATCCCTCAAATCATTTTGTCTAACTGCATTAGCAATATAACACAGTTAGCTTTACTCGTCAAGACGTTTCTTAATATTTACAAACATTTACTGTAATTAGTGCCCACTAAACATGTGTAAAGCAAGTTACACAGCCGTGAATTGACCAACAATAAATGCTGCTCATCATCACAGAAACGGTAAAAAGTCAGGCAGCAAATTCCGCTGCCTGACTTCATTAATCTCTATTATTTAATTTGTCCTTACGCTGACACTAATCTTATTTTAAATTCATAGGAGTTATGGCCAGATAATCTTCAAGCTTGCCATCATTTAGACAGCACTCAATAATCTGCCTTCCCAGAGGATCAAGATCATCGGTAAGAAACTGGCTGATCTCCTGCTTAAAGAAATCAACAAGTATCTTGGCCCCGGCATCGTATCCCTTCTCACCCAGCTTTGACTGTGTCTCTGGTCGCAAGAAGGTCTGACGTATAAACTGATTATCAAGCTTCATGTCTATAAACGAATACCCAAAGATCGGGCATCGTGCAGGAGTAAGGTGCTTCATCTTTACAACGCCATTATGCCGTGCAAGATACTCTCTGCTTATCCATTCACTCATAAATCCAATCTTATAGGCGCCTATATGCTGATTCGGGATAAGCGTATTAAGGGTATTCGGGCAGTTCATTATCTGCCTGAGCAAAAGATTTGCCTGCACTACTTTTTGACCAGTTGCAAAGGGCCAATAAGACCCAACGCCTTCGCTCTTCATCTTGCCGCTTCCGTCTACAATGCTGGGGTTTTTGAACCCTCTGGGAGAAACAAGCCGCCACAACCACGCCAGCGACTGCGGAACAACATGCAAAAGCCCCATAACTCCGTAATTAGGCTCCTCCGCTGTTGAAGGAGGCATGCGGACGCCAAAGCTTCTAACGCTCACTTCCTGCGGCTCAAGCGGAACAATATTATCGATCATATCCCTGGGAATAATAACTCTGGGGTTAGTGCATGGCTGGCCGTTTGAGTCCATAACATGTTCCCAGATAAGGCATGTAGCGCCGGGAACTCCGTCCATATTGAGGAACATTAACGGACGCTTGGGATGAATACATATTTTCTCATAAGTGGGGCTGTTTCCATAGGCATTCATACTGTCCATACGCAGGAACCAACCGTCTTCAGCATCCATTATCATCAGCTTGCCCGTCTCGGGAGACTGTATCTTATTATAAGCCACAGCCATATCGTCTGCAATTGGATGTATCTTGCAGCTTTCTGTCAGATTCAAGTAATATTTTTCTCCTGTGACAGTATGCGTTCCCAAAAGCAGCCTGCCGTCTTCCTGCCTCTGGAAATCTTCAAGCATCTCGCTCTTGCCGCCGCCTGACGCGCCCTCATGCATAAATACCGTTTCATTTTCATAAGGAGTTTCAACCATGGCAGCAGAGGCATGACAGCATACCCAGCCTTCCTGCTCGCCTATATCAAGCAGAACCGAGAAAACGCCCTTCTTAGCTGATGGACCCGGATAAAGATTATACGAAAACACTTCATGCAGCGTCTTGGAACGGTTATGTACTACAACCTGCTTTCCGTCAAAATGTGTATGACGGAAAGGTGGCGCCACATAAATTATCGAACGGGGTACATATCCTTGATGTACTTCCTGTATTGGTATAAAGCCCTGCATATTTGCAAGAGATAACGCAAAGAAAGCCGCGTTTGAAGGGCAGATCATTAGGCTCTCGTACCCATACTTTGCGTCGCCGGCTTTAAACGGAAGCATTATAAGCTTCTGGGTCGAAAGCCAGTCAAAAGTCTCCTGCCTCAATTTTTCAAAGTCATATCCATAAACGTCGGCAAATTTAGGCTTGTCAGTAGGAAGCTCGTCTCCGATCACCATCGAATTAGGATCTCTGCGACGCATATAATCTTCCATAAAGTTGACAAGCGGCCCATTCTTACATCTTAAAACTTCGGCCTCTTTAACTGTACCTTTACCTACGATGTTATAATCAACATCGTACTTTGAAGTACGAGCCGGGCCATAAACAAGCTCATCAAGCTCATTTTGGCCTTCTACATAGCCAATAGATTTGCATTTCAGCAAAGCCTTGGTTAGATCTTCCGGCAAAACAAAGCGATTGAAAAAATCATCTGTAAACATCCGATTCTACTCCATTATATCATAATATTTTATTGTTTATATAGTATCACGCTAAAGCGGCTTAGTCAATACTTTTGTTAATATATCCAAAATTTCTATATTTCTAAAACCATTTATTGTGATTTGTAAACTTACGAATTATTAATAACTACTCATAGTTTTTTTTATAATAAAAAAAGTCAGGAACAAAACTTTGTTCCTGACTTTGTTCCTGACTTTGAAAACATTTTTATTGCTCTGGACTCACAGTATAGTTTGGAGCTTCTTTTGTAATGTAAATATCGTGAGGATGGCTTTCTTTCAGTCCGGCTCCCGTTATCTTCATAAACTTACCATTCATTTGAAGAGTGGGTATATCCTTTGCTCCGCAATAACCCATGCCTGAACGAAGGCCTCCCATCAGTTGAAATACGGTGTCCCCTACCCTGCCTTTAAAAGGAACTCGTCCTTCAACGCCTTCAGGAACAAGCTTTTTACTGCCAGACTGGAAGTATCTGTCTCCCGAACCTTTCGCCATTGCTCCCATTGAGCCCATACCTCTATATACCTTGAAACGTCTTCCCTGGTATACCTCGGTATCTCCGGGGCTCTCATCACATCCCGCCAGCAACGAACCGAGCATTACAACGTCGCCGCCTGCGGCAAGCGCCTTTACAATATCTCCTGAATACTTGATTCCACCGTCTGCAATTACGGGTATTCCATAACGCTGAGCCTCACAGGCCGCATCAAAAATAGCCGTTATCTGAGGTACGCCCACGCCTGCAACGACGCGTGTCGTGCATATAGAACCAGGGCCGATACCCACTTTTATGGCGTCTGCTCCGGCATCTATAAGCGCCTTGGCAGCCTCACTTGTAGCTATATTTCCGGCAATGACCGGAACATTATATGCCTTTTTGACTTTTTTTAGGCACTCAATAATATTATGTGAATGTCCGTGAGCCGAATCGAGAACCAGTACATCGGCATCAGCTTCTATCAGGGCAGCAGCCCTGTCAAGTACATCATTTGTTACGCCTATTGCTGCGGCGCAAAGCAGCCTGCCCTGTGAATCACGCGCGGTGTTGGGGTAAACAACGGCTTTTTCAATATCCTTAATCGTAATAAGGCCTTTAAGAGCAAAGTTCTCATCAACAAGAGGAAGCTTTTCGATCTTATGCTGGCGAAGTATAGCCTTTGCTTCCATGAGAGTTGTATTGACAGGAGCGGTTATTAATCCTTCCTTTGTCATTATTTCTCCGCAAAGTTTTGAATAATCCTCTTCAAACTTAAGATCACGGTTAGTGAGAATACCAACAAGTCTGCCGTTTTCACAAATAGGGACACCTGATATACGGTATTTCGCCATAAGATCGTCCGCATCGGCAAGTGTATGCTGCGGAGACAGATAAAACGGATTATTTATTACTCCATTTTCAGAACGTTTTACTCTGTCAACATTGTCTGCCTGCTCATTTATTGACATGCTTTTGTGAATAACGCCTATTCCGCCTTCCCTGGCAAGCGCAATAGCCATGCGAGATTCAGTTACCGTATCCATAGCAGCACTTATTAGTGGGATATTAAGCTTTATGTTTTTAGTAAGCCTTGCCCCCAAGAAGATTTTGTCAGGAGTTACATCGCTCTCCGCCGGTATAAGAAGAACATCGTCAAACGTTACCCCTTCCTTGAAAAACTTCGCCTCCGGATTTGCATTAACCATTTTTACCCCTCCATCTCTTTGTTACACTAACCTGATGCACTTATATTTTTATATAATACGACGAATTGTATACCAATCAGATTTTGTTGTCAACCTCTTTCCCGATTTTCGTGCTTCTGGCGAAATAGAATATATATTGCTGCGCAATTCCGGCAAATTCACCAAAATCTCCGTTGCGCAATCCTTCGCTGTAATAGGGTTCAGCTTTTTTCATCCATGTATCTACTGGGAAGGCGTCAAGCTTTCCCATGCCAAACAGGAGAAAACAGTCGGCTACCTTTCGACCTACTCCGTTAAGCGCCATTATGTATTGTTCGGCTGTCAAGGTATCCATCTCTATTAAACTACCGAAATCCACCTTACCCGCCGACACCTCTCTGGCCGCATTGATAATATAAGGAGCCCTGTATCCAGCCCTAAGCATATCGAGCCCCCTGTCAGGAAGCGAGGCTATTTTTTCAGGAGAAGGAAAAGTCTTATAAGCTTTTCCTTCAAACTCTATCGTCTCGCCAAACTCCTCAGATAAAACCGATATGATCTTCTGTATCCTCGGTATATTATTGCATTGGGAGATAATAAACGAACATAGCGTCTCCCACGGATCCTGGCGAAGTATCCTCATGCCCATTCCATACTCAACGGCCTTTCTTGTGAAGTCATCTTTTGCAAAGGCCCGAGAGATATCAAAATAATCTCTCCCGAGATCAAGGTAATCGTGCCAAAAGCCTATATAATTGTTAATATCTGCTGTTATACAGAGGCTTTCATTATCGCGCCAAACTCTGGCAACCCTCCCCCCTGCAACACCTATATATCCTCCTCTTGCATCAGGATACCATCTAAAGCATTGTCCGCATTCAAAGGTGTGTTTGGGAGAAAATGGCTGATCTCCAATAAGTCTTATAAATCCTTTTTCTTCTTTTATCTCATACATTTGTTTTACCTATACTATATTTCGTATTGTAATCTATGGTATATGCCTTATGCATACATTGTTTTTCTGTTACCTCAAACATAAAACTTTTCTAGAAATTATCAGGCCTTTCCTCATTGAAGAAATCTGCAATCTCTTTTATTTTCTTCAAAGTTTCGAGGTCAGAAATGGCGGGGGATTTATTTGTATTATGATAGCTTACGGTTTGGAGAATATTGCGTGCATTCATATGCCTAAGCAACATTCTCCCCGTTTTTGCTGCTGGCTCTGGATTGCCATCCCCTCCGCCTACAAGAAGAACCGCCCCTCTTTTTTGTTTTGTTATCATATTTATGCCAAGAAAAGCTTTGGCGCAATAATATGCTTGCAGCCTGCTCACAACAGATAAAAGCGGGCCTGTCAGTTCCGAAAAATAGATCGGAGAAGCAATCAGTATATTATCACAATCTTCAATATATTTGTATACTTCTGCCATTCCGTCTTTAATGACACAACCAGGCTTCTTCCAACATGCTCTGCAATCAATGCACGGGCTTATGCCGCTGTCATATGCTCTGATAATTTTATGTTCACCTTCAAGACTGGATAAAAGCTCTTCTATAAGCAAAGATGTATCGCCCCTTGGTCTTGGAGAACCATTAAAGATAAGTGTTTTCATTAGCTCCCGCCTTTACGTCTTTTTTTTAGTATAATGGCTAGCGATATTTTTTGCAACTTCATAGTTTTTTATATTTTGAACAATATTACCATGCTTTGTTGACAAATAGTACAAAGCCAAGTATAGTAAATACTATAAAATATAATGCAAACGTTAAAGTGAAGGCTTGTTTATGAGTTTTCACTTTTGGTCATTTTATCTTGCAGGTATTATACAAAAAGGAGAAGTGAACATGAACGAACTTACCAAAAAGCTTTCTGAGATCCTGCGTTATGGACTAGCGAAAGACTTTACTTCTATTTCCTATGCAATTATGAAAGACGGCGAATTTCTTGCATACGATTCTCTTGGCAATCAAGGAGGCGAGGAGAAAAAGAGCGCCACGCCTGAGTGTACATACAATGTAGCTTCAGTTTCAAAGATATACTGCACTGTTGCTGTAATGCAGCTTGTAGAGCGGGGCAGGCTTGACCTTGACACTCCCGTATGTGAATATCTCCCCCGCTTTAGGATGCCGGATCAGCGGTACCGCAAGATAACACTTAGGCACTGCCTAAGTCACACAAGCGGCCTGCCGGGAACACAGTGGAAAGGTTTTTCTGTTTCTGATACAACACATGCAGACTATTATGAAGATGTCTACTCTTATTTATCAAAAAACTGCCTTAAGGCCGAACCCGGAGAATATGCTGTTTATTGCAATGATGGCTTTACCTTGGCAGAAATGACTGTCGCTGAGATTACCGGAGAAAAATATGCTGACTACTGCGTGGAATATATCACTGATCCAATAAAAGCTTATTCTTCACGCTTGTCGCCCAACCGTAATGAAGCTTATCCTCTTATACATGAAGGAAAAAAGCCAGGGGAGCTTCTGCTGATTCAGGGAGGTGCAGGCTTTACAACCAATATGCGTGACCTTTGTCTTTTTGGAAAGCTTTTCCTTAATGAGAATGATATCATATCCGAGCATAGCAAGGATGAAATGGCTAAGAAACACGGCCGAACATTTTTAAAGCTTGATGAGCGTACCGAAAGTTATGGCCTTGGCTGGGATAATGTGTGCTACACACATCCGGAATATGATCTTGGCGACGGTGCCATGCTCAAAGGCGGCAACAGCTTTCAGTTTACGACTCAGTTTATTGTAGTTCCCAAATATAATGCTGTTTTGGCCATATCTGAGACTCATGACTGCAACATAGATGTGAATGAAGCAATATTGAGGCTTTTCGCCGTTGCGGTTCTCAGCCAAGGGATAAGTATTTATAAAAACTATTGCCCTCTTAATCAAAGCTTTATCAAGGAAAACGAAGGAACATACCTTATTCCAAGCGGTATCCTAAATTTTCACCTTTACGGTGCACACTGCACGATAACGTTAGACGATACTCGCGGTGACAGCCGGCAGTGGCTTAAGAATTTCAATTTTGACGGAGATACTCTCTCTTCGGAAGATAAAAGGACATTATATTTTGAAAAACATGGTGAGGATACATATGCGCTTGCATCTTACAATGGCATAATATCTCCTATGGCGCAAAAGATCTTACCGTCTCCCTCCGTTTCAAAAGCGTGGAAGAATAGAATCGGTAAAGCTTATATAGCCGTTGACACAACTCCATATGACATCGTCATTAATGAGATCATGACCGGTTTTATGCCCGCGCTTCTCAAAGGCAACGAAGGCGTTGTTATTCTCTCATTCTCCGGCAGGGGTGACGGCGGGGTTTATGGAATTTTTGAATCTGCTGTCAAACCTTTGGATGACTCAAAGGCTACAGGCTTTCTAAACACTCCGTGCAATCCAAGTAGGGATGCGCTTATGCCTATCTTTGAAATGAGAAACGGAATAGAATATTGCTCGGTAGCCTCTTATACATACCGAGATGCATCTTCTTTGCCGCTTTATGAAGGGCAAGGCTTTGAGGCTCCTGAAGAGGAAAACAAGGCTTACCGTTTTGCTTATGAGCTCTCATCTCTCCCCAAAATACCTGATAACAGACGCTTAATGGTGCTTGATGATAAACTAATATGCGTCTATGACTCCCTCACAATGGAGAAATATAATCCCATCAAAAATGGATATCTTCTCTTCATCTGACTTGAACATCCAAAATCCCGGCGCTTAATAGCGCCGGGATTTTTTGTGGTGCTTATTCTTTGCTGTTGTCCCTAAGTGTATCAAGGGTTTCAATGCAGCTTCTGACTCCCCTTATCATTACGACAAAGAAGCTCAATGTAATACCCATAGTAACGCCGGCCCCAATTGTCAACAGTTTGTAAAGCCGACATTTTTTCCTTCTTGCCACATCACATTTTTTCATATTCTGTATCCTTTCCTCAAAGCATACATGGTCTGTTATTCACACAAAAGGCCATCATGGATTTCAAAGCTATTATGCCTTATGAAGCGTAAACTCAGGCTTAGTGTACCCGACAAGCTCCTGCTTATGATTATATACTTCCTGTCTTGCATAGCTTTCAAAAATCTTTTGTTCATTTACTGTGATAACCCCAAGCTGACGCAAAACCTCTACAACTGCCATATTACGCACATCACCATTACCGTCGTCTATCTTAACAGCTATGCCGATCCCCTTGTCTTTAAGCCCTACAATATAGTAACCCGCGGCGCCTGACTTCGCAAAAAGGCTGCCCTTGAATGTCTCCATAAGGGCTTTGTCAATCCTTCCAGTGCCGGACGTCATCGCCGGATAATGCATCATGGCAGAGATTATTCTACCGGCGTATGCTGCACGCTTTTGTCCCAGCGTTTCAGGCCTGCTCATTCTGGCAACACCCCATGCGAAATTATAAAGCGGCAAAGCATGAACAGGAACTCCGCATCCGTCTGTTCCGAGAATAATCTTTTCCGAATCATAGCAGCAGATATCCCCTATCATCTCCCTTATTCTCTTCTGAACATTATGTTCTCTTACATAATAATCATTAAGGCTTTCTCCGAGATATTTTGCCGTAATTAGCATACCGCTGTGTTTGCCGGAGCAGTTACAGTGAACTTCGCTCGGCGCTATCCCCTGTTCGCTCAATTCTCTTGCCGCTTCGGGATAAAGAGGGGCATGCACACCGCACTGCAGATATCCTTCATCAAGCCCTGCCTTTGCCAGCACGCTTCTCACTGCAGCTACGTGAATTGGTTCTCCATTATGCGAGGCGCACAAAAGCGCCAACTCCTCCTCAGTCAGACCATAGGCATCTACTGCCCCGCTCTCCACGGCGCACATAGCCTGCATAGGTTTTGCTGAGGAACGCGCGAAAGCCACTTTATTTATATCTCCATAATAGTAAAGCGCCTTGCCTTCTGAGTCTACCACGGCGATATTGCCCGTATAGATCAGATCTCTCATATCCCCGCGATAAGAATATGCCATTGGTTCCATATGTATTTCTCCTTGTTTTTAGGCCTCAAACACCCTCAATTTAAACTATTGGAGGCATGAAGGTCAATATTATCATAAATTGAATCCTTAGCTTCAGGGAATAAATCGCTCAAATATTGGTATTGCCCCCTTTTTTTCTGCATCTGCCAGGTCTTTGGTGGTATCAATCGTCCAGCTTACTTCCTGCGCCCTGAACAGCCCGCAGACTATTCTGGGGGCGAGGCAATTCCTGTCGCTATACTTATAAGCGATAAAATCAGGTCTTGTAAGAAAATTTGTCAACAGATTTGTAAGCACAAACCGCTGATAATATGGAAGGCCGCTGTCATCAGTCTTTTTCAAAAAGTTTGCTGCAAGCTGCCCTCTTACCGTATTTGGGCTGTTATCTTTAAACCATTTTACTGCCCTCGGATCAAAAGACTCTATACAGTAATCCCCCTTATATCCGCTAAGCATCCTAAGTGCCCTTTCACATAGACTTTGAACATTATCCTTATAAACCTTTATTTCGATTATAAGCGGCGCTATGCCCTCGTATATCTCAAGAACATCTTGAAAAAGAGGCGGGTGTTCCTCGGTGCCGAGCACCTTGAGCTGTCTAAGCTCATCGTATGTTAGCTCTTCAACCGTCTTGTCTATTCCGCAAAGCCTTTTAAGGTTGCTGTCGTGTATCACGGCCAGTTTCCCATCCTTCGTCTCGCGGATATCCAGTTCGACCCCAAATCGCTTTTGCGCTGCGGCTACAAACGCAGGAATCGTATTTTCAGCTATTTTGTTTTCTATACTATGGAGACCACGATGGGCATAACGGTATTTTTTCAGCTTAGTAAGCATGGGGTGGCCTGTCCGAGGAATTTGAGCCGCAACATACAGCCCTGCCCCTATTGCAGCCGTAAGAATGATTTTATCAAAGCCATTCATATTTTTCTCCTTCAGTTATCTATATCAAAGTTCTCAAGCCCCTTTTTAGATATCACCTTGCTGTCTCCGTGCTTTACAAACGACAATGTAACAAGAGCAAGCGCAACAAAAACTGCCGAATACGGAAACAGAGAAGCGTAACCGATATGTTTCATAAGCCAGCCTGCGAATATCGGAGTTACCGACTGCGCCGCCATTGAGAATGTGTAGTAATAGCCAGTAAACTTTCCGATGTCCCCTCCGCTGCACATTTCGACCACCATCGGCAACGAGTTGACATTGATAGCCGCCCATGCCAGGCCCACGATGGCAAAAAGAATATAGAGCAATGGAGAGAATCCCTCAAAAGCCACGGAAAAAACATATCCCATGGCAAAGCTGAATGAAAGCAAAATTACGCCTGCGGTAATAGTCTTTTTTCTTCCTATTTTTGATGAAATAATGCCTATGGGGATATATGATGCAATCGCACCTACTGTAGCAACAGTGAGGCACATGGAGGACTCACCAAGAACCATATTCCAGATTCTGGAGGCATATGTGGTGAACCATGTGGTTATGGCATTGTAACCCATAAACCAGAGGCTTATCGAAAACAGCAGAAAAACAAGGCTCTTTTTTACATCAACCGGCAGTTTTTCTTTGCCGCTTTGCTGACCAACGCTTTGGTCTTCTTTATGTGCCTCCGTTAACGACAGCTTATTTTCTTTTATTGAGAGAAACAGCACTAAAACTGAAACAACCATTATAATAGACACTACCCCAAACATGTCAGAATAATCCACATGCGTAAGGCCTGCAACTCTTGAAGCAGAATAAAGGCCAGAAGCTATCAAAAGATATACGACACCTCCGACAGCCCCCATAAGATTTATAATGGCATTTGCCTTGCTTCTAAGGGGCTTAGGCGTTATGTCCGGCATAAGCGCCACCGCAGGGCTGCGGTATGTACCCATGGAGATCAGCAGCAGCCCCAAAACAATTATAAAGAAATAAAGCTTTGCAGAAGAGGGCTCAGCATAATAACTGTTGTCAAGCCTCGGCAAAATATTCATCAGAACCACTGACATGCCTGTCCCTGCCAGAATAAAAGGCATACGTTTTCCTATTCTTGTATGGCACTTATCTGAAAGCGCGCCAAAAAAAGGAAGTAAAAACAACGCGAGAAGATTGTCCGAAGCCATGATAGCCCCTGAAACTGTCTCGCTTAACTTAAAGGTATTTGTAAGTATTATAGGAATGATGTTGTCGTACATCTGCCAAAACGCACATATCGATAAAAACCCCATTCCGGTAAGTATCGTTCTTTTATTATTAAGCTTCATAATCCACCCCACTCAAAATATTACCAGTATATTTTACCACGGGGTCATTTATAAGTGAACAGCATTCAGAGTTATTTTATTTATATATTTAGCTTTTTCTGTCTGAATGTACTCATCTCAGCGATATTAATCTTTATGGTGCCTACCATTTTTTTATGTACTTGCACCAAACAACCTGTTTTTTCATATCATGAATAGTACGAAAAAGATTGGGAGGGGTATATTTATGTTTTTCACTGGTCTATTCGAACTTCTGGCAAACAGTGTTTTTGTTATTTTAAGGATTTCTTCTTCCTCCGGTGCATTTCCAAAACCCCTTACCAAAGATGAGGAAGAACGGTGCTTAAAACTTTCGGCCGCAGGTGATATTAACGCGCGCAACACTCTTGTCGAGCATAACCTGCGGCTCGTCGCGCACATCGTAAAGAAATATTATTCCGCAAGAGAAGACCATGACGATCTCATCTCTATAGGAACGGTAGGGCTAATAAAAGCCGTTTGCTCCTTTAACGGAGAAAAAGGGGCACGGCTTGCCACATATGCTGCCAGATGTATTGAAAATGCTATCCTATCACAGCGGCTAAACGCCCCTCTCGGGCGGGGAAAACTCCTTTGAAGAAGATGTATCAGTTCTGCCGCACAGATAGCGACTTGATGTTAATCCTCTCAAAGCAATAAAAATATAATCCCATGTATCTTCACGGCTTGCAGTGCAGGTTCAGCAGCATGCTGTGATTATGGTACTGCAACATCAATTACCTATAAACAGCGCATATTAAGATCCCGCCGGACAAGCTAAAATGTCATTCTTACAAAAAGACTCTCATTTGAATAGATATTGCCGGGCGTACAATAATCAACTGCAGATTCTATTATAGATATCAGGATACAGTGCATCACTATTTTCTGCTGAACAAGATTAAGAAATTTGCTGCAGGCACCGAAAAGCACTGATAAATTAAAACGATGTTTTTTGTATAACCGTAAATGCAGCCGAACCAACACCATACTCAATAAAAAGGCGTTGCTCAAAGTGGGCGTCTTCTTACTGTTCTTCAGGCGTTTAAAAAACTTGAGAAGCGAGACAAAACCAGCGTCTAAAAAAGCACACGAGAAAAACCGGTGAAACATATATATCAAAATGCGGCTGAATTATTTTTCAGCCGCATTTTGATATATATGTTTCACTGCCTCAATGAGCTCAACTTTTTGCACTAACGGACAAGACAGTTTTTTTATGTATTCGACAACTGACTGTGCATGAACATCTGCAACATTTTTTGCCAGTTTCTGTTTACTGGCTTCGCTTTCCGGATAGTGCAAAATAATATTCAGCGTCCCATCCACCTCTCTCTCAAAGCTTTATTAAAATATATTCCATACAGATTGTCCTATATGAAATATCTATTCGATTGCTCACGCTACTTTGCATAACGCTGAAAATTTTCAGGCAGCTTTCCCGTTTTAGCTTGTCAATGCGGATCAAGAATGGCCCATGCCATAAACTCATTTAGGTATAAATTTGGGAAACCATAAAGTAAAAACTCTTTCTGCATTTACAAACTGCGGAGCGTTGATTCAACATTACAATTCAAATACAGCTTATTGTATAATCGCGTTTAGCCTGCCCCGATTTTTGGCGCCTGCCACTTAACTTCAACCAATTCTTTTCGCACGATGTTATTAACAAAACTTTAATACCGCCGCTCTTTTTCAAACGGCACTCTGACAACAAGGCCGATACAATGGGGATATAAAAAAACAAGGAGGCTTTCCTATGGAGAAAGACCTGTTGTCCACCATAGAGCAGGCGAAAGAGCTTATCTCTCAAAAAAAATACAAGGAATGTGAAGCTCTCATATGTGCCGCTATGTTTGAATATCCACATGACGCTGTTCCCCATAATCTCATGGGACTTATGCTGGAAAGCAGAAGCTCTCATATTGAAGCTATGAAACACTTTCGCGCTGCGTATGCGCTTGATCCGGCGTATAAACCATCCTCATGGAATCTTGAGTGCTATGGGAACTTCACGATGCCCCACCCCTGTGCATATTTCGAGCATGACTGTGAGACTAGCGAAATCCATTCCGAACTAAATGAGAGGCGGAAAAAGTAAATGTACATCATAATAGCGGGATGCAGCAAGGTTGGGGCAATTCTTGTAAAAAAGTTCTCAGAAGAGGGGCATGACGTTGTTGTCATCGATCGCGACCCAGGCAACTTTGCCCAGTTGGGAAGCGGATGTAATTGTATGACAATAACTGGTATGCCGATAGACGAGGACGTTCTTAATGATGCCGGTATTAAAAAAGCAGATGCGTTAGCGGCAGTTACACCCGATGACAACACAAATATTATGATTGCCCAAATCGCACAGCAGCTTTATATGGTACCCAAAGTGCTCGTGGAGACGGATGATCCGGAGAGGCAAAGCGTGTTAACCGTTATGGGGCTTAAAACAATATGTCCCACTACCCTCACGGTAGAGAGATTCTTTACCGAACTATTGAAAGGGGCGGCTGAGGAATGAGAATAATGATCGTCGGCGGCGGAAATGTCGGGTATTACCTTATAAAAGCGCTGTTCGAAGAAAAACATCACATCATGATAATTGAAGCAGATCACTCTCGCTGCGAGCAAATCTCAACTGATTTTGATTCTAGCCGGGTGGAAGTTACACACGGCGATGGCACTGATGTAGAATGTCTGCGAGATGCAGGGATCTTTAGTATGGACGTACTGATCGCTGTGACGGGGCATGATCAGAACAATTTGGTAGCCTGTCAGCTTGCAAAAGATTATTTCGGAGTTAAGCGAACTATCGCCAGGGTTAAAAACCCAAAAAACATCAGAGTATTCGAAAAGCTTGGAGTAGATTCTGTTATCAGCAGTACAGCACGAATCGCGGCCGCTATCGATCAAGAACTCGATTGGACGGATATTAATGAACTGCTCAAAGAAAAATCTCTCAACGTTCGAATACGAAAAATAACCGTTGAGCCGGGCTCCATTTTTGAGGGAAAAAGTCTGGCGGAGCTTGGTCTTCCCAAAGGGATGATTCTTATATCTGTCCTTCGCAAGGATCAGGCAATAATACCAAGCGGAGATACACTTCTGCAAACAGGCGACATGGTTATTGCTATGGGAAGCGAAACAGATATCGCAAATACATTTGGGCAATATTCAAGTTTTTAACGGAGAGATATAAATGAAAAGATTGATTACAACAGTTGCAGGAATCCTGGCAGAAGTGCTTTTTGCTGTAGGATTGATAGCTATAGGGTTTCTTGCAGCAGTTCTGACAATAGGAGTATAGCCATGATTGAACGGCCAATTAATAAGTTCTATCCTATCTGTTATTTTATCGGTACGATTATTATGGTGTTGGGCGCTCTCCAGCTTTTTCCTGCCGTTGTCTCCGCATTGTATTCTGAATGGAGAATACTAACGGTGTTTGTGCTTACCGCTTCAGTTACTGTTTTGATAGGAGCAGGTATGATAGCGGTAGGATACCGTTACCGGAGTATTAAGCTCAGTTTCGGAGAGGGTACAATAGTTGCCTCAGGTGCCTGGCTTCTGGGAACACTGTTATGTGCGTTACCCTATTTCATGTCAGGAAACTATTTATCATACCTTGATTGCTGTTTTGATGTGATGAGCGGGCTTACCACAACAGGCCTTACGTTGGTGCAAAACATGGATCATCTGTCCATGGGCATAAATATGTGGAGGCACATGCTCACATTTCTAGGCGGCCAAGGCATGGTTGTGCTGGCACTGACCTTTCTCACCAAATTTCAAAGCGGAGCCTACAAAATGTATGTGGGCGAAGGGAAAGACGAAAAGCTCTTTCCTAATGCGGTCAGCACCGCAAGGCAGATTTGGTATATAAGCCTTATCTACCTTGCTATAGGCACGGCTGCATTAATGATAGTCGCTGTTGGGGCGGGACTGGCTCCGGACATTGCCTTTTTCCATGGCATGTGGATATTTATGGCTGCGTGGAGCACCGGAGGCTTTGCTCCAATGAGTCAAAATATTCTGTATTATCACAGCACTTTTTTTGAGCTTACCACCATGGTGTTTTTTATTATCGGCTCATTTAACTTTGCGCTGCACTATGCCGTACTGTCAGGAAAGCGGAAGGAGCTCCTCAAAAATATTGAGACTGTGACCTTCACGATCACAGTGACTCTTCTAACGCTCCTAACTACGCTGGGGCTCATGAAAAACAATGTCTACCCCGATGTGATGGCATTGTTCCGAAAAGGTTTTTATCAGCTAATATCAGGCCATACTACAACAGGATTTATGACGATATATGCAAAGCAGTTTTACTATGAGTGGGGAGATATCGCGTTGTTCGCCATCATTATCTCAATGATGCTTGGTGGAAGCGCCTGTTCCACGGCAGGTGGTTTTAAGGGCCTGCGCACAGGCATAATATTCTCCACCTTCAAAACAGAAGTCAGACGCATGCTGCTTCCGGAGTCGAGGATAAGCGGGCAGAAAATTCATCATATCAAGGATGTCGTTTTATCAGATGTGACGATAAAAAGCGCTTTTCTTATTGTGGCAGCCTATATTGTCACTTTTGTCATGGGTACGGTTGTAGGTATGTTCGCTGGTTACCCTTTGGGAGAAGCTGCATTTGAATGTGCGTCGGCAACCGGCAACGTTGGCCTCTCCATAGGTGTAACTACGGCGTCAATGCCTTCATTTCTCAAAGCCACTTATATATTTATCATGTGGCTTGGAAGGCTTGAGTTCATGTCTGTGCTGACTTTAGGAGCATATGTCATCAGAAAGGTCGGGAGAAAATGCGTGTAACTAAAGCCACTGTGGTTCTGCTGCTGTTGCTATTATTCCTGCCGTTTGGGTCAAACGCTCAAAGCGATTATGTCAGCAGCACGGACCTTATTGAGAAAGCTTCTTTATACGATGGCATAAATGTGTCTTACGTCGGAGAAGTCGTCGGAAATATTATGTATCGCGGTGAATATGCCTGGATTGGCATTAGTGATAATGCAAATACAATCAGCGTATATATACCGGCATCCGAAGCAAAAAAGATAGAGCACGTAGGCGGATACCGCGTTGTTGGGGATACCGTTCAACTCACCGGTACATTTCACAGGGCATGCGCTGAACATGGCGGAGATCTGGATATCCATGCCGATGTAATTACCGTTACGGAAAAAGGACATACTTTGGAAGACGATCCTTCAACTGGATTGCTGATTACAGCCGGAGGACTTTTCATATGCGCTCTGGCTGCAACAATATTCGTAGTAAGGAGGAGATTGTGCTATAATAGAATCAACCGTACAAACCGTTAATTTGGAGGTGATTCCGGTGAGCGAGGCAAAAAATGAGCGCATTCTGATTTGTCTTTCGCCGTCTCCGTCAGGCAGCAGCGTCATAAGCGCAGCTGTTAAGATGGCTCACGCATTCAGTGCCGAGCTGACTGCTCTGTATATTGAAACGCCGAAGCATGAAAAAATGAGCGAGCAAAACAGAATACAGCTCAAAAGCAACAGAAAGCTGGCCGAACAAAGCGGCGCCAAATTTGTATCCTCATACGGGGATGACGTGGCACTTCAGATCGCCGAATATGCCAAAGCTTGTGGCGCTACAAAGATTGTGATCGGGCGCCCGAACAATGGAAAAGTCTCCAAGAACGACATTCCACAGCGCCTTATGCAGCTTGTTCCCGAGCTTGAAATTTATATTATCCCACACAACTCCTATCCGTATCCTAAAAAGTTAAAAAAACGCCTGTCAGGATTTTCGTGCAGATCGGCGCTGGTTACCCTTGGTATTCTATGCGCTGCAACCCTGCTGGGAGTGCTTCTGCAAGAAGCAGGCTTCACAGAAACAAATATAATAATGGTATATATACTGTCCGTGTTGTTTGTTTCTTTTCTGAGTGAAGGTTATGTATACGGGATTGTTGCTTCAATACTAAGCGTGTTTGTTTTTAACTTTCTTTTTACTGAGCCACGGTTTACTTTCATGGCTTATGATGCAGGCTATCCTCTAACCTTTTTCGTAATGTTTACTGCGTCGATCCTGACCAGCTCACTCACCGTGAAGGTAAGAGAGGAGTCAAAATCAAATGCTCAAAAAGCGTACAGAACTGAAGTCCTGCTGACCGCCAGCCGTAATTTGCAGCATGCCGAAAGCGAAGATGAGATTCTCAACGAAACCGCGACTCAAATCATGAAGCTGCTGGGCCGGCCTGTCATCCTCTACCCAGTTTGCGGCGGAGCACTACAGAAGCCCTTTCTGCTTTACCCTCATGGCTTTGATAATAAAGGAATTGACGGCCCAGCGTGTGAGGCGGAACGTTCCATAGCTGAATCTGTGTATCTAAACAACGAGCAGGCTGGTGCCACCATAGGGAATGATCCCAACGTGAAGTTCTGGTATCTTGCGGTGCGCGGCAATGACAGCGTCCACGCTGTAGCGGGGATTTTCATAAGGCGCGGAGAACGCATCGGCGAATTTGAAAAGGATCTCCTGCTTGCTCTTCTTGGCGAATGCGGTGTGGCGATGGAAAAGCAACGTCTGAGGGAAAACCAGACTGCTCTTGCAATTGAAGCCCAACGCGAAAAATTGAGGGCTGATCTTTTACGGGCCATCTCCCATGATCTAAGAACACCGCTCACCACCATCTCCGGAAATGCGGAGATACTGATGGGCAACCGGGTACCATTGGATGATGAACAGAAGCATAGGCTGTATAACGACATCTATGAGGATTCTGCGTGGCTCATCAGCCTCGTGGAGAATCTCCTGTCTGTTACACGTATTGATAACAAAACGCTGGCGCTTAATATAAAACCAGAGCTTATTTCAGATGTAATCGACGAAGCGGTTGTATACACTGAGCGCCGCGCCAAACATCACCATCTTCAAGTATCGTTAGAAAACGAACTGCTGATGGTCAGGGTTGATGCGCCGCTAATCATACATGTGCTGGTAAACCTGATAGACAATGCGATAAAATATACGCCCGAGGGTTCCTGCATTACCATCTCTGCGAAGCTGAAGGAAGACAAAGTTCTTGTATCCGTAGCAGATGATGGCCCAGGCATAGCTGAGGACATAAAGCCGAAGCTTTTTGAAATGTTCTTCACCTATGGCAGCCCGAGGAGCGACGCTCGGCGAGGCCTCGGGATAGGCCTGGCGCTCTGCCAATCGATAATCACAGCGCATGGTGGCGAGATCTGGGTATCCGATAATATACCTCATGGTACAGTCTTTACTTTTTCGCTTTCCGGAGAGGAGGAAATTTCCGATGCCTAAGCCCTTAATATTGGTAGTTGAGGACGACAGACCCGTGCGAAATCTGATCTCGCTAACACTTGAGACACAAGGTTATCGTTACAAGACTGCAGAAAAGGCCAGTGAAGCAATCATGGCATCTGTGTCCTATCAGCCGGATCTTATTATTCTTGATCTTGGCCTGCCGGATATGGATGGCGTTGAAATTATCAGAAAGACACGCACCTGGTCCAACATGCCGATCATAGTTGTCAGCGCCAGGGGCGAAGATTCTGACAAAATTGCGGCACTAGATGCCGGTGCGGACGATTATCTGACAAAGCCTTTCAGCGTTGACGAGTTACTTGCTCGCCTGCGCGTCGCCCTAAGGCGGCTTCAGTTTATGCAGAACTCAAGTGCTGACAGTACAGTATTCGTTAACGGAGGGCTGACTATCGATTATGCTGCCGGCTGCGCTTATATTGACGGCAGTGAAATACACCTCTCACCTATTGAATATAAGCTCCTGTGCCTGATGTCCCGCAACGTAGGCAAGGTTCTCACACACAACAGTTTTCTAAAGGAGATTTGGCAAAATACTCTGCCAAATGATACCCCCTCCCTACGCGTCTACATGGCCACGCTCAGGAAAAAGATCGAGATGCCCATGGGCCAAAAACTGATTCAGACTCACGCAGGAATAGGCTACCGCATGCTGAGGCTGCCTGCGGATGATTTAGGGCCTAAGGAATAAAGCTACTGGAAATATAGTGTCTGAAAGTAACAAGTAGTACCTCACACAGCAAACCGGCTAACCTCAGGCCTTTCCCAAAAGCTCCGTCGGATTTATGTATCTAACAAATAACTTATGACGAATGATAATAGGTAATATACCTGTTATGCTTCTAAAAAAACAGCCCTGTTTCTGCTTGCTTTTGCTGCAGATACAGGGCTGTTTTCCTGCGTTTTACAATGAGCATTTGCTTGAATGTCAGCTATCTTTTATTTTATCATGAATGCTCTTTTTTGACGTAGACATTATAATAGGCTAGCGGTAATAACATATCGTATAGAACGAGGTGAAGAATATGCAGGAAGAACATACGCGGAGATATGTAATCTACTCCCGAAAATCCAAGTTCACTGGGAAGGGTGAAAGCATTGAGAATCAGATTGAACTGTGCCGGCAGTATATCCGACTGCGCGTTGGAGATCAGGCGGCAGATGAAGCTGTCATATACGAGGACGAGGGATTCTCCGGGGGAAATCTGGAACGGCCTCAGTTCAAAAAGATGATGCGGGATGCGCAGAAGAAAGGTTTTACCGCAATCGTTGTTTATAGGCTGGACCGTATCAGCAGAAATATCGGCGACTTTGCAAAGCTGATCGAAGAATTAAATACATTAAAAATTGAATTCGTTTCCATCAAAGAACAGTTCGATACCTCTTCTCCTATGGGACGCGCTATGATGTATATTTCCTCCGTATTTTCACAGCTGGAACGCGAAACAATCGCTGAACGTATCCGTGACAATATGCATGAGCTTGCAAAAACCGGTCGATGGCTTGGCGGAACAACTCCAACAGGCTATGAATCTGAAAGCATCAGTCATGTGACAATTGATGGTAAGACCAAAAAAGCCTGCAAATTGAAAATTATTCCCGAAGAGATCGAGCTTGTCAAAATAATCTTTGATAAATTCATTGAAACGGGTTCATTGACAAAAACAGAAACCTACTTACTGCAGCGTGGTTATACGACTAAGAACGGTAATAATTTCACCAGATTTGCTATAAAGGGTATACTTTCCAACCCGGTCTATATGATAGCTGACAATGCAGCATATGATTACCTTATCGAAAATGACGTTGACCTGTTCTCTGGGAAGTCAGAGTTTGATGGTTTTTGGGGAATTATGGCCTATAATCGCACCTTGCAGCAGGCGGGCAAAGCCCATCACATCAAAGATATGAGCGAATGGATCATGTCAGTGGGCAAACACAGAGGAGTTATCGAGGGAACCGCTTGGGTAAAGGTGCAAAAGCTATTGGAACAAAATAAATCGAAAAGCTATAGGAAACCCCGCAGCAATGTCGCCCTTTTGTCAGGACTGCTTATATGCGGAAATTGCGGAGACTATATGAGGCCAAAGCTTTCCAATCGCAGAAACGCAAAGGGCGAAGCAATTTATACCTATTTTTGTTCAATGAAAGAAAAAAGCCGTCAACATCTTTGCAATATTCAAAATATTAACGGAAATATTTTGGATGAAGAAATTATTACGCAGATCAAGACACTTTCTGAAGACAAAGACGATTTTGTGAAACAGCTTGAACATAGCAAATCGGTTCTCGTTTGCAACAGCGAAGCGCGTGATACAGATATCGAAACAGCAGAAAAAGATATTAAAGTTAATGAGGATGGAATCAAAGGACTCGTTACAGCTCTTGGCAAAGCATGCGGAACATCGGCTGAAGAATATATCATGCAGCAGATTGATGAGCTTCACCAAAAGGGCGAAACACTCAAGCGGCGCCTTTCAGAATTTAAGGAGATCACGACCATCAATGAGCTTGCCGGCACCGAGTTCAATTTAATTCTGAATCTCCTTGCATCCTTCGAGGGTATGGTTAATGAAATGACAGTGGAGCAAAAGCGTGCCGCGCTCCGCATGCTTATCAGGCAGGTGCTCTGGGACGGAACTAATGTTCATATTGTATTGTTCGGCTCCGAATATGAATTTCCATGCAAAACGATTAAGCCTTATAACATAAGCTGTGAATAGGCATAAAAAAGTTATAAAAGCACAGACTCCGTCAGGAGAGTATAGCAAATGAAATACTTATGTATTTCCGCTCGCTTAAAAAGCAAGCTGTAGAGATATCTCTTTCTGAACCAATCGACAGCGATAAGGATGGCAATGCGCTTTCACTCATGGATGTTATAAGCTGTGATGACACTATGCTAGATGATATCGATTCGGGAGACCGCCAGGCACGAGTATATAAATACATATTTTCTCATCTTGACCAAAGAGAACGGGAAATCATCGTTTTACGGTATGGGCTATATGGCAAAGATCCTCTTACTCAAAGAGAGATCGCTGCACAAAAAGGCATATCACGCTCATATGTAAGCCGGATAGAAAAAAAAGCGCTGGAAAAGCTGAGAACTGTTTTTGAAGGCACAAGCTAACGTATGCGCACACCCCATTTTTCACAATATCGGCTTTTTGAGTTGCGTTTTACTATCAAATGTGAGATGATATACATAAATAGAATCTCGTTAACAAAGGAGAAAATACATGAAAGAAGTCTATAAGGCTTACATGATGGATCAGCTTAAAAACCTTATCTCAATCGACAGCCCAACCGGGTTTACAAACAGTGTTCAGGATTATCTCTGCAAGGAAATATCGCGTATCGGGTACACACCCGAGCGCCTTCACAAGGGAGGCGTCCGCGCAGAGCTTGGCGGAAAAGGCAATGGCATCATGCTCTTTTCACACTGCGATACGCTTGGAGCGGTAGTCAGCACTATCAAAAAAAACGGTAGGCTCACCCTATCCAGAGTAGGTGGATTGAACCCCAACAATGTAGAAACCGAACAAGTTAAAGTACATACAAGGTTTAACGGCAGCTATGAGGGAACGATACAGGTCCCCAATGCTTCGGTCCATGTAAACGCCAACGTCAACAAGCCGAGAAGCTTTGAGGAAAACCTTGAAATAGTGCTGGACGAATTTGTTTCATCTGATACGGAGGTTAGAGAAATTGGCATACGCAACGGCGATTTTGTAACCCTTAATCCACGTTTCACTGTGACTTCCAAGGGTTTCATCAAAAGCAGATTTCTTGATGATAAAGCCTCGGCGGCTGTACTTCTCACCTACGCCAAATACCTAAAGGACGAAGGCATCACCCCATCCAGAAGAGTTGTTATCGGATTTACCGTATACGAAGAAGTTGGGCACGGGGCTGCCTGCGGTATACCTGACGGCATCTGCGATGTTCTTGCCGTTGATATGGGCTGTGTTGGCGATGGCCTTGACTGCACCGAGGCTATGGTATCTATCTGCGCTAAGGATTCAGGCGGACCGTACAACTATGATATGACCACGGATCTCGTCAATGCCGCAAAGTCCAACGATATCGATTATGCAGTAGATATCTACAACAGTTACGGCTCTGATGTAGAGGTATCTCTCAAATCCGGATATAACGTGCGTCACGCTTTGATCGGCCCTGGCGTATATGCATCCCACGGGTATGAAAGAACTCATATAAACGGCCTTATTAACACCTTTAACCTGATTAAGACATATATCGGATAAAATCAAAATAATCCTAACAGGGCGTCTCTTTAATGAGGCGCCCTGTATTTATATTTGTTTAATCTCTACCAGCGTATGGAACGCATTTTTGACTTTGCATGTCCTTTCTTGCTATATACCTTTAGCCCGATATATGGTATAATTGTAAATAATAAGATCAATTAACGGAGGCAAAAATGTACAGACCTCTTGCAGATAAAATACGACCATTATGTCTTGAGGATATGATTGGGCAAAACCATATAATCGGGGAAACAGGGATACTCCGCCGTATAATAGAAAGCGGAAATATCCCAAATATGATTTTTTACGGCCCTTCAGGGATAGGGAAAACAACCCTTGCCCAGATAATTGCGAATCAAACAAGCAGGCGGCTGTACAAACTCAATGCAACAACTTCCGGCGTCGCTGATATAAAAGACATAGTATCCGAGCTTGATACGCTTCTGGCGCCAAACGGAATACTTTTATATCTTGACGAAATACAATATTTTAATAAAAAACAACAGCAATCTCTTCTCGAGTTTATCGAGAGCGGCAAAATAACACTTATCGCCTCTACAACCGAAAACCCATATTTTTATGTGTATAATGCTATTTTGAGCCGTAGCACTATTTTTGAGTTCAAGCCCCCTGCCCCGGAAGATATCCAAAAGGCAGTTCGCCGGGCATTTTCAATATGCGGGCAGGAAAGCAGCTGCCGGCTGATAATAGAAGATGGCGTCATTGAACATATTGCAATAGCATGCGGCGGTGATGTGCGCAAAGCAATCAATGCAGTGGAACTTTTATCCACCTCTGCAAGTAACAATAAAGAGATAAACGTCACACTGGAGGACGCAAAAGCCGTTACCCAAAAATCATCCTCGCGCTATGACCGCGACGGCGACTCTCATTACGATATACTATCGGCCTTTCACAAGTCAATCAGAGGCTCTGATGTCAACGCTTCCCTGCATTATCTCGCAAGGCTTTTAAACGGAGGAGATATCGCATCTGCCTGCAGGCGCATGCTCTGCGTAGCCAGCGAAGACGTAGGTCTTGCTTATCCTCAGGCAGCATCAATAGTAAAAGCCTGCTGTGACAGCGCCCTGCAGCTCGGCCTCCCTGAGGCGCGGCTTCCGCTGGCTCAGGCCTGTATACTTTTAGCCACTGCCCCAAAATCAAACTCAGTAGTAATGGCAATAGACGCAGCCATGAGTGATGTAGAATCCGGAAAATCTGGGGATATCCCCCCTCATCTCAAGGATACGCACTATAGCGGTGCGCAGTCTCTCGGCAGAGGGCTCACCTATAAGTATCCTCATAACTACCCTAACAACTATGTAGAGCAGCAATACATGCCCGACAGGCTGAAAAGCGCAGATTACTATAAGGAAGGCTCTAACAAAGCCGAACAGCAGGCAAAGCAATATTGGCAAAGGATGAAAAACAATGACTAAACGCCTTTTGGCGCTGGCTATAGCTCTTATCGCTGTTTTCTTTCTCTCCTCTTGCGGCGATGCAGCCGAAATATCGCCTCCTGAAACAGAGAACGAAAACCCATCACCAGAAATGCCTCCTGATCCTACAACGCCGGGCGGCAGCGTTGAACCTCCCTCAGGAAGCACAGCCATCAACGACACTACTTGGATGATAGATCTGTCATATCTGACAGATCTATCAATGACAGTTGACTCTGTTTTTCCGGTTACAAACGACATCTTATTTGTTTTCGCCTCGAAACTTACCGACGGTCAAGTATCTGAGAAGGCTTATCTTTATACATATTCTCTCATGCAAGATGCTTTTACTGGAAATTCGATGCCAATAGGTATAATCGGGCAATATCCTTCAGTTGTTTTCAAAGACGGCACAGTGATGGTGCTTACGCTTAACACAGAAACGTACGAGTTCGAAACCATGCTCTTTATAAACCCATCTACCCTCTCATATGAGGAAAATTTGATCTCCGGTATATCCGAAATACGTTCCATATATGTCTCTCCGGATAAAAAAATGGCCGCTGTATCCACATATGACGGCCTTACAATAACCGACATATCCTTCGAGAAAGTCTACGCGGAATATAAAGGCTTTACTCCCGAAGGCGGAGATGCTTCGATTGATTACCACCTGCCCTGCGCTGTAGGATGGCTGCCGGATGGAAGCGGAATTGTGGGCCGTATGCTTGGTGGGGAATGGGTTTATAATCCGTTTATTTTTTATGTTGACGGAAGTATGACTGACCTTTTGGAATATGAGTATTTATCTGGCATCCCATGCCAAAGCAGTTCTCTTTTGCTCTATGATTACTTCACCTCTGCGCCAAAGGGTATTCTTGATATATCTTCCCTTTTATATACTCCTCTTAGCATCGACGGCCTGCCAACTGAGGAGGATACATCATATATCTCTGCTATCTCGTTTTCTCCAAACGGAGATATGGTGGCAATAGCCGTGTCATCGCCTCAGGATGATGACATATGTACCACCGGTTTTTACCAGGGCTCGGTCCTTTCTTCATCATTCTCCATCTCAAAAAGCGGAAACTATCCAGTGAGCTTTGAATCGGTTTCCTTCACTCCGTCTGGAAAAATGGCTATCCTTATGACAAGCGCAACTGTAGACGCACAAAAGGCCATATATTACATGTCACTTTACAGATGATAAGGCTCTGATCTTTTTTCGATATCAATACTCAACAGGCAAAACTAAACTGCCTTTATAAAACCAAAAGCCTCCCGCCGCATAAAAAATGCAGCAGGAGGCTTTTTACGTACACAGAAAAATATCAATAGCCTATTTTTCTGTCGACAATATTATTGAGCTTTTCGCCATTTGCATAACGTTTCAAATTCTCACAGAACATCTCAACCACAAGCTCTCTTGTTATATCAAGAGACATATTCCCGGAAATATGCGGCGTAATAATAATGTTGGGGGCATCCCACAGGGGATCATCTTTAGGAAGAGGCTCGGGCGTTGTAACATCAAGAGCTGCCCCCGCAAGCTTCCCTGATTCAAGCGCTTTTTTAAGTGCGCCCTGATCAACGGCACCTCCCCTTCCCACATTTATAAGGTACGAGCCGTTTTTCATGAGATCAAATTTATGTTCATCCATGAGATGCTTTGTGGCATCCGTTCCCGGAACGCAAAGAGCAACAACATCTGAACCTTTGATAGCCTCATCAAGATCTTCCACAGTATAAACTTCGTCATAGCACTCAGGTGAGGGTTTCTTGGTTCTGCGAACGCCCTTAACCTTGGCCGCACCGAGAGCCTTTACCTTTGTGGCAAACTTTGTGCCTATATCCCCCATTCCAACTACGGTTATAACACTTCTTTCTATGGAACGTATATCTCCTATTATTCTCCACTCGCGATTGGCTACAAGCCTTGCATATTCCGGCATACGCCTCATCATCATGAGGGTTACAGCAACCATATGCTCTGAAATGGTAACGCCATAACCGCCTGCGGAATTAGTTACTATGACATTCTGATTAGGATAAATATCATCGCTGATCACCCTGTCTACACCGGCAAAAGAGCAATGCAGCCATTTAAGGGCGTTATCACTCTTTATAGCTGCATGAGGGAAATTGCCAAAAAGGATTTCACAGCCGTCGCTTCCATGACAGGCATCATCGTTATCAGAAAAATACACTGTGTCGAAACCGTTTGACTTTGCAGCCGTGTCAATCTTTTCTTTAAGCGCCTCATCAAGAAATGAAGCGTTTATACCTATTTTCGCCATTTTTACTTCCTCCCGGTTATCTTAAAAAAATTAAATTAGTCTCTATTAAACTCTATAAGAACATCGTTAAGCTCCCCACCTAAAATCAATACGGAAGATACAAGCTGAAGCCAGATCATAAGTATCATTACCGCAGCAAGAGACCCGTATAAAAGTGAGTAATTTGAAAAGTGAGAAACATAATAGGAGAATACTGTTGTTACAGTTGTTATCGTTACTACAGCAAACATCGCCCCAGGAATAGCATACTTAAAAGAATATCTTCGGCTGGGCACAATATAATAAAATCCGCTCAAAATAAAAAACATATAAACCGGCAGCAAAACGAACTTTAACAGCCGCAAAAAAGCATTTACGCTTAACGGAACATTAATATATTTTTCCAGTTTTACAATTACGAACTCTCCTCCTAAAATAACAGCGGTAAGCATAAAGAAAGAAAGCAATATTATTGCAGACAAAAGCGCGGCTGTCATATAGTTGACAGTCCCTGCTTTTTTGATTCTATAGGCCTGTCTTACAGATGTAAGCAAGGAATTAAGGCTTCTTGTCATGGCATATAACGTTAAAAATACCGAAACGACAAACATATAGGGGCTTTCTATCCTTCTTAAATAATCGATATAGTCTATAAGCATATCAGCTATCTGTGCAGGAAAAAGATATTCAAACCGCAAAAGGATCGACTTGATATCCACATTGAGGCGGCTGATTATATTGTTGACTAGGATAAGGACTGGAAAAATAGAAAAAAACAAATAATAAGCCAATTGCGCCGAGGCTCGCGCAACTCCATCAGAAAAATATCTTTTTATAACTCTACCTAAAACCTTTGCAGCTTTATCCACAAGAATCTTCCTTAACAATAAAGATTTATTTATGGCCTATGAAGTTTGCTAAACACACCTTATCCGGCCATTGATATTTTAATCTTTGCATAATATCAAGGCATAACGGAAACTCCGGATTTTTCATCAAATTATATCCCGATATATCCTGGCACGCATTATTAACAATATGCTGCAGATAAAAGTATTATATCAGATACTTACCACACTGTAAAGTTTGTTAATATATTGATTTTTTAAAGCTTATGGTTGAATACATGTTTATATTATCTTTGACAGACAAAACACTACAATTCAAACATATTTCAAAAAACAAAGCCGTGGGATTATTCCCACGGCTTTTTAACCCACATTTTTTGGCAATTATTCTTCTTTTATTCCAAATATTCGTCTTTTGGCTTCCAGCCCCGTAGGCGTTATGGCAAGACCGCCTTCTGCAGTTTCTCTTATGCATGCAGGAAGGACATTGCCTATTTGGAACATGGCGTCTATGACCTCATCCGGAGGAATTACGCTTTTAATTCCGGAAAGCGCCATGTCGCAGGCCGTTATTGCCATCGAGGCATAAACACCATTACGCTTTATACAAGGAACCTCCACAAGCCCGGCGACAGGATCACATGCTAACCCAAGCGAGTTCTTTAGCGCAAGTGCCGCAGCGTTAATAATCTGGCTGTTGTTGCCACCCAAAAGGCTTGCAAGCGCTCCTGCTGCCATTGCAGCGGCGCTTCCGCACTCTGCCTGGCACCCACCAGCGGCGCCTGAAACGGTAGCTCTTGTTGCAATAACCGAGCCAATGCCAGATGCCACTATAAGGCTGTTAATCACTTCTGCGTCAGAATACCCAAACTCCTCCTGAGCGGCAATAAGCACCCCTGGAAGTATTCCCGAAGCACCTGCTGTGGGCGCGGCAACAATTACGCCCATTGAGGCATTATGCTCGTTATTGGCAATGGCATAGGCAATAGCCTTGGCATTAAATAAGCTCAGTACAGAATTGCCCTGTTCTATGCGGCGAAAATACTTGAACGCATCTCCGCCGGTTAATCCGCTTAGGGATTTTCCATTCTCTTGAAGGCCGCTTTTTACGGCATTTTTCATTACAACATAGGTACTCTCTACCCTTTTGATGATCTGATCCACAGGAGTACCGCTATCCTGAAACTCACTTTGTAGGACATACTGCCAAAAAGTCTGGTGATTTGTCTCGGCCCCTTTTACAATAGAATCTATGCTTGGTGTCTTCATTTAAAATCACCCTCCCTAAAACTTTTCAATGGCCACTACGCCTATAATATTTTCCATTCCCTGAATTTTTTCTATTGTCACCCGATCAACCGGAACATCAGTTTCAATGACGATAACCGTATCTCCCGCACGCTGTTCCCTGTTAAGATACAGAGTGGCGATATTGTAGTTGGCCTCTTTCATTATCGATGCAATGCTGTAGAACACACCAATAACGTCACGCCCGAAAACAATAAGCGTATCTGCGTTGCAGTTTACGGAGACCTCAAAACCGTTTATCTCTGTAAGTTTTATAGCCCCTCCGCCAATAGACACCCCGCGAAGATCAACCTTATTATGAGCAGATTCTGCCTCGATAAAAACTGTGTTGGGATGATACCTTGGGTTTTCATCAGTCTGTATCGTATATTCAAGCCCCTTTTCAGAGGCCAGGCGCAGGCTATCCCTTACTCTGAGATCAGATGTGCCGAAACCAAGAAGCCCACCTATAACAGCCTTATCCGTTCCATGCCCTTTATATGTAGTAGCGAAAGAGCCATAAAAGGTTATTTTCGCTTTGATAACATCCTCTTTGAGGATAGTTCGGCAAGCCAATCCAATTCTCACAGCACCGGCTGTATGCGATGAAGAAGGCCCAACTGTTATCGGCCCCAGCATATCAAACATTCCTACCGACATCTTACACCTCTTTTATCGTATCCTTATCAGCGTATATTAATCAAGGAAATCCCTAAGCTTTTTAGAGCGGCTTGGATGCCGAAGCTTCCGAAGAGCCTTAGCCTCTATCTGACGAATTCTCTCTCTTGTTACATTAAATTCTTTGCCTACCTCTTCGAGAGTCCTGGCACGACCGTCTTCTATACCGAATCTAAGGCGCAGAACCTTCTCTTCTCTCGGTGTAAGAGTTTTAAGAACCTCAAGCATCTGCTCTTTGAGCAAAGTAAAGGAAGCTACCTCAGCAGGTTCGGGAGCATCATCATCAGGTATAAAATCTCCAAGATGACTGTCCTCCTCTTCGCCGATCGGCGTCTCTAGAGAAACAGGCTCCTGAGCTATTTTCAAAATATCCCTGACTTTATTTACAGGTATATTCATTTCCTCCGCTATCTCTTCAGGGCTTGGGTCATGCCCCAACTCCTGCAATAGCTGACGTGAGACTCTTATAACCTTGTTTATGGTCTCCACCATATGGACAGGTATCCTTATAGTCCTTGCCTGGTCGGCAATAGCCCTTGTGATAGCCTGTCTGATCCACCATGTAGCATAGGTGGAAAACTTATATCCTTTTGTGTAATCAAATTTCTCGACGGCCTTTATAAGCCCAAGGTTTCCCTCCTGAATAAGGTCAAGAAACAGCATACCTCGGCCTACATATTTTTTTGCTATACTTACAACAAGCCTTAAGTTTGCCTCTGCAAGGGTTTTTTTAGCCTGCTCGTCTCCATCAAGCATCCTCTTTGCAAGATCTATCTCCTCGTCCGGGCTTAAAAGGTCAACTTTTCCGATCTCCTTAAGATACATCCTTACAGGGTCGTCAATAGCAAGCCCCTCTGTCAGCGTGGTGTCATCCGGTATATCTTCATCAGGTATATCCTCTATATCTATAAAATCATCATCACTTTCTATAACAGGAGGCTCCATAAGAAAATCTTCTTCCTCCATTACGATATCTACCGACATTTTTTCCAGCGCTTCAAACATTTTATCCTGCTGGTCGGTATCCATCTCCATATCTTCAATTACTTTGTTGACCTCTTTCATTGTTACCTTGCCATTTTTTCGGCACTTTTCAACAAATTCTTGAACCACTTCGGCTCTGTTGATCTTTGCTTCGTTTTCCGACATAATATCTTATCCCTTTCTTTCTCGTTTGCGGTGCAAGACTTCGATCAATTTTTGATCAAAGTCCGAGGTGTTTTTAGTTTTTTCTTCTTTGATAACTTTTATATAATCTTCAAGCTCTTTCTTTTCGTTTTGCGAAAGAACTTTAGCAGATAAAATCGATGTAAGGCAACGCGCTTCCCCTTCATCCAGCCCCGACATAACTGCTGCCGGGATAATGTCATGGCCGCTGTGCTCCATTTCCAAAGCCTTTTCATATATTTTAGCCAAAAAAGGAGATGAAAACTCGTCAGGGGATATCAATTTTTCAGCCGATTTAAGAAGATCGGCATCCTCCAGAATGATCGACAACAGCTTTTCCTCACAAACTGCTGAACGTGGATTTTCGTATCTGACTCCGGTTTCCTTCCTTTGTGCCATTTTTAAGGGGCGCATCGCATCAAGCTCTGTCTTTTTCTTTTCTTTGCGAATAACTGCGCCAAAAGCTCTCTTTACCTCGGCAGCCATAACTCCGGCGCTGATGCCGGCTTCCTGTGCCACCATATGGCTGAGTATTTCTCGCTCAACGGGGCTGGATACAGTGGCAATATAATCAGCTGCCTCTTTAAGATATTCTATTTTCTGAGCGTCAATGTCAAGAACATATTTGGCCTTCATGACAGAAAGCCGATATTCGCTGTCGCTCTGTGGTTTATCCAGCAGGAGGGCAAAAGCTTCGCTGCCGTTTTTCTTTATAAACTCGTCTGGGTCTTTGGCTCCGGGTATTCTAAGCACCTTTACCTCAAGACCTGCTCTATTTAAAAGATCAATGGCCTTCTGAGACGCTTTTTGACCTGCACTATCAGAGTCATAGCTTATTATGACCTTCTTTGCATACCTTCCCATAAGGCGTGCCTGTTCAGTAGTCAATGCTGTTCCCAGCGAAGCAACAGCGCAGTCAAATCCAGCCTGATGAAGAGATATAACATCCATATACCCCTCAGCGAGTATCAGTCTTCCAGTCTTGCTTTTTTTGGCGAAGTTTAAAGCAAACAAATTCCTGCTCTTATTAAAGACAGGAGTATCTCCTGAGTTCAGATATTTCGGACCGTCACCCTCAATAATTCTGCCGCCAAAGGCTATGACATTGCCCCTTATGTCTATTATGGGGAACATCACCCTGTCTCTAAATGCATCATAAAGCCCGCCGGAGCGGTTCTTGCGTCCAATCCATGCAGATTCTATTTCATACTTTGTATAGCCTTTTTTCAGCATCTCGGAGCAAAGCCTGTCCCAATCCGTCAAGGCATATCCAAGCCCGAAATCGGTGATCGTCTTTTTGGTAAGTCCCCTTGCCAAAAGATACTCAAGAGCCTTTCTTCCCTCTTCCGAAAGAAGACAGCCATGATAAAACCTTGCGGCCTCCTTATTTATTGAAAGTATGCGCTCTCTCAGCCTGCGCTCTTCATCGTTTCCCCCTTCGTCTTCAGGCACAGTCATCCCGTACATATCTGCAAGAAGTTTAACGGCATCAAGAAAAGGGAGATTTTCCTCTTTCATTATAAAGCTTATTACATTTCCGCCCTCTCCGCAGCCGAAGCAATGGAAAAACTGCTTTTCTCCTGAAACCGAAAAAGACGGAGTTTTTTCGTTATGGAACGGACAAAGGCCCACATAGCCGGAACCGCTTTTTTTAAGAGAGACATATCGCGATATGACCTCAACTATGTCGCACCTGTATATCAGCTCATCTAAAAAACTTTGCGGCAGCGCCATCTTCCGCTCCTTTCTTATTGTTAATACTTTGCCCAGCTTTTGGGCACAAATATATCTTCATATTTTGATATTGCAAAACGATCAGTCATACCAGCTACGTAATCCCGAACAGCCTCTTCCTTCGTATATTTTTCTATTGATTCGGCATATTCCGGAGGCATTTTTTCAGGATTCTGGCAAAAATAAACATAAAGCCTCTTGAGAATATCAATCCCCTTTGATTCCTCACTTTTTGCCTTTGGGTTTCTATAAACATTCTCGAACATGAACTCCCTTAGGGCATCCATAGCATTCTGATAAAGAAAATCAAGGCCAATACTGTGATTTTTTTCACCATACTCTACCATTTTAACGACAAGCGTATTTATGCGCCTGCTGTGGCCTGTGCCAAGTATATCGGTTATTTCCCGGGGAATATCCTTCTCGCTCAATATCTCACCACGTATTGCATCGTCAATATCGTGATTAATATATGCTATTCTGTCGGCGAATCTGATTATCTGCCCTTCCTGAGTCTCGGGAAGATCATCGCCTGTATGTCGCAATATCCCCTGGCGAACCTCATATGTGAGATTAAGTCCCCTGCCGTTTTTCTCAAGGCGCTCCACTATTCTCAAGCTGTGCTCATTATGTCTGAAACCACCGGGTACCACATCGTTAAGAGCGCTTTCCCCCGCATGGCCAAAAGGCGTATGCCCAAGATCGTGCCCCATAGCTATAGCCTCAGCAAGGTCTTCATTAAGGTCAAGTGCTTTGGCTATAGTCCGTGAAATCTGAGAAACCTCAAGCGTATGTGTAAGCCTTGTGCGGTAATGATCGCCTTCAGGCGAAATAAAGCACTGTGTCTTATGTTTGAGACGACGAAAAGACTTGCAGTGTATTATCCTGTCTCGGTCGCGCATGAAGCATGTCCTTATTTCATCAGGAACTTCAGGGCGTTCGCGTCCCTTTGAGTTTTCCGACAGGCAGGCGTACTCTGACAAAAGCAGACGCTCGTTATGCTCCAGCCGTTCTCTCCTGCTAATAATTCTCACCTCTCAAAAGTCCTTATAACTATATATACGAAACGCTGACCCGTTTTGCTCCTTTTATGTGCTAATTAATTATTTTATTTATTTTTTTCGCGAACATTTTCTCTTCGCCGGCCATAGGCTCCACGATTCCGTTAGTCACATCTACGATATTATCATGAAAAGCAGAGAAGCTTTCGAAAGGGATTGAAATCGACAGTTTTACTGATGCCCCGAACTCTGCACTTGTTTCTTGCGCTTCATATGCCGTAAACTGCTTTCTTACTATCTCAAGAAGACTATACGGGCAATCGAGTACCACCTCAAGGTGAGGCTGCATAATTGCTATACCTGCGGCATCAAGAGCCATTTTAGCTATACGCCCGAAAGCACGGGTAAGACCACCCGCCCCAAGAAGAACGCCGCCAAAATACCTCACGGTTATGCAGAGAACATCGAAGACCTCTTCTTTTCTAAAAACCTCCAGCGTCGGCATTCCTGCCGTACCCTGCGGCTCTCCTCCGTCGGAAAACCGCATCACACCGTTTTTTAAAATATAAGCATAGGCTATAGTGCTGGCATCCCAATATTTTTTCCGCTGAATCTCAAGTATCTCCAAGCATTCCTCGGCAGTTTCCACTTTATATATATGGCCTATGAACTTTGACTTTTTTTCTATCAGTATATCCTCGCCTTCACCTGCGGGGACCTTATAGTTCTTCATCATGCCCCTCCATGTGCGGCAAATAGTCTCTGATTTTTCCCATCGCCTTTTTATCACATATGGCCTCTACCTCAATGCCGGCATCGGTATACTCTGCGCGCAACACGTTGGCCTCGCGGTAAAGCGTATCAAGAACAGCTCCCGCCGAATATGGAAGAACAAAGCTTACTTTTCTTGTGCCATCGCTCAATATATCGTTTATTCTATTTACAATTCCCTCTAGCCCAAGCTCCTTTAGCGCAGAGCAATATATTGCAGCCGTCTCCCTTGGAAGTATGCTCTGAGGACGCTTGTCCACCTTATTAAAAACTGTTATTTTCGGCGTGTCCGAAGCACCAAGCTCACGTATAAGCTTATCGACTACTTGTTCCTGCATCTGCCATTGATCATCTGAGGCATCGATGACATGAACAAGTATGTCGGCGTAAGTCAGCTCCTCAAGCGTTGCCCTGAAAGCGTCTACAAGGTTATGCGGCAGGTTTCGTATGAATCCTACAGTATCGGAAATAAGGATTACACGCCCATCCGGCATTTCCATTGCGCGAGTAGTGGGATCAAGCGTATCAAAAAGCCTATCTCTGGCTGGGATTCCCGCCCCTGTAAGGCTGTTTAAAAGGGTTGATTTTCCTGCATTAGTGTAACCCACTATGCAGACCAGCTTCATCTCGTTCTCTACGCGCTTTTTTCGCTGAGTAGCTCTTATGCGCTTTACGTCGTCAATCTCTTCTTCAAGCTTCTGTATTTTTCTTCTTATATGCCGCCTGTCCGTTTCAAGCTGAGTTTCGCCGGGGCCTCTTGTTCCTATAGGGCTTTTTCCACCGCTTGCGTTCTGGCGGACAAGGTGACTCCACATGCCCGAAAGTCTCGGCAAAAGATACTGATATTGCGCCAGCTCGACCTGCAGCTTGCCCTCGCTTGTTTTGGCACGGTCAGCGAATATATCAAGTATCAGCGCATTCCGATCAATTACCCTACACTCAAGAGCTTTCTCAAGGGCTCTTGTCTGCGACGGTGATATCTCATTATCGAACACTGCCAGATCAATCTCGTTATCCTTTATTGCCTGGGCTATCTCCGACGCCTTGCCCTCGCCTATAAATGTCTTGGGATCAGGGCTATTGCGATTCTGCATAAAGCTTAGAACCACCTCGCCTCCGGCTGTCTTGACCAGTTCCTCAAGCTCTGCCATCGTGTCGTTGTCTGAGCTTTCAAAACCCTTAAGGTTCTCGCAGCAAAGGCCCACCAGCACAGTACGTTCATTTTTTTCTTTTATCTCATCACTCATATTAAATCACCAAATAATAAATTTATGCATACTTTCCGATTCTTTATATTATATTCTTTTTTGTCAATTTTATCAAGCCATACATTACCTGTTTACACGGAACAATTGTTCTGATATAATTGTTTTAGAACATTTGTTTGGTGGTGTTGAAAGTGAAACGCATCATAATACACGCAGACGTTAACTCTGCATTTTTGTCATGGTCGGCTGTCAGGCTTCTCAGGGAGGGTGCCTGTCAGGATCTTCGACTTATCCCATCGGCCGTTGGCGGAGACGAAAAATTGCGTAAAGGGATAATCCTTGCTAAATCCATACCGGCAAAAAAATATGGCGTCACTACGGGAGAACCAATATGGCAGGCAAAAAAGAAATGTCCGGACCTTGTAATAATTCCAGGTGATTATGCGCTTTATTCCCGCATGTCAAACAGCTTTATGTCTGTTGTAAAAGATTTTTCTCCTCTATGTCAGCAGTTTTCAGTTGATGAATGTTTTATTGACTACAGCGGCATGGAAAAAGTTCTCGGTCCCCCGGAGCAAGCCGCAGATGAACTGCGCAAAAGGGTAAAAGAACGCCTGGGCTTCACCGTAAGCGTAGGGGTATCAACATGTAAGGTTCTGGCTAAAATGGCAGGCGAACTGAAAAAGCCCGATGCCGTCAGCACGCTTTATCCAAGCGAGCTTGAAGAAAAGCTGTGGCCTCTTCCTGTCAGAGAGCTTTTTCTTGTCGGAAGAGCAACCGAAAAAAAGCTCGTATCCCTCGGCATCAGCAATATTGGCGCGCTTGCCCATTCAGACCCGCAGATGATAAAAAAATATCTTGGCCTTTACGGCACTACCATCTGGGAGTATTCAAACGGAATCGATCCCGATCCTGTTATTCCGTCAGACAAAACACCGGTAAAAAGCTATTCGCAGTCGGCAACGCTGCCCGTTGATCTTCTCTCGCCGGATGAGATTATTCCCGTGCTGTCAAAGCTATGCTCGTCCCTAGCCTATAGAATGCGTAGCGGCGGGGCTTGCTGCAGTGTAGTATCTCTCTATCTTAAAGATTCATCTTTCAATGCTGTTGCACATCAACACAGGCTTTCCAGACCGAGCGATATAACATGCGAGCTTTTAAAAGAGCTGACCGCACTATTCTATAAAACCTATCAGGGAGGATCCGTTAGGGCCATAGGCATCTCTTTTTCAGACTTATGCTCCGCTGAAGGTTTTTCGCTCTCTCTTTTTGATGACCGATCACTTGCGAAAAAAATCATTATAGACGGCACCTGTGACAAAATAAAGAACCGCTACGGCGGAAAGGCCCTATCCCCAGCTTCAGAGCTTTTAAGCCCTCAATTTGCACATCTCACCCGATATGAGCCCACAAGCGACCGTCCAAGAACTTTTTGTCCCTTTTAATAAAAGAAACAAGGCGTGGCGGAATTATCTCCGCCACGCCAAAGCCTATTAAATACAGCCATGCAGCACCAAAATACTCCAGCAAAACAAAAAACAGGCTATCTGTAAATCAGACAGCCTGCCCTGATGACAATAAATTTAGCCTTCGATGTTAAACCTTTTCTTGAAGCGTTCCACGCGTCCGCCTGTGTCAACAAGCTTCTGCTTACCAGTAAAGAAGGGGTGGCAGTTGGAGCAGACTTCAACGCGGATGTTCTCCTTTGTAGAACCTGTTTCAAAGGTGTTACCGCATGCACATGTAACTGTCGTCCTCTTGTACTTGGGATGGATTCCCTCTTTCATCTCTATCTCACCTCACATAACCTAATTAACATACAACAAGTATAATACCATCTTCGTATATGAATTTCAAGACCCGTTTTAAAAAAAGATGAAATTATATACGAAAAGGATTGACTTTTCTTTCCGTATACTTGATAATTTACATGTTCGTAACACAACTGTCAAGAGTTTATTGTAAAATAAGTGACAGTAATTTTTTATAGTTAAGAGGTTTTATCATGGGTAAAGGTTCAAGAAACCGTCAGACTACCATGTCTGAGCAGGTAAACGCATCGCGTTATACCGCCCCCAAAAAATCGGTGGGCAAAACGATACGCAACGTACTGATTGGTCTTTTAGTTGCGGCTTTTGTGGGAGTCGGCATTTTCGGCCTCCTTTCTACCACAGGTGTGCTTATGGACAAGCTTACCGCGTTTGAAATAGGCGATCAAAAGATCAGCGCGCTCGACTACAAAATATATTATAAAACAGCCGAGATAAACCTGATCAATCAGTACGGCTCTACACTTCAGACATACTATGGAGTTGACCTGACAAAGCCTTTGGAAACTCAGGCTTACGGAGATGGAACATGGGGAGATTATCTCCATTCAAGCACCAAATCCAAGCTTACAGAGACTTACACCCTCTATCTTGAGGCCCTTGCCAACGGGTATGAACTTGCAGGCGATGAAGACCCTATTTATCAAGGCAAGATGGCTGAATACAGAGCTACCGCAGCACTTTACAACATGGATCTCGATAAGTATATAAACGCAGTCTATGGCTCTGCGGCAGATCTTTCTGACCTTCAGCGAATTGCAAAAATCGAGGCTACAGCTGATAAATATTATAACGACTATACAGAAAGCCTTAAGATATCCGATACAGATATTCAGAACTATTATTCAGCAAATAAATTGACTTTTGACAAAGCCGATTACAGAAGCTTTGACTTCCCCTATGAGACTGTGAAATATACAGCTCCTGCAGAGGGTAAAACAGTTGAGGAAGGAAAGCCCAAGAGTGAAGAAGAAGCAACTACCATGACGCAGGCCAATATTGCGGCTGCTCAGGCAAAGGCTGATGAGTTTCTTTCAAAGATAACCGATGAAGCAAGCTTCAGTTCTCTTGCCAAGGAGTATGCCAATGCAAATGATGCAGATAAGTATGCTGATGATTCGGCCACGCTTACGACAAACGCTGATCTTTCTTCCACAAACTCAAAAGTAGTGACTTGGTGTGCTGATGACAGCCGCAATGCAGGCGACAAGGGAACCGTCGATTCAGGTTCTTCGATAACTGTTGTGTATTTCATTAACAGATATCTGCCTGAAGTCTCCACAGCCACAACCCGCCATATTCTGATCAAAGCCACAGCAGCCTCCGAGAATGCCACAGCTGAAGAAAAGGCTAAGGCGGAAACTGCTCTTACAGATGCCAAGGCAAAGATCGAAGAGATTAACAAGGAATGGGAAAGCGGAGAAAAAACGGAAGACCGTTTTGCCCAGCTTGCAATGAAATATAGCGATGATGCGGGCTCTGTCCAAAAGGGCGGACTTTATAAAGACTTTTCAGAAGGCTCGATGGTTGCCGAATTCAACGACTGGGTCTTTGACTCCTCAAGAAAATCCGGAGACACCGGAATCGTCAAAACCACCTATGGCTACCACCTTATCTACTTTGTAGGAAACGGCGATTATGCATGGAAAGTATCAGCACGGACCTCACTTATAAACTCCGCTTACAGCGAATATTATAAGGGCATCTCCACAAAGTACGCAACAGCAGACCACAACTACGCCCAGAGTCTTGCCTACTAAATAATCCCCAAATATAAAGTTCAGGCGCATCCATTATGGATGCGCCTGATTTATTACAATTAAATATTCAGCCTTTAAGCCATCATACAGGCTGCCCTACAGCCGATTTGAGCAAGAATACTATCTTTTCCTTTACTGGCATTTTAAATATCTTTTGAGCCGCCATAGCGTATATATCAAGCTGTAGCTTATGGCGTACAGCGGCTTCAGCCTCATGCCCTGAAATCACGCTATCGCTTTTGAAGTCAATTATAGTTATTCCGCCATCCTCAAAAAGCATAAGATCAATGATTCCGTTCATCAATATCTCTTCATCATCCATGTCCCCTACTCCGATCTCCTTGGGAGTAAGCATTGCAGAAAACTCATATTCACGCAAAAGTCTTTCACATTTTGAAGCTCTTTTCCCCCACTGCCCCTCAGCAAAGCCAAGTATCATGCCCATATCAAGCGTATCCGCCTCTTCCATGGTCATGAGCCCTTTATCGGTCATAGATTCTATTTGGCGTCTGATCTCCGCCTCACTCCGACACTTTTTGAAATCAGCATGCTGTAAAAAAAGATGTATAGCACTCCCTCTTTGAGCTGCGGTAAGGCCGGTGGATATGCCTGAGGCATGGTGATAAATATCTATGACTACGCGGTCATCCTTTGTGTCCACTATGCCCGAGTCCTCTTCAATAAGGCGTCTGGTGCCTGCCGGAGTCAGTTTTGAGGGCAAACGCGAAACAGCGGCATAAGGATACTCCTCATTTGAGTGCTCAAGCTTTGAAAGCAAGATTCTGTCCGGCACCGATACATGCGTTTTGTCTTCCTTATGGGTTTCCTGTTCTATGCGTTCTATTGAGGTATACGGCGAGACGGACTGCGTTATATATTGGCATTTTCTCTCTTTAAAAGCAGCTATCAACCAGGCAGCTGCATTGTTTTTCTGTGAAAGCCACACCGGGGTTATGCCGCCAAGCTCGATATCCCGGCCTATGTCCTCGAGTGTCTTTGATGCGTTTCGTATGCCTGCCACCAGAATAAGCCGTTCTTTGGCACGGGTCATGGCGACATATAGCTTACGCATTTCCTCAGAAGCAAGCTCTCGCCTTGTGGCCGCTGCTACAGCCATATGCATAGGCATACGATATTCTGCCCTTGTCTTGCGAATGCGTATTTTCATACCGATGCCAAGCCTGTCATGTATTATTATAGGTTTTTTCAAGTCATCAAAATTAAAGGTTTTGTTAAGATCAGGAATAAAGACGAAGGGAAATTCAAGCCCTTTAGACTTATGTATGCTCATTATCCTTACTCCATCGCTCTCGTCGATACCTGGCGCAGAGTCAGTCTCCATAAGCCCTTCCGCATAACGGATAAAATCAAAAACGCTTCTGTGACCCGAGCTTTCATATTTGAGGGCTAGCTCATAGAAAGACTGAAGCTTTCTCCTGCGATCTTCGCCCCTGTCCATTGCACCAAATACCGCCATTGCAGACAGCTCTGAATAAATCATACGAATCAGCTGGGAAGCTGACATATCAGGGACATATGAAATATAACGGTCAATCATACTGCAAAAATCAGAGGATTTTTTGTCTCCATGTGAGGCATGCATCATAATCGCGTCATACAAATAAGCCTCTTTTTTCTCAAGCCTTATCTCAGCCAGCTCATCTGCTGTAAAAAGAAAAAATGGTGAACGCAGCAGGCCCACAAGCGGTATATCTTGCCGCCTGTTGTCAAGAACCCTCAAAAAGGCCATCATGACAAGAATCTCCATACTGCCCCAAAAATCCTTGCGTCCCCCGCTGACAGGTATTCCTATCCGCTCAAGCTCCTTTATGAAATATCCCGATTTATTGGTAAACGAGCTTAAAATAATAGCAAAGTCACTATATCTCGCCTTGCGACTTTCCCCGGTAAAAGGATTTGTCACCTGTTCTGTTTCGAGCATTCGAGCAATCTCACATGCTGTATATATAGCCTCGGCCTCGGCTTTTTCAGGTGAGTTGTCATCATCTGAAGCCCCCTGCATATCGATTATTTCAAAATGCACCTTCTTTTCGCCATCATAAGGTGCCCCATTATACAAAGCCTCATCACTTGTATAATCTATATCACCAAATTCTCTTGACATAATAGCAGAAAAAACATGATTGCAGGTTTCAAGAATCTCTCTGCGCGAACGGAAATTGCGGTTGAGCGAAAGCTTTAACTTTTCCCCTCTGGCATTCTTATTAAAATCACCATAGGAAAGATACTTTTCCATAAATATCTCTGGTTTTGCCATTCTGAAACGGTAAATGCTCTGTTTCACATCACCAACATAAAAGAATCCGCCAGACTTTTGTCCAAGAGATGAAAATATGGCATCCTGAATATCATTTGTATCCTGATACTCGTCTACAAGTATCTCGTTTATTCCAGCTGATATCTCAAGAGCAAGCTCTGTTGGGTTTCCCTCATCAGTTCTCAGAAGTTTCAAGGCGTAATGCTCAAGATCTGAAAAGTCAAGCAGTTTTCTCTCAAGCTTAAGCTCTGAAAACCTCATAAGATACCTCTCCTCAGCTATCCTAAGCCCCCGTAGAGCAGAAAGATTCACATCGGAGCCGAACTGTGATTCCTCGTCTGTCATCACAAATATTTTATCTCTTATGTAACCGACAGCCTCGACAAAACTCTGTTTCGCTGCCTTCATGTATTCTGCGATATCCTTATTCTCTTCTCCCCTTACCGCTTTGAGTTTAGGGTTTTGGAAAGCTGAAAAGGCGCAATAGGCATTATCCCAGCCATCGGATATAGCCTTTCGCGCTCCGCTTGCAAATGATAAGCAATCAAAAAATGCTGGGCTGTATTTTTCATTGACCTCAGCATTTGTTACCATGTAACACATTGCCGCCTTAAGGCGTTTTTCGGCGTTTTCCATCAGCTCACCGGCTTCGTGCAGAAGATAGGGCTTCCATCGCCGCTGTCCGTCTTCTGAAGTAAATCTGTACAGTGTGCCCATAGGGTCCGAGTGGCTGATAAGCCTATCGTATATCTCTTCAATAGCCTCAGTAAGAATTCTGTCACCCTTCTCTTCCGAAAGCGCTTTGCATAGGCTGCTAAAATCGCTGTCACCTTCAATATAAAGCTCTTCAAGCACCTCATCCAACGCCTGTTTCCTAATATCCGCAGAAACGCTCTCGTCAGCCACAGAGAAATCAGCAGAAACCCCGCATACGGCAAAATGCTCTTTAACCAGATCAAGACAGAAAGAGTGTACCGTCTGTATCCTTGCCCCCGAAAGCAGCGTTAGCTGACGCCTGAGGCGCATATTATTTGGTTCCTCAGTAATCTTTTTCAAAAGAGCAGAGCCTATTTTCTGACGCATTTCAGCAGCTGCGGCATTGGTAAAAGTTACAACAATAAGGCTGTCAATATCACATGGGGCCTCCTTATCACAAATCAATCCTATGACTCGCTCTACCAAGACTGCCGTCTTGCCTGAACCGGCGGCCGCTGAAACGATGAGGGAACAGCCGCGGCTTTCGATAGCCATTTTCTGGCTTTCTGTAAACTCAACAGCCATATTCTCCCTCCTCCTTTTCCTTTTCAATCAGTGCTATTACTTCGTCGTTCTTATATGACTTAAAATATCTGTACTTATCTTTTTCCATATCTGTGTCGAACTGGCAAGCCTGCCTGAACGGGCACCAGTCGCAATAGCTCCTGCCTCCCCCAAAAGAATATGGGTTAGCCTCTATATTGCCTTTTGAGATAGTCCTTGCGATTTCTCTTAAGTTATTATTTGTCTTATCAAGCAAAAGCCCAAGCTCTTGTTCCTTCAAAACCTTTGACCAAGCTGAAAATTCTCCGTTTTTGAGAATACCCACCGGCAGAAAACGATATTCGTCATTTTCCGCATGTTCAAGAGCGCCTATGATCTCCCTGTCCGACAGGACTACTCCCAGCCTTTTAACCTTGTTTCTCCGTGCCCTCTCTATCTCATCCTCATCCGTAGACGGTAATGCCTCTACATAAGGACTTTTTACAGGAATATACAAAGCCGCACAGCTGGCAATATCCTTAGGTTGACCTACAAGCTTTTCCCGAGCCAAAGCCAATAGTTGGCCCCTAGGTGCACCGCCAAGCATAAGCAAATATATAAACATCTGCATATTTATCCCGGCAATTATATCCGAAATCGAAAAGGATTTATTACCTGTTTTATAATCGGATACTTTAAGGTAAAGGATGTCATCCTTTATATAGCCATCAACTCTGTCAATCTGTCCATGAAGTTCCAGAGCAATATCGCTGGACTCTACTTTGTAAGGCGGAAATTGTTCTTCTCCTCCAAAACCCATTTCAAAAGCTATTGGCTTAAAGTCAGAACTGCGTATCTCCTCCATTATGTCCTTTACTATATCCTGCACATTTTCATGTATAGAGCTATAATTGGCCATAAACCGTGCTGTTTTATCGCCACTGCCGCCCAGACGCTTTTCAAGGAACTCCTTCACATACTTTTCAACAACTCCGCCCAAATCAAGAGATGTGTCGGATGAAAGCTCCCTCACGGCATTCTCGACAACATAATGCACAAGGGTACCCACATTGGTGGCCTCAAACGTGGCCTGCTTGCGTTCTTTTGCCTTAAGGCCGTACTCCATAAAATATGAAAATCTGCACGAGCTTATCTTTTCCGCTCTTGTAGCAGACATATATACAGCATTTCCAAAAAGCGCCTGTATGTTTTTTGATAGAGCAACCGGCCCCCTGCCGCTCGATGCATAACGCTCAAGCTTTTCGTAAAGCCCTATTTCTTCTCTCCCTTTAAAATATTCATAAGCAGCCTGCCACTTCGGAGAGCCATCCCTAAGGCAAAGCGTTTCAAAAGCAGGAACAGCTGCAAGCAGCCTGTTTTCAGAAAGAGTCTCTTCACAAGATCTGAAGCTGCTTTCGGGAAATGCTTTTTCTACAAGGCCGAGCAGATAACTGGGGGTGGATTCAGAACCGCCAAAAGTTTTTTCGGCATATGTAAAGTATATTTGCTTTACTGCGCTATCTACCAATTGATATATGTCGCTCATATATTCAAATGTCCGTTCGTCGTCGCTCTGAGTAAGCTCTATGCCATAGGTTTCGAGCATTATCCTGTCTCGCTCTTTTAGAAGACCTGATCCTGTAACTACAGGAGGTAATGCCCCCTCTCTTGCGCCAAGTATAAAAAGGTATTTTATGCTTCCGAAAGAAGCTCGCTCAAAATCGGAAAACTCGACTGTATCAAGCGAAACAGGTATTGTTCCTATTGAATACTGAGAGAGCATCATTTGTAAGAGGGAGAAAAAATCTCCTCTCTGAAGAATATCTTCACCCATAACAGCACAAAACTGCGTCAGTGCCTCATTAAGGATATCATATATCTGAAGGTACTCGGAGGCTTCCTGCCTTCTCCCCTCTGCCTCAAGGCTTTTAGCACGCTCCATAATAAGGCGTTCAAGCTCAATTCTCTCAAGGTGGCTTTTGTATATCTCAGCATATTGACAGGCCTTGGCGGACGACGGAAGTGCCTCCTTAAGCTCTCTGAGCGGTTCAGTAAGCCTTTTGCGTATTCTGTTGACGGCAGCAAGCTGGTCGGAATCACTTTTGCCATCGTATCCATCAGGGCTCATAGTCCAATCCGAGAACCACTTATTCCCCTTTATCTGCCAAGTATAGGCATAGTTTTCAAGTAACTCCTGCTCGTCTCTTGTCAAGCCTACCAGCCCTGACTTCATATATCGCAGAACTGAGGAAAAAGACATTCTGTCATCTATCGCTCGAAATGCCCCGAGCGCCGCTGCAGCTGCCGGTTTTTCCAAAAAATCCTCCTTGCGGCTTATGTATATAGGCAGGTCATAACGCATAAAGCTGCGTTCGAGGTATTTTTCATATTGTTCTGCCTCTGATGATACTACTGCTATTTCTCTAAGCCTTACTCCTTCCTCAAGCGTCAGTTTTCTGCAGATACCTGCAATCAGCTCGCACTCTTCCAAGGGGTCTTTACATCTGTAAAGCTGTATGGCTTGACTCGATCCGCAATATGGCGTTTCATCAAACCTAAACATTTTATCAGCTATATATTCAAGACACTCGTTCTGTTTTCTTTCAATATGCTCCGGATTCTTGTTAATCCAGCTCAATCCATGTGTGTCAGCAAGCCTTTCAAGCCTGCCTTTGGTCTTTATCTGTTCTGAAAAGAGCTGTGTGTCCTTGCCTATGTTGAGAGCTATAGTCACCCCATGGCTTCCTTCGATGACTTTATCAAGAACAGCATATTCCGCAGCGGTGAACCCATCAAACCCATAAATAAATATATCTGCATCCCTTATCCCTGAATAACCCGCAATATACGGAAGAGAGAGCTCAAGCTCATCACTGCCGCAGGCAGACAAACCGCTGCATACTGCGCAATAAGCAGAATATATAACAGCTATGTCCCTGAGTTTGGGGCTCATAGTTTTCATATTTTCAATAAGGGATTCGGGATCTACCATGCATGAGCGGAATTCTGAAGCAACATCAATAAGACCTTTAAGCATGTCCGTTCTTGAAGCAGCTCCTTTATAATATTCAAGTGTTGATTCAACTGCTTTGACCGCCCTGTACATAAGAAGAACACGACCTCCGGCATCCACAGACAGCGGCTTCCGTCCGGCCTCTCTTAGTGCTCTTAATGCAATGCGTGAAAATGTCATGACAGATGCATATATGCCGGCGCTGTTACCACATTCTGCCAACAGCCTTCTCTCCGCCTTGTGTGAATGAGTCTCGGGAACTATTATAAGCTGCTTTTCCCCCGTTGATATCCCTTTGGCAACCCCTGAATATAAAAAAGATATATTATCCTCTCTGTTTGAAGAGCATACTAATTCAAGCATCACGCACCTCCGAGCCTTAGATATTATGGTATGGTTTTCCAGCCGGCAATGCACTGAAAACGCCTCATATCGCCCATTTAGTAACATTATATCACTATTTTGGAAATGCGACTATTGATTTCGAAAGCATGGTGTAATATAATCGTTGTATACTTTAGTTATTTAAATTTGAAAGGTGGTAATCAACATGAAAACAGCAATAAAGTGCGGAAAGCTCTTCAATTCACATGACGGCTCCGTTCTTGAAAATATGCTCGTCGTTATCGACGGCAAAAAGATTTCCGAAGTCATTCCCTGCCCAAATCAGATCAGCGGCGAATATGAGCTCATTGATCTCTCCGACAGCTTTGTTATGCCAGGCCTTATAGATGCACATGTCCACCTCAGCAGCACAGGCCACAATGACCCGTACAGCGCCTCTCAGGCTCTCTTAGGGGATTTTATGGTAACTGCCCTTGAAAATGCTCAAATAAACCTTATGGCAGGCTTTACAACAGTTCGTGACTGTGGCAGCCAAGGCTTTGTAAATGTATCTGTAAGAAACGCTATTGCCTCAGGAAAATTCATCGGCTCAAGAGTTTACGCTAGCGGCGGCGGAATCAGTTCTACCGGCGGACATGCCGATACTCATTTCAGCCCTTATATCTCGACAAATCTGTATCCTGGTGCCGCGGATGGCCCCTTTGAGGCAAGACGACTTGCCCGCTATAACCTCAAATACGGCGCCGATTTTATAAAAGTAATGGCAACAGGTGGAGTTATGTCTCTTGGCACAACTGTGGGCTCTCAGCAGCTTACACAGGACGAGCTTGACGCGGTTTGCGAAATCGCCAAAATGTATGGCGTACATACGGCTGCCCATGCACATGGCACCGAAGGAATCAAGGCCGCGGCAAGAGCGGGAATTACATCTATCGAACACGGAATGATGCTCGACGATGAAGCCATAGAGCTCTTCCTTGAGCACGGCACATATCATACCCCCACCATCATTGCTGCCGAGCGCATCATTGTTTGCGGAGAGCAAATGGGCCTTCAGGGCTGGATGATAGACAAGGCCAAGCAGGTTTATGAGCGCCATGAATGGGGAGTAAGAGAGGGTATCCGCCTCGGGGTCAAGCACACCTTCGGAACAGACGCCGGCACACCTTCCAACTTCCACGGCAAGCAGGGCTATGAGTTTGAGCTTATGTGCAAATTTGGTTTTACCCCCAAACAGACACTTATGGCGGCAACAAAAACCAACTCTGAGCTTCTTGAAGCAACCGACAAGTTCGGCTTCATTGAATCCGGCAAGCTGGCTGATATCGTAGCTTTCAAGGGCAACCCTCTCGAAGATATCACAATTATGAAAAATTGTGCTTTTGTTATGAAGGAAGGAGCTGTTTACAAGAAATAAGTCTGTTTTAATTTATTCCAGCGTATTTTATCGAAAAATCCGAAAAAGTTGCTTATTTCTGTACTTCATGGTATACTAAAGGGCAGGTGGCAAAGTCACCTGCCCTATTTTTATTATTTGGAGATTATAAATGGAAGAAAAGCTATTCAGCAAATTAAACCTTTCAGATCAGATACTGAGAGCCATCGCCGATATGGGCTATGACTCTATGACCCCTATTCAAGAACAGATTATTCCTCTTGTCCTAAGCGGCAAAGATGTAATCGGTCAGTCAAGCACAGGAACCGGAAAAACTGCCGCTTTTGCTATCCCTGCGGTTGAAAAGGCCGAGCCCTCAGAAGAAGGCCGGACACAAATTCTTGTTCTTACCCCAACAAGAGAACTTGCCATACAGATAACTGAAGAAATGAGAAAGTTTTCGAAATACAAGGAAGGTGTAAAAACTCTCCCTGTATATGGCGGACAAACCATAATGATCCAAATCAGAGGCCTTCGAAAAGCCGAGATTGTTGTAGGAACACCTGGAAGAATAATTGACCATATCCATCGCGGCACACTTAAACTTGATCATGTAAAAATGGTTGTTTTGGACGAAGCCGACGAGATGCTGGACATGGGTTTCCTCGATGATATTAGGTATATACTCAAATGCTGCCCCGAAGACCGGCAGACTCTGCTTTTTTCAGCTACCATGCCATCGCAGATACTCCGTATAACTGAGCGGTTTCAAAAACACCCAGTTCATATCAAGGGCGATGATGGTCAGGCTGCTTTTGATCTGATTACGCAGTATTATTGCGAAGTACCTCAGGGTAAAAAGGCCAATTCAGTAATGCTGCTTATGGAAAAGCTTTCTATAAACAGAGCCCTTATTTTCTGTAATACAAAGCATATGGTAGATACGCTGACCAATCATCTTGTTGAAAAAGGCCTCTCTGCAGTAGCGCTTCATGGCGATATGAAGCAGTCTGCAAGAAGTCAGGTGATGAAGGAGTTCAAGGATGGCCAGGTAAATATCCTTATAGCTACCGATGTGGCCGCCCGTGGAATCGATGCAAGCGGCGTAGAGGCTATAATTAACTATGATATACCCCAGGATGCGGAGTATTATGTACACCGTATAGGGCGTACAGGCCGCGCCGGAAATCTCGGCGTCTCATATACCATTATTGCAAACCGCGGCGAGTTTTTCAACTTGTGTGACATTGAGGATAAAACAGGAGCACATTTGACACCTTACATTCTCGAGGGCGCTGACGCTTTGCCGGACGATAGAGTAAGAGCGCTTAACAACTCAAAGGCCTCTTACAGAATTGCTGTTCCCGGAAAAAAACCGTCGGGTTCAGGTTCTTCATCTTCTAAATACAAGGACAACCCTCAGAACTGCCTTATATCAGTAGACGTAGGCGCTGACCATGACATTCGTCCAAGCCATATTTCCGGTGCTATAATGAAATATGCCCGCCTTAAAAAGCAGGATATCGGCAAAATAACGATCAGCCAGAGCGAGTCTTTGATTGAGCTCTCCCCTGAAAACGCTCGCCATGTAATGAAAAGCATGCAGGATGCTACTGTAAACAATTTCGTTGTCGTCTTTAAGGCAGCAGAGGAACCCAGCTCTCAAGCAGGATCAGGACACCCTCGGCCCAGAACCTCGGGAAACCCTCAAAACCGCAGCCACTACAGAAGAGGTAAATAAGCCTATTTTACTACGGGCTGTAGTTGCTTACCATCAAGTGCCGCTTCAAGAGATTCCATACAAAGGCTCAGGTCCGCTATCATGGATCTGGGCTTTTTTTGACAGTCATCCTGAGAAAATGGTACAAAATATATGTGCTTCTTATTGAGCATCATACCTATATTCTGCGCTGCTGTTCCCAGTGCATCATTTGTGGAAACAGCCAGCACAAGTGGCGACTCATTGCGTATATGGGCTTTTGCAGCCATTGTCACCGCTGTATCGGTTATGCCCCAATTCAGCTTTGCTAAAGTATTGCCTGTACATGGAGCAATGAGTATTATATCAAATAGCTTCTTTGGCCCAATAGGCTCGGCATCAGTAATAGTATGTATAATATTATTTTTTGTAATATCTCTTAATTTGCTTTTATATTCTTCTATATTCCAAAACCTCGTATCTGTCGAATACGCCGTTTGCGACATGATCACAGTAACACAGTTTTCACGGCACATTTCCTCCAATACTGGAAGTATGTTACTAAATGTACAGAACGAACCGGTTATACAAAGACCAATTTTTTTATCTTTCAGCACTTTTTCCCCTCATTTCTGATATAAGACGATATATGGTTTCACCAATTATCTCTCCCGCACTTTGCGGCGCTACCTTCCCCGGAAGCCCGGAGGCTAGTATTGTCTTTACACCCATTTGAGAAGCCATTTCCAAATCTACACCATACGGCTTAGAGGAGAGTTCAATAATAAGTGCACTCTGTTTGAGCCTTGACAGCTCTGCCTCTCCTATTACCCTTGAAGGTACAGTATTGAATATAATATCCTGATCGCTGATGATTTCCAGTAAATTATTCGTATAAGCGTGGGAATATCCCCATATCATTGAATATACCCTGTCTTCTTCCCTTCGCGAAGAAAGCGTTACATAGCTTCCCATCGCTTTTAACAAGCCGGACAAATATTTGCCTATTCTCCCGCTTCCGACCACAAGACAGCGGCTTTTCCATAATACAGCGGAAGTGTTTTCTATTGCCAGCGCCAGCGCTCCCTCAGCTGTGGGAATAGCGTTAAGTGCCGCAAGGCTGTTATCCTTACTGTAATCGATAACTCCCTCTCTGTTTCCGCCTCCGAATACAAGAATATCTTTGGGCAGTTTTCGCAGATATTCGTCTATCTCAATATCTGTATTAAGAATATGTATCCCGTCGGCAGTGAGCGGCATGGGCATGATGATTATATCCGCGTCACTGCTTTGATATGTAAGCTTGTGCCCATCTTTAAGCAGCTTACTTCTGAGATATTCTGTCCTTTTATCTCCCCCGATAACTGAAAATATCATGTGTATCACACTCCTCCCTAACAGTTTATTGAGAAAATCTTATTTTGACAGTCTTTTATACTTTATATTTTTCCCGATGTGTAATATAATGTACTGTAAAGTGCTTAAAGCACTGAGAAAACTAATACGGTTGGTGAATACAGTGGAATATAACGAATTTAAATCAATAATCGATTCAAAGCAGCTTATACATATCTGTGGTATAAACGGTGTTTCAATGAAGGCTCTTGCAAAAGAGCTTTGCGGCATGGGCGCTAAAGTACAGGGCTCAGACAGAGACCCCTCCCCTTATCTTGATGAGTTTAACAGCCTTGGGATACGCTTTATCCATGGGCATGATATCGATAATACAACGGGCGCCGCCATTGTCATACGCACAGCGGCCGTGCTGGACAATAATCCGGATATAATCGGCGCTAAAAAAAGAGGTACGCCCATACTTGAACGCGCCAATGCCTGGGGTATGCTTATGAGCCGCTATAAACAATCTGTCTGCGTGTCGGGAACACATGGCAAGACATCCACTACCTCTATGATCGCAACCTTTACCCAGAGCTGCGGATGTGACCCTACGGTAATGGTGGGCGGAAACCTAAGCAATATAGGCGGCAGCCTTCGCAGAGGTTCCAGCGATCTTTTTATCGCTGAAGCATGTGAGTACAAAAACTCTTTTTTAAGCTTTACTCCGACTATCGCGATCATTCTCAATATCGACAGAGATCATCTTGACTTTTTCAGCGACACTGACGATATTATCGCTTCTTTCACAAAATTTGCCTATCTTGTGCCTGAGGATACAGGAATTGTCATCGCATGTCTTGACGATATCAATACCGTTAAAGCAGTCAAAGACATAAACCGGCAAGTAATAACCTTTGGCACCACAGCCGATGCCAATTTTTATATGACGAACATTACATCCGAGAACGGGTTCTACAGTTTTGATGTAATACATAACGGCGAGTTCTTCACACGCCTTAATATGTCAGTCCCGGGAAGACATTATGCGAGAAACGCGCTTGCGGCAGCCGCTGTTGCCTACCTTCTTGGAGTATCGCCGGATGACTTTAAAAAAGGCATTGAAGAATATAAAGGAGTGGGACGCAGATTTGAGTATCGCGGTTCCTTTAACGGCGCAAAAATATTCGACGATTATGCTCACCATCCCAGCGAAATAGAGGCAACACTTAAAGCTGCCGCCGACATGGAGCCTAAGCGTACGATCTGTATCTTCCAACCGCATACATATTCCAGAACTGTATCTCTTCTTAACGAATTCGCTGATGCTCTTTCGCACTGTGATCAATGCGTTCTGACGGAAATATATGCGGCGAGAGAAACAAATTTTTCCGGCATAACATCAGAAAAGCTCTCAAGCATGATAAAAGGTTCTGTATGTGTTCACTCTCTTGAAAATGCGGCTCACTATATAAAGGAGAACGCTCAGCCAGGTGACCTTATTTTCACGATGGGCGCTGGCGATATTTATAAAGTTTATGATATCCTGCAATCGATCAAAGATTAGTAAAAAGCATAAAAAGTGCCTCCATCTGACAAAACAGATGGAGGCACTTTTATATAATAATATCAAAAAGTTCTATGCCACTATTGAATACACAAAACCTGCTATGCACAGCCCGATATAAGCAAGCGTGCCGATGTTCAGATAAAGATCTTTGGCATTTGGAGTGGCCTGATCTTCACACAACGACGTATAAGCATCCTGCTCCTCACTTATTGTTTCTTCACAACTACGTGCGCTGTCTTCTTCTGCTCTGATAGTCTTTTTAAGCCTTCTCCAATAAATAAATCCGAGTATCATCACCAAAGCTATAAAGGTTCCTACAAGGTACTCTCCAATGTTTTTTATCGCAGACAATACAGGAATAAGAACGGAGCCTGTCATATTGACCATGATATGAAGCATGATGCTATATTTGATTTTGCCGGTCTTTACTCGTACATAGCCCAGTATTATTCCTATGGCAACAGCATAAAAAAACTGGTAAAGATTCATGTGGATAAGCCCAAAAGTAATGGCAGAAAACCATATAGCTGCATTTTCACCGTATTTAAGTGTCTTATCTATTACGATACCTCTGAAAATAAACTCTTCAACTATTGGTGAGAGCACGCCTGCAACAACTATCATAGGAACAAGGCCCGAAAAGGATATCATATCGCTTATCGGATTGGACGGCGTGATCCCTGTGAAATGAGATACAAATAGATTTATCAATACCCCAAGAAGGCTGAAAACATATCCCAGAAACATACATGCAAAATAAAGAGGCACCACCTGGCCAAAAAATCTGAGCTGAACGTGATTCCCCTCTTGATTCCACCCCTTAATTTTTCTTGTCAAAAGAGCAAAAACCGGCAGCCCACATAAATAAAAGCCTATTGCTATAAGCGCTGCAGAGAACCACTCAGACTGCGCCAAAACAGGGTAAAAACGCTGTATAAAAAGTCCGACTAAAATTTCAACCACATCTGTAACAAGAGCTAAGATAAAAAGTGACCACCCTAGGCGGACTGCCATTTTTTTCATATTGCTTCTCCAAATACAAAAGACGGAGCCGTAAGTTTGCGGCTCCGTTTTAGATTTACATCATCTGGCGCTTTCTTGAAAGATTCATAGTCCCATCCTGCATGGCGCCTATGCTATCAAGCGACTTGCCGGTTCCGTAGGCCACACAGGAAATGGCATCGTCAGCCACTCGTGTTGCAATGCCCGTTTTAGCCTCAATAAGCTTATCAAAGCCATAGATAAGGCTTCCGCCGCCTGTCATCACAATCCCGTTTGTGGCAATATCCCCGACGAGCTCAGGGGCAGTTCTCTCCAAGACCGAGTGAACAGCCTCAAGTATCTTGACTGTGACCTCTTCGAATGCCTCAATCATTTCGGAAGATGTAACTGTGAATGTTCTGGGGAGGCCTGTCATGAGGCATCTTCCCTTGACTTCCATGCTCTTATCCTCCGGCCTGGGATATACGCAGCCAATATTTATCTTCATATCTTCGGCTGTACGCTCTCCAATCAGGACGTTATGCTTTCTCCTGATGTATTTTACGATGGCCTCATCAAACTTATCTCCGGCAACCTTTATGGAGGCCGACTCAACAATACCGCCAAGGGAGATTACAGCTATATCTGTTGTGCCGCCGCCGATATCAACTATCATATTGCCGTTAGGTCTTGCAATATCTATGCCAGCGCCTATAGCAGCCGCTACAGGCTCTTCTATGAGGAATACCCGCTTGGCCCCAGCCTGGATACCCGCGTCTATAACGGCTCTTTCCTCAACTTCTGTAATGACGCTGGGGATACATATAATGACATTTGGCTTAAAGAGCCTGAAGCCCAAAACTTTCTTTATGAACTCCTTAATCATCTTTTCAGTCATATCATAATCGGAAATAACGCCCTCTCTGAGCGGACGGACAGCTACTATATTCCCAGGCGTCCTTCCAAGCATACTTTGGGCATCAGCACCAACGGCAAGAATTTTGCCTGACATTTTGTCAACCGCAACGACAGACGGCTCACACAGAGCTATGCCCTTGCCCTTGACAAAAACAAGTATTGATGCAGTACCAAGATCTATTCCAATATCTCCGGAAGACATAAAAGCACCTCGCATTTTCTTGAAAAAATTACTTCCCATATTATAACCAATCTCTCCTATTATTTCAACAGCTATATTTTAATATGATTTCTCCGTTTTAGCAACAGTTAAAACAAATACTTTTTGCGCACCTGCTGTTTTAAGCACCCAGGAACATTCTCCAGCTGTTGCTCCGGTGGTAAAAATATCATCAATAATTATGACCCTTTTACCTTCGATTTGTTCCTTTGCACAGTCCAAAGCAATAGCTCCTGATATGTTAGCCCTTCTCTCATGAGGTTTAAGCCCGAACATGGCAGATGTATCCCTTGTTTTTTTTAAGCACTCACACAATGGGATACCCATCCTTTCAGAAACCTCTTTGGCAATCAACGCCGAGTGATTATAGCCGCGCTTTCTGATATTTTTGCGATTAGTTGGAACATATGTAATTATATCCCCATCATGAAAATCTTTATCTTCTTCCGCAATTTTTAAAAGATAGCGAGCGTATATACCAGCGTATTCCTTTCTGCCTCCAAACTTAAAACGGTGAAGCGACTTACGGATATTCCCTTCATATTCAAAACAGTAAAGCCCTTTATCAAAAAATTCTCCGTTGAGTTTTCCCCCCTCATGGTTTTGCTCCAACAAATCCATGCAATGCGAACATATCCCAACTCTTTTTTCATCTTTTTGAAGCAGCTCATGGCAAAAAGTGCATTTTGGCGGAAACAGAAGGTCAAGAATTCTCTCAAGCATCATTCAAAGTCCCTGTTATTCTCATTCTAAGCGCGGAAAAGCGCTTGTTCTTCTTATTTGTTTCAACCATCTGCCCTACAATCTCCTCCCGTCCGGCAATGACAAGAAGCTTTTTCGCCCTTGTTACGGCAGTATAGAGCATGCTGCGGGTAAGAAGGCGCTGAGGGGCCGCAAATAGCGGCAGAACCACCGCGGGGTATTCGCTTCCCTGCGATTTATGTACTGTTATGGCATATGCGTGCTCAAGCTGATTGATCTCATCAAAAGTATAGTCAGCCTCCTTATCATCATAGCGAACGACAAGAATACGGGCTGCATTATCAATATGGACTATAACTCCGGTGTCACCGTTAAATACACCTGTGCCAACCTCTGGAGTGTCCAGCCTTCGCCACATAAGATCATAGTTGTTCTTTATCTGCATTATCCTGTCACCGCACCGAAATATGGCGTTTCCTGCCTTAACCTCTGCTTTTTGGGGAGACGGCGGGTTGAGATATGTCTGAAGCAGCACGTTAAGGGCGGCTGTTCCGCAGGCAAGCTGCCGAGATGGACAAATAACCTGAATATCTGCCGGCTCTATGCCAAACTTAAGCGGAATGCGTTCCGTTATAAGCGCTAACACAGAAGATGCCGTAGTTTCAGCCGAGCGAGCATTGGCAAAAAAGAAATCACCGCTGTTCTTCTTGATTGGGGGAACTTGACCCTGGTTTATCATATGAGAATTTACCACTATATCGCTGCCCTGCGCCTGTCTGAATATCTCAGTAAGTATAGTCTTTGGTATGTCGGGGCAAACAAGCAGTTCAGAGAAAAAGCTGCCCGGCCCCATCGGCGGAAGCTGGTCCGCATCACCTATAAGCACAAGGCGGGTATGGGGTTTCATTGCATCAAGAAGCGAAGACGCCAAAAGCAAATCCAGCATCGAGGCCTCATCTACAATAATTACGTCCGTATCAAGTGGATTTGACCTGTCACGTCTGAAGCCTATATTGCCCTGCGCGGAATCAAAGACTGATTCCAAAAGCCGATGCAGCGTTTTGGCTTCTCTCCCGCAAACCTCACTCATGCGTTTGGCCGCTCTGCCTGTGGGGGCTGCCAGCATGAAGCTCATGCCATCAGCCTCCAGCAACTCAAGCATACAGAGCAAGGTTGTTGTCTTGCCTGTTCCGGGGCCGCCGGTTATAAGTGAGACAGCACTCTCAAAGCACATGCGCATAGCCTGCTTCTGGCCCTCACCATATCGGATGCCGTGATTGTGCTCTGTGGCAGCAATATGCTTATCAAGACCGGGCGGTGGCATTATCTTCATGGAACAAAGCCTATGGATCTCATCAGCTATAAAGGTTTCACACCTGTAAAGGTAATCGAGGTAACAAACATCATGACCCTTGATCACGTCCTGAATAACACGCTTCTTTTCCACAAGGTTCTCAAGAGGATCAAAAAGCTCGTCCTCATCTATGTCACAAAGGCTGGCAGTAGCTTCGATAAGTTTATCCTCCGGTATAAAGGCATGTCCGTTTTCGGCGTTAAAGGAAAGCTCATAAAGAATACCCGCCTCAAGCCGCTCGATGCAGTCTTTAGTAAAGCCAAGATCTCCAGCTACCTTATCAATATCATAAAAGCCCAGGTCAAACCCCTTTTCACAAAGCACATAAGGATTTTTCTTCAAAAGCTCTAGGGAGGATGTACCATATGTTCTGAAAAGTGCAGCAGATATATGAGGCGGAAGCTGATAAAATGCTAAAAAATCCATTATCATCTTCATAGTGTTAAGCCTTCTGAAGCTTTCGCCTATTTCAATGGCCTTAGAAAGGGATACGCCCTTGATAGAAGACAGTTTCTCAGGTTCGCTTGCAATAACCGAAAAAGAGTCAGTGCCAAAGGCATTGACTATCGCCCTTGCAGTTTTGTTACCCACACCCCTTACTGTTCCGGAGGCAAGATAATCATAAATCCCCGATACCGTATTTGGCATTTCTCTTGAATAAGATGTCACGGAAAACTGAGGCCCATGTTTAGGATGATTTGTAAACTCGCCCTGTGCAGTTATCTTTTCACCCACGCCTAGAAAGGGCATAGTTCCGACAATGACAACATCGTCACCATCATCAAGCAATGCCCTTGCCACCGCGTATCCGCTATCTTCACTGCGGAAGATTATCGAATCCACTATACCGTTTATCCGTGTCAATTCCTTCTGCAAGCTCTATCACCATCTGAGGAAAAATTTTTTCCTTGACATAGTATGCACAGTCAAGAAGCCTTTGTGTATCGCATTCCTCCAGCGGTTTGAGGATAAGATATATCTCGGCGTTATGTATACTCCTTGAAGCGGCAGCTTTAATTACCACCGCAATAGCCGAAAGCACCACAAATGCGAACATAAAGGCAATTATTGTTGCCATAATAAGCTTTGCGCCCATCGTCATCCCCCCTAACAACAGGATATGCAACGGGCGCAAAGGCGGTCATATTATTTCTTTATTTCTATGCGCGGCTCCATTTTACGCCCTGAGGGGTATCTTCAAGAATAATGCCTTGGGTTTTAAGTTCATCACGTATCCTGTCAGCCTCCTTGAAGTCCTTTGCTTTTCTCGCCTGCTGACGCTGTTCAATAAGAGTATCGATCTCAGAGTCGAGCATGTTCTCCTCCTCGGTTTGGCCTATTGCAAGCACGTTGCAAAGCTCTGTCATTATAGCAAGCCCTTCTTTGGCATACTTCCGTGTGACATCCTTCTCGGCACAGAGCGTATTAACCTCTCTTACAAGCTCGAAGATGACAGATACGGCATCTGCAGAATTAAGGTCGTCGTCCATGGCGTCGCAGAAGCGTTTCTTGTAGCTTTCAAAGGCATCCTTCGATTCCTTCTCTTTCCTGCTCATCTCTCCATCAGTACCGTTTTTTGAAAGGAAGCGGAGGTTAACAAGAGCGGCATTAATCCTTGCCAGCGATGCCAGTGCCTGCTCAAGAGAATCCCTTGAATAATTGAGCGGGGTTCTGTAGTGTGCCGATATCATGAAAAATCTTATTGCCTCATATCCATAGGCCCCGGCTGCATCACGAACCGTAAAAAAATTCCCGAGAGACTTTGACATCTTCTGATTGTCAATATTCAAAAAAGCATTATGCATCCAGTAATGCGCAAAGGGCTTTCCGTTAGCGCACTCTGACTGGGCGATCTCATTTTCATGGTGCGGGAAGCAAAGATCCACTCCGCCGGAATGTATATCTATAGTCTCTCCAAGGTATCTTCTGGCCATAGCAGAGCACTCGATATGCCAGCCCGGACGTCCTTTTCCCCAAGGAGACTCCCAATACGGCTCGTCGGGCTTTGCAGCCTTCCAAAGGGCGAAATCCATAGGGTCTTCCTTGTGCTCTCGCACATCTATCCTTGCTCCCGCCTCAAGATCCTCAAGCGGCTGATGCGAGAGCTTTCCGTATTCCTTAAAGGCCTTTGTTCGGAAATAAACATCTCCGTCCGCCTCATACGCATAGCCCTTGTCAACAAGAGTCTTTACAATATCAATTATTTCGTCGATATTGTCGGTAGCTTTGGGATGAACAGTAGCCGGCCTGATCTTAAGCCCCTGCGCGTCGGTAAAATACTCACTAATATATCTTTCAGCTATCTTATCGTACGTTGTGTTTTCCTCGTTTGCCTTCCTTATTACCTTATCGTCTATATCGGTAAAGTTCTGAACAAAACGAACGTCATAACCTCTGTACTCAAGATATCTTCTCAAAAGATCAAACATGATAAATGGCCTTGCGTTACCAATATGGAAGTAGTTATAAACGGTAGGGCCGCAGGAATACATTTTTACTCTGCCTTCCTCAATGGGAACAAACTCTTCTTTCTTTCTTGTCAGCGTATTATAAATTTTCATAAATTACTCTCCTTTTACAACGCCGTCCTTGATAAGATTAAAATTCTTCTTCAAATAATCATAGCCTGAAAGAACGGTAAAGAAAACCATTACCCAAACAGAAAGCTCCCTAAGCTTAAGGTTTCCAATAATGACGACATCATCTATCCCTGAAAGCAGGTACATTATACATACAAGCTGTGAAAGCGTTTTCAGTTTACCCCAAAATGATGCCGCAAGCACAACGCCTTTTGACGCAGCGATACTTCTAAGCGAGGAGACTATAAACTCTCTGGCAAGTATGATTATACATGCCCAAGCCTGAAGAACACCCTGCTCCAAAAGTATCAGCAGAGCCGACATAACAAGGAGCTTATCCGCCAGCGGATCTATAAGCTTTCCGAAATCTGTTATCTGGTTGTATTTTCTTGCCACATACCCGTCAATTCCATCGGTAAGACTGGCAATCGCAAAAAGAGCCAGCGCCACGAAATTACCCTGCGCTCCATCTGAAATAGCGGCATACATAAAAATCGGGATGAGTGCAATTCTTCCAAGAGTTATCATATTAGCTGTCGTCATAAGATCAGCCCTCCTAAACTACTTCACCGTTTCACCGTAAAGCTCGCTTGCAACAGCGTCAATTATCTTTATGGTTACGAATTCGCCTTCTTTTACTCTGTCATCGTCGAAAAACACTACACCGTCAACATCGACAGAATCCATATAGGAACGGCCATACTGCCTGCCACTTTCATCATATCCACAGCAAAGAACCTCAAGAGTTTTACCTATAAGCTCTGAGGATACTTCATCCATTATTCTTTCCTGAAGTTCAAAAAGCTTAATCCTGCGCTTTTCCTTGATATTTTCAGGTATCTGGTCTTCCCTTTTGGCCGAAGGCGCGCCCTCCTCCTGAGAATAGCAGAAAAAGCCGGCTCTTTCAAGCTTATATTCTGCAAGAAAATCATAAAGCTCCTGAAACTCTTCTTCTGTCTCTCCGGGAAAGCCTACTATCATGCTTGTTCTGAAAACTCCCTGAGGCATCATTTGCCTGATCTTTGTTATTCGCTCCTTGATAAGCGCGCCCGATCCACGACGATTCATTTCCTTCAGCACTTTATCGTTTATATGCTGAAGAGGAAGATCAAAGTATTTTAGTATCTTCTCATTATCTCTTATTGTTTCCAAAAGGCGGTCGTCAATTTCATCGGGATACATATAATGAAGCCTTATCCACTCGATGCCATCAATACGGCACAGCTCTTCAAGAAGCTTATACAGCATGCGCTCACCATAAAGATCTACGCCGTATCTTGTTATATCCTGAGCTATTATCAGAAGTTCCTTTGCTCCCTGAGCGGCAAGCGTTTTTGCTTCATCTATAAGGCTATTCATCTCACGGCTTCTGTAAGGCCCTCTTATATATGGTATGACACAGTAGGCGCACCGATTGTCGCATCCTTCTGCAATACGAAGATATGCATAGTATGGGGGTGTAAGCAGATGTCTTCTGCCGGAAAAATCACACGCCGAGCTGGGCTTGTACCATTCACCGCCATTGCCTTCTGATACTGCTCTTACAGCTTCCGCTATATCGTTATAACTGCCGGTGCCCAAAGCAGCGTCCACTTCAGGAAGCTCCTTCAGAAACTCATCCTTATATCTCTGGGTCAGACAGCCCGCAACTATCAAACCCTTAATAACTCCATCGCTTTTGAGGCCGGCCAGCTTGAGTATTACATCAATCGCCTCGCTTTTTGCGGAATCAATAAATCCACAGGTATTGACAATGGCAATATCACATTCCTCCGGGGTATTGACTATTGTATAACCTTCCCTGTCCAGTATGGAAAGCATTTGCTCGGAGTTCACAAGGTTTTTAGCGCACCCCAAAGAAATCAAAAATATTTTTTCTGCCACTATTCCGTTTCCTCCAACTGATCTATGTATTCGCTTAAAGCCCTTTTCACCTGTTCCCAGCCAAAGCCTCTTCGCATAAGGCTATCGGCCGTTCGCCGGACGGCATCTCTATCATATCTGCCGTCCTTTAATTTAGAAGCTATAAGCTTTTTCATCTTTTCATAATCAGGCTCAAAGTCTTCCAAAAGAAATTCGGAAAGCTCCGGCTCAAGCTGCTTCTTCTTCAGCTCCTGCTTTATCCTGGACTTTCCCCATCCCTTAGCCCTACACTGCCTGACAAGAGAGCGCCCATATTCCTCATCATTTAAAAATCCAAGCTCTTTTAAACGGGAAACGGCATAAGCTGCATCTTCAGCCTCTATCTCCTTTTCAATAAGCCTGTCGTACAGGGCCTGCGCGCTCCTGTTTTTATATGTAAGAACATTTGCCGCAACATTAAGGGCCTTTTTTCTGGAATCCTCCATAAGCTATATCCTACTCAACATCATCTTCAAAATCGTCGGCAAATATTTCAACTCCCGATGACTTATTCTTCTTCTCTCCCTGAGAAGACTTGACCGATTCTTGTTTTTCCATAACCTTAGCTTGGGTTTTTGCCTTCTCCATATCATCCTTCGAAAGCAGCTTATCCATTATCTGCTTTTCGAGAGCATCTGCCTCTTCTTGATGATCTTTAAAAAAAGCCTTTGCTGCATCTCTGCCCTGTCCAAGCCGGATATCGCCCATCGAAAACCATGCTCCGGCCTTCTGGACAAATCCGAGCTTGACTCCTACATCTACAAGCTCGCCTACTTTTGAAATGCCTTCACCGTACATTATATCGAACTCGGCTTCCTTAAAGGGCGGAGCTATTTTATTTTTGACTACCTTTGCCCTTGTGCGGCTGCCAAGAAGAGTTGTACCATTCTTAATGTGCTCAATACGCCTGATCTCGATCCTTACGGTAGAATAGAACTTAAGAGCTCTGCCTCCGGTAGTTACCTCAGGATTGCCGTACACTACACCGATTTTCTCTCTCAGCTGGTTAATAAATACCACAACGCAGTTTGATTTTGAAATTGCACCGGTGAGTTTTCTTAGCGCCTGCGACATAAGCCTTGCGTGGAGACCGACAAAGCTGTCGCCCATCTCCCCTTCTATCTCGGCTTTTGGAACAAGGGCCGCCACAGAGTCAATGACAAGAACATCGATAGCGCTTGAACGAACGAGGGCTTCGGCTATTTCCAGCGCCTGCTCGCCGTTATCAGGCTGTGAAACCAGAAGGCTGTCTGTATCTACTCCAAGCGCCTTGGCATAAACGGGGTCAAGAGCATGCTCGGCATCGATGAAGGCAGCCTCGCCTCCATTTTTCTGAGCCGACGCTATAATATGCAAAGCTATTGTTGTTTTACCAGAGCTTTCAGGGCCGTAAACTTCGATAATTCTTCCCTTAGGAACGCCTCCAATGCCAAGAGCCGCATCAAGAGTAATCGATCCAGTAGAAATCGCCTCAACATTAAGGGACGCTGTCTCTCCAAGCCTCATAACAGCGCCTTCGCCATACTGCTTATTAAGCTGCTGAAGGGCGGTTTCCAGTGCCTTCTTTTTATCCATTCTTCCCACCTCATATATTTTTTTATCAAATTTAAGCAAGCCTTTGGCATTGGGGCTGCATGTAATCTAAATCAAATATAGCCCTTCATATGCTTTTCTACAATATTCTACCACACCATCTGCTCTTGTGCAACATTTGTTCTGTTTTCTTCCAGGATATATTCATCTACTTCATAAGGCACCAACCCGCATACTACTCTTTCTATGCCAGTAAGATCCTTAAAAACAGTGATATCCTCAAACCCTGCTCCCAGAAGTATGTTTTTCACATCCTCATACTGCCCGAGCCCAACTTCGAACATCACCGCCCCGCCTTGTTTTATGGCAGCCTTATAATTTTTACATACAGCCCGATAAAAATCAAGCCCGTCTTTCCCTCCGTCAAGAGCCAGCACAGGCTCTTTTTTGACCTCTATATCAAGAGTGGAGATCTCATCTGTGGGTATATACGGAGGATTGCAAACAATAAGGTCAAACATCCCAAAAATCTCGGGGCATGGCTTTAAGGCATCGCATTCTGAAACACCCACAGTACCTGTAACCCTATTAAGGGCGGTATTTTCTTTAGCCACTTTAAGCGCCTTTAAAGATATATCTCCCAACAGACAGGTTATAGGATTTCTCGAAAACCTCGCTATGGATATTCCGATACAGCCCGTCCCACAGCACAGGTCCAAAACCCTTGCCTTATTTCTTCCGTTAACAAAGGCAAGCGCAGCATCTACAAGCGTTTCTGTGTCAGCACGTGGAATAAGAGTATCCTCAGTAACCTTAAAATCAAGGCCGTAAAACTCCCATTTACCTGTAATATGCTGTATAGGGACACCTGAGAGCCGTATATCAGTAAGCTTTTTTATTTCTTGTATCTTACCGTCAAAAAGATAATCTCTTCGTTTTGAATAAAAGGTGTTTTCATCAATACCAAGAGCCTTGCATATAATCTCCCGCGCCTCTATATCGCTGCCCGGTATATCGGCCTTTCTCAAAATATTCCTGGCGTCTAGATAGGCGTCGTTGATAGTGGTTACCACCTGTCCTCATCCTCGCTTTCAGGAATCACCTGCTTTATGGCCTCGATAGCCACCTCTATCATACTGTCATCGGGTTCAACTGTAGTAAAGCGCTGCATAAATAGCCCCGGGGCCGTAAGTATTTTAGAAATTGTATTATCCATTCTTCCGACCATTCTGTTGATCTCATAGCTGATGCCCACTACAACAGGCACAAGCAGGAGCCTTACAAGCAGTCTTACCCAAACGGTCTTCCAAGTGAACAATGATGTAACAAGTGAGCTGACTATTATTACGACGAAGAGAAAGCTGGTTCCGCATCTTGGATGAAAGCGGCTTTGTGGCCTGACATTATCTACCGTAAGCTCCAGGCCCTTTTCATAACAGTAAATAGTCTTATGCTCGGCTCCGTGATACATATATGTTCTATGGACGTCCTTTTGCTTAGAGGTGATTATTACAAAGGCCATAAATATACATATCCTGATACAGCCCTCAATAAGGTTCTTAAGCATATTTATTTTTATAAATGAAAAAAAGCCGGCAAGAATTGTGGGAAGAAGGAAAAATAAGCCTATGGGCATAGCCACCCCCAAAAGCATGGCTATCATCATCATAAAATCGTCTACACGTTTCTTTCCAAACTTTCCGTATACCCACTTTTCAAGTTTTGTTTGGGGAATATCCTCGTCATCATCCATGAATGAAGCAGAATATTCAAGTGCTGACACTCCATATTTCATTGAATCCCACAAATTGACGCATCCTCTTATGAACGGCAACCTGCAAAAGGCGTGGTGGCTGTTTATGCCAATATTATCTACCTTTATGATCGTACTCCCGTCGGGTTTACGAACAACGATGGACGTCTTTCCAGGCCCTCTCATAAGTATTCCTTCAATAAGCGCCTGGCCACCTATGGTAGTTCTCTTTTTTATCTCGCTCATATATTATTCACGCTTTCTCCAACCTCGGCAGGAATGGTAATTGTTATCTCTGTCCCCTCTCCATAAACACTGGCTATGTCAAGCGTTCCGTCATGAAGAATAATAATTTCATTGCAGACAGCCAGCCCTATTCCAGCTCCTCTGCCTCTTGCGCTTCCTTTAAAGAACTTGTCCTTAACAAACGGAAGCTCGTTTTCGGGTATTCCTACTCCATAGTCTCTTATTTTTACGACAGCATTGACTCCCTTAAGAATGATCGATATATCGATACGGTCTCCGTCTTTCCCATATTTTCCGGCATTATCTATAATGTTAAGGAAAACCTGCTTAAGCCTATTGCGGTCTCCTACCACCATAATAGGAGTTTCAGACTCGCTGTAGTTGATTTCAAGCCCATTTTGACGAAGCATGTCCGTATAGGTGAAAACTGCATCGTAAAGCTCTCCTCTTAGGTCAAACAGCTCAGTTTGCAGCTTAAGCGCACCGCTTTCTATCCTCGAAAAGTCCAAAAGCTCTTCAACCATTTGGGAAAGCCTTCTCGTTTCCTTCTTGATTATCTCAAGGCCCGCGGTTGCAGTCTGCGCATCTGAAAGGTCGCTTTCAATTGTCTCTGCCCATCCTCCAATGGCTGTAAGAGGAGTTCTAAGTTCATGGGAAACCGATGATATAAAGTCGTTCTTTATCTTCTCCATTCTCGCAATTTCAGCCGACATATTGTTGATGGTGGTGCAAAGCTCTCCGATTTCATCATCAAAAGCTACATCCAGCCTTGCGCCGTACTGCCCCTTTGCGATTCTTCTTGCAAGCTCGTTTATCTGCAGCACCGGGTTGACTATAGATTTAATAAAAAACTGATTTGTTATCATTACAAGCACTACTATCGCAAGAGCAGCGGCAACCAAAATTACGTTAAGCCTCGTAAGCTGGCCATCCAAAAGCTTAAGCGATGTAACATACCTTACAGCTCCGATAAAAGTATCGCCTGTGCCTACATAAATAGGCGCGGTTACAGCCATTATATGCTCTCCGGTCAAGCTGTCGTCTCCAACAAAAATGGCTGTCGTACCCGTGCTTATAGCCTGGCTTACATCATCTGCAGAGGGAACGAATCCCGCAGAAAGACCTGTAGAAGAAAACATTATTCTTCCATAGCGGTCAATAACCTGCATCTCAACCTTATCTTTATCTGAAAAGTCGTTTGTCAGGCTTCCTGCATAATAGTAGAAGGTGTCATAACTCTCACTCATATACTGCTTTATTATCTTGGATGTAGTGGAAGCCCTGCTTTGAAGGCTCGATCTTACAGAACCGGTATAATAATTGCTGATGGAAATTGAGCCAAGGGAAAAAGTGCATATAACAACTATGACAATAACGCTCAGGTTATTGACAAGCCATCTTCTCTTTATTCCCTTTGTAAAGCCAAACATCTTTCTCATACCATCTGCTCCAGATAAAAATTTATTCAGCTTTTTAACCTTCCCATCTATAGCCGTAGCCCCAGATCGTCATAATATGCTTAGGCTGCGCGGCATCTTCCTCGACCTTGACCCTGAGCCTTCTCATATTTACATCTACTATCTTCGGATCTCCCTGATAATTTTCCCCCCATACGAGCTTCATTATATCCTCGCGGGAAAGAGCTTTTCCGATATTTTTAAGAAAAGTCTTTATTATAAGAAATTCAACCTGTGTAATCTCGATTTTCTGTCCGTTCTTGATAAGCTCGCGGCTGCGCAGGTTGAGCTGAAACTCGCCGGAGGTCAATACCTCGGTATCCCCCTGAAGGCTTTCTCCGTCTATCCTCCTGTAAAGTGCATCAACCCTTGCAACAAGCTCTGCAACCGAGAAAGGCTTGACAACATAATCGTCAGCTCCGGTCATAAAACCGTTTACCTTGTCGGCTTCCTGACCCATGGCCGTCAGCATTATTATTCCAATCCTACTGCCAAGTCCTCTTATCCTGCGGCAAACCTCAAACCCGCCTATATCCGGAAGCATCACATCGAGAACGGCGATGGCTATATCGTCGTTATTTTTGATATACTCCACCACCGGTTCCCCCATATCAAACTCTACTGTCTCATAACCGGCTCTTTTAAGATTTATTATGACAAATTTGCGTATATTCTCTTCGTCTTCCAAAACAAGAACCTTTTTGTTCATTCCCCGTTATCCTCCAATGTCCATTCATTTTCTATCCGGCTGAAATTAGCAAGCACATTTTCTTCGGTCACGGCATATTCGGGATAATCGGCTTTTCCTAAAGCATAAGCATACACAAAACCATTTTTTTGTATGATCGCTTTTGCCTCATAAACACTTATATATGCCTGCCGGTTATCCCCGGAAAACATGTAAAGCGTCAGCAGAGTATTTGATTCATCCGGCTGAGGCATAGCCGATATCGAAAAATTCTTCGGCAAGAGGAAGAACACCGTTTTGACCATTCTGGAATACCGCGTTGTCTGGACGACTACCCTGTCGTCCCAGTTATCCATCCATTTCAGATACCAATCATCAGATGGCATATGATAAGTTTTAAGTTTTGATGTGAAACCGGTCTCTCCAAACTCTAGCCAGTTAAGCTTATTTTTCTCATCCGAATAAAGAGAACTCATCATGCTGTACGCAGTTGGAACCTCAAGAATACCATCTCGGTCTATATCCTTACAATATATCTCGATGGAGCGCCAGGTTTTTATCCCTGAGCCGCTGTCTTTTTCGCGGGAAAGATCGCGCAAATACCCGTCAACTGAATATGTTACCACATCAGTGACATATCCACCTCCGTATGCAGCACTATCAAGGAAAATCGCCTTACTGTTTTTATTATACCTTCCAAGTGTCATGCTGGAAACATTCTTCACTTCATTACAAAGGAGTATCTCAGCATCCTGCTCATACATTTTGCCCTTAAGAGAGTATACTTTAAGCGTCATTTGGCCGCTGCTTTGATCTTTGACGGCAAAACACAGTTCGTCCAAAGAATCGCCGGAAAAATCTCCTACAATTATTCCCGAATATTGCACGCTGAGGATATCTTCCATACCATCCTCGCCGAAAGTATAAACAGTCATACCGTAATTATTGCTTTCATCTATTCCCCAACATACTGCAAGGCACTTCTGGCCGGTAACCGATGAAACAGGATAATATATCGAATGGAGAGTCAGCCCAACGGCCTCGACAGATCCAATCTCCTTATAGCTGCCAGCTTCCTTTTTATATGCCTTTATAAGGTAGTTCCCATCAGTTTGCCTAAAGAAAGCTATGGTTTCGTTTGCCCCGTCTCCATCTATATCAACAAGCTGTATGGACTGCCGGTTTTCTCCGCTTTCGGCTGCGGCCGAAACTGCGCCTGTTTCAAGTATGTTATTGATCTGACTTTGAAGCTCTATATACTCAGCCGGAAGACTGGGCAAAGCCAAAAGGCCGTCGCCATATTGCAATTGCAGTGCGCAGCCTGAAAAAAGCGCCGCAGATGCCATAAACATAGCGGCCAATATTAATTTTTTAATCATTTTCCTCATAGGCACTACCTAGCCATACTGCAAATAAACCCCTTAAGGATTGCCGTTAGCAATCCCCAAGGGGCCATAAGCATCCTTTAATTAAAAAAACTTGCTGATGCCTTCGGGAGCTACGGCAGCGTCGGCGCTTATCATAATTGTGAACTTAATGCCTGTTGCCGCGCTGAAGCGCTCCAGTTTTTCAAGGAACTCAAGCGCCTTGCCGTCATCATCGTCACCAGTGATTTTATAAAGACTATCAATAAAAATATGTGTTATATCATAATTTCCGGAATATATGCCGCAAATATAAGCAAAAATGGTCTCGTAATTGAGAACCATTGGATATTCGGAAACATCTATCAGCTTAGCGCTGTATTTAACATTAAATCTGAGATTCTGGCCTTTTTCGATGCAGACCACGTTACCGGCTTCTTCATTGACGGCCTTATTTACAAGATCGATCATTTTCTTTGTTTTGCCTGTTCCGCGTGATCCCATAATGACTTTAACCATAATCAATCTCCTCCTTTGTTTAATTTTATAATAACATGGATTACTCATTTCAACAACAACTTATTTGTAAATTGCCGAAAAATTTTATCTTTTGAAGGAGCCTGACAATATTGCAGCCCATATGTCAAATACAGTCATTTTTTCAACAGTTTCTCCTGCCGTCAAAGAAGCTTTCAGCAAAAGCTCACCTTCGGAATACACGCTGAAGCTTCCAAGCTCATCGCCTTCCATTACAGGAGCGCGAACGCTTTCGACAAGATCTATTTTCTTTTCAAGCCCGGCGAGTTTTGATTTTTCAATGAGCATATATTCTTCCGAGGCAAGCTTTACAGATACGCAGTCACTTTTACCCAGAATAACTTTAACCGGCATCAGGGGCTCGTCGGTTGCTATTTTTGTCTGTGAAAAATTTGCAAATCCATAATTTAAAAGCGCGGCCACGGATGTATTTCTTGCATCTGGTGTGTCTGCCTTCATTACAACAGCTATAAGCCTCATCCCATCGCGTTCGGCAACGCCGGAAAGGCAATACCCGGCCGTTGAAGTATAACCTGTCTTAAGACCTATCATTCCCTTAAAGGTTTTGATCATTTTGTTGGTATTTGAAAGACCAAATGCTCCATCCCTTATGGTGTCCATCCAGATGGTAGTATACTCAAATATTTTTTCGTGCTTTATAAGCTCAGCTGACATAAGCGCAATATCACGCGCTGTTGTGTAATGTCCTTCAACCTCAAGCCCGCAGCAGTTGACAAAGTTCGTATTATACATGCCTAGCTCCTTGGCGCGGCTGTTCATTACAGCAACAAAAGCCTCCTCGCTTCCGGACATATGCTCGGCCACCGCAACGCAGCAGTCGTTTGCCGAGACAACGGCAATGCACTTTATCATTTCATGCAATGTAAAGCTCTCGCCCTCCTTGAGCCATATCTGGCTGCCTCCCATGGATGCCGCATGAGCCGAGCCGATGATTAAATCATCATATGAAAGCTCTCCCCTCTCAATCGCCTCCATTATAAGGAGCAGCGTCATAATCTTGGTTACTGACGCCGGGGCCATTTTTTGATCTGCATTTTTCTCGTAAAGCACAGTCCCGTTTGGATGCATAAGGATGCATGAAGGAGATGCGACAGGTATCTCAGCAGGCGCTGTTGCAAGAACGTTTGTAATCAATAAAAACAGGCTCAACAATAAAGCTATCATCTTTTTCATATTAAAACACCTCGATAATAGTATGAGCATTTTATTGGTTCTATTACCGATTGCAAAGACCTTATATTTAATGTAAAATGCTTTTGGTGATATAAAATGAAAATTGCATTCTATACTTTGGGATGTAAGACAAATCAATTTGAGACTCAGGCGCTTGAGAAACTTTTTGCCGAAAAAGGGCACGAAATCGTACCTTTTTCTTGCTGTGCTGATGCTTATGTTATAAACACATGCACAGTGACTGCCCTTGGGGATAAAAAATCCCGCAACGCCGCTCGCCGCGCTAAAGCTATGAATCCCAGCTGTATTCTGGCTATCTGCGGCTGCTACTCACAGATAAAACCAGATGAGGTAAAAGAACTTTGCGGAGCCGACATTGTATGCGGAACCGGCGATAAAAGCCGTGTTGTGGAGCTTACTGAGCGGGCCTTTTCAGATAGGCAGTACATTTGCTCTGTTAAAGAAGGGCTGAAACCAGAGGGCTTTGACTTTATGCCCGCGGGCAGTCTTAAAGGCCGCACAAGAGCTCTTTTAAAGGTGCAGGACGGCTGCCAGAATTTCTGTTCATACTGCATTATTCCATATGCAAGAGGCCTTTCCCGTTCTCTTCCCCTTGACAAGGCAATGTCCGAAGCCAAACGTCTTGGCGAAGAAGGCTATAAAGAAATTATCATTACAGGAATAGAGATATCCTCTTATGGTTTTGACCTTCCTTCATCACCTTCCCTTGAAGATATGATAACAAGCGTATGTCAGTCTGCACCCGATGCCCGCATACGTTTGGGGTCGCTTGAACCGAGGACTGTAACGGAAGCTTTCTGCCTTAAGCTCGCAAATCTAAAAAACCTTTGCCCTCATTTTCACCTTTCCCTTCAGAGCGGGTGTGATAAAACTCTGAAGGCCATGAACAGAAAATACAGTTCAGCCAGATTTTATGAATCCTGCAGGCTTTTGCGGCAGTATTTCCCCGGTTGTGCCATAACTGCCGACCTTATTGTAGGGTTCCCCGGAGAAACAGATGGGGATTTTGAAGAGTCATTGTCTTTTGTTGAAAGATGCGCCTTCTCACAGGTGCATATATTCTCCTATTCTCCACGCCCAGGAACAAAGGCTGCCGCCATGCCCGACCAGCTAACACATTCGCAAAAGCAAGCCCGCGCCGAAAAAGCCGGAAGGCTTTGCCAAGCGCTTAAGTCACAGTATCTTGAAAGCCTTGTGGGGATGCGGCTTCCCGTATTATTCGAGCAAAGCGAAAGCTCTGTCTATTCCGGGCACTGTCCACAGTACTGCCTTGTTGAAGTTGAGGGTCAAAAGCTTTCTGGAAAAGTAAAAAATGTATATATTCAAGGGGCAGACGGAGATCATTTATTTGGCAAAGTAGAAACCGATTGATTTTTTGACATAAGCATATATATAATGTTATAATGATTATAAATAAACAGCCGAAAGGAGGCTATGCCGTGTTTGATCTGCCCTACTATTTATTATGGCTCATAGCTGTCATTTTTCTTGTAGTGCTTGAGGCGGCTACACTCGGGCTTACATGCATCTGGTTTGCCTTGGGAGCTCTTGTGGGCCTTCTTGCTTCGCTTCTGGGGATGTCTTTTTTTGCTCAAATAGTCATTTTTGTGGTAGTGTCCGGTTTATGTCTTATCATGCTCAAGCCGTTTGCAACAAAACACCTTTTTACAAACAGGACCGCAACGAATGCCGACAGGGTCATAGGAGCTACAGGAATCGTTGTTGAAGCTATCAACAATGAAGAAGCGAAAGGGCTTGTTAAGGTGGGCGGACAGATCTGGACAGCTCGATCTATAGACAGCAAAGTGAGTATTCCCGAAGGCGTACATGTGCTCATAAGAAAAATTGACGGAGTTAAACTCTTAGTCGAAGAAGCCAAGGAGGAAATATCATGACCAATATCGTTCTTTTAAGTTCAATGGCATCTTTTGGCCCCACAATGGTTCTCATCGTATTTCTCATACTCGTAATCGCGTTTATCGCCTCCAACATCATTATAGTACCTCAGGCCAGCGCATTTATTGTGGAGCGTCTGGGCGCTTATCAATTCACTTGGGAAACAGGCCTTCACTTCAAGATTCCATTTGTTGACCGTGTCGCAAATAAGGTTACCCTTAAAGAGCGCGTCTCTGACTTTCCGCCTCAACCGGTTATCACTAAGGATAACGTAACCATGCAGATAGATACTGTCATATATTTTCAGGTTACAGACTCCAAACTTTTTACCTACGGAGTAGTTCATCCAATGTCTGCCATTGAAAATCTGACAGCTACCACCCTCAGAAACATCATCGGCGATCTTGAGCTTGACCAGACCCTTACTTCAAGGGATCTTATCAACACAAAAATGCGTACTATTCTTGATGAAGCCACAGATCCCTGGGGTATAAAAATCAACAGGGTTGAGCTTAAGAATATTATCCCGCCGCGTGAAATTCAGGATGCCATGGAACGCCAGATGAAAGCGGAGCGTGAGCGCCGAGAATCTATACTCAGAGCAGAGGGCGAAAAGCGCTCTCAGATACTTCGCGCCGAAGGTGAACAGGAAGCAGTTATCCTCAGATCCGAAGGCGTACGCCAGCAGAAAATCAAAGAAGCCGAAGGCGAGGCCGAAGCTCTTATTACAGTACAAACCGCTATTGCAAATTCCCTTAAGCTTCTTAATGAGGCCGCACCATCTGACAATGTTGTAAAGCTTAAAGCCCTCGAAGCTTTCATAAGCGCCGCAAACGGAACCGCCACAAAGATAATCATTCCATCCGAAATTCAAGGCCTTGCAGGTCTCGCTGTTTCGGCAAAGGAAGTCTTTAACACACCAACCCCGAAATAAAAGCCGGTATGAAAAATATACTTGAAACAAAAAGGCTGATGCTTAGGCCTCTTGAAGAGGATGACCTTAAAGATCTTAAGGAAATTCTTCAGGACCCTATTGCAATGAAGGCATATGAACACGCTTTCAGCGATGAAGAATGTCAAGATTGGCTTTCACGCATGATGCTTCGCCAAAGGCGGGATGGAATATCGCTTTATGCTGTTATTCTAAAGGAAACCGGTGAGTTTGCCGGCCAATGCGGCCTGACAATGCAGGACGTTGAAGGCCAGATGCTTCCGGAAGTAGGCTATCTCTTTAAGCGCAGACATTGGCATAAAGGCTATGCTACCGAGGCCTCCGGAGCCTGCATTGATTATGGGTTTAATGAAAAGGGCTTTGATACGATATACTGTATCGTAAAACATGATAATTACCCTTCTCAGGCCGTTGCTTTGCGCAATGGGATGAGTATCCAGAAAAGCTTTACAAAGCACTATATGAACAAAGATATGCCGCACTACCTTTTCTCAAGGCAGAAAGCCTGAAATGAAATGAGGGCGCCCGGCTGGGCGCCCTTAAATTGACGAGGTTATTATGAAAGCTGTATACGTCGTTTTTTCGCACACATCCACATACATAGGCAAGATGATACGCCTCGCCACCATGAACAAATACAATCATGTGTCGGTTTCATTTTATGAGGGTCTAAACGAGATGTACTCATTTGGGCGCAGATATATCAACTCTCCCCTTGCAGGCGGCTTTATTGTCGAACGTCCTGACAGGTACAATTCACCACAGCAAAATATTTCTATAAAGATTTGCCGCCTTGCTGTAAGCGATGCTCAGTACGAAGAGATCGAAAACTTTATAGGTTCAGCCTTTACAAATGCAGACAAGCTTATTTATAATACGTTCGACGCAGTGTTTCTTGTGTTACACCGTCGCTTCAGGATAAAGGACGCTTATACCTGCCTTGATTTCGCCTGCCGCACACTTAAGTTTGACAACATATTTTCGATACGTCAGCTTGAAAAGCAGCTTGAAGACAATGTTATATACGAAGGAAGCTTCTGCGATTGGGTCGCCTCAGCACCCCCATCAGAAGATTTGTATTTTCAGCGCCGCTCACCTGTTCAAGTCTCTGCAGATACTGCCCGGCATTTTATAAAGCTCGTTTCTAGAGCAGTATATCGATAAAACAAAGCCTCCGGCAAATTGCCGGAGGCTTTAATTTATGCATCATATATTGTATAACTGCTGTATAGCGGATATGCTTTAAACAGCTTCTTTATTTTTTAGAAGCGTAATCCACAAAGCTGAGATTAAGATCCACATTACCTGAAATACCGCTTACGCTGCCTTTATCACTGTATTGCCACATCTGGAAATTATAATAGAAACCAGGTGTATCGCTATAGCGTGCAAACCAGAAGCCGTACTGATTTATCTTGCTGAGATCATATTTTATATAACCGCAGTAAGAATTAAAATAAATCATGGGGGTATATCCCGCATCTTTTACCATACCGCAGAAGGTATTGGCAATTTGGCAGAGAAGATCTGTCTCAAGACCATAGGTTCTTGATTCATTGCCCCCAATACGTTCCCAATCAAAAACCACGGGATAACTTATATCGTATCCCTGGATTTTTTTAAGAACATAATTTGCCTCCTCTTTGGCCTCATCTACAGTTATAGCCTGAGAGAAATAATATACACCGACATTTATTCCAGCGGCAATAGCTCCTTCAATGTTCTTCTGAAAATTGACATCATCATACATATTGCCTTCCATTCCGTATCCGCGTCCACCAACCCTTATCATGGCAAAGTGTACTCCCGCTTTTTTAACCTTTTGCCAGTCAATCGTACCCTGATGAACAGAAACATCTATGCCAGCATAGGTTGCTGCGCCGTTATAATAAAGAAAACCGCCTTCTTCATAATACTTAGTGTCGTTGTATTTGTAACGGTCAACGCCCTTTAGAATATCTATAACATAAGAGCCGTACTGTATCTGCCCTATATGGCTGTTATCTGCTGTATGGCTAAGTATCCTCCAGATAATCGTTGTTATCTCGGCTCTTGTTATGCAGCTTTTGGGATAATAGTATGTCATTCCGTCATTTTCAGTCGTACCTTCAACTATTCCGGCATTATATAGTGCCATAACATTTTTATCCTGTGTATCCACAAAAGGATTATCCCCAACGCTGTTGCTCAACCCCATTGCTTTTGCGGCAAGTGCGGCGATCTCTATGCGGGATATGGAAGCATTGAGGTCTGAGCCAAAATCGGATGATACTATGCCCGCATCCACCGCCATATTTTTATACTTCTGAGCCCAATGACCAGATGTGTCATCATCATCTGACGGCTCAAGGCCTGTTGCAAGCAGCACAAGCTTTAGTGCCTGTCCATAAGTGACATCACCTTGAGGCTCGAATGTAGTTGAAGTCATTCCATCTACAACGCCATCTGAAAAAAGCTGCCCAACATAATGATAGTACCATGATTCACCCGGGATATCAGTAAAAGGCAATTTAACATCAAGAAACCATTTTGCTGTCAGCTCCATAGGATCATCCATTACCTCTGTTTCTTTTATGGCCTTGCCCGAGCTTGCATACCATCCAGCCATTATGTATCCTTCACGCTGAGCCAACGGAAGCGAAGTCAGCTTTGTGCCTTTAAGAAAACACTTCACATCTGTATCGGCCGTGCCTCCGTTTGAATCAAATATTGCATAGGTATAATCTGGCGATTCATCACCCTTATAGTCACCGTAGAGAAGTAGCTTGCCCTCGGCAATGCGCCTTTTAAGCAGCACATCGTCCACCGTTTTGCCTACATGACACCATACAACATATGCGTTAAGCACGTCTATATCATCATAGTTTTCAATACCAGCTATAAGATAACTGCTGAACTTATAACTCGGATTCATCCATCCGCTGCCTAAATTATATGTGAAGCTGACAAGAGCGTCAAACTGGCTTTGCTTTGCATCTATGCTGTTTTCGGAAAGATATGTATTGACCTTGTCGGCGTAATCTTTCAAATCCACCTTAAAAAGTTCTGTCGCTTCCTCCTCTGATATGCCATTTACATAATCATTACTTGTGCATACTGTCCCGTAACCGACTCTCCACTGTCCGTTATCGAGATAAGGTTTTTTTGTAAACCCCTCAAGTGTTTTTATGAACTCGACTCCCTGATCACTGACCTCAAAGCTTTTTGTTTTAGCCCACGCATTGGGCGTTAAAGCTGTGAGCATCAAGATAACCAAAAAGCCGCTTACGAGCTTTTTCATCTCCTAATCTCTTCCCCTCTCATCGTTTGTAAACTTTATCTTAATTACCCTTTTAAGAGTATAACACATGCTACACTGTTATTTTTTAAATTACTATTAAATTATCCTATTTTTCTTGCTAATTTTCTTTTATATCCACTTAAGGCGGCTATTGTTCCCTTTTTTAGCAAAATAATTTATATTTTGCTATTGATGCGGCAAGCATATTAGGCCCACTTAATAAAATACAAAAGCAGTCACAAATAATTGTGACTGCTTTTGTGCATAAATTCAATAAACTTTCTTCTCCGCTGCTCAATTATTTTTAGTTTTAGAAATCCTTCTAGCAAGCTTCACCAACTCATACCAAAGTACTGATGCTGCGGCAAGCCCAAACGCAATAAGCGCCTGAGCTCCAGAAAGCGGAGCAAGCTTTAAATATACTGACAACGGCGTATAAAGGATTACCCCCAACAATATCAACGTACCAAGATTGACCACCCACATTACCGGATCTTTTACTAATCGAGCGGCTGTACGGAAGGCAAAGTCATTGTCAGAACTGTTTACCTGTACAAGGAACAGGTTTGCAAGCATAATGATTGCAAGGCCCATCGAGCGGGCAACGGAAGCATTTGCAGTATTTTCATCAAGCATTATGAAATATGCTCCAAATGAAGCAGCAAACAGTACAATACCCTGCAATATGCTTTTGGCAAGCAGCTTGCCTGTTAAAAGCTTTTCCTTAGGATCTCGAGGTCTGCGTTCCATTATGTTTGTTTCCGCCGGCTGACGCTCAAGCACGATGGAACATGTCGGGTCGATCAGTACCTCCAGCAGAACTATATGAAGCGGCAGCAATAGTAATGCCCTGGGTGCAATTTCAAGAAACGGAGCCAACAGGGATGCAAAAGCAATTGGTATATGAATGGTAAACACATAGCCCACAGCCTTGCGGATATTATCATAGATGCGCCGCCCGTCTCTTACTGTTTCCACAATTGTTGTAAAGTTATCATCCATAAGAATAAGATCAGACGCCTCGCGAGATACCTCACTGCCCCGCTTCCCCATAGCGATACCAATGTCAGCATACTTTAGCGCAGGCGCATCGTTTACGCCATCACAGGTCATTGCGACAATATCTCCATTCTCTTTGAAAGCTTTGACTATACGCATCTTGTGTTCAGGGATCACACGTGAAAAAATCGAAACTCCTCTGACTGCGTTTTTCAGTTCTACATCGCTCATGGCCTCCAGCTGATCACCTGTTATTATATTATCGCTGCCTGGTATGCCTATTTTTTTAGCGATCGAGGATGCAGTAATACCGTTATCTCCTGTAATCATGACCACACGTATTCCAGCACGATTACAGACAGCAATATCATTCTTTACACTATCCCGCGGAGGATCGGCAAGCCCCACAAGCCCAAGCAAGGTCAACCGGCAGTCTGTGATGAACGGAGGGATATCTCCCTCAGCCGCCGGATTTGCAGAAGCTATGGCAATAACCCTCAGCCCCTCTGAGGACAGGTCTATTATCTGCTTTTCGGCGGCTTTGCGTTCTTCATCCGTCAATTCGCAGATAGTAAGAATTCGCTCCGGGCTGCCCTTTGCGGCAATGATCAATCTGCCATACTTCTTCCAAACATGCCCCATCATTTTAAGCTCGTTTGTAAAAGCATATTCTGTTATGAATTCATTACTGAAAAGGTCATCTTCAGTAATGCCAAATTGCTCACAATAGTGCAGCATGGCTTTTTCCATAGGATCATAGGTATCTGTTTCACAGCCAAGGCCCATAGTTTCAATAAGGTTATGCTCTGTTCCACTGGCAACCCATGTTTTCTGAACGGTCATCCTGTTCATTGTGATAGTACCAGTCTTATCAACACACAGGACAGATACCGCGCCCAGTGTTTCCACACTGGGAAGCTTACGAACCAATGAATTCTTCTTTGCAAGCCTCCATGCGCCCATCGAGAGAAACACCGTCAGGATCACTGGGAATTCCTCTGGGATCATTGCCATGGCCAAAGTTACACCTGAAAGAACGCTCTCTATAAGCCGTTCAACAAGCTTGTGGTCAGGAATATTGAACCAAGTGAACACACCAACGAGAGCAAATAATACGCCGGCAATAACCGCACATGTCTTCACAAGTTTACCCGTCTGCTTCTGCAGCGGTGTTTCATCATTAGGAGCAACAGCTATATCAAGGCCAATTTTACCATATTCAGTCTTTGCCCCGATCTTTTCTACTTCTATAATAGCAGTACCCTGTGTAACCAGAGTACCGGCATAACAATAATCCCTGCGCCAATAATCCCCGGCAGGCTCAGCATTTTCAGTTGGAATTTTCCAAACACCTTCTGCCTCACCTGTGAGCGAAGACTCATCCACGCATAGGTCAGCGCAACGAATAACCGTGCCGTCCGCCGAAATTTTTACGCCTTCGCAGATCATCATCATATCACCCGGCACAAGATCGACGCTGGCAATCTGCTGTTTCTCTCCATCTCGAAAAACAGTAACATGTGGTGCTGAAAGGTCTTTAAGTGCATTCAGCGTCTTGTCGGTTTTCCACTCTTGAATAACATCGATGCCAATGATGCCCACAACGAAGATAAGCATGATAGCACCATCTCTGGGTTCGCCCAGCAGAAAATAAATAACAGCGGCAATTAGAAGCAAAAGAAACATTGGCTCGCAAAGAATAGCTAGAACCTTTCTAAAAAAGCTCTCCTTCTTCTGCGGCGTAAGTTCGTTTTTGCCGTATTGCTGCTGTCTGCGTTTGGCCTCCACAGTTGTAAGGCCGGCATGTTCAGGGTTAGTCATAAAAGAATCCTCCGTTTCCCGCCGCGAGATTTGGGCGGTGTCATGATTTCTCCTATGGCACTCCATTCGAGTTCAGTTGTTCCATACAAAAAATAACACACCCATGGAACATACTACTGTCCCACAGATGTGCTTGATTTACACTCTGTTGCCGCTCACTGGGCGGCCCGGCCCCACGCCCTTGCGGACATCGCCTGCTCAGTTTGTACTGTTGATCTCGCATTTCATTCTTAGTGAAATGTAATGCAGTGCAAAGAGATTACTCGATATTATATGTTCTAAAACGATGAATGTCAATAGTTACTCGGTTGATATTTTTTTGAACTGTTCTGACTCGGCTATAAGCCAAATATTCAAGCAGGTACGGCATAACCATAAAGCTATGCCGTACCTGAAATGTTAATACAATTTTGCTAAACTATGCTTGGTCTAAAATGCCTTTTGTTTATCAAGGTTAATCAATTAATACATCATGTCGCCCATTCCGCCGCCTGCAGGAGCAGCTGGCTGGGGCTCTTTCTTTTCTGCTACCACAGACTCTGTGGTAAGGACCATGGAAGCTATAGATGCAGCATTCTCCAACGCTGTGCGTGTAACCTTTACAGGGTCTACTATTCCGGCCTCGATCATATCGCCATAGACCTCGTTATAAGCATCAAAGCCATAGCCGGTCTTGCCGCTCATCTTGATCATCTCGATAACTACCGAGCCATCAACTCCTGCATTAAAGGCTATCTGTCTTACAGGCTCTTCAAGAGCCTTCATAACGATCTTAGCTCCTGTCTTTTCGTCGCCGTCAAGGGTTTCAACAAGCTTGGCAACCGCAGGAATAGCGTTGATATATGCAGTTCCGCCGCCAGAGACAATACCCTCTTCAACAGCAGCCTTTGTAGAGTTAAGCGCATCTTCAATCCTGAGCTTCTTATCCTTCATCTCGACCTCAGTTGCAGCGCCGACCTTGATGACGGCAACTCCGCCAGAAAGCTTTGCAAGGCGCTCCTGTAGTTTCTCTCTGTCGAACTCGGATGTTGTATTCTCAAGCTCAGCCCTGATCGTGTTGATCCTATCCTGAATGGCCTCGCTGCTGCCTGCGCCATTTACGATGATCGTATTCTCTTTTGTGGATTTGACCTGTCTTGCGCGGCCAAGCATATTCATGGAAGCTTCCTTAAGGTCATAACCGACTTCTTCTGAAATAACTGTGCCGCCTGTAAGAGCAGCAATATCCTTAAGCATCTCCTTGCGCCTGTCTCCAAAGCCAGGAGCCTTTACTGCAAGGCATGTAAATGTGCCTCTGAGTTTGTTGACAATAAGGGTGCTGAGAGCTTCTCCCTCTACATCCTCAGCGAGAATAACAAGTTTCTTGCCGGACTGAACAACCTGCTCAAGCAGAGGAAGTATCTCCTGAATGTTTGACAACTTCTTATCTGTGATAAGGATATAGGCATCATCAATAACGGCTTCCATCTTCTCTGTATCGGTAATCATATACGGAGTTATATATCCTCTGTCAAACTGCATGCCTTCAACGACTTCGCTATATGTCTCAGCCGTCTTAGACTCCTCAACGGTGATGACGCCATCAGCAGTGACCTTCTCCATTGCATCAGCAATCAGCTTGCCGATCGTCTCGTCGCCCGAGGAAACAGCCGCAACAGTGGCAATATCCTTTGAACCGTTTACCTTCTTGGCTCCGCTCTTAAGCTCTTGAACTGAAGTCTGAACGGCCTTTGCAATACCCTTTTTGACAACCATCGGATTAGCTCCGGCTGTAACGTTCTTAAGGCCTTCACGAACAATAGCCTGAGCAAGCAGCGTAGCTGTTGTGGTTCCGTCGCCTGCGATATCGTTAGTTTTATCGGCTACTTGCTTTACAAGCTGAGCGCCCATATTTTCAAAAATATCGTCAAGCTCTACTTCTCTGGCGATGGTGACACCGTCATTAGTAATAAGGGGTGCTCCAAACTTTTTATCAAGAACAACATTTCTTCCTTTAGGGCCAAGAGTAACTTTTACTGTATCAGCAAGCTTGTTTACGCCTCTTTCAAGGGCATGGCGAGCTTCTTCGCCAAACAAAATTTCTTTTGCCATTTTTTATTACCTCCGATTAATATTACTCAACAACAGCAAGGATATCAGCCTGCTTAACTATGACGAGCTCCTCGCCGTCAATTTTAACTTCAGTGCCGGAATATTTGTTCGTGATGACTTTATCTCCAACCTTGACTTCCATCTTAATCTTCTTGTCATCACTGCCGAGGCCTGGGCCAACCGCCACTACGATGGCAAACTGGGGCTTCTCCTTAGCTGCTCCTGTAAGAATAATGCCACTCTTAGTGGTTTCTTCTGCTTCAGCCATTTTAAGAACTACTCTGTCCTGTAAAGGTACCAGTTTCATTGTCAAAACCTCTTTCTATATTACATATTTTTCTTTTATGTTAGCACTCATTTCTCTTGAGTGCTAATTACTGTTACTATAATAAGCCATGTAGGTAATTTTTGCAATACCTTTTTCGAAAAAATTTATGAATTTTTTGTTTTGGTTTTGTTGTTTTTAGACAAAGTACTATAACCAAACTGGCAGAGGTTTAAACAAAAAACAAGCCTTAATGCAAACGATTGCAAAGGCCTGTTTTTGTCTCGCATCATTCTATCGGGAAAGCTCCGTTTGGTACAACAAAACGCAGCCTTTGAGGTTCAATTCTCATGCTTATATGGCTGCTCTGTACCGTTTCACCGTCAAGGTTTATACACATATCCTCGTTATTCTTTGAAAAAACCTTTATCTCCTTAGCAGGCATATATGTTATAAACTGCTCAAGCTCTCTGTATCTCCCATTTTTATACTTACTTACAACAAAGGCGGCTTGAAGCCGGGAAATTTTTTTCACCATCAGAACATCAAGGATACCATCGCCAATATCTGAATGGGGAACCGGACAAAAGCCGCCTCCGTAAAACCGGCCGTTTCCGATAAAGATCATCGTATACTCGCCGTCAAACTGCCTTCCATCGATATTTACATAATACTCCTGCCCTATCCCGCGGATAACCGATTCTGCCGCCGAAAGGACATATGGAATTATCCCGCCGCCAAGAAAACGGTATTTGTCTTTTCTCATTGCTACCTGAGCATCAAGCCCTACGGAAAGAACATTTATGGCGCATCCGCAATCTGATCGTATATAGTCTATATCCACAGGACTGCCAAGCAGAAGTCTGTCAAGATCCAAAAATGCCTGCTTGCCACCGCTGAACATCTTCACATAGTCATTTCCCGTGCCGATGGGATACGATGTAAAGGCGCAGTCTCCATCAAGCTCTGAAATACCAGCAGCTACTTCATTAAGTGTCCCATCACCTCCACAGGCATAGAAAATAAGGCTGTTTCCATCATGGGCTTTGCCAACCTTTTTTACTATATCAACCGCATGCATTGGGTGGGCTGTCAAGTATATATCGTATTCAAGCCTGTGTTTGTGACAGGCTTCTTCTATTCGCTTTACTGCAACCGAACTCATATCGTGCCTTCCGGCCGCAGGGTTAATTATAAAAACATGACGCATTGCATCCACCGATCCTTACCTGAGCCTATTTGAAATACATATAAAGATCGCACTTTATCATGCCGTTATAAAGCTTGCGCTTTTTATCGGCTATAAAGCCAAAATATTTTTCAAACTCCTCGTCAGAAGTTATTATATACTTTTTAAGTCCGTCACAATCTCTAAGTTTCTCTCCGAAGCCTCTGTAAAGCTTTCTGGCGCTTTCCAAATCAAGCATGCGCTGGCCATAGGGAGGATTGACCATTACAATACCCCTGTTCTTCGGATATTCCATTTTAAGGGCATCTGCGAGCGTTACATCGATACACTCAGCAACGCCTGCCCTGCGGGCGTTTTCCTTTGTGATCTCAACGCACTCCGGATCAATATCGGAAGCATATATTGGAAGCCTCTCATGACGCTCCATGGCGATATACTTGTTTTTCTGCTCATCAAAGATTTCTTTTCCTGCAAATCCCCACTGCTCCGCGTCAAAATCTCTTCTTGCCCCAGGCATAATCCCAAGCGAAGACATGGCTGCTTCTATAGCAATAGTGCCGCTGCCGCACATAGGGTCAATAAAATCCTCTCTGCCTCTGTATCTCGCTATTTTTACCATTGAAGCAGCAAGGGTCTCCCTGATGGTTGCTAAGTTGCTTTCTTTCTTATACCCTCTCTTATAAAGGGGAAGACCAGTAGTATCAAGATATACTTCAGCAACATCTTTTATTATAGAAAACTGGACTTGATACCGTGTTCCCGTTTCCTCCAGCCACGAAACCGAATGCTTCTCCTTAAGGCGCTCCACTATAGACTTTTTTACGATACTTTGGCATGCCGGAACACTGTGAAGCTGAGAACTGAGGCTGTAGCCCTTTACGGGAAAGCTATCATTTTTCCCGATTATATTCTCCCATTCGATCGCTCTGACCCCCTGAAACAGATCTTCAAAGGTATATGCCTTAAAGCTTGCCAGCTCTAAAAGCACCCTTGCTCCGCATCTGATTATTACATTGGCCTTGGCGCAATCGGACATGTCACCAGAAAATCTCACACGGCCGTTTTCTGCCATAACGCCATCAAAGCCGTTGAACTTTAGCTCATCAGCAACGAGACCCTCTGTGCCTATCAGACAGGGGATTACAAAATTGTATTTCATTATTTATCCTCAAATCTATTTTATTAGCCAAATCATATTACACTAAGTCTGCAAAAAGATCAAACAGATCAGTGCATACGTTTAAGCTTTACTGAAATTTCAATATTACTATTTTTGGGCGGATATTTTATATTATCTTACAATAAGTCAATTTTTGCAACAATAATAATGTAAAAAGCCCCAAAGCATAAAAAATTGCATAACTTTTCCTGTTTTAGGGAGAGTAATTTTGTGAATGATAATTACTGCTTTTCGAAATATTCTTATTGCCTTTTACATATTAAAGTGATAAAATACAGAACATATTTTAATTTTTTTCAAAGGAGTGATTAGAGATGACAGACAGCAAGCTCATTTTCCCAGATGGCTATCAGCCTAAGCTTGATGTACAGAATACCCAAAGAGGAATAAAGGTGATCAAGGATAATTTCGAAAGATATTTGGCTGTCGCTCTTAATCTCCGGAGGGTTTCAGCCCCTCTCTTCGTTACAAAGGAAAGCGGCCTCAACGATGACTTAAACGGTGTGGAGCGTCCTGTTGGCTTTGATATTCCCTCTGCAGGATGCGATGTTCAGATAGTTCACTCACTTGCAAAATGGAAGAGATGGGCCCTTAAGGAATACGGCTTCCACCCTGGTGAAGGTCTGTATACCGATATGAATGCTATAAGGCGTGACGAAGAGCTTGACAATCTTCATTCCGTTTATGTCGACCAGTGGGACTGGGAAAAAGTAATAACCAAAGAACAGCGCACTATCGAGTTTCTCAAAGAAACTGTCAAAGATATTTATGGCGCAATAAAGCAAACAGCTCGAACTGCCTGCTATGAATTCCCAGGAATTGACTTTCCTGTGGCTGATGATATATTTTTTATAACTACTCAGGAGCTTGAAGACCTCTACCCCTCACTTAGCCCAAAAGAGCGTGAAAACGCTATATGCAAAGATAAAAAAGCGGTTTTCATAATGCAGATCGGCGATCAGCTCAAAAGCGGTATAAAGCACGACGGCAGGGCGCCCGACTATGACGACTGGGCACTCAACGGAGACATTCTTGTCTGGAATGAAGTGCTTCAACTGGGCTTTGAGATATCAAGCATGGGCATAAGAGTCAGTGAGCAATCGCTTAAAGAGCAGCTTGAAAAGGCGGGATGCCCGGAAAGAGGCAATCTCCCCTTCCACAAAGCCCTTCTGAACGGAGATCTGCCCTACACTATAGGCGGAGGAATCGGCCAGTCAAGGCTTTGTATGCTGATGCTCAGGCAGGCCCACATCGGCGAGGCGCAGGCCTCTGTATGGCCCAAGGATATGATTGATGCCTGCCGGAAGCACAAAATATATCTATTGTAATTTTGCCTATTTCTCTCTCCAATATTATATAATACAGCCAATGGGGGCCTCGCTTTGCGCGGCTCCCATTGACTGTATTTTTCCCATTTAAGCAAAAAACCCGGAGAGTTTTTTCTCTCCGGGTTTTAAACTGCGGTTTACAGCTAAACTGCTAACTTTTGCACTTAATCATTAGCAACAAGCAGCCCATAGCCGCCGTTCTTTCTTTTATATACCACACAGTATTTTCCGCCCTCATCGCTGTTAACGAAGAAGAAAAATTCATGAGAAAGAAGGTTCATTTGCATAATAGCGTCCTCTTCAGTCATCGGCTTGACATCGAGCTTTTTTATCCTCAATATCTCAAACTGCTCATCAGGCAGGTCTTCAACTACCGAAGAAATCGGAATAGCCTTGGCAAAGGAATCCTGACGAGTCCTCTTTGTAAGCCTTGTCTTATTCTTCTGTATCTGCCTGTCAATGCTGTCGATAGCTCCGTCAACTGAGGCATACATATCCGAAGTCTGTTCTTCTGCTCTGAAATACACATTACGGTGTGAAACCGTTATCTCCACCGTATGCTTTCCTCTGAGAATGGAATATGTTACCTGAGCCTCAGCTTCCTGACCGAAATAACGGTCAAGTTTTTCGCATTTTTTTATGGTATAAGCCTTGAGATCATCGGAAACCTTAACTTTTCTCTCAACAAATTTTGTGTTCATAATTTTCTCCTTTCCTGATAAAGGGATTCTTTGAAGGCGGGATAAGCTTTATTTTACTCTTTTTCCCCCGATAAATACGGCCTTTGTCTTGCTCATAAAATCAAAGGGATGTCCGCTCCAAACAACTATATCAGCGTCCTTACCTGCTTTTATCGATCCCACTCTGTCTTCCACTTCCGCGGCCTTTGCAGCATTTATTGTTATTGCCCTTATTGCCGCATCCATATCAAGCCCTTCTCTAACACAAACAGCCGCGCTTATATTGAGATGCTGAAGCGGGCCCACAGGATGATCTGTTGTAAGCGCCACCTCTATGCCCTCATTATAAAGAATTCCTGCTGTTTTAAGGCTTCTGTTTGATGTCTCAGGCTTGCTGCTTCCGGAGAGTACCGGCCCAACAATTGGAATAACTCCGGCCGCCTTAAGCTGCCGGGCTGCCCTTACTCCATCAGTAGCATGTATTATTGTAAATCTGATGCCAAACTCATTTGAAACTCTTATTGCCGTAAGAATATCATCACACCTGTGGCAATGTATATGCGCTATGAGTTCACCCTTTAAGACAGGTATAAGAGCCTCACATTTTGCATCATATGCCACGTCAGCGCTCTTTTCCTTCTTTTCCATATAGTTCTTGGCTTTCATAAAAGATTCTCTTAAGATGGCTGCTGTTGCCATTCTCGTCTGAGGAGCTTTTTTATTAAGGCCGTAGCAGCTTTTGGGGTTTTCGCCCAGGGCCATTTTCATGGCACATGGAGCCTTTACTATCATATCGGATATATCATCACCTGCAAGTTTTATAAACGCCATCTCTCCGCCTATTACATTGGCGCTGCCAGGGCCTACCACGGCAGAAGTCACTCCGCAGCCAACAGCATCCGCAAAGGCAGTATCATACGGATATATGGCATCCACAGCCTTAAGCTGAGGCGTTACAGGATCAGTCATCTCATTGGTATCGTTCCCTTCCCATCTGACAGACTGCTCAAAAATTCCGATATGTGTATGAGCATCTATGAATCCGGGTAAGATATACCCACCTTCAGCATCAAAAACCTCTTCGTCAGTATGTACTGCCTGAGATGCATCCCCAAAGGCTGTTATCACTCCGCCTTCAAAATCGACATACCCATTTTCAAAGCTCTGACCTTCGGCCGTTATCAAACGGCCACCTACTATTCTCATTGCTTTTTTCCTCCTATCTTTTTCGACACAATTTCCTATTTACAAAAAATGGAAATTGTGTTATTATCATTTCAGAACACAGCGCAAATGTCAAAAGCAATATTTGATATTTGCGGTGTGGTCTGACATTCGTCTTCAGAGCACACCGTTCATATCTTTATCCCCACAACCCCAGCTTTGGCCGTCCATAGGGCGGCCCTTTTTTTATAGTTTTCAAATACGAAGGTATTAAAATAAAAGCGCAGCCCTTAAAACGGAACTGCGCATATTGCTATTTTCTTCTGCGGGTCTTGGATTTCTTGTCTTTCTGCAACCGGAGGTCAGATATTTTAGATTCACTCCTCTGCATGAACATACGCAGCTTATCCTCAAAAATACTATCCTGGCTTTTATCCAACATGGATCTGTCATCAGTTGAGGATGACTGGGAAGACGTTGTTTTTTCATATTTAGGCACAGTCTGCGGCTTCTCCAAAACGGGAAGAGCCTTTTTTATCGAAAGATTTATTCTTCCGTTCTGATCAATGCCGATCAGTTTTACCTTAACGATATCGCCTTCATTAATATGCTTCTTGATATCGTCCACATAAGTATTTGCTACCTCTGAGATATGAACCATGCCAGACTTACCAGGCTCTAGCTGCACAAATGCGCCGAAGCCGGTTATCCCCGTTACTTTTCCCTCGTAGATGCTTCCCACAGTCAAATCCATCAAAAAAGCTGTGCCCCCTATAAAGCAAGAATAATAACTATTTACTTGATATATCTACAAAAACTCTCTCGCCCGGAGCGACATATCCCAACTTTTCCCTGGCGATCTCAGCAATATATTCGGTGTCATCCTCACTTGCAAGGATATCCTCAATTCTGCTGTTTTCAAGTTTTTGTCTGTCTATCTGCATCTGCAACTCATGCTTTTCGTTTTCCTTTGACATGATCTGCAATTGAATCGACACAAGTGTGAACGCCGCATAAACGGCAAAAGCCAGAATAAAGATTTTAGCCGCAGCATGTACCTTCCTGGTTTTGCGCATAAGGGCTTTCACCTCCAAAACTCTCAATTACGGTTTTAATTGCCTATATTTTGATTATTCCTATTGTATTCTTTTTGGATTAAAAAGTCAATCCCCAACCTACGTCCCGCGAGGATGTTCAAACAGCTTTTCAAGCCACGAAAAGAACTTTAATAAATACTTACCAACAAAGATAAGCACCTTTTCAAACATGGACAGTATCATTTTTACATAATCTGAAAATCCGCAAAAATACAAAGCCAGGCCAAGTATAATGCCGCCCGGAATATACCACCTTATGACCCCTCCTGCCCTGAACAGTACCAGTGCAATAAACAGGGCCATAAATGCAATGCAATATAAAATATCAAACAAAGGCCTGAAAACTTTTTTCCCGAACACCTCAGGAAAAAACGAGAATAAATCGTACAGCGCTCCAAGAAAAATACCCAGACAGGAGGCTAACAGAAACACCTTAGTCTGTTCAAGAAGGATAATCTCCATAGATCAAAACAGTTTTGACCAGAACCCGCCCTTTTGACGCTTGTCGCCTACATATTCCATACAGTTTATCCTGCCGGTAATGACAAGCTCTCCTGAATCGAGGCTAAGGCGTTCTACATGAAGGTCTTCTCCCGAAGTCATAAGCATTCCCTCATTAGTCTCCGTCAATATTTCGTCCTCATCAAAGCTGATAACGTCGGTCACTCCTGAAATGCTTAGGCGCTGCCTTCCTTCGAGTATAATACTTCCTGCCAGGTCTGTTCTTCTATAATCATCGGATGCCATATAATAAAGCTCCCCCTTTCATTTGCTGTAAATAGATATGAAAGAGAGAGCACGATTATTCTGATATTTCGCTGTATAAAAGCGCGGCTTCCTGCTTGGAAACATGCTCAGGAATCGACAGCACCTTAACTTTTACCGTTCGGGTTCCTATCGTAATTTCAATAATATCCCCTTCTTTTACCTGATAAGACGCTTTTGCTTCCCTGCCGTTTACCACCACCCGCTGCGTGTCACACGCTTCGTTTGCCACAGTTCGTCTCTTTATAAGACGAGCCACCTTTAAATATTTGTCAAGCCTCATTTTCTCTCCTCCATAAAGCATGTGGAAGCGGCATTTGCCGCTTCCACACGTATCGAAAAACTAATGCCTGCTTATTTCGCCACGACGTCTTTAAGGGCCTTGCCGGCCTTAAAAACAGGGTACTTTGTTTCGGGCAGTTCGATAGGCTGCTTTGTCTGGGGGTTGAAGGCTGTGCGGGCAGCTCTTGTCTTTACTTCAAAAGAACCGAAGCCAATAAGCTGTACTTTGTTTCCAGCCTCAAGCTCTTCTGTAACAGCTTCGATAACAGCTCCGAGAGCCTTTTCCGCATCCTTCTTTGAAAGTTCTGTTTTTTCGGCAATGGCCGCAATAAGTTCTGTTTTGTTCATTGATACAACCTCCAAAAATTAGTGATAATCTTTATAAACAAACCAACTTGTCTGGTCTATTCACTCTTAGCTTGTTCCCAGAGCTTGTCCATTTCCTCAAGGGTCATCTCCTTAAGGTCACGGCCTGCCGACTGCTCCACTGTTTTGAAACGTCGGACAAATTTTTCGCTTGACCGGCTCAAAGCCTCTTCGGGATCTATTCCCAGAAACCTTGCCGTATTTACAACGGCAAACAAAAGGTCTCCAAGTTCTTCTTCGCAGCTTCCTTCTCCGTTCATCGCGGCTATAAGCTCTGTCTTCTCTTCATCGATCTTATCAAGCGCACCGGAAATATCGGGCCAATCAAATCCGGCCTTTTTCGCCTTTTTCTGCACCTTCTCTGCATATACAAGCGCTGGAAGAGACTTTGCCACCTGGTCCATGCTGTCGCTGTAGGTTTTCTGCCCCTTCTCCACTTTTTTGATGGCATCCCAATTTTCAAGGACCTCCGCAGACGTAGCGGCTATTGTATCCCCAAAAATATGAGGATGACGCAGAATGAGCTTTTTACACACACCGTCACAAACATCGTCAATATTAAACTGCCCGTCCTTCTTTGCAATATCCGCATGAAATACCACTTGCAGAAGAACATCGCCCAGCTCTTCGCAAAGCAGGATGCTGTCTTTAAGGTCTATCGCTTCGCAAGCCTCATATACTTCCTCTATGAAATTTTTGCGTATGCTCTCATGGGTCTGCTCAATATCCCATGGACAGCCGTTCTCACCGCGCAGAATCGTCATTATCTCAAGGAGGTCGTCAAATTTATATGCCGTCTTGTTTTTAAAATTTATCACAAAACTATCCCCTTTGCAAGTAAAATTATGTATATTTTTTATATTTTGTGCCGATATCAAAGTTTTAACAGTTTGGCTATTTTTTCACCCTTAGGGAGCATCAGTACTTCTTCCTTTGGCAAAGCGCGTATAAAGATAAGCGCAGCTGCATAAACAAGCGCCGAGAGCATAATCGTAGCTACGGCACCGAGCTTAGCCCCAAGAGCAGCTCCGAGGGGAATATATGAAAAATAAGTGAATACAGCCATAATGGATGCCGCAATAAAAGGCTTTAAAAAGCTTCCTATGACAGATATGCCCTTTGTCGATTTTGCTATTATCACCAGATTCAGAAGCGATATGGAACCATAGCAAAGTGTTGTTCCGATCGGCGCGCCGTATATCTCTATGCCGGGAGTACCCACCAATATATAATTGGTTGTGAGCTTGACAAGACCACCGATGACGATAGTTATAACCGGCACTTTAACTTTACCCATAGCCTGGAGTATGGCGTTTGTGACCGATACGAGCGCCACAAGAAGAACAGCAGGAGAAATAATGACCAGCAGAGGCGATGCGATGTCCACCTCTTCAGGTAACTTGTAGTATAAAAGAGAAAGAATCGGATGCGCCAGCACAGCAAGACCAGCGGCGCAAGGAAGCGCCATTATGCCCGTAAACCTTAATGCTGCAGTAATAGTATTGGCAGCCTTTGCGGCATCTTTTCTTGCGTAAGCCGCCGCCACTGCAGGTATTATGCTTACTGACAGCGCGACTATAAGCGCCTGAGGCATGTTAAACATCTTAACTGCCATATTATAGCATCCATAAATAAAGTTTGCCTGCTCTTCATTCTGTCCCGCATCCTGAAGGCGGTTAAGCACAACGCCCATATCTATTAGATTTGTTATGCTGAGCACAGACGCACCAATAGTAATTGGAACGGCGATCTTGATAAGCCTTTTTGTAATCTCGCTATATGATGCGGAAGGACCGGACTGTAAAGCTCCATCCGGCAGCCCGCTGCCGTGCTTGAGCCTCGCGAGTATGATATACAGCGCGCTGAGCACCGTTCCCGCCGTGACGCCCCCTATAGAGCCCGCAACGACTATCTCAAGGCTATATCCCCTTTGGATAAGAATATATGTCAGCAAAAGGCCGAAAACCAGCTTGCCCCCTGCCTCAATGACCTGCGAAATTGCTGTTGGCACCATATTTGAAAGCCCCTGAAAATACCCACGAAAGGCAGATATTATAGAGACAAAGAATATAGAAGGAGCCACGGCCAAAACAGCGTAATAGGCCCGATTATTACCGATTTGAGCTACAAACCATTTTGCTCCCAACATCATAATAATCATTGCTACTCCGCCGACAATCGAAAAGGTGGTTACTGCCACCCTGAAAATGCGTTTTACTTCTTTATATCTGCCCAAAGCGTTGGACTCGGCCACCATTTTTGATACCGCAACAGGAAGGCCCGCAGTTGAAATAACGAACATAGCTGTATAAATATAATAAGCGACGGTAAATATACCGTTGCCGTCGCCACCGACCATATTGGTTATCGGTATTGAAAAAAGAGCGCCGATAACTTTTACAATTGTATTAGAGAATACAAGAATAAGCGCTCCCTCGAAAAACGAGCTTGTTTTTTCCCTTTTCAATTTAGCACGACCTTTTTCTGATTTTATGTTAAATTATATTCTCAAAAAAGCTTTGGAATAACATAGCTTTTTATCTCTGCAAGAAGTTTTTCAATATCGATAGTAATGAAAACCCCATCCCTGTAAAGTACCCTTCCCCGCACCATAGTCATAACTACATCGCTTCCATGCGCGCAATAACAAAGCGAGGAATGTACATCATGGACGGGCTGCATCCACGGCTGGCTGAAATCAAGCATTATAAGGTCAGCATCCATGCCTTCCTTTATCATTCCGCATTCGTTTTCTCTTCCCTGGGCGTAAGCCCCGGCGCCTGTCGCCATCTTAAGCGCGGACGTGGCGCTTACAGCCGCTGGATCTCGAGATAAACCTTTTTGCAAAAGTGCGGAGAGCTTAATTTCTTCAAAAAGATCAAGGCTATTATTAGAACATGCCCCATCAGTTCCAAGCGCAACTCTTACCCCCTTTTCAAGCATCCTCTTTACAGGAGCAAAACCGCTTCCAAGCTTCAGATTGCTTACCGGATTGTGAATTGCCGTTACCTGCTTTTCCCGCAGAATATCCATATCTTCCTCGGAAATATATACGCAGTGAGCCGCCGAAGTACGATGATTAAATACTCCATACTTTTCCATAAGCGCTGCCGGTGTCATACCGTATCTCTCGATACACTCTAAGTGCTCACTTTCGGTTTCAGAGAGGTGAAGATGAATATTCAGGCCATACCTTGAGGCAAACTCCGAACAGCCACGCCAGAGCTTCTCGCAGCTTGTATACTCAGCATGAATGCCAACATCTGTCCTGACAAGACCCGATGTTTCTGCGTTTTTTTCAATGGCTGCACGCATCTGATGATATGCTTTGTCATTTTCGAACTCATAGCCATCTGACTCCTGACATACAGCTCCTATCGAGAGATTTGCCTTGATCCCCGTCTCTCTTGCAGCTTCAGAAGCCTCCGGCAAAAAGAGATACATATCGCTCACCGATGTTATGCCGAACCGTAGGCACTCAGCTATTCCCAAAAGCATTCCCGCCTTTGCACAGCGAGAGTCAAGCTTGGCCTCGACGGGAAATATATGATCAAACAGCCATGCCTTCAAAGGACAGTCGTCAGCATAACCACGCATAAGGCTCATAGGGAGGTGTGTGTGAGCATTGATAAGCCCGGGCATAAGCACCTTGCCTTTGCCGTCAATCTGCTCTTTTACGGCCATTTTCGGCTGGCATTGGCTCAAAAACACAACTTTACCGTCCCTTATACCTACAAAAGCATCTTCAAGGACGGTATCGTTTTCATCCAGCGTGACCACAGTGACATTATTTATCATGTAATCCATTTTTATCTCCCATAAGCGGCAGGCATCCCATGACAAGCGCCGAAAAATCTATTTTTGCAGCCTCCGCCGCTCTTATGACCTCATCCTGATCAAGCCTCTTTTCAAGCACGCCGGCGGCCATATTGGTAACCAGCGAAAAGCCGAGAACATCCATCCCGCAGTGGCTTGCGGCAATCGCTTCATAAACGGTGGACATGCCCACAACGTCCCCTCCCAAGGCTCTGGCGGCTCTTATTTCAGCCGGAGTTTCATACTGGGGACCCGTAAAATAAAAATATACCCCCTCACAAAGGTCTATCCCAAGCCCCTCCGCAATCTTTTTTGCCCCTTTTCTCAAAACAGGGCTGTAGGTATATGTCATATCGCAGAACCTTGGTCCAAACTCTTCTATATTAGCGCCGATAAGCGGGTTTGGCGCACATAGCTTTATATGGTCGGATATAACCATTATATCCCCGACCCTAAACTCAGTATTTACCGCTCCGCAGGCATTTGTCAACAGGAGGCTTCTAACTCCCAAAAGCTTGGCTGTACGCACTGGGAAGACTATCTGCTCTGGTGAATATCCCTCATAATAATGAACTCTTCCCTGCATTATCATAGCGCATACTCCGCCAAGCTTTCCTATGACAAGCTTTCCAGCATGTCCGGGCGCTGTAGATACGCTGAAACCCGGAATCTCGCTATACGGTATTTCAACCTTATCTTCTACCTGCCCTGCAAGAAACCCTAGCCCGGAGCCCAGCACCACAAGCACCTCCGGTTTTCTTTGGCCTATCCTGTCAGATATATATTTTGCGCTCTCAACATAATCTTCGTACAAAAACATATCTTCTCCTTTGTGAGTTTAAAACGGGGAAGGACAGTGTCCCTCCCCTTCATAAAGGCCTATTTAATTATCAGAGCTTATGTCCGCATTTACTGCAGAACACATCATCCTTGCTGCATTCCTTGCCACATCCGGCACACTGAACGGTCGTTTTTGAGCTTGCAATAACCTCACGAATCTCAGCGACCTTGGCAAGCTTCTCATCAATTTGGGCAAACTTATCATCCAGCTCGGGCATCTGGCTGTCGTCACCCATATGAGCCTGATAAACCACCTTGCCTATTTCTTTATAAATTGCATCAATATCGGTATTCAAATCAAAAATCTGAAGGTTAAGCTTTGTCAGGGTGGCCATATCCCCTGCCTTTTTTGTAGCAACGTCGGCCATTTTGCCCGCCTTTTCTGCAGCGTATGAAGCTGTTGCCTTAGCCTTCTCAAAAATCGTCTTTACATTAGGATCCATAAAATATATCGTTCTCCTTTCGAAGCATTGCGGCTGATACATCATTGTCTTGCTCCAGCTCCAAAGGAGCTGTTATTTGGGGCTATTATAACACTATCATATTTAGAATTCAATCTTTTTCCAAGGCATTTGAAAGGGCCAGAAGGTTATTGTCTATCCCCTCTCGGCGCTCTATATATTCGGCCGGATATTTGGGATTTGTAATTCTCTCAATAGAGCCATTTTCGTATACCAGTTTTGTGACTCCGCCGCTTCCAAGCGCTGCCACATCTCCTATCTCCTCCATCATAACAATATTGTAACGGCACTGTGTTCCGGGCTTTGCGAATCCAACATTTTCAAGCCCGCCTGCAATATATTTCTGACGGTAAAGGTAGTATGGCCTGTATCCAGCTCCCCTTATTATAGCATGGCAATGATCGACGGTTTCTGTCGAAAGCTCACCTGTTCTGCCAAACCTCAAAGGGGCACCTTTTTTTCTTGCCATACAGTGCAGCGTAATATTTTCAGGGTCTAGCTCAACAACCCTTTGAACACTATCTATTAGGCTATAGTCATCGTCTGCGGGAAGGCCTGCGATAAGATCCATATTTATCTCAAACGGAGCAACATTCCTTGCCATCCTATAGCAATCCACTATATCAGCGGAAGTATGAAGCCTGCCTACACCTTTCAGCACGCTTTCATTCATCGTCTGAGGATTTATACTTATCCGGCGCACCCCGCCGGTATATGCCGTTTTCAGTTTCTCTTCTGTTATAGTCTCCGGCCTTCCGGCCTCAAGCGTGAACTCTTGAAGGGAGCTAAGATCAAGGTAGCTTCTCAAAGCAGATATAAGCCTATAAAGTTGATCCTCTGAAAGTATGGAGGGAGTACCGCCGCCTATATAAAGGCTTTTTATACTTCTATTATGTTGCCGAAGCACTTTTCCCATGCCCTTTATTTCATAAAGCAAGGTTTCAAGATACGGCTCTACCATATGCCCCCATCGCCTTACGTCATTGCTGACGAAGGAACAATACGCACATTTCGCGGGGCAGAAAGGTATTCCCACATAAATCTCTATATCTTTTTTTGAGACTGACAGGCTCATTTTCTGAGACACAATGCCTGTTTCAATGCAAAGACTACTGCGGCTTTCAGACACAAAATATCTCTCCTCGAGCTGTTTCTTAACATCAGCCAAAGAAACTCCGCCTGTAAGCATATTCCTGACAAGCTTGGAGGGCTTTACTCCTGTCAGCATCCCCCATGCGGGAGGATTTCCCAGACTCTCGGAAAGCAGCAAAAAAAGAACCCGCCTGATATATTCTGACAAAGCAGGGTCATTCTCTCCGATATTATCAGGACATATAAGCTCTGCCCTGCCTCCCCAATACCCCTGCGCTGAAACACTTATGCCCTCTGTTGTATGCCTTACCTCGGAAACGACATACTCTCCCTCCGGATGACCGTCCCACAGGCAATTAATGTGATCCTCATCGGGATAAAGACATATAAGAAGCTGAAGTACAGGATTGATCCTGTCATGCCCCTTGAGATAAAACTTCATCTTACCTGAGCGACAGCCCTGAGCATATAAGGGTTGTTCTTCCTTTCGGCGCTCAGCGTTGTTGGCATGCCATGTCCGCTGAGTACGGTGTAATCTCCATCCAAATCATACAGCTTGCGAAGGCTCTCCATCATGCTTTCCTCGCTGCCGCCAGCCATATCCCATCTGCCGCAGGCATCCTTAAAAAGCGTATCGCCGGCGATCATCGTATCTCCAAAAACGAATACGCATGATCCCTGAGAATGGCCCGGAGTATGGATAACCTTCATCTTTATGCTGCCCACCTCTATTGTGTCTCCATCGCTCAACAGGCGGTCAATACGAGGAGTTTTGTATTCTTCCCTTATGTATCCGCGTCTTGCAATATACTCAGGTGTAAGATACGCGGCATCATCATGATGAATCAACAAATGTGCACCAGTCTCATCCTGAACAAACGGTGCGGCCATAACATGATCAAAGTGACAGTGAGTCAGTATTATATACTTCACCTTCATGCCGCTTTCCTCTATCATTTCAAGCACCTTTTGAGTTGACGCGCCCGGATCGAACACCGCGCATTCATTAGTGCTCTCATCCCCTACGAGATAGCAATTGGTGTGAAGCATACCTGTCTGTACTGTTCTCATTATCATTTTGGGTCACCTTTTCCTTATCATCATATCTGTATCCATTATCAGAGTTACAGGGCCGTCGTTGACATGATCTATCTTCATATCTGCTCCAAACTCGCCGCAGCAGTATTTTACCCCGAGCTCATCCAAATGTTTTAAGAATATGTCATATAGCGGTACTGCTATTTCTGGCTTGGCCGCGCCAAAAAAATCGGGGCGCCTTCCATGTGAACAATCAGCATAAAGAGTAAAGTTTGAAACAACCATCATTTCTCCTCCGATATCCTCCATGCTTTTGTTCATCTTTCCGTTTTCATCCTCAAAAATGCGCTGAACAGCACATTTTTCGGCCAGATACAAGGCTTCCTTTTCTGTATCCTCAGGCCCTATGCCCAAAAGCACCAAAAGCCCTTTACCAATAGATCCGCCCTGATGTCCGTTTATCTCAAGCGAGGCCCTGCTGACCCTTACAACTACCGCTCTCATCTATAAACTATCCTTTCGCTTTATCATTCATTAATTCTTTCAACGACCGACACGCCTGATACCCTCCGAAGCCTGCTCATCAAAAGCTCAAGCTGTTCAACACTGTTGACGGCCGCAGATATGTTATACTTACTGTGACCTCCTTCGAAATCCTTGCCACTCAGTTCACCAATATTGATCCTCATATTAGTGAATATTGATATTAAGTCGGCTATCGCGCCAACTCTCGTTTTTATATCAATCATCAGCGGAACATAAAAGGTCTGATTTCCCGTATTGTCCCAATAAGTTTTTATCCAGCGCTCCGCTGTTTCCTTGTCGGCCCTGCCTCTTATGGCATTTGGGCAATCCTGCCTGTGAATAGACACGCCGTATCCACGGGTGACAAAGCCAATTATCTGATCTCCTGGAACAGGGCTGCAACACTTTGCGAACTTGACAAGGCAGTTATCAATGCCCTCGACGACAACACCGTTGCTTGACGGCTGCCTTTTAGGCTTTTTAACTACCTTTTCAGGATCAATTACTTCCTTTGATTTTGCAAGCTTAGCCGCTTCTTCTTTAACCTTGGCAACTACTCTTGAAACAGTTATACCGCCATACCCGATGTTAGCGTATAGCTCATTCTCATTAGGCATTTTAAGCCTATCAAGGATTATTGTTTTAAGCTCGCTGTCAGAAAAATCGTCAAACAGCAGATTTACCCTAAGCTCACGCTCCAGCTCATTTCTGCCCTCTTCTATGTTTTCTTCCCTGCGCTCGCGTTTATACCACTGGCGAATCTTGCTCTTTGCGCCCGAAGTCTTGACGATTTGCAGCCAGCGGCGTTTTGGACCCGTGGATGTTTTTGACGTTACTATGTCAACTATCTCACCGCTTTTGAGCACATAATCAAAATTGACTATTTTCCCGTTAACCCTAGCGCCTACCATGTTGTTGCCTACCTCGGAATGTATGGCATAGGCAAAGTCTATCGGGGTTGATCCTTGCGGGAGATTGATGACATCCCCTCCAGGGGTAAAAACATATACCTCATCCGCAAAAAGGTCTACCTTTATGCTCTGAACAAATTCTTCGGGTTCAACATCCTGCTGTGACTCAAGAAGCTGCCTGACCCAAGCAAAGGCCTCTTCCTTCTGCTGACCCTTTAACCCGCCTTTATACTTCCAGTGAGCCGCAATTCCATATTCGGCTGTTTTGTCCATATCCTCGGTTCTGATTTGAACCTCAAAGGGTATACCCTCTTTTCCGATAACCACAGTATGAAGAGATTGATATCCGTTTGGCTTAGGAGAAGAAACGTAATCCTTGAACCTTCCGGGCACCGGTTTATAAAGGTCATGAATTATCCCTAATACATTATAGCAATCCGCAAGGTTTTTGACGATGACTCTGGTGCCGCATATATCATAAATTTCCGAAAACCCCAGATTCTGGCCGTAAAGTTTTCGGTAAATGCTGTATATCTGCTTTAGTCGAGCTTTAACGTGCCCCTCAATACCCTGGCTTTTCAGCTTTTCTTCAATACTTTTTTTGGTGTTTTCAAGAAAGTTGGAAAACAGCTTGGAACGGCTTTTCAGATAGTTCTCTATTTCACCATATCCAACAGGGTCGAGAACTTTAAGGGATCTGTCCTCAAGCTCCCATTTGACAGACTGCATACCCAGCCTGTGCGCCAAAGGAGCATATATCTCCATTATTTCAAGGGCCTTTTTCCTCTGCTTTTCAGGAGCCATAAACTGTATGGTTCTGATGTTATGTGTGCAGTCGGCCAATTTTATTATAATTACCCTTATATCCTTAGCCATGGCTATGAACATCTTTCGCAGATCTTCCATCTGCTCTTCCTCACGGCTTTGATATATGACATGTCCCAGCTTTGTGACTCCGTCCACAAGCTCTGCGACTGATGTTCCGAAACGCTTTTCAACGTCCTGATAGGTTATTGCAGTATCTTCAATGGTATCGTGCAAAAGGCCGGCAAGTACCGATTCCGTATCAAAGCCCCACTCGTCGATAATCGAGGCTACCGAAACAGGATGAATAATATATGGCTCGCCGCTTTTCCTCTTTTGATCCCCATGAGCTTTAAGCGCAAACTCAAAGGCAGCGTAGACAACTGGCTTATCCTCCTCGTGGTGAGAGGCGATAATATCTATTTTGTCAAGATATGCTTTTTCAAGCTCACTTTTATCCATAGCACGTTACCCCTTAATAACATCCATAAGTTTCTTAAGAATTCTCGAGCCGTTTATATCCACCTTTCCCTTGTAATTGAGGTCTCTGATAATTATATCGCCCTCGATAAGGTCATAGTCAAATATATCAAACTCTTTGAGAATATCCATACAAACAAGAAATCTACCCTGGTTCATACAGCATTTGGATTCATGTTTTATTCTTCTGTAAAGTGTTTTAGGCATGCCACAAAGCACACCGTCGCTGCAATTTGCCTTTATATGACGGAAAACGGCCACAAGATCATCGCGGCACGGACAAAGAGACAGCGCCTGATCTTTTGTAACCTGCTCGCCCTGGAAAAACCTTTTATATACCTCAAGAGAGCACTTATCACAGTGTGACGGCCCCGAACTCCATTTAATATCTTTTATAATGAGCTGGACATTCTCCCTGCCCTTGTAGTAGCTTAACTCGGCTGAAAACACGAGATCGACCTGATCTCCAACGATAAACGGGCAGGATCTCGCTCCCATGCCGAACACAAAGCCGAAAAATTGATTTTCTTCCTTTGAAAGGAACAGCTTCACATGTCTTTCATGGCTTATCGGCGTTATTTCGTCTATCTTAGCCCCTTCGAGCATAAACAACGGCATTGGATTGCCCATTCCAAATGGTTCAAGCACCGAAAGGCCTCTTACGTCATCCACCTGCAGCTCTGAAGGATCCACTCGACAATCTATAGGAAGACAGGGCTCTATGTCTTCTTCGAGTGAACATTTTTCGGCATAATCCTCAAGCCGCTTCTTGAGCATTTCCAGATTCTCTCTGTGAACGGAAAGCCCCACAGCAAGCTCATGACCGCCAAAGCGCTCAAGAAGGTCTGCATTTTCACTTAAAGCCCCGTAAAGATTAAACCCCTTAACGCTTCTGCCCGAGCCCTTGCCACAATTGCCGCACATGGATATCAGCACACATGGCATTCCGTATTTATCCGCAAGCCTTGATGAAACTATCCCTATAACGCCTGTATGCCAGCCCTCTCCCCAAAGAATCATTATCCTTCCGGAAACAAGCGATGGGTCAAGTTCTATTTCCCTTGTTATCTGTTCATATATCGCGTTTTCTTCTTCCTGCCTCTTGCGGTTCAGCTCACAAAGCCTTTCGGCCAGTTCGCATGCCTCCCTGCTACTTCCTGTGAGCAGCAATTTTGCCGTACAGTCAGCTTCTCCAAGCCTGCCTGCGGCATTTATTCTAGGCGCCAACACAAAGCTGACAGAATTAGCGCTGACCGGCCTAATATCAAGCCCAAGCTTTTGCATAAGCGACTTCAAACCGACATTGTCTGTACGCATCAGGCGCTTCAGCCCGGCCGTTACAATTATCCTGTTCTCTCCGACAAGCGGCATAACGTCAGCAATAGTCCCCAACGCCACAAGGTCAGAATACTCTTCAAGCAATTCCTCAACAGGACGTTGGCTTTCCATCGCACATATTAGCTTAAATGCAACCCCTACTCCTGCAAGCTCCCTGAAAGGATGAAGGCTGTCGCATCTTCTTGGGTTGACAACAGCATCAGCTTTGGGCAGATCTTCCTTACATTCGTGATGGTCTGTAATTACCACCTTTATCCCCAAGCTTTTTGCATGCTCTGTCTCTGCGACGGCTGTTATGCCGGAATCTACCGTAATAAGAAGGGTGCATCCATCCTCGTTGAGCTTTGATATGGCACACTCATTAAGGCCATAGCCCTCATTTATTCTATCGGGTATATAATAGCGACAGTCCGCTCCCTTGCTTTCAAGATACTTTATCAATATACATGTGGCGGTAATACCATCGACATCATAGTCTCCGTAAACTGCAATTCTCTCGCCCTTATCTATGGCCTCAGTCAGTATCTCCACTGCCTTATCCATATCGGCGATAAGAAAAGGATCGCTTATATTCCGGCAGTCGCTGTCCATAAAAGCAAGGGCATCATTAAGAGATTGTATCCCTCTTGCGGACAAGACCGAAGCCGCCAGATGAGATATATTCAGCCCTTTCTGGAGCATATTTATATTCACTTCATCTTGGTTCGCTACGATCCACTTTTCTTTTTTCATCATTTGCTCAGTTGTCCTTTTCCTTTATCCCAGACAGCCGCCCAGCACGGCTAAATAACAAATGCCACGGCGACAAAGCACCCGCATTGCTTTACTGATTTAAAGACTATTATATCAAATAGGCTCCTCACATACAATATAATGCTGTCTGATTATTTGGTTTTTTTGATCTGTTAGACTAAAAGGCATAGACGATGCTATGCCTTTTTAGCAAGTGTTATTTAAAATATGTTAAAGCAGAGGTTTATGGTCTGCCGGAATGGGGCATTCGTATTTTCCGCCAGTGGTCTTAATAAGCTCTTCTTTGGCTTTTTTGAGCAGCTCTTTGTCTTCAATTGCCATAGCCGCTGTAAGCGCCATTACCTCCGCAGCCGTAACCGTTCCCTTGTAAGCCATTCCCGAGCGTGACTGAGCAGTCATCTGCCATGAATGCCCTGGCGTTCCAAGTGCTACTGTTGCTACGTTAATCTGCGCAGTAGGAGCGCAATAGCTTGCATCTCCAACATCGGTTGAGCCCGGCATTGCCTTGGAAAGAGGTTTATACGGAAGTATCCCGCTGTGCAAAATCTCGCTTTCAGGTATCAGTTCAGGATCAATCTCCATATCCGCAAGAGATTTCTTTATATCCTCAATATCGGCAGGAGTAAAGGTGTTTCTGAATTTTTGGGCAAGCTTCAAATCGTCTTCATCAAAGGATGGCGAACCGATTTCTTCAAAGGCCTTCTGCATGAGTGTTTCAAGCGTGCGGTTAGGGTTATAATCACAAAGCGCTTCATGAAACCGTATGTTCATTGTTGTGCCGGTCATCTTAGCGGCGCCCTCGGCAACATCGCACACCCTTGCATAAATCTCCCTAGCCTGCTTTATCTTGGGAGCTCTTACAAAATAATTGACAACTGCATGGTCATGCACAACATTCGGTGCAATTCCTCCTGCGTTTACATAGGCATAATGTATTCTCGCCTCGGGAATAACATGTTCTCTGAGATAATTTACTCCAACGCTCATAAGCTCAGCAGCGTCAAGCGCGGATCGGCCAAGATGAGGATTTCCCGCTGCGTGAGCTGCCACCCCTCTGAACTCAAAAAATACGCTTATGCACGCAAGGCTTGAAGTGGCACATACTCTGTTCATATCGCCCGGATGCCATGTCAGGCACACATCAAGATCGTCAAAAAGACCATCGCGGGCCATAAACACCTTGCCTGAGCCATATTCCTCTCCCGGGCAGCCGTAATAGCGAACTGTTCCCTTTATATCATTTTCTTTCAAATAATCCCTAAAAATTAGAGCAGCACCTGCAGCTCCGGCCCCAAGGCTGTTGTGTCCGCATCCCTGACCGTAGGCGCCATCCACAAGGGGCTTCTTTTCCGCGCATGCAGCCTCCTGCGAAAGAGTAGGAAGAGCATCGAACTCTCCGAGAAAACCTACAACAGGCTCTCCCTCTCCCCAGCTTGCAACAAATGCCGTAGGAACTCCACCAACGCCCGATTTGACTTCAAACCCCTTTTGCTTAAAAAAATCCTCGTAAAAGCCAGCCGATTTGTATTCCTTCATGCCAGGCTCAGCGTATTCCCATATAGTATCATTAACTGAAACGATATCGTTATAATGTTTATTTGCAAGAGACAAGATCATATTCTTTTTATTCATATGGCAGCATCCCTTCAGCAGAAATTATAAATTAATATTAATAATAACATACCCCGAAAAGGATTGCAAAAGAAAAAGACGCCTAAGCGCCTTTTTCATCAATAAGATGCAAATTTTGTTATATATTAGGCTTTATTTCAGGCGGTACTGCCGAAACGTATTTACCGCCGGTGGTCTTTTTAAGTTCAGCCTTGGCACGTTTTAGCAGGGCTTCATCCTCTGCTGCCATAGCTGCAGTAAGAGCCATGACTTTGGCTGCAGTAAGAGCCCCCTTGTCAGCCAAGCTTGAGCAAGACTGTGCGGTTATCTGCCACGAATGACCGGGCGTTCCAAGAGCCATTGTTGATACATTGACCTGTGCAGTAGGGGCGCAGTAGCTGGCGTCGCCGACATCAGTTGACCCCGGCATTGCCCTGTTTATGGGAACATAAGGAAGCACCGAGCAATGCAGCTCGTCACTTAGAGAGATAAGTTCCGGATCTTGCCCCATAGCGGCAAGGCTTGATTTAGTATCCTCTATATCAGCCTTTGTAAAGCTCTCTCTGAACTTATGCGCAAGCTTAAAGTCATCCTCATCAAACTCAGGAGCTCCTATTTGCTCAAAAGCGTTCTGCATTACACTTTCAAGCGTACGGTTGGGATTATAATCAAATATGGCTTCCTTAAGGTTTACCGTATGTGTAGTGCCTGTCATCTTTGCGGCACCCCATGCAACATCCTTAACCCTTTCGAAAACCTCCTGCGCCTGAGTCATCTTTGGGGCTCTGATGAAATAATGTATAGTAGCGCTGTCATGTACGACATTGGGAGCTATTCCCCCGGCATTGACATAAGCATAGTGAACTCTGGCCTCAGGAATAATATGCTCTCTAAGATAATTGACACCAACATTCATAAGCTCTACGGCGTCAAGGGCTGATCTTCCCAAATGAGGATTAGCGGCGGCGTGTGCTGATACACCCTTAAATGTGAACATTACGCTTATATTTGCAAGACTTGAAGATGTAGACACTTTGTTCATATCGCCGGGATGCCATGTCAGGCATATGTCAACATCATCGAACAACCCATCTCTGGCCATAAACACTTTGCCCGAACCGTACTCCTCGCCAGGGCAGCCGTAAAAGCGAACGGTTCCCTTAAGGCCGCTTTCCTCAAGATAATCCCTGTAAGCAAGCGCCGCTCCGGCGGCCGCGGCTCCAAGGCAGTTGTGGCCGCAGCCCTGCCCGTAAGCGCCCTCGACTATAGGCTTTTTCACCGCACAAGAAGCTTCCTGAGAAAGCGTCGGCAAAGCATCGAACTCGCCAAGAAAACCTACGACAGGCTTTCCCTCTCCCCAACTTGCCACAAAAGCAGTTGGCATATCGGCCATGCCGCTTTCAACCTTAAAGCCCTTCTCCGCAAAAAAGCTCTCATAAAACTTTGCAGTTTTATATTCCTTCATTCCCGGCTCCGCATACTCCCAAACAGTGTCGTTCACCTTTTTCATATCTCCGCTGTATTTGTCTACCAGCCTCGAAATAACTTCCTTTTTGCCCATGTTGCACCTGCTTTCCATTTGTTATCATTTACCGATATAGTAGCACAAATAATTTGATATGGCAATTACACAAAATCTATTGTAGAATATTTAAAGAGAAGATTTTCGGAGGCAAGCCATGACAGCAATAATAACCGATGTAAAATATAGGATGGCGATATCACTTATCCGCGATCTTGCAGATAACGGGATAGATGTGGTCGCGTGCCACAGCGGTGAGGGTACTCCTTTTGCCTTTTATTCCAAAGGAATTTCGCGTTCAGTTATCCTTCCAGACTGTCAGGCAAACCCTGAGCTGTTTTTGGACGAGCTATCGGCTCTTTGCAAAGAATGTTCAACTGACGGTTTTCTGCCCGCGCTTTTGCCTGTCGGGGCTAAAACTCTAAGCCTTCTCTCCTCTGAAATGGGCAGTAAAGCTCTTAATGGGATATGCGGCATATGTATTCCATCTGAGGCGTCGCTTGATCTTGCAAACGATAAGACAAGGCTCGCTCTTGCGGCCTCCGAATACGGAGTGCCTGTGCCCAAAAGCTATGATCCCAAAGAATTAGGCTTTGAGAGCCTTCCGTATCCCCTTGTAATAAAGCCGGTATGCGGTGAAAAACAGGGGCTCTCGGCCGAACAGCGATATGTGATAGCTCATAACGCTGAAGAAGCCAAGCGGTCATGGGAGCAGTTCAGTTTTGATTCGCCCGCCGTGATCCAAGATTATATTGATGGAGACGGATATGGTTTTTCGGTCTTGGCTGACAAAGGCAAAATAATAAACAGCATATGCCATAAACGCATCCGTGAATACCCGCTTTCCGGAGGCCCCTCTACATGCTGCATGACATATAGCAGAGATTTTTTACTACCTTATGCAGAAAGCATCGTGAAGCTTTTAAACTTTACAGGATTAGGAATGATAGAGTTCAAGCTTGACTCAAAAGGAAATCCATATCTTCTTGAAATGAACCCCAGGGTATGGGGCACTTTCCCCCTGACAAGGGTGGCTGAAAGCAGCTTTGCCTATGACTGGTATGCTCTCTCGGCAAAACTGCCAACTAAAAACATCAAGCCGAAAGACGATATAAAGATGTACTACCTTTTATCTGATATGAGAAGGGCGGCAGCTGCATTAATAAGCGGAAAAGCTTTTGAGGCTTTTTCTTCTCTCAAAGACTGGCTTTCACCAACTGTAAAAGAAGGTATCTTTGAGTTTTCCGACCTTCGCGCCTCTATAAAGTATCTCGTATCATATATAAACAGAGGTATAGGATAATGATGCTAAAGCTTGATCTCCATGTTCATTCAGACCGTTCACCTGACGGCAGGAGCAATATAAGCGAAATCATCAAAGCTGCCGAGGCAAAGGGCCTTGACGGAATAGCACTTTCTGACCATGACCTTCTGTCAGAGGGCAAAAACGGCAATCTTATAATAATACCTGCCTGTGAATGCTCTACAACCGATGGTCATATACTTGGATACTTCCTTCTTGACCTTCCCACTGTCTTAAAAGGCCAAAGTGGACGTCTTCCCTCTGCTAAAGAAGCCATCGACGAAATACATCGTCTGGGGGGACTTGCCGTATGGGCACATCCTTATGAAAAAGCAGTAAATATTTCCCAGGAAATGGCATCTATGGCAGATGGAATTGAAGCCGCCAATTCCAGAGCGTGCTTCAAAAACAGAAACGCAAATATTATGGCCCAGAAGCTTGCTCAAACACTTGGAAAGCCCTCTTACGGCGGAAGCGATGCTCATCACAAAAGCGAAGTCGGAAACGCCTTTACATTGCTGTACTGTAAATGTAAAAACCTTGACAGCATAAAAGAAGCTCTTTTCTCCGGTCAAGGTGAAGCTGTATTTGTTGTGAACACTCGAAGAGTCAAAAAAGGCCTTTCACAGCTCTGCAAATGCAAAAAAAGCAAAGTCTCTTTTATCCGTATTATAAAAGCCTATTTTTATATTATATATTGTCTCATTTTAGATTTAGTAAAGGGATGGTAACATATGTCTATACTTACTACAGCGATTGGAGCGGCAAAGAAGGCAAAGCGCGTTTTTAAAGGAAAGATCGATAGCCGTACCCCCGTTTACCTTTCTCCAGTTCGACGCATTGAGCGCATAAAAACCAATGAAAGAGTTTGCGCTATGACCTTTGACGATGGCCCGATGAACCTCTCTCCTTCACCTGACAACTATAATGGGAAACCGCTTACGCTTGTTCTTCTTGAAACGCTCGAACATTACGGGGCAAAAGGTACTTTTGACGTAATCGGAGATACTTCCTCAAACTATCCGGATATTGCAGGTAAACATGGCTCGGCCTCATGGGGCGGAATAGCATTTGACCATTATCCGGATATAGATAAAGACAGCTTTGGAGGCGCACAGAATTGCCCTGAGCTTATAAAGCGTATACTTGAGGGCGGACACCAGATAACTAACCATACATATTCTCATATTCTTTTCGGAAAAAAGTCCCTAGTATACGGCAAGCGAAAACACCTTTCCTCTTTGGATGAAGTAATTAATGATCTTACAAGGCTTGATGATCTTCTTGCCAAAGAATACGGTTATGCTATGAAGTACATGAGACCTCCTCATTATGTTGATAAGATTGATGGCGGCTTCAGCAGCTATGATGCCTGCGCACTTATGGGTTATCAGTACATGGCCGCAAGCTTTGACGGAGCCGGCTGGCTCCCCTGCAAGACTTATGAGCAGGAAGTGGAAGCCATATGGAAGCCTATACAATCGGCTTTGCTTGAAGACCCAATATCGCTTTGCGGACAGATAATCTTCCAGAAGGATGGCTATAACATGGCAAGGCGTACTCCCATTGCAGACGGTTTGCCAAAGGCCCTTGAAGTGCTTTCAAAATACGGCTATAAAGTTATAACAGTGGATGAACTTATGGAGCGTTCGCCATTTGAGGATATCGGACGCGATGACAAGCTTTTCAAAAGCGCCGCTTTTCTTCTTTCAAAGGACTATACAATCGTTTTCAAAAACAATCGTGTTATGCCGGATACTCCTCTTACAAGAGGTTCGCTTGCTATGATGATTTTTGGCTGGCGCGGTGCCAAGAGAAGAATAGAGCTTATGAAAGGCGACCATCAGTGGAGCGTCAAAGATATGCCTGTTTCTCACCCATACAGCGGTGCCGTAAGCATTGCACTTGAAACCGGGGCTATAGGGTTAACGGACGGAAACTTTTCTCCAGACAAACCACTTGACAAATGGGCATTGGATGATTTTTGCCGCAGAGCCTTTGATAAAACAACTTCTGCTATCGAACCGCTGACTCATGGTAAAGCTATCATAGCGCTGGCCGAACTTGAAGGAATTAAAGAATAGCCTAAGGAGCTTATGTGGCCTGAAATACGGACTTAATCCTTGTGGAGTTCTTACCTCATGCATCATGCTTTCTATATTTTTTTGCTTCCGGAATAAAGCTTTTCAGAAACTTAAAAAAATTATTGAAGCCAAATATTTTTCTTATTGAATATCAGTAAAAATATGGTATAATACTAACTGAGCTTACCGTCAAACGATGTATGCTTATCTTTTGAACAATATTATATACTGTAAATAATCTGCACAGTAGCGAAAGGAGCTGTTTAAATATATGTATTTTGAGCGTGTCCTCGAGGTGGCCCTTACCTAAAATACAATAAGCGGCAAAGCGCTTTTCTTTGGCTTGCGCCGCGTTAAAGTAACCTTTCGTAAATCGCTGGATCTGCCCCTGACCGTGGGGCTTTTTGGGGTGCATCGAACAGGTGCGCCCTTTTGATTTTAAAATGTGCGCACTTGTTGAGTGCCGCGAAAAGCAGCTGATGCATAAGGCTGCTTTCCGCGGCATTTTTATATCCTTTTTCCTCTATCTTTATATATGCTTTTATAAAATATCAAAACAAAAACTGGAGAAAAAACATGATAATAAATGACTACGGTTATATCCCCGAAACAATAAATGAAAACCCTGACACCATCCCTGCCCGTGTTACAGCTGTTCACAAGGGCCGTTATGAGCTTATGTGTGAATACGGCCCTTGTTTCGGAAAACTCAAGCAAAAAAATTATTACAACAGCAGCTCAGACAGCGTGCCCACTACAGGTGATTTCGTGCTTATATATTACAATTCCCAGGGAGACAGCCAGATTACCTCAACACTCCCCAGAAGATCAAAGTTTTCACGCAGTGACTTTTCAGGCCATGCAGCAGGATATGCAAAAAACATCTGTGAGCAGGTCGTAGCATCCAATTTCGATTATGTATTTATACTTCAATCATTAAATAATGACTTTAATGTGAGGAGGCTTGAGCGCTATCTTGCAATCGCTTTACAATCTGGCGGAACGCCTGTAGTCATTTTGACAAAGGCAGACCTGGCAGATGAGCTTTCAGAAACTGAGCAATTTGTAAAAAAGACTTTCCCACAGGTAAATGCTCATGTCGTAAGCTCAAAAACCGGTTTAGGGCTTGAAGATTTGGCACGCTATTTTGAACCCCGAAAAACAATAGTATTTCTGGGCTCTTCCGGCGTTGGAAAATCAAGTCTAGTCAATGCGCTGGCAGGAGAAGAAATTATGCATATCAGCGATATACGTGAAAACGACAGCAAAGGCCGGCATACAACAACACATCGTCAATTAATAATGCTGAAATGCGGTGCAATGATCATAGACACTCCAGGTATGCGTGAACTGGGGATGTGGGATGTCTCTGAAGGTCTCAGCGATGCTTTCACAGATGTTGAACAGTATTTTGGTAAATGCAGGTTTTCTGATTGCCGCCACCATGGCGAACCCGGCTGTGCCATCAAGGATGCCATTGACAAAGGCGAGCTTTCTCAAGACAGATGGGAAAGCTATCTCAGCCTTGTCAGCGAAGCAGGTTTTATAGAAAACAAAAGCGCGTATCTTCAGGAAAAGAAAGAAAAATTTAAATCAATTGCCAAAATGCAAAATTCAATTAATAAAAGGAGAGGCTTTAAAAAATGATTATTGTAGATTTCACAAAAGAACATATTCCTCAGGCTGTTTCGCTTATCCTTTCCAATTATGCAGAAGAGCTTTCACAGATGCCTTATCTGCCCCCAGTCGGGGACCTACCAGATTTAGAAAAGTTTACCAACAACGAATTCGGAGTTACCGCGATAGAAGGCAGCGAGATTCTTGGATTCCTATGCTTTTACCCAATACGTAATAATGCCTTTACAACATATTCTAAAGGCACATTTTCACCTCTGCACGGGCATGGGGCCGTTTTTGAAAACAGAAGCATTATATATAAAAGAATGTATCAGGCTGCTGCCGCTAAGCTTGTAACCGCCGGAGCAAGCAGCCACAGCATATCTCTTTTCGCAAATGACGAACAAGCGATAAATGCGTTTTTCACTTATGGCTTCGGCCTTCGCTGTATCGACGCTGTCAGGCCCCTTACTCCCATTGACGCGGTTTGTTCCTGCGGGCTTGACATGCGCCTCGTCAGTAAAGAAGACCTTTCTCTCATACGTCCTTTAAGACGAATGCTCACGGATCATCTCTCACAAAGCCCATGCTTTATGTATTTGTCTGATAAAGAATTTAACGCCTGGCTTGAACTCGCTGAAAAAAGAGAGTCACTTATTTTTGCCGCATTTGATAGTGACAATGCTGTTGCCTTTATAGAAATATCCAAAAGCGGTGAGAACTTTTTGACATGCGCCGGTGATATGCAAAACATATGTGGGGCCTTCTGTCTTCCGTCTTATCGCGGAAAAAGGGTATTTCAGTGTCTTTTAAACTTTGTAATATCTAAGCTGACATCAGAAGGATATAAAAGAGTAGGTGTAGATTTTGAAAGCTTTAACCCGACGGCTATGCATTTTTGGCCAAAATACTTTACCCCATATACAAAAAGCGTTGTTAGACGCATAGACGAAAAAGTTTTCAGTAAAGTATAAGCATACAAATGATTATCATATTCCCGGACGTACTTCAAGAAATACATTATAATGCAGCAATAATGAAAACAGCATAAACTATTAATTAAAAAAGCGAGGGTATATTATAACCCTCGCTTTTTTAACAATACTAATTAGCTTCTACCTGTATTAATCCCCGGGACAGTAAGCCTATAAGCTTGCAACTATGGCATCAGAAACATCCTCAAGCGCAAACTGTTTTTGCACAGCCCCTATTTCCCACGCTATTTTTGGCATACCGTAAACTATTGATGACTTTTCATCCTGCCCTATCGTGGTTGCCCCCTGCTTTCTCATGTTTAGCAGGCCTGATGCTCCATCTCTGCCCATTCCTGTAAGGATGACTCCTACAGCATTTTTTCCGCAGGATGTGGCCATAGATTCAAACAACACGTCAACTGAAGGACAGTGACCGTTTACTTTTTCTCCTGTTGACAGTTCAATCCTGTATTTTCCTCCGACTCTTCTTACACGCATATGCTTATCTCCGGGAGCGATAAACACATGCCCCTGCTCTACAAAATCTCCGTCTTTTGCCTCGCTTACATGAAGCGGGGTTTGAACATTCATTCTTTCTGCGAACATAGCAGAAAATACAGGAGGGATATGCTGAACTATTACAATTCCCGGTATTGTCTCAGGGAGCTGCTTCAACACCTGAAATATCGCCTCTGTTCCCCCAGTCGAAGCCCCGATACCAATTATCCTGCCATCAGAGTTAATCTTTGAAATACCCGGTTTGCCTTCTCTGCTGGAAACAATGTGCCCTACTCTTGCTTTGGAGGCTATCTTTATCTTTCCTATGAGATCATTAATAACGGCCTCCACACTTTTGGGCGACGATTTATCGGGTTTTGCCACAAAATCGACGGCTCCCGCAGATAATGCATCAAAAACAGCATTGGATACTCCGCTTACAACTATTACTGGAACCGGATATTGTGGAAGAAGTCTTCTGACGAACTCTATGCCATTCATTTTAGGCATTTCCACATCACACGTTATAACATCTGGATTATACTTTAAAATCTTGTCTCTTGCATCAAAAGGGTCTTGCGCAGTTGCCACCACTTCAATAGCATTATCAGCCATCAGCCCATTCGAGAGAATCTTCCTGAACAAAATAGAATCGTCAACAACAAGTACCTTTATTTTTTTATCATTCACAGACAAAACCTCCGCTATTCCTTGACATAAACAGACGGCATAACATACCTGTACCCTGTCCTACTTTTGTCCAAGGTTTCTGAATGCCCTATAAAAAGATAGCCGCCCTGTTCAGTACAAGCATAGAATTTATCCACAAGGTCATACTTTGTTTCATCGTCAAAATATATCATTGCATTCCTGCAAAATATGGAATGAAATTTCTTTTTAAACGGAAAATGCTTGTCCATCAAATTGAATTTTCTGTATATTACTTCGTTTTTAATTCTATCTGCTACTCGATATGTGTTCTCTTGGAATGGCGTAAAATAGTTCATTCGCCAATGAGGCGGAAGCGGGGCTACCCTTTCGGCATCATATACGCCCCGCTTCGCATCTATTAAGGCTTTTTCGGAAATATCGGTAGCTAGAACCTTGCTATCCCATCCAACCTTTTTTATTCCAAAATACTCATCTATCAACATTGCAAGCGTGTACGATTCTTCTCCTGTAGAGCATGCGGCACACCATATCCTCAAGTCTCTGTTGGAAACTGACTTCTCAAGTATTGGAAGTACGTTTTTTTGAAAATATTCGAAGTGATCAGACTCACGCATAAAGAAAGTATGGTTTGTTGTAATTCTGTTAATAAGATCAACCTCAGCCGTACCTGACCTGTCAGATACCAGATAATTGTAATAGTCTGTAAAGCTTTGCATGCCTGATACTAAAAGAAGGTTTTGCAAACGCCCTGCTAAAAGCGCTCTCTTTTCCTCCTTGAGGTTGATTCCGTAGTTCTGCTTAATGAACCCAGCCAGCTTCCTATATTCGGCGTCTGTCAAGGAAAATTGCTTCGCCTCTCCAAAGGGAGCCGGCGCAACATTTTTCATCATGCCGTATCACGCCTTTCACAGTGTTTAATATTTGCCAAACTCATTGTCGCTGAGAGAAATTTTCCCTACAGCAGCACACTTTTCTCCTTCCTCATTTTCTTGACCCTTTTTGTCAAGCTTTTCTTCTGATTCAGGAGTTTCCGAACCTTCTTTCCCATTGACCTGTTGTTCGTCAATGTTCTCGGAACCCTGCAGTTTAAATCTTGTTATCTGTTCCTTAAGCACCTCTGCCTGCCCGGAAAGCTCCTCGCTGGCAGCAGCGCTCTGCTGCGATGTTGCCGAGTTGGACTGCACAACCTGAGAAACCTGCATAATTCCGCGGTTGACCTGCTCGATTCCTGCGGCCTGCTCGTTTGAAGCTACCGCTATCCCGGCCATAAGATCTGTGGCTTCTGTCACTTCCTTAACTATTAGCTCAAGTTGCTGGGCTGTTAGTGAAGCGATCTTTGTACCCTCATCCACCTTGGCTATCGAGCCTTCGATAAGATCCGTGGTGTTTTTCGCCGCTTCAGCAGATTTTCCAGCGAGGTTTCTCACTTCATCTGCAACAACTGCAAAGCCTCTGCCATGCTGTCCGGCCCTTGCAGCCTCGACTGCAGCATTAAGCGCAAGTATATTTGTCTGGAATGCAATATCGTCAATTACCTTGATTATCTTTGAAATATTCTTGGAGGCCTTGCTGATATCCTCCATAGCGATCATCATATTGCCCATCTGATCATTGCCATGACGTGCTTCTTCCTCGGCTTTTTTAGCAAACTCAGTAGCTTTTTCAGCGCTTTCCGCATTATTCCTTGTCTGTGAAGCTATCTGCTCTATCGAAGCTGTCAGCTCCTCAACAGAACTTGCCTGCTCGGTAACGCCCTGTGAAAGTTCCATGCTTGAGTCAGATATCTGGCTTGCGCCGGCAGCAACCTGTTCTGAGGCCTCACGAATATTCTTAAGCAGTTCGCTCATATTGTGTGCAGCTTGCTTCAGCGATCTTGCAAGAGAGCCAAGTTCATCTTTTCTATCAACATTTATTTCAACAGCCATGTTGCCTTCCGCAAATTTGCCGGCAATTTTTTCAAGCTCAATTATTGGCTTTCTTAAACCGCGTGACAGGAAGTATGCAGTTGCAACGCCTATGAGCATCAGTACCGCTCCTGACAACAGCATTGCGTTTCTAAGTGTTCCTACAGAGGAATACACTTCATCATCTTCTACGGACATTGCCATCGACCATCTGGTGTTATCTATAGGCGTATAAGCAAGAAAGCGATCTACTCCCTCATACTCATAATTCCCGGTGCCCGCTTTTCCTGCTGCCATGAGCTTTGTATACTCTACCAGCTCTTTAGAAGAAGTAGATGACGTACTTGCATTTTCAAATGTATCAACCAGCTCAGTATTCTTATGTCCGACAATCGTTCCTTCATTATTGACCGCATAAGCATATCCAGTCTCGCCGTATGTAATATCACTTAAGATATTTGAAAGCTCATGGCCGCTTCTGACGATAGCGATCACACCAACAATATCTCCCATGCTGTTTTTAACAGGCGCCGAAAAAACCATTATAAGCTGGCCATCTTCCAGCCCCACAATTGGATCGGAAACAAAATCATCACCCTTAAGACTCTTTTGAAAATACTCACGCTCAGATATATCAAGCTGTTTGAAGTTTGCTGTGTAAGCATTTCCTTTAAGATCGGATATCAGCATATTGACATGTCCGCGCTCTGTGCGAACACTTGAAAGCATTGCCGTTATAAGCACACGCTTTGAATCAATACCATTTACATCGCTGATATCAGCAAACATCTGGTTTTCTGCAAGAGCATGCAGCTCAGTGTAATAATTCTGAACACGTTCAGTAACAATGTCTGCTGCCCTCTCAGATATCTCCATCACCGAATCAGAAACAACGTCAGTCATTGTACTCTTAACAATAGTGGTGGAAAGAAGAGAAAAACTTACACATATAAACACGATGAGCAATCCAATATACAGGACCATTTGAGTCATAATGCTTTTAAACTTCATTTTATTTAACCTCACTATTTTCCCCTGCGTCCTGGTCCCCGAGGACGGCAGAAATTTCTTCGTCGCTAATGATCCTATCGCTGTCCAACAACAACTTAACTTCGTTGCCAAACCTCGCGATACCGTTGATAAAACGGCTTCCGCTCTTGTTAAACTCTGGCGGAGCAGAGATTTGTTCATCCGCAATTGATACCACCTCCGCTACTCTGTCTACGATAAGGCCTATATCCGTATCACCCACTTGTGATACGATAATGCATGTTCTGTCTTCATACGCAATAGGCTCTTTACCGAATCGAATTCTTACATCCATCACAGGAATTATGGATCCTCTAAGATTTATAATACCTTTGAGATACTCAGGAATACCCGGAACCGGCGTAATAGGCTGTATTCCCACTATTTCAGTAACAAATTCTATTGCTATTCCAAAACAATCTTTACCAAGATAAAAAGTCAAGTATCTGCCATGCTGAGTGTCTTCTTCTTCCTGAACTATATCATCAATAGGCTTTTTCCTCATTGCGCTTACCCCCCAGTTTTATATATCGGAGCTGACAAGCCATCCGGCGTCAAGAATAAGGCTGATACGCCCGTCGCCAAGAAGAGTACACCCCGAAAGATATGCCAGCCGCTTACTTTTTTTGATATACTTTGGCAGGGTTTTTACAACTACCTGCTGCCTGCCTACAAGCTTATCAACAAAAACGCAACGCTTCTTACCGTCATACTCAACAATCATTAAAATGCCTTCTGTCGGATCTGTCACATCGGTTTCGACTCCCCAGATCTTATATAACCTGAGGATTGCCATGCATTCTCCGCGCACCATAATTATCTCATTGCCGTCCGAGTCAAAAAAGATATCATCACTCTTTGGCCTGAAACATTCTCTTATTGCGGAAGTGGGTACCGTAAACCGCGACTTGCCCACCATAACATTCATTCCGTCTATAATAGCTATGGTAAGAGGAATTTTCAGTGTTACTGTCATTCCCTGGCCAGGAATACTATCTACAGAAACAGCTCCGCCTACAGCGGATATATTCTGAGCAACAACATCCATCCCAACGCCTCTTCCACTATACTCGGTAACCTTATCATTTGTAGAGAACCCAGGAAGAAAGATCAGATTATATACACTGCGGTCCGGAAGTTCATTGCTCTTGCCATCCACTATTCCTGCTTTTCGGGCTTTTTCAAGTATCTTTTTTCTGTCGAGTCCCTTGCCATCGTCCTCAACAGTTATAATAACTTCGCCCCCGGCATTTTCTGCAGTAAGGTATATTGTCCCCTGAGCAGGTTTACCTGCGGCTAGGCGCTCCTCCTCAGTTTCAATACCATGATCTATGCAATTTCTTACAAGATGCATAAGCGGATCAGATAAATGCTCGATAATATTCTTATCCACATCTGTATCTTCTCCCTCGATCAAAAGCTTTACGTTTTTACCGAGTTTTTTGTTCATATCACGAACGATACGATGCATTTTCTGAAAAGTGGCGGCAACCGGCACCATCCGAAGCGACATAACCATTTCCTGCATTTCAAGAATTATCTTTCTGAGACGCATTGCTGATTTCCTGAAATTAGGTATCTCCAGATCGATGATATCGTTGTTCTCTGTAGTCATCGCCTCGGCTATAATCGTTTCGCCCATCAGATCCATTAGTTTATCAAGCTTTGAAACGTTTACACTGATAATGCTCTGCGGCTGAGTATGGTATTCCTCCATATTTAAAGCGCCGCCAGACGACTCTCCTGCACTCTCATTCGTCTGGGAAACAGCTTTACTTTCTGTTTTGGATACTTCATCTTCATCTGTGATTTCCAAATCCTTCAGGAACACCGTATTATTAAGCGCTTCAGTTAGCTCTTTTAAAGACTTTTTTGTTGTAATATGAAGAACGAATCCCTTGTCACGTATAACTTCAGCAGTATCATCATTGTCCATTAAATCCGAGGGCTCATACGAAAGGCTCTCTGCTATACCAGAAATATCTTGAACAACGGAAAAAGCCCTGATATTTTCCATTGCGCAGCCCTGCTCAAAAGTTATGACAGCACGATACTTATTAGTTACCTCATCTTTTTTACCGCTGGATTTCTTTTTCATATTTTCCAGCATTGATTCTATTCTTCCAATCACGGATTCGCAGTTTCCTCTGCCTTGCTCACCCACCTGCAGCCCGGGCATCTCTTTATTAACGCAGTCCATACACACAAGCACAAGGTCCGAAAGCTCGGAAACATCATATGACGCAGAAGGATTTTCTCTGATGAAAAAGAACATATCTTCCACCCGATGCGCCATTGTTGATATCTGGTCAAAAGACATCATAGCGGCCGAACCTTTTATTGTATGCATGATCCTGAATATCTCATTTATATCCTCTTCAGAAAATGCATTCTTCCCCTCTGTGCGGTAGATAATCTGTTCCAGTTGTTCTATATTTTGGGAGGTTTCGTACAAAAACACCTCAATAAGTGAATCGTTGGAAGCGGTTAGAGACATCGCTATCCCCCTTTTCTCAATTATTTGACGCTACCTTAAGGAGAGTCTGGGTGATATGCTCCTCTTTATAAGGCTTGACAATAAAGGACTTTGCTCCGTTAATAATGGCTTCTTTCACCATGCTTTCCTGCCCCATTGCCGATACCATAACTATTTTTGCACCAGGGTCAAATTCACGAATCTTTTTTAACGCCTCTATCCCTGTCATATCCGGCATGGTTATATCCATAGTGACGATATCAGGCTTAAACTCTATGTATTTTTCGACGCCTTCCTGTCCATTCTTTGCATCTGCCACTACGTTAAATCCGTTTTTCACAAGGACATTTTTTATAGCCAGGCGCATAAATGCCGCGTCGTCTACAATCAAAACGTTGATCATGCCAATTCACACTCCAAATTAACTTCAGTATTTACCGATCGACCTTAACGATAGTTACGTTAAACAGCTCAGGATCATTGAAAAGGTCCAGAATCTCGCCTTCGTCACCAAAAACCGTATTTTCCACGATCAGCCTCGGCCTCGCAAGACCGTTTGAGTAATTCTCGATCACTCTTGCCTTAAGCCCATTGCTAAGAACCACCTTTGTATTAACAGGGTAAGGAGCTATCTTGCATATAAACTCTTTTATTAACTTTTCATCAAACATAGTGCCGGAATTACCTATAATATGTTCCATAGCCTCGGAAGGCGGAAGCGCCGGCCGATACGGTCTTTCGGATATAAGAGCATCATATACATCACAAATTGCCACAAGCTTACCTTCCAGTGTTTGCTTCTCTGCTGTAATCCCATAGGGATACCCAGTTCCATCGCATCGTTCGTGATGAGTCAATACCGCAATAATAGATTCCGTAGGAACTTTCCATCTTCCTTTAAGATAGTCATATCCGAGCTTAGGGTGTTCTTTCATAAGCTCATACTGCTCATATGTCAGTTTCCCTTGCTTATTTAATATCTCCTTGGGAATATATATCTTTCCAATATCATGCAGCAATGCTCCCATCCCAAGCCTGTACAATCCCCGCCGACTCATATTGAGGGAGGCTCCTACAACAACTGCCAGCGCCGCTACATTGACACTGTGCTGATAGGTATAATCGTCATATGTCTTTATGTCCACAATATTTGAAACAACGTCTTTGTTCTGAAGGATTTCATCGATTATCTCATCAAGACAGGATTCCAAACTGAAATACGCTTGGTCTATTCCGTTTTTACTGCCTGCACCGGCGATGTCAAACAGTGTTTTTACTGCGACCATTGTGTTATCACGCAATGTTCTGCTGATTATCCCACGAGTCTGGGAAGCATCTTCATTCCCATCAGTTACATAGGCACCATCGACAGCCCCTGATATAAGACGGGAAATATGTTTAAAAGTCAATACCTGTCCGCCTGACAGCAGAAGTTCCCCTTTATCCCCTCGAATATCAGCAGCGAGTACCATCCCGGATTTTAAGGCACATGTATGAATGAATGTCATATCTTTATGTCCGGTCCCTCACTATCTGTTGTCCTTATGCCTCTTTCCCCGTTATATACCCACAGCATCCGGGCATAAATTTGCCCGGATGCTTAGATATTTTTTATGCGGCCAGCCGCCCTACATAATTTCTTTTACTGAAGCAGCTGGAGAACTCCCTGCGGCTGCGAATTAGCCTGAGCCAACATCGACTGGGCAGCCTGCATAAGGATATTATTTTTTGTGTATTCCATCATTTCTTCAGCCATATCAACGTCGCGTACGCGGCTCTCGGCAGACTGAAGGTTTTCCTTTGTCGTTGAAAGGTTATTTGCCGCATGCTCGAGCTGGTTCTGCTGTGCGCCGTAGTTAGCACGCGTCGTATTTACCTCTGTAATTGCCGCCTCAACAGCTCCAACAGTAACTGCCGATGCATTGTTAGCCTGCAAAGTCTTGATTTCTGCCGCTGTGCCGGTGGATGCCGCACCATCGGCAGCCTGAATGTTTTTGCCTGCCTTGGCAGTAAGGCTTGTCAGCTTAGTCAGCGAGGCTGTACCTGCCTGCTTGATCTGAACTTCCTGATTTCCGTCTTCGCCGTATTTTATCGAAGCGGCAACAGCAGTGCCGGCCTGTTCGGAAAGAGCGCCAACAAACAGAGCCGTACCGCCAGGGCCGCCAGCAGCAGAAAATGTATCAACCTTTTCCTGATCTCCGAAAACAGAAATACCGTTAAACTTGGTGTTTACATAAATATCTGTTATAGCTGACCCGAGGGCGTTCATCTCAGAACCTATATTGATTTTGTCATCTTCACTATAAGTACCGTTCTGAACCTGTACAGAAAGCTCTTTTATGCGGGTAAGCATATCGGATACTTCGTTGAGCGCACCTTCAGCCGTCTGGATGAAGGATACGCCGTCCTGGGCGTTTCTTGTGGCCTGAGTAAGGCCGCGGATCTGGCTGCGCATCTTTTCAGAAATTGAAAGGCCTGCTGCATCG
>JAYFQP010000011.1:0-5550 GCA_034926865.1 Clostridiaceae bacterium
GAAACCGGCAGAATCCAGCTGAATGAGGAAGTCATGGTAACGGTCACCTACCAGACCAACATCGGGCTGTTCGGCGGCTTCGGCTCGTTCCCCATTACGCTGAGAGCGGACGCGGCGGGAAAGAGCGAGGTTTATTGGAAAACCTTTAGTGATTAGTGTCTAACACGTAAGATAACAGACATGGCCTTAAAACACATATGGTTCCTCAACACTAAAATTGATAAGACGCAGTGTTCAAGGTCAATGATAGGGCTTCGGCTATGGAAGGGGGCTGCGGCCCCCTTCCATAGCCGGCGTGACTTTGACTATATAATCGCGGATATATTTTAAATATTAGTAATCAATAAACGATTCAACGATTACCTCAAAGATTACCTCAATACGGTAGAATTGTATTGGCATATCACGTTGTTGATATGTACAATACGTACGGAGGTAATCTCATGGAACTATCTGTAACAAAAACAGAAGAAGGCGGCGTTGTCGTTTTACTTGACGGCAATATGAGGATCGTGAAGCCTGTGCAGGATTATTTGAATCAGCAGGCTCGGCTCGGCAGAAGCTTTAATACGCTTCTCGCTAATGGCAGGGATTTAAAGCACTACTGGGAGTTTTTGAATCATAAGGGTTATGATTACACAAAGATCACGCCTGTAATCATCGGCGAATTCATTCAATTCCTGCGTTCGCCTGACGGTACGAACGAGAAAATCTTTACCCTTTATGGCGCCAGCAAGCGGACGGGAAAAACGGTGAACAGAATCTTGTCAACGGTATATTGTTTTTACAAATACTGTTGTTTGGTTTCGGAAATTGAAAACCCGATTATGATGGAGGACATAACCCGTCCGCAAAATATGTTCAAGAGCCTTTTGCATCACACACGCCGTAACAACAAAACACATAAATCAATCTTTAAGATTAAGGAAAGCGAGGCAAGCATAACAATTATTCCGGACGCTCATATTGAGCTTGTTTTGGATAATTTATCAACAGAACGCGACAAGTTGATTTTCAAGATACTCTACCTGACGGGTGCACGTATCGGCGAGGTTTTAGACCTGAAAATCGAGAACATCCCATACCCTAATTCCGGAGAGACTTTTGGCGTGCTTAAAAACATCAAGTCAAAAGGCAAAAACCGTGATTTGTTTATTCCCACGGCACTCATCGAAGAAATCGATGATTTCATAATAAATGAGCGGTCAGCGATAGAAACGGAGCACAGCTTTCTTTTTGTATCACTGCAAAAACAGTATTTAGGCAAACCACTCACCTATCGCGGGATTTATGAAGTGTTTTGCAGGGTAAAAGAAAAACTTGGACTTAGCTTCAATTTTCATGACGTCAGGCACACATTTATTACGCATCTGGCGGAAACGGGGATGGATGTAAGCATAATCAGCAAAATAGCGGGGCACAGGCATATCTCAACGACTGAAAGGTACACACATCTTTCGGATAAGCACGTCGGCGAGAGCCTTGCAAGATACTGGCAAAGCAGCATTCTTCTTGGAGGTGGCAGAAATGATAAATAACATGCCAAAAGAAAATGAATGGTATCTCCAAGACACCGATGATAAGTCCGTGAATTACGGGAATAAATACAGATTCCGTTTTGAACAGTTTGAGGCTGAAAAAATCAGACGGCTCATCAAGTCATATGTCTGGCACAATCATCAAACCGGAGCGATGACACTTAGTTCCATATACAAAAACTATTCAAGTTTTTGTAAGTTTAATTTGTTCGCCTCACAAAATCATATTGATGGCTTGGCGGATTTTGATGCAAATGACGCAGATAATTACATGACATATTTAAGAATGTCAAAGTCAAAGTATACCGGGAAACCCCTGTGCTACTCAACCCAAAAAGAAACCTTCTCGAATTTTAGAGCTGTGGTATATTGGGGCCGGATTTTCGCTCCTGAATTGGCTCCGGCACAGGAAGTCTTTCTTGATATTGGATATCCCGGATATCATGCAAAACACAAAATCGAATACATTCCGGATGATGTTGTAAAACAAATAAACGCGGCGTTGCTGACTGAGGAAAATCCGTATATCAAATATGGGATCATAATCTTGTTCTCCACCGGAATGAGGCGGAGCGAACTGTTAACCCTTGAAGTCGGCTGTGTCACGCCGCACCTGTTAAACGGCGATACATTGACGCTGTATGACTACAAAAACCGGCGCCAATACAGAAAATTTCCCATAAACCCCATATGCGCGGACGCAATAGCGAAACTGACGGAAATTACTGCTGAAATCAGGGAAAAGGCTGATGTGGGTATCAAAAAATATTTGTTTCTTTATGAGGGAACAAAACGCGGGAACCCCAACCTAATAAATGTCGTTTCCAAAGATGTGTTTAGAATGTGGATAAACGGATGTACAAGCTATGGGAAATTTTATCCGGGATTTATGGCCAGACACAACATTACAGGGAGCGATGGCAAAATCTACAAACTAAAGATTCAGCAGTTCCGAAAAACCGTGGCGACAGATATGTTTAGTAAAAACGTCGATTTGAAGACGATACAAGCATTTTTACGCCATGCGAATCCGGAAACTACCAGAAAATATTATGCGGACGACAAGGATATTGACCACGCTGCGCTTTTTGAGAGAGTCGGTATTATCGGAAACATCAATCATATTGATGCTTCCGTTATTGCTAACGAAAATGAGCTTGCATGGTTCAGGAAAAACAAGGATAAAGGCGCAAAGATGCGCGACGGATATTGCACGAAGCCTATTGCGGACGGGGAAATATGCGAAAAATTGGTGAATCATCAGAAATGCTATACATGCAGCCGCTACATTACAACGCCGGAGTATCTACAGGAGCATCGTGATCACTTAGCGGAATTGGAGTCTCAGCTTGCGAATAACATCTACGGCGCGCATTACGCCGCGCATTTGAGCCCCACGATAGCCATCCTGAAAGATATTATCGGGAGACTGGAGGCTGTCCGAAATGAATCTTAACTCACTTGCTCTAAAACCGCTGCCGTCTGCCGATAATTTCGCTGACATTATGGTGGGGCCCTCCCGATTTACTGATGATGTCTGGGATCTGACCGATTACATTGAACAGAAAACCCGCCCGAATGCGGGGAAGAAAATCCGTTTTAACATCAATAACTGCTCCATTAAAACCGTCATAAAGCAGTATGCTTACTACAAGCTCGGTAAAATCAAGCCTCAAACGGTCATTGGCTATGTAAACACAAAATTACCTTCATTTGTCCAATACTGCGAGCTGCGGCAGCTGGAAAGCCTGGAAGAATTAAACTTTTCGGTTTTAAGCGATTACATCGATTGGCTGAAGAATGAAAAGGGGTTATGTGAACGCTCCTGCTATCAAAACATATATATCATTGCTGAAATAGTACGGGTAGGACAAGTCAAGGGCTGGAAGGTTTCTGCCGGCAATCTCTTTTTACAAATCAAGACTGAACTGCTGACGCCCGGAAACTGGCATTTTGACACAGCAAAATTTCAGCCCATTCCATCCGACGTCTTTGATAAAATACTATTTAGCGCGTTGCACAAAGAAAAAGATGTTCTGACAAAAGCAGGCATTATTATTCAAAGCCAGACCGGGCTCAGAATCAGCGAGGTTTTAGAAATCAAAAAGGGCTGCCTGTCCACAACGGCTGAAAGCTATACTTTTTTGGAAGTACAGATAGGCAAAACCGAGAAGGGAGAACCTGTTTCCCACAAAGTGTACGCAAATGAACTGGTTAGGGCAGCCGTTTTAGAATTGGAGCAGGCTACTGAAGGTTTAAGGGAAAAGAGCGGTCTTCAGGAGCTGTTCATAATTAACAACTGCGGCATTCACAATGTAAAAGTTAACCACTGGACGTATGATCGTCTTGTTTCTTTCATAAAGCGCTGGGATATACGGGATAAGGATGGAAACCTATACCCTTTAAAATCACATCAATTCAGGGCGACGTTCGTACGGGAGCTGATAAAACAGAACGTCTCGATAAACCATATCATGAAACAGTTTTCCCATGTTTCGATTGAGATGACGATGCACTATTTAACATTGCAGGAACATGAGATCCGTGAAATATACACAGAAATGATCCTTAGCCCGGAATCAAAGATCGCGGGAATCCGGGCCGCCGAAATCAAAAGCGCGTTAGAGCCGCATTTCAAAGGGAAAACCGCATCCGAAATTGAGACATTCATATCGGACTTGGCTGAAACAATGAGCTTCAATCCGCTTCCAAACGGTATTTGTCTCTATGATTTCAGGCGTGGTAATTGTACAAACGGAGATGGCTGTTTCTTCTACAACTGCCCTAATTATATCACGGAAATTCAATTTTATCCAATTTTAAAAAGAGAGCTGGACTTAATGGAATTGGAAATGAAGCGCTTTAAGGAGTTAGGGCGTGAGCGCGACTGGCAAAGGCAGTATATTAAGCATCAGCATCTAAAAGAGCTTGTTATCGGATTGGAGGCGCAGTTGAATGATTAAGCGAAATACGGAGGGATTGGATAGATACACAAAATCTCAAAACGCGAAAACCATAGAGAAAGTGAATGCGGCGATTGACAAGCTAAAGCGTTCCCGGCCTGACAATATCAATTTCAGTACGGTGGCGAAGGAAGCCGGCGTTTCAAAAGCGACACTGTACAATAATGACGTTTTAAAGGAACGTATTTTAGGGCTGAGGACAACGAAAAAGGGGGTGGTCAATATTGAACCACCCGCCCACCCGCCGATGGACAGAGCAACGAAGAAAGGCTATCTTGACGAGATCAGAAGACTGCGGGAAGATAAGAAAAACCTGATTATGCAATTGGTTGAGTTGGAAACTCTGCGCGAGGAGAACGCAAAACTAAGGGCGCAATTAGACAGCATGAAAAGAAAGGATGGCTATATATTATGACAGTTTCCGGTTTAAAAACAATTTTGGAGGGGTTCAGCGATAACGACGAAATTGCTGTCGCTATTACAGTCAATAACCATGAGATTCCCGTTGTTACCTATGATATCGGCTTCGGCGCAAGTGAACATGATGAGCTAATGTTGGAAGTGGCGGTCTATAGTTCTGATTTTGATAATTAGAACTGCGTTATTATCACAAGGGGGTGTTATATATTTGCTTTCCAAAGTATGTTTGCAAATTAAGAGAGTGACTCTTTTACAAAACCATTCTTTAACCGTCTTAGACGGTAAAAAGAGTATAACACGTAAAGAAGGTGGTTTCATCAGTGGCAATAAACTTATTAGACGGTATCGCGCTAAAGATAAACTGGAAATGACGGATAAAATCAAGCAAATTTTACGGAGAAAAGACGGTGCGGGCTTTCCTCTCATTATCGCAATTACCCTGTCGCTGGTCATGATCTTCACGGGCATTTCAGAATACTTCCGTCTGATGATTGTGGCGCAGGGTGTGCGGGATGCGGTGCAGGCGGCGGTTATCTCCACCGTGGTGGAGAATTACGATGATGTGTACCACGGCGTGCGGGAGGGTTATTCGGGTGCTTACCAGCCCTTTGCCGGGGATTTTGAGGAAA
>JAYFQP010000024.1:0-112308 GCA_034926865.1 Clostridiaceae bacterium
TATATCTATTAAATAAATAAAAAAAGGAGGTGTTACACACCTCCTTTTTTAATACTTATTACTTTGTAAGTGTACGAAGCGGCACATAACCTTCGTCGGCCGCGACCTTTTGTCCGTCATCGGTCTTGAGCCAGCTTATAAGCTGGCGTACGCTGGAGTCTTCGCTAAGGCTTTTATCATATACTGCATAATAACCGTCAACAAGAGGGTAAGATCCGTTTGAAACCGTCTCTAGAGTAGGATATACTCCGCCAACGGATATCATTTTTGAGTTAGGATCGGTATACATACCTGAGGCATAATAAAAAACCGAATAGCCAATGGAGTTTAGCCCCTCGTCATAGCTTGATACCGCATCGACAAGATCACCCATGCCGGCAGGTTTAAGCTCTTCTGGGGCCTGAGAGATCTGATCTTTAGATACAAGAAGCTTATACATAAGAGTTTGGCTGCCGGAATTGTCCGGCCGTTGGAAAGCTGTGATTTCGGCATCACTTCCGCCTAGGTCCTTCCAGTTTGTTATTTCTCCCTTGTAGATTTTCTGAAGATCCTCTACGGAAATATTATCGACAGGGTTCTCCTTGTTTACAAGAAATACGAAAGCATCTTTGACTACCATATCAACTTCATATTCCCGACCGGAATCCTTCATCAGCTGATATTCTTCATCGGAGGGAGGCGTAACAAAAATCACATCGCACTTTTGTCCGATTAGATTTTCATAGGCATAATGAGTTGTATTATGCTTTACAAAGGCTTGGGCCTGAGAGGCATCATAGGATAACAATGCTTTTACTATGCCCTCAGATAGAGGAATAGTTGCCGTAGATCCATCGAGCCTTGGCAAGGTTTCAGCAGTAAATGAAGGCTTCTGCGTTTCAGGTGCATCTTCTTTGGTGGGATTTTGAGAGCAGGCGAAAAGCCCAGCTGTTACGAGAGCAATAAGAATGAGTGCAAAAAACTTTTTCATAGCGGACCTCCTTTATTTAAAGCGTTCCAAATTAAATATATCAGCTGATAACGGAACATAATTAACACAAAGATCATTGCTTTCGCCTACGTATAGTTCTCCTGGAAGATATGTATAAAAGTTATAAAAGGTTGAAAGGTCCCCGATATTTATTCCGTTCTCGCTAAGATATTGCTTTGCCTCTTCTTTGTTAATAATAATTTGGTCAAGAGATATTGGTTCACCAGTCTTTGAATCAAAATAGCGGTGTATAGATTCCGAAATATCGCCGATTGCTATAGTCACTCCAAGATGAACGAATGGTTTGTTGGTTTCAAGATAGCTGTAAGCGTACCTGTTTATGCTTTCATCGGATGAGTCTGGAAGAGAAATGGGGCACTCTGAATTTGCAATTTCGTTATATTCGTCAAGAAGAGAGTTGTTGATTTTTGAAATAACGGGATCATCGAAATTGTTTTTCAGTAGATATGGCTGGAAGCTGAAGTCCTCGCGGCCAAAAGCTTTGATGTTTTTAAGAGAATAATCTACTTCCAAAAGATTTGTCGTTCTGTAACACATTCGAAATGTTGTTTCTCCCATTATGCTGTCAGAGCTTTTGCTTACAGGCTGAGCGAGAAAGTTTGATATAGCCTCAATAGGAATCCTTACTGCTGCAGAAGAAGTAATATATGGGTTGCCGTCTGTAAAATATATAATTAGAGAATCTTCTCCGAGCGTAAAATAAGGATAGTTTTTCGGCAGGCCTCTGAAGGGCCGCATAATACCTTCTGATGGTGCATATTCCCAGTCTGCTCCGTCAGGTGTTGCAGAAAGTTCGTCCGATATCATAGGATTAAGAAGCGCATTCAAATCGGTACCATTTATGAATATGTCGGAAAGAGCAAGCTCTTTGCCTGTTTCCATATCATAATTGAATTGTTTCATTATTTCACTGTTTCCGAAAAAAATAGGGCCTGTATCATTGTCATAGCTGTAAATGGTGTTATAACGCATAACGCTAAAACTTAAGACATTGCCTGTTATCGTAAAACTTGGCGAAATACTTGATGAAGCGTTATAAATATCACCCTGCTTTATTTCGTCAGTTAGTTTTTGGTTGAAAAAAGAGGTGTCTGCGGTCAAATCGTCATAGGCGACTTGCAGCCGGTTATTGATTTCATTTTGAAGAGCAAGATTTTTTAGCCCATCCATATAGTCTTTCGATATATAGCATTCGATTCCATTTTCATCAACACTTTGGGAATATTCTTCTGTGTAAGGATATTTGTCGGCAACAGCTTCATAATAATTTCCGCTGTAGTAATCGGTAACCTTTTCTCCATTGCCTGTCCAGCTTTCGGGAAGGTCATTCCAATCGATGTTGTCGTCTGATGGAAGTGATGCCGCTTGAGGAATATAAAAGCTGTCGTCTTTCAGTGAAAATGAGCAAGCTGTTAAAATGCCTGTCATTGCAATGATAGTGAATAAAACGATTTTTTTCCTCTTCATTTTTTCTCACCCTTATAGTATAATTTAAAACAAAATGTTTGAACCATGGGTATATGCAGTTAATATTTTGACCGGAAAGCTGGAAAGAAGTTCCGCGGAAAGGATGATATATGAAATACTCCTACATCGTATGGGATTTTAATGGTACACTTATGAATGATGTGGACATTGCCGTTGCAGCCGTAAATGATATGCTGCTAAAAAGGGGAATGGAGCCAACCTACAAGGAAAAATATTTGAAGATGGTGACATCCCCCATAATAGATTATTACAAAAAGCTTTTTGATCTGAGTATCGTTTCTTTTGATGACATCACAGAGGAATTCCTTGAAAGCTATAACACGAGACTTGCCCTGGCTGGTCTTATGCCTGGCGCTGCCGAGGCTCTTGACAGATTTGATAAAATGGGTATGGTACAATGTGTTATTTCTTCCTTTGAGCAGAGGCGGCTTGAGAGCCTTATTTCTTACCTTGGGATATCACAGTATTTTGATGAGATATCAGGGGCAGGCGATATACGGTCTGAGGGAAAGCTTGACAGGGGCCTTGAATGGCTTATACGCCGTCATGCTGATCCGAGCGAGGTTCTTGTAATTGGTGATCTTGTTCATGATTATGAGCTCGCTCGCTATATGGGAACAGACTGTGTTTTAATATCGGCGGGGCATCAGCATGAAACAGAGCTTAAAACGTGCGGTGTGCCTGTTTTCAAAAACCTTAATGATATGTTGAGGAGCTATAACAATGGATGAGTTTCTTGAGCAGTATTCTGCTCTTTCGGCGTTTTATGACCGACTTACCTTTGATGTGGATTACAATGAATATGCCAAAGGGGTCGACATGTTTTTTAAAAAGCATGGGATCCCAGGGAACCTCGTTTTAGAGCTTGCCTGCGGAACAGGATCCCTTTCTATCGAGCTCGGCAAGCTGGGTTATGAAATGATCTCCTGTGATATTTCCCCCGACATGCTTTCATCAGCCAGAGAAAAGTGTTCAGAATTGAACTGTCCTCCTGTGTTCATTTGTCAGGATATGTGCGAGCTTGACCTTTACGGAACCGTAGACGGATGTGTCTGTGCAATTGACAGTGTAAATTACTTAACTGAACTGTGGCAGCTTAAAGCGGCGTTTAAAAGGATAGCTCTTTTTATGAATAAGGGCGGACTTTTCATCTTTGACGTAAAGAGTATCAGCATGTTCAAAGAGCTTGATGGGATAAGTTCAGTATGGGATGATGATGATATGTTTGCCGCATGGCAATACGGATATGATAAAAAATCAATGAGGGCCATGCACATCGTTGATGTTTTTGTTCGCACAGAAGGGCTCTATAAGCGTTTTGAAGAGACACATTATCAGCGGGCGTACAAAGCGGACAAGCTCAAAGAGGTCTTAAAACAGAGTGGCTTTGAAATTATAGGCATTTATAGGGATATATTTGGGGCAAAGGCTCACGCCGAAACAGGAAGACTCTTTTTTGTTGCGGTTAAAAATTAGGAGGACATTAAATGAAGGATTTTATTATCAGAGGAATTACAAAGGATGGATATATAAAAGCTGCGGCTGTGCAGAGCACAGGGCTTGTCGAAACGATGAGGCAGATACACAAAACACTTCCTCTTGCCACTGCGGCGCTTGGCAGAACGCTTACGGCGGTTTCGATGATGGGGGACGAACTAAAAGAGCAGGATGGGTCTGTCACGCTTCAAATAAGGGGTGGAGGGCCGCTTGGTACTATCACAGCGGTATCTGACAGCGCCGGAAATGTAAGGGGATATCTTCAGAATCCAGCTATTGAGCTTCCTTTAAAAGAAAACGGAAAGCTTGACGTTGGCGGTGGCGTTGGCAAGGATGGGATATTGACTGTCATAAAGGATATTGGCGCAAAAGAGCCTTTCTCGGGCAAGGTTAAGCTTTTAAGCGGAGAGATTGCCGAGGATATGGCATATTATTATTACGCAAGCGAGCAAATACCTACAGTGTGTGCTCTCGGCGTGCTTGTGGATACAGATCAGTCTGTCAAACAGGCAGGCGGATATATGATACAGCTTATGCCCGGCGCGCCTGACGGGCTAATTTCCGTACTTGAATACAGGATCGCCGAAACTCCTTCAATAACGCAGCTGATGGAGCAGGGCATGAATGCCGAAGATGTTTTAAAATATATGCTTGAGGGCACAGGCTTCGAGGCGCTTTATAAGCATGGAATAGATTATAAATGTAAGTGCTCAAAAGAAAAGGTCGAGCAGGCGCTTATTAGCATAGGCCGTGAAGAACTTAAGCGGCTTTACGAGGAAGAAGACTCAATAAACGTCACATGCCAGTTCTGCGATAAAGAGTATAATTTCGACAAAACTGAAATAGGCAAGCTCCTTATTGGAGAATGATGAATTGTGTCTAAGCGTTCATAGCTAGCATGATTTAAAGAGAGGACTGTTTAGGGAAATAATCTTATCCAAACTGAATAAGTAACCGTTTTTTTCGTTATTTCTATTACAAGTATCTGATGGTCAGAAACCCCACGGATGCTTGTAATAGGCAGTGTTTGGGAGCTTTGATGGTAAAATACTCCAATTATTGCAAGCCCGCAAAAGAGGGAAAAACTGAAAAAAGGTGTTGACAAAAGGGGTGAGGCTATGTATAATAAATCTTGCCGCTGTGAGGTACGGAAGCATAGCTCAGCTGGGAGAGCACCTGCCTTACAAGCAGGGGGTCACAGGTTCGAGCCCTGTTGTTTCCACCACATCGCAGCGGCATCACACTTGGCCGTGTAGTTCAGTTGGTTAGAACGCTAGCCTGTCACGCTAGAGGTCGACGGTTCGAACCCGTTCACGGTCGCCATTTTGTGCCTTTGTAGCTCAGTTGGTAGAGCAGAGGACTGAAAATCCTCGTGTCGTTGGTTCGATTCCGACCGAAGGCACCATTTGCGGATTTAGCTCATCTGGTAGAGCGCCACCTTGCCAAGGTGGAGGTAGCGAGTTCGAGCCTCGTAATCCGCTCCATTTTTGCGCTGGCAGGAGTTTTAATAAGACTCCTGCCGTGTTGTAGGGCGCCATAGCCAAGTGGTAAGGCATGGGTCTGCAAAACCCTGATCCCCAGTTCAAATCTGGGTGGCGCCTCCATGGAAGAGACAGCGAATGCTGTCTCTTTTTTGTGTATTTCCATGTCAGCGTGTATCATATAAAATCTTGCGGTAGTGCAGATATTTAGGCTTAACTTTCACTTTGGCTCAGGTTATAATGGAAGAAATATACCGTTCATGATAGATCCTGAAATTACATTTTCTGAAATTACAAGACTTTGCTAGGAGCGCTGAGCGGCAAATAAACTGAAGGGAAGAAAACAGATGAAGCTTGAAACACAGCGCCTTGTTTTACGTCCGTGGAAGGATTCAGATGCATGGGACCTGTATAGCTATGCCAGCGATCCCCGTGTCGGCCCTGCAGCAGGGTGGCCTCCCCATGTAAGTATTGAAAACAGTCTTGAGGTCATAAGAGGTGTGCTGTCACAGCCAGAGACATATGCTGTTGTACTTAAAGAAACAGGGAAGCCGGTTGGCAGCGCGGGAATTATGTTTAACCAAAATGGTAACATGAAAATGAAGGACAGTGAGGCCGAAATAGGGTATTGGATAGGCGTTCCATATTGGGGTCAGGGGTTGATTCCAGAAGCCGTTCAAGAGCTTTTGCGGCGCTGCTTTGAGGAGCTTAACTGTGACACTGTTTGGTGCGGTTACTATGATGGCAACTATAAATCTCGCAGAGTACAGGAAAAATGCGGTTTTAAATATCATCATACTGATAAGGATAAACTTTCTCCGATGGGAGATCTGAGGACAGAGCATTTTTCTTGTATGACAAAAGAAGACTGGAAAAAATACGTTTCATGCAAATGATCTTTTAGAAATATAGTAGCCTCTATTGGAAAATAGTGCTCTTAAGAATCGAGCTTTATTGAAAAAATTGTAGTGATGAAGTATAATATATTAGCCGCAAAAGTCTATTGTGTCCTGAAAATAGGACAGTGATTTGTTTATAATATACCTGTAAGCTAAGAAAGGCAGGTAAATATTATGAATGAATATAGAATAGTAAATGTAAGAGGCCATATCGAGGTCTATGATAGCTGGGGACAGTTTATACTTAGCGCCGATAACGAGGGAGAGGCCCTTTGCGAGCTTGACAGTATGATGGAGGACTGATTTTGAATATTATATCAGAGATAGCCGCCGAGCTTGGGGTAAAAGAAAGCCAGGTAAATAGTGCGGTCGAGCTTCTTGATCAGGGAAATACGGTTCCTTTTATTTCGAGATACCGCAAAGAGGCAACAGGCAATTTAAGCGATGAGATCCTCAGAAAGCTTGAGGAACGCCTTGCAGCCATAAGGGGGCTTGAAAGCCGCAAAGAAGATGTCATGCGCCTTCTTACAGAGCAGGGAAACATGTCAGAAGACATTGAGAGGGCGTTAAACGCCGCAGTTTCTCTGGCAGAGGTAGAAGACATATATCGTCCTTATAGGCCCAAGAGACGAACAAGGGCCACAATTGCTCGCGAAAAGGGGCTTGAACAGCTTTCGAATTTTTTGCTTGCCCAGGGGGGCATGCTGCCTGAAAAGGAAGCAGAAAAATATATAGATGAAGAAAAAGGCATATCTTGCGTCGAGGAAGCTCTTGATGGAGCTATGGACATAATTGCGGAGAGCATTTCTGATAATGCCGATTATAGACGCTGGATAAGAAATTACAGCGAGCGTAAGGCTTTTGTGGTGACAAAGGCAAAAACGGAAGAGGACTCTGTCTACAGGCTTTATTATGACCATTCTGAGCTGTTGTGCAAAATACCCTCCCATCGTATACTTGCAATCAACAGAGGGGAAAACGAAGGAGTGCTTTCGGTAAAGGTAACCGTAGACAACCCTGAAATAATAGAGTATCTGTACTCAAAGATAATTCAAAAGCCATCCTCACCTTGTGCCAAATATCTTTCAATGGCGATAGATGATGGCTATTCGCGCCTTATAGCTCCTTCGATTGCAACAGAATTAAGAAACACAGCGACCGAAAATGGAGAAGAGAGGGCTATAGAAGTTTTTGGGCAGAATCTCAAGGGACTCCTGATGACACCACCGGTAAAAGGAAAAGTTGTCTTGGGGTTTGATCCTGCATATAGGACGGGTTGTAAAATAGCTGTGGTAGACAGTAAGGGAGATGTACTGGACACAACAGTTGTTTATCCTACGCCACCACATAATAAGATCCAAGAGGCAAAGAACACCTTGAAAAAACTGATAGAGAAGGATAAGGTTGAGGTAATCTCTATCGGCAACGGAACTGCGTCGAAGGAAAGCGAGATTTTCGTTGCGGAGCTTATAAAAGAGAGCAGCATAAAGCTTGAGTATATTGTTGTCAGTGAGGCGGGGGCCTCGGTCTATTCTGCGTCAAAACTTGGTACGGAGGAATTCCCACAATTCGATGTTTCTCTCAGAAGTGCCGTTTCGATTGCCCGTCGCTTACAAGACCCTATGGCTGAGCTTGTAAAGATTGAACCTAAGGCAATAGGCGTTGGGCAGTATCAGCATGACCTCAACCCAAAGAAACTGAGCGAATCACTTGCAGGAGTCGTTCAGAGCTGTGTTTCGTCAGTAGGCGTAGATATTAATACAGCATCTCCCTCACTTTTGAGTTATATTGCAGGTATTAACAGCAAAACAGCAAAGAATATATGTGACTATAGAAGTGAAAACGGCCTCTTTAAAAGCCGTATGGAGATAAAAAATGTAAAGGGCATCGGAGAAAAGGCGTTTACCCAGTGCAGCGGCTTTCTACGCATTCCTGAAAGCGTCGAGCTTCTTGATAACACAGCTGTTCATCCCGAGTCATACAAGGCAGCAAAGGCGCTTATAGAAGCTTTAGGGCTTGGAGAAAGAACTCTAGTGGAAAATCCCGTTAGTGTAACGGAAGCCGCTGGTGAAAAAAGTTTTGAGCAGCTTTCAAAGGACCTTGGGATCGGAGTGCCCACGCTTAGGGATATTGTGTCGGAGCTTTCAAAGCCCGGAAGGGACATAAGGGATGAGCTGCCAAAGCCGGTGCTCAAAAGCGAGATCATGGATATAGATGATCTGAAAGCCGGTATGGAGCTTATTGGTACAGTTAGAAACGTGGCAGACTTCGGGGCCTTTGTTGATATAGGCGTCCATCAGGACGGATTGATCCATATTAGCAAGCTTTCGAATAAGTTTGTAAAGAGAGCTTCAGATGCGGTTTCTGTCGGAGATATTTTGACTGTTAGGATACTTGATGTTGACGCTGTCAAAAAGCGAATTTCACTTGAAAGAGTGATGTGATTTACTGTGAATAAAAGTCGTCCCTCTCTAATACACTTGTATCAGAGGGGGGCGTTTTATGTCTGTCAAAACAAAAGAAAAAATATATAATGGCATTATACTGCTTTGCGTATCAATATGTATTCTGTTAATAGGGACAGTGGCAATCGAGGAACTATTCGGTGGAGGCCCGGTGCAGCTGCACACTCCGCCCGAAGTAGGTAACGTGAGTGATCAGGCAAATACAAGCACGACAGGTGAAATTTTTATAGATGAAAATACAATAGAAAACGAATTGGCAAAATATATAGATGATGATTTCCCGCTTAAAAACATAACCGTCGATATAATGAAAAGCGGAGAGGTCACAATCGGTGCGGAAGCCTCCAAGGCAAAGCTTACGGACTATCTTGAGAATGCAGGCGTCAAGATAAACGGGCAGGGAGGGCTCTTTGCTCTGCTGCTCCCCAAGAAGATCGATGTAAGTTTTACGGCTTTGTTTGCAAAAGATGAGGAAAGTGGGATGCTTACACTTTCTCCGCAGAGTATATCTGCCGGAAAGCTTGAGATAGATATGACGAGTATGCCCGAGAATTTCTTTTGCGAGATTAGTGAAGGTATCAATAAACTGATAATAGCTTCTGAGTACTACTTTACCGATATAGAGTTCCGAGATGGCGGGATATTGTTAATACCATAACAAAAGGTGACAAAACAGACCCTTTCCGAAACAATTTCTGGGAAGGGTCTGCTTTTATAAACAAAAGGTAATAAAACACTTAACAAAAATGCTGATGGATCTTGTTTCATATATAGTCTATACTAATTTGAAAAAAGATTTTTGTATATTGATACTAAAAAAAGTAAAATCAAAAACATGGCTATTTCCAAATATCACAATCTATGCTAGAATGTTAAACATTGTATAATGTTATTTTTTGAGGTGAGGGAAAATGAACGGCAAGTTCATAATTAACAGAACAAGGGGAGGAGAATACTATTTTAAGTTGATATCAAAGAATGGACAAGCTCTGGCTGCGAGCGGCAACTATGAGACTCTTGCTGCTTGCAAATCTGGTTTAAAGGCAGTAAGAAATAATCTAGACGCCTGCATCAAAGATTGTGGAGATGAAGATTTCTCTACTGGCAGAGCAATGTATGAAGTTTTGGGTAAGGATGAGAAGTATACATTTTTGCTAAAAGGCTCATATGGCGAGGTTCTTGCTACCGGGGGTCTTTTTTGTTCTAAGGATAAATGTATAGAGGCTATTCATTTGATGTCATTTATGAGTATTGATGAAGATTCAGAATCTGATGCGCTGGGCTGTTTTATTTGATTTGAATAATTGAGAAACTTGGAGAGTGGTTTGATTGGAAATTAATGCCCAGGCAATTATAAGAAAGCCAAGGCTATGGTCGCTTCTGTTTATTAGGGTAGGAGTCATTACCTGCCTGATGGGAATATGTACACAGATGTTTATGTCTGCATTTCCTCAGTATCTTCAGATGAAAGAGTTCACTGCCACACAGATGGGGCTTGTGGCAACAGGATATACTGTATGCGCGATGGTTATGAGGATTTTTGCAGGAAATCTTATAGATCTAAAAGGGCGAAGGCTTATGTGCCTTGTTGGGCTTGCCTTTTTTGGGCTGCCAATTGTGGGGTTTTACTTTACCGAAAGCATCGGGGTTACGGTAGCTCTTAGGTTTATACAGGGTTTCGGAGCATCGCTTGCCACTATAGCTACAGGGACTATGGCACCTGATGTGCTTCCTAAAGAGAGGATGACAGAGGGGATTGGGTATTATGGTCTTTTCAACTCATTGGCCACCGCTATTGGCCCGGCAGTGGGAATCGGCTTTCTTCTCGATGGGAGATCCGATATATTTTTTATCTTCGGTTTTCTAATGATAGTGGCGGCAACTGTTGTGACTGTCACGGTTAGATACGAATCCAAGGGCAGCTTGCAGAATGTGAGTTCGAATGCAATTCCTCTTACAGTTGAAGAAATTGAGGCGGAAGAGAGAGCGAATGCACAAGCAGCAGAAGAGGAACAGCGATTTTTTATTTGGAAGTTCTTTGATAAAAAGGCAATTCCTGCATTTATTATAGCTATGTCGGCTACTTTCTCAATGACAACCATTACAAACTTCATATCTCCTTATGCTATTTCCATAGGCATAACGACAGTAGGAAGTTTTTTTACTGTACAAGCTGTTTTTATGATACTGTCAAGGATTTGCTCCGGCAAGATTGCAGGCAGAATAGGCGTATTTAGGACGATTGTTCTGGGCTTTTTACTGGATGCAGTGGCTCTGATGCTTTTAGCAACCATGAAAAATGATGCTTTTATGTTTGCTGCCGCAGCAGTAAGAGGTCTTGGCGGTGGGTTGTATTTTCCGCTGCTCAATGTGCTTGCTGTGCAAAACGCTACAAAAAGCCGTAGAGGCAAAGCCACATCTACTTATTATGCGGCGTATGATATAGGCGCCGGACTTGGCGCATCTTTTTGGGGCGTGATTGCCGATAACTTTGGAGGGTTTAGAACGGTGTATATGGGAGCGGCGCTATTCTATTCCGTATCAATAACGGTGGCTTATTTGCTTGTTGGGAAAAAAGAAAAAACACTCAAACGTGAGTCCACGCACTAAGAATAGTGTGTAATAAGCTTTATTCTTATTTGCATTAAGAATGGAATATCTTTTTTCATACAAAAAATGCTATATTTTTATACTGTTATTTATTATTCCAAAGTTTCTGTTTTGCGCTGCAATATGCCATAATGCATCACAAAAAGATACTAAAACAGTAGGTATTGCTTTTTGAAGATATATAGGTTATTATGGTATCGTTGAGACTCTAAAAAAATATTGGGAGGCCGGCTATTTTCTTATGCTGGAGTTTAAAAAACTGGAATTATCGGACAAGGACAGAGTAGAACCTTTTTTGGCATCCGACGGATATATAATGTCGGACAGGACATTTGCCTCTTTGTTTATTTGGAGAGAGCATTATGATGTGCAGATATGCTTTAAAGATGATTTCCTCTATTTTCTATCCAAAGAACATAAAGATATGAGGACATACTATATGCCGTTGGGCAGCGGAGATATAAAAAAGGCATTTTGGGAAATCGAAGAGGACAGCAGGGCATGTGGCATGCCATACCATGTCTTTTTGGTGACACCTGAAAGAAAGGCCGAACTTGAATCGCTATGCCCCGGGAAATATATTTACACCGAAGATCGAGATAATTTTGACTACATTTACAAGGCTGAGGACCTTATGGAGCTTAGGGGAAAGAAATTACACTCTAAACGCAACCATATAAACAGGTTTAGGATGCTCCATGACGGCCGCTGGAGGTATGAAGATATTGATCCGCAAAAACATCGGGCTCTTCTTCATGCATATACTCTTAAATGGGGTGCCACTAAAAGAGGCGACGGCTATCAAGACGATTACAGACATGAGCTTGTTGCTATAGATGCGGCGCTAAGCAACTATCAGGCGCTGAATATAAGAGGCGGCATATTGTGGCTTGACGATCAAGTTATTGCTTATACTCTTGCAGCGGTCACACATAACAAGGTAATCGATGTTATGTTTGAAAAGGCAGATGCCGATATTGACGGCGCATATCCGATGATAAACAATCAGTTTGCCATACATAATTTTGGCGATATTGAACTTGTCAACAGAGAAGAAGATATGGGAATTGAAGGCCTAAGAACAGCAAAGCTTTCATATAATCCCGCATTCCTGTCAGAAAAGTTTATTGTTACTCCATCGGAGGCGCGCTAATGGATATCGAGTTTGCTAAACAAACAGATAAACAAGAGCTTCTACGGCTGTATGACATTTGCTTTCCGGGAGAACATGATTATGGCGAATATTTCCATAACAATTTCTGGAGGCCTGAAAAGACTCTCGTTATAAGGGATAATGGTGGGATCATCTCAATGGTAAATCTCCTCGATGTCCGATTTAATGCCGGAGATGAGGAGATAGAAGCTTCTTATATATATGCCGCGGCAACTGATCCCGCACATAGAGGAAAAGGTCTGATGCAGAAGCTGCTTGAAGCTTCGTTTGAGCTTGGAGATAAGTGGGGGAAGGATCTTTCTGTGCTTATTACCGAAAACGATAGTCTTTTTGCTTTCTATAAAAAGTTTGGGTACGAGCCAAGCTTTGGTGTGTCTTTGATTAGTCCAAATGATGTTCTTCCTGGATTTATGTGTAAAGTAAGAATGCTTGACAGCATTGACTGCGAAATGATGGAGGCGGTATATAATACAGCATCATTAGGCAGGCTTGCTGTGGCAAGGGACATAGACCGTTTTGTTTCCATAATAGAAGAGTATAAAGAACATGCCTTCGGACTATTTGATCAGGCAGGGAATATGATGGCATATTGTCTGATGGATGAAAGTAATGAGGAAGCACGTGAAGTTATGGGCATTGGAATGGAATATCTGCTTTATACCTGTTGTATGGACATGAAAACGGGATTCGGTAAGAGTCTTCCGTCAGGAGAAGGGGATGTCCCTATCGGGTGTGCAAAAGCGCTGACTGAAAAAGGCAGACAAATGCTTCTGAGTTTCTCGCTGCCCCCGTACATGAATATACTTTTTAATTGAAGGGTTAATAAATGAAACAGTTGGATCGCCTTACTGAGGCAATGATATCATATTATAGCGGAGATGCAAAACAGATACAGCATCTTTTGAAGGTTCATGCCTTTGCTGCGCTTATTGGAAGAGAAGAGGAACTTGCCGAAAATACGCAGCTTATACTTGAATGTGCGGCAATAGTGCATGATATCGGCATAAAGCCTGCAATGGAGAAATACGGCAAGGCTGATGGACCGCTTCAGGAGAAGGAAGGGGTGGAGCCTGCAACAGCGGTTATGAAGACCGCTGGATTTGATGATAACATAACTGACAGGGTTTGCTGGTTAGTTGCGCATCATCATACATATTCTCCGGTAGACGGTATCGATCATCGCATATTGCTTGAGGCGGACTACCTTGTGAATCATTATGAACACGGACGGTCTGGTGATTCGGCTGAGGCCGCAATGCAGGGCTTTTTCAGAACCGAATCAGGAATACGTATATGTAAAGAGATGTTTGGGCTAAAATAATATTAATAAGAAAACCCCCGTATCGCTGTAATCGATACGGGGGTTTATATTGTTGAAAATCGTTTGGATTAAATGCGTATCCTTTTTCGCAGCAGAACTCTTATTGCTACTGAAGCTGCACCCTTAATGATATCAAACGGGATAAAGGGGATGACACAAAGAGCTAAAGACTGCATAAGATCACGCCCTGTTATAAACATAAACCATGCTGTGCCTACGGCATAGCAGCAGGCGAGACCGGCCAGCATAGAAATAAGTGTCAGCGGCAGATGTGAGCTTTTCTTTCCAAGAGCTGTAAAAAAAGCAATAAATATGTATCCGACTATATATCCACCTGTTGGACCCAAAATTGCTGCCGTTCCTCCGTTAAAACCGCTGCAAACAGGTAGGCCCATCAGGGCGATACCTATATAGGCTCCAATGGAAAGCAAGCTGTAATAACCTGGAAGAAGCATTGCGGAAAGAAAAACGCAGAACACGCCAAGGGTAACTGGAATTGGCCCCACAGGTATGCTCCATGGCGAAAGTATGCACATAAGGGTCGTCATAAGAGATGCAACTATAAGATTTTTCGTATTCGTTTCTTTCATTACTATGATTCCTTTCTTTTAAAGCCTTACGCTGACTTCGCCGCTGTCAAGAGTCTCTGGAACACCTTCCCTTAACACCAGCAGGCGGCAGTTATCATCAATTCCTGTTATTTCTGCCGGATATTGAAGATCGCCTCTTATGACAGTAGCTACTTTGCCTATCAGTATGCTGCGCTTCCTGTAGTCTTCCAAAAAAGCTTTTTCAGGGAAGGCGGTATAGTATAGGTAGAAATTGTCTAATACAGCTGCTAACAGGCGGCTGCGTATGCCCGGGACATATTCTTTGCTTGAGTATACGCTTCCGGCAACATTGCTTATTGCTTCAGGGAAACCGCCTTCAGGCTCGATAACATTAATTCCTATGCCGAGAACGGCGTATGCCAGACTGCCGCTTTCCATATCTATGGAGGCTTCAGTGAGTATTCCGCAAACCTTTTTGCCGGCTATAAAAATATCGTTTACCCATTTGATACCCGTTCTTTTTCCGCACACATCTTCTATTGCGCGTGATGTTGCCGCTGCCGCCGCGGTGGTTATGTAAAGTGCGTCACCTATTGGCATGCGGGGACGCAGAAGGATACTGAAATAGATGCCGGTTCCTTCAGGAGAATAGAAACTTCTGCCAAGACGGCCCTTGCCGGCGTTTTGATGCTCTGATGCAACCAAGGTGAACTCAGAAGCTCCTTTTTCGGCAAGGGCCTTGCTGTCGTTATTGGTACTCCCAGTCTCGGGAAGCACGGTTATGCTGAATACCTTGTTTTGCAGATGCTGTGATATTGCAAAGGCTGAAAGCCTGTCCGAGCCTGATGAGAGGCAATAGCCCTTTCCATAGGCCGACAATATATCGTATCCGTCTTCCCTTAAAGTGCTCGCTGCTTTCCATACGGCTGTGCGGCTTATGCCCAGGCTTGAAGATAGATCTTCGCCTGAAACATAGCTTCCTTTTGCCGCCTCAAGCAGAGAGAGCAGATTGTCTTTTGTCTTCATGTTATCGCCTTCTTTCTGCTTAAAGATAACATGATGTGAAGACGTTGTCAACCTAAAAAATATTTAGGTTGACGGTTGCCTATATGGTCAGAACACCGTTTTCATCTTCGATAAGGATATAAATATTCTCTTCTTGACCGGTCTGGGTATTGATATAAATTATGACATGCATGCCGTTTTTGTCTGTGCAGACGTATTCATAGCAGAAAACTTCGTTTTCTCCGGATGTCGGTATAAGGGCAAGGTTAACTGAATTGACTGTAAGTGTTTCGCTTATTTTGGCATCTGCTGCCGATACCGCAGGGCGGGGAAGAGTTCTGCTTGTATGGCTCATTACAAAGCCTCTGGCTTCCATGCCAAGAATTTCTCCATCATCCAGAGCAACACTGACCTTTATGAGATCACCGTAAGCGATTATATCATTTTGAACAAAGGCAAAGTTAATGGTTATCAGCCCTTCATAAAGAGTATAATAGCTTTGCTTGAGGCTGGTAAAGCCACGGTTGGCTAGAAACTCCAGGGCTTTTTCGGTGGCCTGTGCAGTATCAAGCACTGATGTTCCGATATCGCGGTCCTTGCGATAGGTAAAAATGATGCCACCCTGCTTTGATACCTCCATGGTTGCTCCGTCTACTGTGGAAAGGCAGTATCGCTGTATTTTATCTCCGCCCTCATACATAAGGGATATATCTGAAACTGGTACTCCTGAAAAAGAAGAGGCATTTTTTATCGCCTGTTCGAGAGTAACTTCAGGAAGATTTTCCAAAAGCCTTGGCTTGCTGTAGGCAAGGTGTTCTGAAAACGGCCCGTCATATATTAGGGTGGCATATTCGGGAAACTCCTGTTCCACGCCGCTGAGGCTGTCGTTCAAACCTGCGCCGACATTAAGATCCTGCCCCTTGGTTACCCCTTGGAAGGATAGCTGTTTTGCGTTTACCTGACCTTTGATAGAGCTTATTTCCCTTGTGATTGCATCTGAGGTGTCGCAAAGGCTGTTAAGTGATTCACGATGTTCGTCGCTTAAGCTTTCGCCTCCTGCAGAGGAAAACAGAAGATAATAGGCAAAGTCACCTGTCTGGGAGATAAACTTTTGCGTCTGGTCAAGGGCGCCAGGCTCAAGCCCTAAAGCAGTCAAACTTGTTTTGGCATTTTTTGCGCTTTGCCAAAGCTGAGCAGCAATGGTCTGGAAGCTTTTTGGGGTCTCCGCATATCGAAGTTTGGAAAGAGAACTGTCCATTTGAGACAGGTCAGAAATTAGGTCTGATAAGGCCCTCTCGTTTGAATATTGAATATATTGACTGTAGTTTTCGGATTTTATTGAGTAGTATACTGTACTGCCCATAAACACCAATGCCAGCATACTTATAAAAAGTATTAGGCGGCTTTTCGGTCGGATCATACACATACCTCCTGTAATGTCATATATGGGGTATTTTTTCGCCTTCATTGGCAATTATTCATATACGTTTAGTAAAGATATTGCCCTTGGTATGTTTTTGTGATAATATAAGCAATAATGTCCATTATAATTTGATAAAGAATTTGTGAGGAAGGCTGACGTAATGAGCGAACTTATTCTGACTGAGGAAGTCAAAAAAGATAGAAAAAAAATATCATTAAGTTTTATACAGCCATCGGGCAACATAACGCTGGGAAATTATCTTGGCGCTCTTAAGAATATGGCCGCTATGCAGGACAGCGGAGAGTTTAATTGTCTTTATGCTATGGCGGATCTACATGCGCTTACGGTCAGGCAAGATCCTGCTTCGCTGCGCAAACAGATATATCAGGGGCTTGCCACGATGCTTGCCTGCGGGATTGACCCCGAAAGAAGCATCGTTTTCCTGCAAAGCCATGTTTATCAGCATGCGGTGCTTGGTTGGATACTTGACTGCTACACTATGTTTGGCGAGCTTTCGAGAATGACCCAGTTTAAGGATAAATCGTCCAAATACGCCGACAATATCAACGCAGGTTTGTTTACTTATCCTGCCCTTATGGCCGCTGATATACTCCTTTATCAGACAGATTATGTGCCCGTAGGTCAGGATCAGAAGCAACACCTTGAAATAGCAAGGGATATAGCAAACCGCTTTAACGGCATATACGGAAGAACATTTAATGTGCCTGAGCCGTATATTACCAAAAGCGGTGCAAAGATCATGAGTCTTGTTGAACCTTCAAAGAAAATGAGCAAATCAGACCCCAATAAAAATGCTATAATAACGGTTCTTGATACCGATGAGGAAATAATAAAAAAGTTTAAACGTGCGGTTACCGATTCAGGCTCCCAGGTAAAAATGGAAGATGGAAAAGACGGGATCAACAATCTTATAAATATCTACAGTGTTGTCACCGGAAAGACTCCTGACGAAATTGAACTTGAGTTTGAGGGCAAGGGTTACGGAGATTTCAAGCTTGCCTGCGGTGAGGTTGTTGCGTCTGCGGTCAGGCCTATCAGAGAAAAAATCAATTATTATATCGATAATAAAGATTATCTTGATGCTGTAGACAAAGCAGGCGCTGAAAAAGCATCGGTGTTTGCTCAGAGAACACTTGACAAGGTATATAAAAAGGTAGGGCTTGTCCTTGAAAAGTCCAACTGAGCGGGGAAGGTAGAAATATGTTTGAACAGAGCGTTGTCTTAACTTCGGCGTTGGCCTTTGCCGCGGCGTTGTTCATTTCATTTGTGTGTACTCCGGTGGTCAAGGCATTTGCTTATAAAATAGGCGCCGTAGATATTCCAAAGGATAATAGAAGAATGCATAAAACGCCTATTCCACGAGTCGGCGGGTTAGCCATATTTCTTGGGTTCATCGTAAGTGTCCTTATTTTTGGCCGAATAGACGGCGATATGAAAGCTATTCTACTGGGGTCGGTTATAATCGTTCTGCTTGGGATAGTAGATGATGTTGTTACATTAAAACCAAGCACTAAATTTATTGGGCAGATAGCGGCGGCCTTGATACCTGCTCTTGGGAATGTAAGAGTATCGCTGCTTACAAACCCGTTTAAAAGCGGGGATTATATACAGCTTGGGTGGCTGTCTATACCAATAACTATCTTGTGGATAGTAGGCATGACGAATGCCGTAAATTTTATAGACGGGCTCGATGGTCTTGCTTGCGGCGTGTCGTCAATAGCATCTCTTACAGTGTTTACCATAGCCCTTCTTGTTTCAGAACCATATGTTGCTATAGTGATGGCGGCGCTTGCCGGAGCATGTTTTGGGTTTTTGCCTTATAACCTTAATCCGGCACAGATATTTATGGGTGATACCGGTTCAATGTTTTTGGGATATGTGCTGGCCACTTTATCTATAACAGGGCTTTTCAAGCTGTATGCTATAATATCCTTCCTGGTTCCATTTATGATCCTTGGATTGCCGATTTTTGATACCGGATTTGCCATTGTCAGGAGGCTTTTAAAAGGCCAAAGCCCTTTAAAGGCAGACAGAGGGCATATACACCACAGGCTTGTTGATATGGGCTTCGACCAAAAGCAGTCGGTTGCTATTCTTTATGCCGTAAGCGTGGTGCTTGGCCTTGCAGCCGTTATATTTACTACAAGTGGCGAAATGAAAATAGCTATTTTTACAGTAGCAGTACTACTGTGTTTTTTCTTTGCTATGAATATAAAGGTAAATGGCAAAAAGCATCATGATCAGGAAGCGAAGGATGAAAAATGAACAAAATAAAAGTCATGTCTGTTTTTGGCACAAGGCCAGAGGCAATAAAGATGGCCCCTCTTGTCAAGGAGCTTGCTGCATATGAGGAAATAGAGCCGATTGTATGTGTTACCGGGCAGCATCGCGAGATGCTGGATCAAGTTCTGAATGCCTTCAACATCACTCCGGATTTTGACCTTGATATAATGGAAAAAAACCAGACTCTTTCATCGGTAACATCAAAGGTGCTTATGGGTCTAAAAAAGGTTTTTGAGGTGAATAGGCCAGATATCGTTCTTGTACATGGGGATACCACAACATCCTTTGCCGCTGCACTTGCTGCATTCTATGATCAAATAAAGGTTGGGCATGTTGAAGCCGGATTAAGAAGTTTTGATAAAACATCTCCATATCCTGAGGAGATGAACCGTGTTCTTACGGGCAGACTTGCGGATATACATTTCGCACCGACGGCCTTAAATGCCAGAAATCTTTTTAATGAAGGCGTCAAAAACCATGTTTATATAACAGGTAATACAGTTATCGATGCTCTTAAGACAACAGTAAGTAAGGATTATTTTTTCGAATGTCCTCAGCTTAACAACATAGATTATAATGGTAAAAAGGTCGTCCTTATGACGGCGCACCGAAGAGAAAACTATGGCAGACCTATGGAAAATATCATGCAGGCCGTATCTGAGATTGCGCAAAGGCGGGACGATGCCGTTTTTGTTTATCCCGTTCATTTAAGCCCTTATGTTCAGGATACGGCTAAAAAGTATCTTGATGGCATACATAATGTCAAACTTATCCCACCTATCGGGGTTTTTGATATGCATAACCTGATGAGCCGGGTGTATATGGTGATGACCGACTCGGGAGGCCTTCAGGAGGAGGCGCCTGCGTTGGGTAAGCCGGTGCTCGTGCTCAGGCGTGAAACAGAGAGGCCGGAGGCTGTGGCATCGGGAACGGTTGAAATAGTAGGCACTGAAAGTGCTGATATTATCGAAAAGGCACTGAGTCTTTTTGATAATCAAGAGCATTATTTTAGGATGAAAAGGGCAGTCAACCCCTATGGGGATGGTTTTGCCTGCGCTAGAATTGCGGAAAATCTTCTCTATTATTTCGGCATGAGGGAAAACCCTGCAAGGGAATTTGTAGCTAATTGATGGTTTGGAGGCTGGTACTATCAAAAGCAGTACAGCTAATATGAAGATCACTGCCGCAATTATTATGGCTGCGGCACTTTTGCTGAGCTTTTTCGAGTTTCCCTTTTCCAGCGGAAAAGAGGGTGGAATTGTCTTGCCGAAAGATAATTCAGATAATCCTGTTATAGATTCTGATACATATTCTTCTAACCTTGAGCTGCTCAAGGGTGTGGATATCGGAAAAGACAATATTAAACGGCTTATAGCCGCAATGCATAGGCCTGACAAGTACCACATTTCAGTCAGCTCCACAGTATATCATTCCGAGGGGCAAAAAACCTATGCCGTTGATGGATATGTGGATGGTTCTCGCAGCAAAACTGTTATTTTCGGCGATTCTGGCAAAATAGAGCAAAACTGCATTTTAGCCGGGGACAGCGTATACATATGGAGTCAAGGCTCAAAGACATATTATCATGGCAAGGCTGGAAGCTTTACAGATGATGATTATAGTTATATACCTACATATGAAAAAATATTGCAGCTTGAAGATGAGAATATTTTGTCTGCTGATTTCTCGTTATACAACGATGTTTATTGCCTTTTTGCAGAAACCACAGATCCGGCTACAGGATATAGAAACCTTTACTATATATCTGTAGAAAACGGACTTCTTGTTGGTGCTCAGAGTTTCGACGGTGATACTTTGGCATATGCGCTTTCGGCGGAGATTCTTGAGTTTCCTTCTGATGAAGCAAGCATTTTCACATTACCCGACGGTACCGTTATTTCTGAGTGAAAACAGTATTTTTAGTACAATACATACAGTGTCCTATTTTTACTATGAGGTAGAGGATGTCCCTTTTAATGCAAAAAAGATGAGCAGAGCCATGGCTCTGCTCATGCTTGTTATAGACCCAGAATGAAAAGCGCGCCGATGATAAGAATAGTATCGCTGATGCTGCTGTTATCATCAGAATCTGCCACAAGAAAATAGACCAGAACAAGAAGCAGTATTGTGTCTGTGTTGAACTCTGGAAGCTTAATATTATTTCCTAAGAGGTTTTTTAAAGCCCCCAACCCCCGAGAGGGTGGCTTGCCTTGGTCATCTATTCCCATATCCAAAGAGGAAGTGGGCTGTGCATGCGGGGATATCGGCTCTTCATGCCCAGGCACATTTGTTCCCGTTGGGGGGAACATGTTAAAACCGTCGGAATTTATGTAGCGGTTATACAACTAATTCATCTCCCCAGTACAGTCAGCGCCGATTTTGCCGCTTGGGCTATATTTGCCATCTTTATCGCTCTGTCTATGCTGCCGCCCCTGGTGTCTGACATGTAGGGCTTCAGGGCTTTTATCAGGTTGAGTTTTTCTGGCTTGATAAAGTTTCCGTTTCCGGACATTGCCTGCATCAGAGTAGGAAGCATAGCTGCTATTCCACTTAATCCCGATCCGGCAGATGTTTCAGATGACGCCGCAGCACTGGATGCCTCATCCTGTGGCGCGGTGGTTTGCCCTTGCGAGCCTTTTGAAGCAAGCAGTTGTGCCAGCATAGCGGCTAATTCTTCATTTGAAGGCGGATTGCCGTTATTCGCTTCGGCATGTGTCGCCTCCGTTTTGGCAGGATTGGAGGACGGCACTGCTCCTTTAGAAGCGGCAAATATCTCCGAAGCCATGCTGAGGGCTTTACCTATATCAGGTGCTGTAGATTCGGCCGCGATATTTGTGTCGTCCTGTTCACTCATAATTTATACTCCTATTACTTCGATTAATTTGGCAACTAATGTAGCGCCATCCTGTGTTGAAAGAAGGGTCGAAATAAGGACTCTCGCAGGGTCTTTTTCTGTATTGGCAGCGGCTGTGGCGGCTTTCTTTAGTGCATCGCTTCCTCCCCCGGCCAACGAAGCAATAAGCTGGCGTCCGTTCGGGCTTGAGGCTATAGTGCTTAATTTATCGAGTGTCTGTATGATTTTTGCTCCCTGTGGAGAGGACATAAGGGCCCTCGCCATCGTTTCATAATCACCTGGCATTGATCTACCTCCTGTAAGCGTTATATACCACGCATTATCTGCGGGGCATTATACCACAGTATATGCCGCCAGAAGAAAATGTTGCTTTTGATGAAAGGAATGGAGAATGAAGATATGTGTTTGCAGTGATTCTCACGGTAATATTGAGGGAATCAAAAGAATGCTTGCAACCGAAAAGCCGGACGGTCTGCTTTTTTGCGGAGATGGAATTGAGGATTTTTCAGGGCTTGAGCTTCCCGAAAAGACAATGTTTGTCAGTGGAAACTGCGATATTTTTTGCGACGAGCCGCTTTTTCGTGAATTTGTGTGGGAGAATGTTAGGATAATCATGGCCCATGGTCACAGGTATTCCGTTAAACGCACAGAAGATATATATTTATCCGAAGCCTTGGCACACGAGGCCAGTGTAGCTATTTTTGGGCATACGCATATGCAAAAAGCATCATATAATTGCGGCGTGCTTATGCTTAACGCAGGCACTTTGGGAAGAAATAATGAATATTACGCCCTTTTGTTTCTTCAAAACGGGGTTTATGACTGCCGTCTTATGAGGCTTGAGAGTGTTTCCTGATTGGTATGGCGAAGGTGTTTTAGCCCTTGCATGTACAGTTTTTCCCGGCAAGAGGTATTGATCTCCCCATATCAAAGATATGCAGTAATATGCCAAGGTATTCTTTAGCGTGATATAATAAAAGCGCCGGCCTTTTGAGAGACCGGCTGAGTGTATTATATTTTAGAAAAATCTGCTTTTTTGGAGGATCGATTATTTTTGATATTCTCCATGCAAATATCGCTTAAGGGGCAAATGCTGCATTTTGGTGAGCGGGCCGTGCAGATATCTCGCCCGAAATGAACAAAGCGATGACATAACGATGCCTGGTCTTCAGGTTCAATTATTTTTGAAAGAGCCAGTTCCACCTTGTATGGGTCTTTTCCTCCATCTGTAAGGCCGAGCCTTCCGGATATGCGTATGCAGTGTGTGTCGGCGACGATAGCTGGGTATCCGTAAATATCCGAAAGTATGAGATTGGCTGTCTTTCTGCCAACACCCGGAATTGTTAAAAGCTCTTCCATGGTGTTAGGAACTTTTCCCCCGAAATCGGTTATGAGCTTGACAGCTCCGAGCTTAATATCTCGTGCTTTGGTTCGAAACAGCCCACAGGGCTTTACTATTTCAGCGATATCATCCTGATCCGCATCTGCAAGAGCTTCAAGCGTAGTGTATTTGGCATAAAGCACCTGCGTCACTTTGTTAACTCTGGCGTCGGTGCATTGGGCAGAAAGCCTTGTGGCGAAAAGAAGTTCATAATCCTTTTCAGCTATAAGAGAGCAGCTGTCAGGGTAAACATCTTTCAGCCGGTTGACTATGATTCTGCCTCTTTCTTTTTTAGTCATATGTAAATAATCACTTGCCTTTCAATTTCAATAATACTATTATATCAAAGGCAAAAAAACGATACAAGTATATTCAATATTGAAATTGATGATTGAAAATGGTAAACTAATCTTATTGTATATAAAATGAGGTAACTATGGATACAAATTCAAGGTTTAAATATTTAAAGCAGTCGATTGGTTATTATTTTCTTGTCGTAGTGTGCCAGATAGTTGGAGAAGTGATAGTTCTGTTCTCCTTTGGTTGGAAAGATATAAGCAATACCAACATGCCAGTAGACGAAATGATGGAGGCAATGCTTAAAATACTAAATGCCCATATCTATGGGGTTTTGCTGGCCACATATCTCGCAATGGGTCTTATATTGCTTGGAAAGAGGTTAAAAGCCTCTGCGCCGCTGACCCTTGTGGATGGCATTTCTCAGCACATCGATGCTGGACAAGCATTATGGGGCGCTTTGATGGGGGCGGGCGGTAGTTTATGGTCTTTGATACTGGTCGAGATATTGCCCAAAAATCAAAGTGCTTTTGAAACCATTACCTCGGCAGAATCGTCCGTTGTCAGCGCTGAACCTTTTTGGCTTGAGCTTTTGGCTGTTATTGTAATAGCGCCTGTATTTGAAGAGATAATTTTCCGTGGGCTGATTTTTTCAAGGCTCAGGCTGATCATGGCTCAACCGGGGGCTGTAATATGTCAGGCGCTTATGTTTGCTTCTCTGCATACAGGCGAATCGGACATAATCAGGGCTTTGGTATTGGGAGCTGTGTTGGGCTTTGCTGTTATCAAAGCGAAAAGCCTGCGGGCCGCAATAGTTATACATGTGGCTTTTAATGCCGTTGCACTTTTAGCAAATCCGTTCTATGACATGATGTTTAAAACAGAGTTTACTATTAAGCTTATGCTTATCATTGGAGGCTGCGTTTTTGCCCTTGGTGCAGTTGCATATTTTAAAACCCCAGGCAGAGGAAGTAATGTAGCTGAAAGCAAATAGAAGGAGTGGTTTTTATCCGTACTGATATCTTATCGGTCGAGTTTGACAATTTAACACTTGGCGAAGCAGTTGACATCGCCATGGAGAATATGATTGATGGCACTAAATGCCGAGTAGTTACTCCGAATGCCGAAATAGGGCTTGACTGCATTAAAAATGACAGCCTCAGAAGGCTTGTGAATGATTCACAGCTCGTGCTTCCCGACGGCATAGGGGTAGTTTATGCATCGAGAATACTAAAAAGGCCTATCAAGCAAAAAGTGGCTGGGTTTGAGTTTGCCGACGCACTTGCCAACAGGCTTCAAAACACGGGTAAAAAGCTGTTTCTTTTTGGTGGAAAACCAGGGATAGCTGATGAGGCGGCAAAGAAGCTTTGTGAAAAATACCCTGGCCTTGAGATAGCCGGCACCGAGAATGGGTATTATGATGATGAAAACAAAATAATTGAGAAGATAAACTCAAGCGGAGCAGATGCTCTTTTTGTATGCTTGGGATGCCCTAAGCAGGAGTTTTTTATGCAGCGCAACAGGGAGATTCTGAATGTATCGCTTATGGCAGGATTGGGTGGTTCTCTTGACGTTTTTTCCGGGAATTCTCAAAGGGCTCCCAAGTTGTTTATTGATCTTGGCCTCGAGTGGTTTTATAGGCTTATCAAAGAACCCAAAAGGATAAAAAGAATGGCCAGGCTGCCTCTTTATTTGGTATATGCAGCTGCATCAAAGGATAAGGGTGAGAAAAACAATGCTTAAGGTAAAGATGATTGGATGTACTCCGTCGCCGGAGAAGCTTGTGGCGGCAGCGGCAAGATTTTGCTATTCCCCTGCAGATACTGATACCATAATGGATGGGCTTACAGAGGATAAGATAGACAGTTTTGTCAACATGCTTTCTGATATAGGTCATGAAAGCCCTATTGAACATGCAAGTTTCACGTTTGCAATAGAGGGAGTATCGAGGTCGCTGCTTGCACAGATAACCAGACATAGAATTGCTTCATTTAGTGTTCAATCTCAGAGATATGTAAAGGAAAATCACTTTACATATGTCACCCCGCCGGAAATTGAAAATGATGCTGAGGCGAGGGCTGTTTTCGTTAGCACTATGGACGAAATTCAGAGAAGCTATGTTGCACTCAGCGATATACTGTATAAAAAACATATTGAAAGCCTGGGCGGCGAAGATGTCCCGGGAAATAAAAGCAAGGCGCAAAAGATGGCTATCGAGGATGCACGATTCGTTCTGCCAAACGCCTGCGATACAAAGATAATGATGACAATGAACGCACGTTCGCTTCAGAATTTTTTCAGACTAAGGTGCTGCAACAGGGCTCAGTGGGAAATACGTGAGCTTGCATGGCAGATGCTTGAGCTTTGTCGTAGGGAAGCTCCGGTGCTGTTCAAAAAAGCCGGGCCGGCTTGTCTCTACGGCCCTTGCAGCGAGGGCAAGATGAGCTGCGGAAAAATGGAAGAAGTGCGAAAAAGAGGTCTTATGAATGTCTAAGTTTATCGTCCTTGAGGGTACGGACGGCAGCGGAAAATCTACTCAGCTCGCGCTTACATGCAAAAGACTTGACGATACTGGTATATTATATAAAAGACTTACCTTTCCGAGATATGATAACCAGTCATCTGCTCTGCTCAAAATGTATCTTAACGGAGATTTTGGAACTGACCCCGAATCGGTCAACCCATATGCAGCATCCACTTTCTTTTCGGTGGATAGATATGCCTCTTTTAAAACTGATTGGCAGCAGGCTTATGAAGCCGGAATTGCTATAATAGCTGACAGATATACCACATCCAATGCCATACATCAGGCAAGCAAGCTTAACGGAGAGGCGCGTGAGGCTTTTCTCAAATGGCTGTTTGATTTTGAGTATCGGCTTCTCGGGCTTCCATCTCCTGATCGTGTCATTTTTTTGGATATGCCGTCGCAATACGCTTTGACCCTTCTTGAGAAACGCCAGGGCAATAGCGGAGATATACATGAAAAAGACCATGAATATCTTGAAAAATGCAGGGAAGGTGCTCTTGATATTGGCAGGCGTTATGGTTGGCAAACAATATCGTGTGCTGGTGAAAGAGGACTTAAAACACCCGAAGAGATAAATGACGAGGTGTATAAGGCTGTATGTGAGGTGTTTTTGGTTGAATAAGGATAAGCTTACACTGGTATCGGGCTTTATGCCGGCTCTGGTGCTTATGATATTGCTTGGGTTTCAATATGCAGCCAGGGGAGGATACGTTACTGTAGATTTAAGCCTGTATGGCATGACCATGGCAGCTGCTTTTGTTTTTCCTTTTATTGTAGTTTTGCTGGTTTCAAAAGCAAGCGAGGGAGTGGTATACCGTTTTAAGGGATTTAGCTTAAGATTTCTTCCATTTGTTTTGTTTATGTCGGTGGCGCTGTCGCTTATATCATTTTTGTTAAACTGGCTTGTGGCAGAGGTGTTTTCGATTGAATATACGGTGCAAAGCTCTGTAGTGTCGGGTAATTACCCTATGTGGCAGCTTGTTCTTATTTCAATTTTTCTTCCTGCGCTGCTTGAAGAATTTTTTTTCCGCGGCGCGTTGTTATCTGCCCTTGAGGGTTCAAGCTTTTTTTCCGCGCTTGTCGTAACCGCGCTTTCTTTTGCGCTTGTTCATGGAGATACTATGAATATAGCCGGACCTCTTCTTGCAGGGCTTATATATGGATATATGACATATATAACAGGCTCTGTTTGGTCGGCTGTTCTTGCTCATTTTATAAACAATAGCCTTACCTTTGGCATTGGATATTTTCTTGAAAGATATTCCGCTATTGGCATATGGCAATATTTTCTTATAGTTGTTCTTGTTCTTTTTTTCGTATTCATATATTGGTCTATGGGCAGCCTTGAAAAACTAATTGAAAAGGGTAAGGTGTCAAGAATAAAAAGGAGCGGCATATCAAAAGCTACTGCATCAGCAGTTTTTTCACCCGGGCTTTGGCTTTTGGTGATCGTGTTCCTTCTTAAAAGTTTTTATTTGTAATTTGTGATAAGAGAGATGTGATCATATGGCTTATAAAGATCCAAATCAGAATAACGGTCCCGTCAAAAAGAAACACCGCAGCTTTTCGCTGTCTTCTACATTGACATATATCTTGTTTGTCCTCGGTGTATCTTTTGTCCTGTCCACTGTTGCCATACTTGTGTCAAACGATATGTTTGGCCTTGTGCAGGATGATACGCCTGTAACTGTAACCCTTGAAAAAGGTGAAAGCCTCTGGCAGGTGGCGTCTACACTTAAAGAAGCCGGGCTTATTGACTATAAGTGGGCGTTCAGGCTTTACGCTGCGCTAAAGCAGGTAGACAGTTTCAGCACAGGTGAGTTTGATATAGCCAGCAATATGGACTATGGGCAGATCATCAGCGAGCTCAGAAGGACGAATACATCAACAGAAACTGTTACGATAACCATACCGGAAGGCTATACTATCAATCAAATAGCAGAGCTTATGGAAAAGGGCAGGGTATGCGGAGAAAGCGAGTTTATAGATACGGCGAACAAATATGATTTTTCGCATGATTTTCTTGTAGACATTCCAAAGGCAGAAAACCGGCTTGAGGGATATCTTTTTCCTGACACCTATGATTTCTTTGTGAACGAGCGTCCGGTGAGCATTATAAATAAAATGCTCAATAACTTTGACAATAAATACACCGATGAGATGATGAAGCTTATGAAGGAGCATGGCTATACTATATCTGAGGTTGTCAATATAGCCTCTCTTATTGAGAAAGAAGCCAAGCTTGCAAGCGAGCAAGCTACGATTTCCGGAGTCATACACAATCGTCTGAATAACCCTGACAAATACCCTTATCTCGATATAGATGCCTCCCTATTATATGTAATAGGCCATAAGGAGACTATCACTTCCGAAGATCTAGAGACTGATTCGCCTTACAACCTCAGAAAGTCAAAGGGACTGCCTCCAACGGCCATATGCAACCCCGGGATAGGCGCACTTTTGGCGGCGATATCCCCTCAAAGCCACAGCTATTATTATTATGTGGCCAAGGGCGACGGAAGCCATATATTCTCAAAGACGCTTGAGGAGCACAATGCTGCCGTGGCCAGCGTTGCAAAAAAATAGCTTTAGTGGAGAGACGAATGAAAAAACCGGAGATACTTGCTCCCGCGGGAGATTACGAAAAGCTCAGATATGCCGTAGCTTACGGCGCCGACGCAGTCTATATGTCCGGAAAGGCTTACGGCATGCGCACGGCATCGGGAAACTTTGATCCTTCCGAGCTCAGGTTAGCAATAGAGCATTGCCATAAAAACGGAGTTAGATGCTTTATAACGGTAAACGTGATGCCGAGAAACAACGAGATAGACCAGCTGCCCGAGTATATAGAAATGCTCGGGGATATCGGGGCTGATGCCGTTATAGTGGCCGATATCGGGGTAATACCTCTTGTCAAGAAATATGCCCCAAATGTAAAGCTTCATATAAGTACGCAGGCCAGCGTTGTCAACTATAGCTCGGCAAGTATGTTTTATAATATGGGAGCTGACAGGATTGTGCTGGCAAGGGAGCTATCTCTTGAGGATATAGCAGAGATAAGGCTTCGTACACCGAAGAAGCTTGAAATCGAGACTTTTGTACATGGAGCTATGTGCATTTCATATTCTGGCAGGTGTCTTCTTTCGAATTTCATGGCAGGAAGGGATGCTAACCATGGCAACTGTGCCCAGCCCTGCCGCTGGAGTTACTCTCTTATGGAAGAGCAGCGACCGGGCGAATATTACCCCGTATACGAAGACGAACGGGGTACATATATTTTCAATTCTAAGGATATGTGCCTTATTGATCATATTCCTGAGCTTGCAGCGGCAGGAATAGACAGCTTTAAGATCGAGGGAAGGGTAAAATCATCATATTATGCTGCCGTTATAACTGGTGCCTACAGGCGAGCGCTTGATCTTTATATTAAAGATGGAGACAGTTATAAACTGCCTGAAGCTATCCGTGACGAGGTATTTAAGGTAAGCCACAGGAACTATTATACTGGCTTTTACTTTGGCGAAGGCAAGAGCGAATATTATGAGGAGTCTGCATATATACGCAATTGGGACGTATGTGCGATGGTGAGTGGCGTTTGTGAAAGCGGCCTTGTAAAGGCGGTACAGAAAAATAAATGCTCTCTCGGTGAAAGCGTACAGCTCCTCTCTCCGGGAAAAGACCCAGTTGATTTTGTCATAACCGAAATGTATGATAGGGATATGAATCCTATTGAGTCAGCTCCTCATGCTCATATGGAGCTTTATATGAGGGCGCCTGAGGGCGCTGGAGACATGTCAATAATACGAAAGAAAAAAACAAGTCTTTAATAAAAGAGGTAATGTGTATGAAGAAGATCGGGCTTAATCAGCTCAGGGAGATGTATCTGAGCTTTTTTGAGAGCAAGGGTCATCTGCGTTTGGAAAGCTTTCCGCTTGTACCGCAGAATGATGACTCTCTTTTACTTATAAATGCAGGAATGGCACCTCTGAAACCCTACTTTACTGGCGAGCAGATCCCCCCAGCAAGGAGGGTCACCACATGCCAGAAATGTATCCGTACTCCTGATATAGAGGCTGTTGGCAAAGACGCCCGCCACGGCACATATTTCGAAATGCTTGGCAATTTCTCCTTTGGGGATTATTTCAAAAGAGAGGCCACCGCATGGGCATGGGAGTTTATAACCAAGGTTTTGGAGCTTCCCGTTGACCGGATATATGTATCGGTCTACCTCGAAGATGATGAGGCTTATGATATCTGGACAAAGGAGATAGGCGTTGCGCCGGACCATATGGTGCGCCTTGGCAAGGCTGATAATTTTTGGGAAATTGGCTCCGGCCCGTGCGGCCCATGCTCCGAGATATATTTTGATCGCGGTGAGCAGTATAAATGCGATAATCCCAACTGCTCGGTCGGCTGTGACTGTGACAGATATGTTGAGTTCTGGAATCTTGTATTCACGCAGTTCAACAGCGATGGCAATGGCAATTATACCCCGCTTGAGCATAAGAACATTGATACCGGTATGGGTATGGAACGTCTTGCCTGTATTATGCAGGAGGTAGACTCTTTATTTGATGTTGATACGATAGCCAGGATAACAGAGCATGTTTCAAAAATATGCGGTGTTAAATACGGCGGCGATCAGAAAAAAGATGTATCATTAAGAATAATCACAGACCATATCAGGAGTACTACAATGATGGTCTGTGACGGCGTTATGCCTTCCAATGAGGGCAGAGGCTATGTGCTCAGAAGGCTTTTGAGAAGGGCAGCCCGCCATGGCAGGCTACTTGGAGTGGACAAGCCGTTCCTTTATGAAGTCTGCGAGACTGTCATAAAAGAGAATGAGGGTGCTTATCCGCAGTTAAGAGAAAAGCATGACTATATCATTAAGCTTATCAAGACAGAAGAACAGCGCTTTGCAGCAACGATAGACAATGGCCTTGTCAAACTTGAGGCTATGATAGATGATCTCGAAAAGGGCAAAAAGACCTGTCTCTCGGGAGATGACGCTTTTAGGCTTTACGATACTGATGGTTTCCCAATAGATCTTACAGTTGAAATCCTTGAGGAACAGGGTTTGAGTGTTGACAGGGACGGATTTGATGTTCTTATGAAAGAGCAGAGGAAGCGAGCTAAGGATGCCCGCGGAAACACTACTCTCCTCGGATGGGAAGGCAGCGGCCTTTCCCTCAGCGAGATTATGCCAACCGTCTTTACAGGATATGAAAAGTATGAGGATACCGGAAGAGTTCTTGCAATAATCAAGGGCGGAGAATTTAGCGGCAGCGCCATGGAAGGCGATACAGTTACTGTATTTCTTGATCAAACGCCTTTTTATGCCGAAAGCGGCGGACAGGTAACCGATCAGGGAACCATTATGTTTAAAAGCGGCAGCGCTATGGTAAATGGGGTGGCTAAGACTCCTGATGGAAAGTTTATGCATAAGGTCACGATAGAAAAGGGCGAGCTTTCTGTTGATGATGAGGTTGATTCTATTATTGATATTGACAGGAGACGGGCTGTAATGAGAGCCCATTCGGCTACGCATATGCTTCAGAAGGCTCTGCGTGAGGTGCTTGGCAGCCATGTAGAGCAGGCGGGTTCTCTTGTGGAGCCTGACAGGCTCAGGTTTGACTTCACACACTTTTCCGCAATGACCCCTGATGAACTGAAGCGAGTAGAGAATATCGTCAACGGAGCAGCTCTCAATGGGTATGAGGTTAACGTAACCGAAATGCCGATTGACGAAGCAAAAAAACTCGGCGCAATGGCCCTTTTCGGAGAGAAATACGGCAGCACCGTAAGGGTCGTCAAAATGGGCGATTATTCCATTGAGCTTTGCGGCGGCACACATCTTGACAATACCGCCAAAATCGGCTCCTTCAAGATAATAGGCGAGGCTTCAGTGGCGGCTGGCGTCAGAAGAATCGAGGCAGTCTGCGGTGCTGAAATAATCAACATGGTAAGGCAGCTGAACGATACTGTTGAGGGTACCTCAGAGATCCTTAAAGCTCCTGCAGGGGATATTTTAAGAAAATCGGCTCAGATCATGGCAGAACTGAGGCAGGTAAGCCATGATAAGGATATTCTTGCATCGAGGCTTGCTTCGTCAAAAGCAGCCGAACTTGTGGCATCCGCTAAGGAGATCGGAGCAGTCAGGCTTATTGCGGCAAAGGTAGACATTGACAATATGGATGATCTTCGCAGCCTTGCCGATAAGATAAGAGACAGGGATGCGTCAGTTATCTGCGTGCTTGCAGCAGTTCAGGATGAGGCAAAAATTAACTTCGCCGCGGTCTGTGGAGTTGATGCGGTAAAGGCTGGCGCGCACTCCGGTAATATACTGAAGCAGGTGGCCAAGATAGCTGGAGGCGGAGGCGGGGGCAGGCCTGATAGCGCCACTGCCGGAGGAAAAGATCCTTCAAGAATTGATGAGGCTATTGGTGCTGTAGCTGAAATAGTTTCATCCATGCTTAAATAGTTGATAAAATAAGGAGGCAGTATAATGGATAATTGTATCTTTTGTAAGATAGCGTCAGGGGAGATACCCTCAAAGAAGGTCTATGAGGACGATAAGATACTGGCCTTTCATGATATAGAGCCGCAGGCTCCGGTTCATGTTGTAATAATACCTAAAAGCCATGTAGCCGCAGGCATGGATAAAATAAACGAAGCAAATGTCGATATTGTGGCTTATATTTTCACGTGTATTCCTAAAATAGCAGCTTCTTTAAATCTTAATGGCGGATATCGTGTGGTTTGCAATTGTGGCGCTGATGCGGGACAAACTGTGCGGCATATCCATTTCCATATTCTTGGCGGTAAAACCTTGGGCGCAATGGCGTAGATGCTGGTATGACTGTCAGAGGGCGGCATAGCAGAGCGGTGGCGGGCCGTAAGCTCGCTTGCTTTGCTGCCGCTTTTTCTGTGCTTATGCTGATTCTATGCTATACTATCGGCGATCGATGGAGCTTTTTTTATGCGTTGTCGTGCGGCGGCATTATATTTCTGGCTTTATCTTCTGTAATGGAGCATAGGCAGGCTGCCGTTATTTCTGCATTAGCAGTGGTGCTTGCCTTTTCTGTGTTTTACACAAGAATTTATCCGTCATATCTGGGAGCCATCAGGCTGAACGGACATAACGAACTATATAATGTAGAGGTATCGCAGTTTGCTCAAGAGGGGGAGTATTACACTGTTTTTGAAGGGGTCATTCAAAATGGTGGTAAACAAAAGGTTTCTGTCGTTATCTACTCTACCGATCTTGAGCTTGCGCCAGGGGACATTGTATCTTTTGATGGGAAAGCCTCTGTGCAGGATGAAAAATACTTTTTTTCGTCTATGGCCGAAGAAAGATTTCTTACGCTAAGGCCTTCGGGAAAAGATATTAAAATAACGCATGCAATGGATATAAAGCTGAAATATTTCCCGGCATATTTTTCAAAGAAGATATATTTGACTATAAACGAATATTTTAAGGGTGATGAGGCAGCACTTTTGTCTGCGCTTCTCACAGGAAATACCGATGGTATCAGCACTGGTTTCAGCCATAGCCTCTCTTTAAGCGGGACCTCGCACATCACCTCTGTTTCAGGGCTTCATATAAGCATAATAGCCGGGCTTTTGATGTATCTTCTTGGCAAGCGGTTCGGCATGGCGGCGTCTTTTCCTGTAATGCTGTTTTTTGGAATGACGACTGGCATGAATCCTCCTGTTGTCCGCTCAATAATAATGTCTCAGATAATTGCTCTGGCATTTTTGGCAAATAGAGAAAATGATGGAGTGACTACTGTTTTTGTTGCTCTATTGCTGATAGGATGCGTTGACCCCTTTTCTTTTGTTTCTGTCTCGCTGCAGCTTTCATTTTCAGCTGTTTTGGGTATATTGCTTTTTAACCAGGCTATCGGGCGTACATTTCTTAACCTTTTGCCTGAACGGGTAAGTAATAACAGGGCCGCAAAGTATATAGCTTCGGCTTTTGCTGTATCGATATCGGCATCTTTCTTATCGGCTCCGATACTTATGTTATATTTTGAGCGCATTTCGATAATATCCCCAATTGCAAACCTTGCAGTTTTGTGGCTTGTGCCCGTTATCATGGCGTTGGGGCTCGTTTTTTTGCCGATGTCGGCGATTGCTTCCGCATCAGCAGTTTTTGCAAAGTATATTGTGCTGCCTCCGATAAAGTTATTTATATGGATTGTATCCAAGCTTGCAGCTTTCCCGTATTCATCTATATCAAGCCATAATTATGCCGGAGCGTTTCTTATAATCATTTTCTGGCTTTTCCTTATAGTCGCAAACAAAGTAAATATGCGTCTTCGCAGAAGGGCGATAGTCTCGTTTATTGTAATTGCCGCATGTTTCGTTTCCGTTGGTTTGTACCAGAGTTGGACAAGGCTTGAAGGTGTCATTTTTCCAAGCGGTCTCGTGATGATAAAGTCCGGCAGCGAAACAGTCTCAATTATTCCATCTAAAAATGTTGATTCATATATTCTTAGGGATTATCAGGATTGTCTTTATAAATGGGGTATGACTTCATGTGACCACATTATGTTTACAGATGGGCTTTCCGAAGATGACGCTAAAGCAGATAGCGAAAATATTTTTTGCTCTGGCAAGAGTGAAATACATAAAGCGCGGTTGTGCAACGATGTTATATATATGGGAAGCGTAAAGGGTTATATTTTTGGAGATGAATCAGGCTTAGGATATGTGCTTAAATGGGGAGAAAGATCTGTTGTATACGGTTGTGGTGTATCAAAAGGCAGTGCTGCTGAAGAAGCAATAGGTGGCGGCGAGGCTGATATTCTTGTTCTTGATAACTCAATTGCAGGTAATTATTATCAGTTAAAACGTATACTCGAAAAAACTTCGCCTAAAGTAGTTGCCGTTTGTAAGATCGACAGCGAAAAGATGTCGGATTTCAAACAGGCATATCAAGGCAATGCGATGTTTATAGAAAAGAATGAAAGCTATGCTTTTCAACTAAAGTAAGGTGATATTAAAATGGCGTATGAGAATAAAAAGGATGACGGGTTACTCAAAAAACTTAAGGATGACATAAAGGCTGGCTCGCTTGAAAAGCTCTATGTTTTTCATGGAGAAGAATCATACCTTAAGGAGTATTATCGCAACGCTATAGAGGCTTTGATTTCAAAAAGCGGTTTTTCTGATTTTAATGTAACATATATCGATAGCTCCGATGTGACGGAGGACAGCCTGACAGATGCGGTAGAGAGCCTGCCGTTCGCATCCGATAAAAAACTCGTCGTGATACGTGATCTTGATCTTTCATCACGCAGCGCAAAACTGAAGGAGGGATTGCCGAAAGTTTTTGAGAACCTTCCTGATTATCTTTGCCTGATTTTATATTACGACGCCATACAGTATAAGCCTGATAAGAGGCTTAATATATACAAGAGTCTTGAGAAAAACGCAAGTGTTATTGAGTTTCAAAGGGCAAAGGGAGCAGAGCTGGTCAACTGGCTGAAAAGAAGGTTTTCCGCCAATGGGAAAAAGATTGACACAAGCGAGTGCGATTATATTATCTTTATCTGCGGATCGCTGATGACTAATCTCATAACTGAGGTAGATAAAATATCTGCGTATACCAAAGCGGATACCGTTAAAAGATCAGATATCGATGCTGTTGCCTCAAGAGTTCTTGACGCAGATGTTTTTGATCTGACCGACTGTGTCGTTACAGGGGATTATCAGAGAGCCATAGGTATTTTCAGGGATCTTATGGAATCTAAAAATGAACCTATTGCCGTTCTTGCCCTGCTGATAAAGCAGGTACAGCGGGTATATGCTGCTACGCTTGCCTTAAGCGAAGGTAAGGGTGAGCGTTATATAATGGAGCTTTATAATTTCCGTTCGACTTACCCGGCAAGGAGACTGATCGAAGAGGCTAAAAGAACAAATCCCTATAGATCTGCTAAAGCACTTGATATTTGCTGTAACGCTGATATTGAGCTGAAGAGTAATATACCGGACTCTGAAAGGGTTTTGGAGCTGGCGATACTCAGAATGTCGCAGGTATAAAATCATGATAAATATAGAACAGGCAATTATTGTAGAGGGGAAATACGATAAAATAAAGCTTGGCCAGCTTTTCAACGCAACCATTGTTTCCACTGAGGGTTTTGGCATATTTGCTGATAGTGAGAAGCTTGCATATATAAGAGAGCTTGCAAAAAAATGCGGGATTATTATATTCACAGACCCTGACGGAGCGGGGCTTGTGATTCGCAACTACCTAAAGGGTGCTGTATCGAAAGGTATTATATATCATGCCTATATACCAGATATAGAGGGCAAGGAAAAAAGGAAACGACTTCCGGGCAAAGCGGGGCTTTTAGGGGTGGAGGGCGTGCCTGACGATCTTTTGATCTCGGCAATTACTTCATGCGGAATAAGCTGTTCAGAGGGTCATGGGAAGAAAAAAGAGATAACCAAGGCCGATATGTACGCCCTTGGTCTTTCTGGGGGAAAGGACAGCGTTCTTATGAGAAAGAAGCTTTCCAAAAGACTATTGCTCCCTTCCAATATTAGTGCAAACGGCCTTTTGGATGCCTTGAACACGCTATACAGTCTCAGCGAGCTTCAAGAGATGGTGGCTGATCTGCAAGAGTAAAACGCGTGCATACCTAATGGGCTCTGTGTGACTTGGTAGACTATTATAAAAATGTAAAGCACTTTAAAGCTTGCTTTATGCAAAATTATATGATATAATGAAATTAATATTAAAAGAACCGTCATATTTAGTTTTGTGAAGGGCTTTTTTTCTTACCACTTAGTGTAGTAATGAATGAAGGCTCTTTTGTTTTTTTATACGCCGAATTTGTTATCGATTGTGTGGTGAGATAAAGCAGATAAAGAAAGAATGATTTTTTTGAATAATGCACGGATATATAGCTTTATATTATAAGAAAGGAGCATCTGCCATGCCGACAGATATTTTTGTTACTAATACCGACAAAGAGAGAATAAAAAAGTTGATGGAAAAGATGCTGAAGGGCAATCATCAGCCCGATGCCTCAATAAAAAAGCTTGAGGGTGAGATCAAAAGGGCTGTAGTTGTCGATTCAAATCAGATACCTGGTGATGTTATAACCATGAATACAAGGGTGCTGCTTCATTTGAACGATGAGGATATGGAGGTTTCGCTTACATATCCTGAAGATGCACATCTTGCAGATATGAAGCTCTCGGTTTTTTCACCTATAGGAACCGCTATACTTGGATATAAAGAAGGAAATATTATCGAATGGGACGTTCCCGTGGGTACGTCCAAAATACATATAAAAAAAATCATCTATCAGCCAGAGGCGGCTGGAGACTATCACCTTTAATTTGAGCCGTAGAATAGTTTTGGTTTTATACAGAAAGGATTTTGCTGAATCAATTGAATAAAGAAAAAGAACCGTCTGAAGCACATTAGAAGGGCTTTTGTATTTTTGCCGTAATTGGCAGTAATATGGAAAGCCCTTCTTTTTTCACAATAAGGAGGTTGGCATGGATATTATCAGTAAAACCGTCCGGCATAAGCTTTATGGTGAGGGGAGGGTCTGCAAACTAAACAATAATATAATATCAGTCAGTTTTGAAAATGAGGTGCGGAAATTTATATTTCCCGATGCGTTTAGAGAGCATTTGTTCTTTGCTGACCCTTTGGCTGAACAATATATTAAAGAAATTATCTGCGAAATAGATGATGAGCTCTTGCAGAAAAGGAAAGCAGAGATAAATGAAGCTGAGAAAAGAGCTGTTATCAGAAGTCTTCCTCTTAATGATAACTCACAAATTGCCTTTGGCTTTTTGTGCAACAAAAGGGAAACCGTTATAAAGGACTGGCGTGTTTTTTCAGGCCGATATCTTTCTGGCGGCAACAAGGGCAAGCCTAGGAGCCTTACAAAGGCCTATCCAAACACCGCTTGTTTGCTTACTTTTTGTGATAAAAACGAGCCTGAAGATAACCGTTACATTTGGGGGGCCTTTATGGTCAAAGAAGACTTCATTGGTCCGGAATGTCAAAGCGGGATAATTACTGCACATAAAAAATACAGGATTCTACTTGAAAATGAACAAAAAGAAAAAATAAAGTTTTGGGATTATTTTCAAAGCAGCAATGAAGAACCGTGCAGAAAATGGGGATCTGTAGAGTTTAAATACTTTTCTAACATCAAAATGTGTCATATTTTAAGCGATATTTGTAAAAGCCTTGAGGAGACTGAAAAGTATAGCGCGGTTGAAGAGTTTTTTGACTACTATTGCAGAATTAATAAAATAAGTAAAAGCCGCTTTTGATTGACATCTTACATCGGCCGCCTAATAGGGCAGCGGTCAGATGATAAATACAATATTAGGAGGAAAAATCATGTTTACACTGCAAGCGGAGCCTCGAAGTAGAAGCGTGAAACCCAGATGTTTGAGAAGGAAAGGAATGATCCCCGGCTGTGTATATGGCGGAGGAATCGATCAATCGATGTCGATACAGGTCGATAAAAATGAGGTAAAAAGGCTGTTGAAATCTAAGGGGAAAGGCAGCAGGGTTCAGCTTTTATTCGGGAATGAAAAAGTAACTGCTCTTTTCAGAGAGATAACCCGTGGATCGGCAGGGGGAGAAATAGAGCATCTCAGCTTTCAGAAGCTGAATGGTCAAGAGCTTGTGAGCAGCACGGCTCAAGTTACACTTATTAATACCGATAAAATACCTACGTACATACAGCAGACGGTTTTCGAAATACCTTACAGGGCGTCGGCTTTAAATTTGATAGAAAAGATTGAGATAGACATGGGAAATATGAGGGCTGGAGATATCCTCAAAGTAAAAGACCTTGAGATAGCAAAAAACGATGATATCGAGCTTCTGATCGATCCTGATAGCCTGGTATTGACGATAATGGAGAATAAAAGGGTTTAGTATGATTTTAGCGCCGCAGTATATGAGCGTAATGCTCATATACTGCGGAACAACGCAAATTAATAGGAATGGGGGTCATTTATGAAAAACTTTTTTCATAGCAATACTTTAGCAAAACGCATAAGCAGCGTTTGTAAATCTGTTTTTCCATAAATGGCCTTACCATTAGGATATAAAAACAGACATTCTGCAGTAGCTTTCGTTTTGCTTGGCATATATCAAAACGGGGGTTTATTGCATAATGGAAAGGGATATAATTCTATTCGATTTTAACGAAGTTTTTAAGTATCAGAGTTTCTACAGAGATGAAGGTCACCTATGGATGCATACTGGTCCTATGGTAGGAACAAACGGGTATTGTGATCAAAAAGCGGACCGCTATTTCAAAAGTAGAATCAATGATATTGCAAAGCCTTCGATAAGCTTTTTGGGCTCTGGCAATTATCACTACATAAGTCTTTTTCTAATTGAACGAATAAAAGAAAGTTTTTCGCTTGTTCTATTTGATCATCACAGCGATATGCAGAGAACTGCATGGGGTGGTCTGGTTTCTTGCGGGGATTGGGTGCTGCAGGCGGCAATGAGAAATAAACACCTAAAACAGATAATTCTGGTGGGGATCAGTAAGGAAGCTGCGTTGGCGCTTACGGCGCAGGCATCCGTGGAAAAAGAACTGCTGGTATTTTTAAAGGAAGACATTGTTACAGATGTAAGCTGGAGGCAGAGTCTTGTGGGAGCGGTAAAATATCCTGTTTACTTTTCTGTTGACAAGGATGTTCTCTGTATTGATGATGCAATCACCGACTGGGATCAGGGAAATATGAAAATATGGCAGATTTCAGCCGCTATAACAGAGATATCAAGAATACATCGGATATTGGGAATGGATATTTGCGGAGAAACTGCTCCGTTTTTCGGTCAGCCATATGATTTTCAAATGGCCAGCAGAAAAAATAGTAGCGCAAACTCCTTACTGCTTGATACATGGAAAAACGCCTCAAATCAATAAGATGTAATTAAATATTGATTTTAGTCAATATTTAAACGCCTTGTTCAAAGACAGGCTTTTTATAACTTGGGCGATGCACCGCTTTTGCGGGGCATCGCCCTTTGAATTGGACTTATGAAAATAATAGATTTAAAACCTGGGCTTGTCATTATAATGACTTAAACGCATATATTCTATTATGAAACTCAAAGACGCCGCATATAACCATTTTTACACAAATTCAAGAGCGCATATAAAAGATAGTGTGTTTTGTAATATTCGGAAGGAGGAAAAGCTGTGACAGATTGCCCGCTTTATCTGAATGACAGAGAGATAGGAAGAGTGAGATGGTCGGAGGAAAAGGATGATGTGCTTATATGGGCAAGCTGTCCTTTTGAAAAAGACTACATATATAGAGTATATATAGGCGATGAAGAAGATGACAGAAAGCTATATGCCGGTATAATGATGCCAGAGAGAGGGCGGTTTATAGTCACAAAGAAAATGCCTAGGTCAAAATGTGCTTTTTTGTTTTCCGAGCTATCATTGTCGGCCGTTGTTGTCCGAAGGCTTCCGGGGGAGGACGAGTCTACTCCGCCTCTGCCGATATCTTTTTCACAGCTAAGGCCTGTGAAGCAAGGAGAGACAGGATGCGACTCATTTGTTGAGGGAATTTATGCAAAGTGCAACGGTTTGTATGCTGAGAGCAAGGGAATCACTTATTTTGTAGCACCGGCAGAGCTTGGAGCAGAGCTTGGCCCTACGCCATTTTTTTGTCTTTTGACATGGTTCAGGCATGTCGAAAAAGGGTATTGCGTGCTTTGTGTCGATGAAAAGGGGAAACTCTTTCCAATAGGACAAAAATATTAGACCTTTTTTTGCATCGGGATTTTATATACTGGTGTCGGGAGGTGGATGTGTGAGGGTTATTTATCTTGATGTTCTGTTCCTCATAAATTTTATTATTGATTATTTGCTCCTCGGTCTTACAGGAGATCTAAGGGGCAATTATAGCTCTCCTTTTAGGTTGCTGTTTGCGGCGGCTTTTGGTGGGGCAATGAGTGTGATTCTGTTTTTTGCTCCCGAAATTAATCTGCTCATGCTTGCGGCCAAACCAATTTGCTGTGCCTTAATGGTTTTTGCAGCGTATGGTTTTGAGGGGAGAAGGAGATTTTTGGGGGATTGTGCGATGCTATGTGCACTGTCATTTGCTTTTTCAGGCGGAATATTCGCCCTATCGGAGCTGTTTCCGGGAGGCGGAGGAATGGTTAATAATACTGCTGTTTATTTTAATATTTCTATTAGGTTATTGGTGGCTGGAGTGGCCGCAGCATATTTTGTTATGAGTATTTTCAACCGCCCAGGGAGTTATCGCCACGAAAAAAAGACAAGGTCTGTAAAGTGTGGCATAAGAGGGGCCGATGCCCATTTCAATGCCTTTGAGGATACCGGCAATATGATGTGTGACCCTGTAAGCCGCAAAAAGGTGATAATGGTTTCGCCTTCAATAATAAGAACTTCACTTGACGGCGCGGAACAGCAGTTGATATCCGGGCTAAGCAGGGAGAATATAGCTCAAACCTTTGAAAAGCTTGCGGCCCAATACCCATCGGTTTATGGAATAGCACCATTTACCTCTGTGGGGGGAAATGGGTTAATGATAACAATAAAACCGGAAAAGCTTGAAATCGATGGCATGGATACTGACGAGTATATTTTGGGGTTAAGTATGGATGAGATTGAAACCGTCTGCGGATGTAGAGCACTTATAGGATGTTGACAGGAGGAATTATGAAGAGAATACTTGCTTTTATTAAACTTTTGCTTTCTGTTTTTCGAAGAGAAAGGGAAGTGCGGTATATCGGAGGGTCGGAAAGTCTGCCGGCGCCGCTTACAGCAGAACAGGAAGCATATTACATAGAACGATACACCGGCCAGGAGCAGGAAATAAAACAGGTACTTATAGAGCACAACCTGAGGCTTGTTGTTTATATTGCAAGAAAGTTTGAGAATACAGGCATAGGCATCGAGGATCTGATTTCTATTGGAACCATTGGCCTAATAAAATCCGTCAACACCTTTCGGTCTGACAAAAAGACAAAGCTTGCCACATATGCTTCAAGATGCATCGAAAATGAGATACTTATGTATCTTAGAAAAAGCAGCAATCAGCGTACAGAAGTCTCTATCGATGAACCCTTAAATACAGATTGGGATGGGAACGAACTTCTTTTATCGGACGTGCTTGGCACCGAGCCTGACCATGTTATGAAAATAGTTGAAGAGGATGTAGACAGAAAGCTATTGTTAGAGTCTGTAATGCAGTTGACACCTAGAGACCGCAAAATAATATCAATGCGCTTCGGGCTTCAGGGTGGAGATGAAATGACTCAGAAAGAGGTAGCTGATGTATTGGGGATATCACAGTCATATATTTCACGGCTGGAAAAAAGAATAATTTCACGGCTCAAAAGAGATATGCTTAAAAGAATGTAACGTTTAAAGTTGCCCCTTTCGGTCAATACTCTTATCAGTATCCGAAAGAAAGGACTGATGGGGTGCAGCTAAAAGTAGAGATCTGCGGGGTTAATACCTCGGAGTTGGCCGTTTTGAAAAATGAGCGAACGATGACCCTGCTCCGTCAAAGCCAGGAAGGCGATAAAAGGGCAAGAGAGGAGCTGATAGCGGGAAATCTCAGGCTTGTGTTATCTGTGGTTCAGAGATTTTCCAACAGAGGTGAGCCAATGGACGACCTCTTTCAAGTTGGGTGTATCGGCCTCATAAAGGCAATCGACCATTTTGATCTTAGTCAGGGCGTACGGTTCAGCACATACGCCGTTCCGATGATAATCGGAGAAATTCGACGGTATCTTAGAGATAACAGTACCATACGAGTCAGCAGGTCTATGAGAGATAATGCTTATAGGGCCCTGACAGCCAAAGAAAAGCTGACGAATGAAAAACAGCGTGACCCCACTGTTGAAGAGATAGCAAAGGAACTGGGAATAAAGAAAGAAGATGTGGTTTTTGCCCTAGATGCTATTTCCGATCCTATCTCCTTATATGAACCAGTGTTTCAGGATGGGGGAGAAACAATATGCGTAATGGATCAAGTCAAGGATAACAGAAGCACAGATGACAGCTGGCTTGACCGTATACTGATGAAACAGGCCGTCACAGATTTAAGCGAGAGAGAAAAGCGTATACTTGCTCTTAGGTTCTACGAGGGAAAAACTCAGATGGACGTAGCAAAAGAGATAGGTATTTCACAGGCGCAAGTCTCAAGGCTGGAAAAGGGCGTGCTTGATAAAATAAAAAAGAATCTTTAATATAACTTGCTTTCTTGCGTCATCAAAGGTGACGCTTTTCTTTTTGTGGTATTCTTTTTTTCGTTGTGCTATAATATTATTGTGTACGATAAATGTTTAGAGGAGCTTTTCTGTGAAAGACATATTTGAAAGAAGTGGGACGGCATATAGAGAAAATGAGCCCCTAAGCAGGCACACCTCTTTTCGTATAGGCGGAAGCGCCCGGTATTTTGCTGAGCCGGCATCGGCTTTGCAGATAGCTGCATTGCTAGAAGATATCAGAAGGCAGGGGTTGCCTTTTTTCATTATGGGCAATGGCTCTAATCTTCTCGCGCCCGATGAGGGCTTTGACGGAGTAGTTATAGCATTGGGAGAAAAATTTTCCTCTATATCTTGCGATGGAAATGTTATAAATGCCTGTGCAGGCGCCCTTTTATCCAGGATAGCGAATACAGCTTGCGAAAACAGCCTCACAGGGTTTGAGTTCGCCCATGGTATACCGGGGAGTTTGGGTGGCGGAGTTTATATGAATGCCGGTGCCTATGGCGGAGAGATGAGAAATGTCATAAAAGAGATAGAGTATTTAGATGATGATCTCAAAGTACAAAAACTTTCTGTATCCTCAGCTGAGTTTGGATACCGAACAAGTATTTTTAAAAGGCAAAAAGGATGGATCATTCTTTCCGCGTCTATAAGCCTTGAGAAAGATGACGGGGAAAAGATTGCGGAAAAGATGCATGAGCTTGCCGCAAGACGAAGGGATAAGCAACCGCTTGAATATCCCAGCGCGGGAAGTACTTTCAAGCGGCCTGAGGGGCACTTTGCGGCAAAGCTGATAGAGGACTGCGGCCTTAAAGGAACTCAGGTTGGGGGCGCAATGGTTTCGCCGAAACACGCGGGGTTTATAGTTAATGCCGGCGGTGCTACGTTCGGGGATGTACAAAAGCTTATACAAACAATAAAAGACAGGGTAATGGATATCTGCGGCGTCAAGCTCGAGTGTGAGGTTGAGGTCATGAAGCCTTTTGCAGATTAACAGGAAGAGTATACAGAATAATTGCGGGGAATAAAGATGGATTGCTTGATTATTTCGGGAATGAGCGGGGCCGGGAAGAGCCTTACAGTGGATGTGCTCGAGGATATTGGGTATTATTGTGTTGATAATATGCCCGTCACTCTTATACCGAGGTTTGCTGAGTTGTTTATGGATAGCTCTGCCAAATATAAACGTGTCGCTTTTGTTGTTGACGTAAGAAGCGAAGGCGATTTTGAGAGGCTTTTTTCAACTATGGATGAACTTAGGCTCACGGGTGTCAAGTGTTCGATCTTGTTTCTCGACTGTAGCGATGAAAGCCTTTTGAACCGCTACAAGGAGACAAGAAGGCGCCATCCGCTTGACACTTACGGAAAGGGTATTGTCGAGGCTTTGGCCGAAGAGCGAAGGCTTCTTGAAGAAGTAAAGGCCAGGGCAGATTATCTTATAGACACGACTGTTCTTTCCTCAGCCGGGCTTCGCAGCCACCTTATGAATATGTTCTGCGAGGACGGCGGCAAAAAAGTAATGGTCATAAGTATAAACACCTTTGGCTTTAAATATGGAATACCCCATGAATCAGATATGGTTTTTGATGTGCGTTTTCTTAAAAACCCCTATTATGTTCCTGAACTTAGGGATAAAAATGGGATGGATAAAGATGTTTATGAATATGTTTTCAATAGCTCTTCTGCTAACATATTTGCGCAAAGGCTTTTTGAGATGCTTGATTTTCTTATCCCACTTTATATACGCGAGGGCAGGACTTCACTTGTCGTTTCTATCGGCTGCACAGGCGGGCATCACCGTTCTGTGGCGTTAGGCGAGAAGTTATACAGCGATCTTTATGACAGAGGCCATAATGTAATAATCAGACATAGAGATATTCAAAAGGGTTGATTATGGATCTAATAAGGGAAACGGCTTTCCCCAAAGCGGATGTTATTAACGCTGCCCGTGCCGCCGGAAGAAAGATAGTTGCTATCGGCGGAGGGACTGGGCTTTCAACACTGCTTCTGGGCTTAAAGGAATATACTGACAACATAACCGCCGTGGTTTCAGTTACAGATGACGGCGGGGGGTCGGGCAAGATCCGCCGGGAGTTTGGCACGCTTCCTCCCGGCGATATAAGAAACTGTCTTCTTGCCTTGGCCAATACCAGCTCTATGATGAGCGATGTTCTTAATTACAGGTTCACAGACGGAAGCCTTGCCGGACAGAGCTTCGGAAATCTTTTTCTGCTTGTCTTAAATCAAATATGTGGATCTTTTGACAGAGCTGTGTCCAGCATGAATGAGATATTGGCTGTCACGGGGAGGGTGCTTCCGGTGACAAATACCAATATAAATCTTAGGGCATGGTTTGAAGACGGAACTGCGGTTGAGGGTGAAACGTCCATAACCTCCAAAAAAAGGGATACTCATTTCAGCATATCACAAATCGAGATAATTCCAAGCGCCGCTGTAGCACTTGACAGCGTGATTGAGGCTATCGAGGAAGCAGACTTGATACTGCTCGGCCCTGGCAGCTTATACACAAGTGTTATACCAAATCTTCTTGTTGGAAATGTGGCAAATGCCATCAATCATTCACGCGCCTTCAAAATATATGTTCAGAATATCATGACACAGGATGGAGAAACGGAGAATTTCACCGCTTCTCAGCATATAAAGGAAGTCAATAAATATGGCATGGGAAATGTCATAGACGTATGCTTATATAATACTCTGGAAATAAACAGGAATCTTGCGGCTATCTATCGTAAAGAGAATAGCTTTCCGGTTGAGATAGATAAAGAAAAAATAGAGGCAATGGGCATAAAGCTTTTCGGGGGAGAGATGCTGGCAAGAGACAGCATGCTTGTAAGGCATGACCCTTTGCGCCTGGCCTATAATATTATGCTTATGGCAAATATCATGGTTCACCGGCCTGGCCTTCTTGGAAAATATGACGAGATGCTGCTTGAACAGGAGTAAGTAGAGATGTCTTTTACCGAAGATATTAAAAACGAGCTATGCAAGATCCCTATATCGAGCAAATGCTGCGCAAGCGCCGAGGGGCTTGGGATGTTGCTCTACGGCAACAGGTTTGCTCCGGATAAAATAAGGCTTGTATCCTCTGTGTATTCGGTCAGAAAACGTGCTCAGATATTGATAAGGGCATTATTCGGATGCGAGCTGACTGAGGACGGGCGCGACAGCGCACTGATGATAAATTCAGTTCCTGTCATTAAGGAAGTCTTTGAGTGGTACGGCTTCCAATATAAAAGCTCTGCTTTATCGCTGAACAGGGCATTTGTTGAAGAAGACTGCTGTAAGGCAGCTTTTTTGAGAGGCTGTTTTCTTATGGGAGGATATGTGACGGCAGGCAAAAAGGGATATCACCTTGAACTTGTAACGCCGCATTTCAATGTGTCAAAGCAGGTAAGCACACTGCTTTATGAGCTTCAGATGGAGCCTGGAGCTGTTACCAGAAGAAGCAATTATGTGCTTTATTATAAAAACAGCGAGCTGATAGAAACGTTTTTATCTGAAATAGGGGCAACTGGCGGAGCAATGGATATTATGCTCAAAAAGGTAGAGAAGGCCCTTGTAAATAACGTTAACCGAAAGGTCAACTGTGAAACGGCAAACCTTGATAAGGTTCTTGATGCAGCGGAAAAACAACTTGATGCAATAAGGACTATTGAGATTGCGGGGGCTTTTGAAAGCCTTCCTTCTGGGCTTAAGGAGACACTTATGCTGAGACGAGATAATCCGATGGCCTCTATGAGTGAGCTTGCCGCGATGTTTGACCCTCCTATATCCAAAGCCGGCGTTAACAGCAGGCTGAAAAAGCTTATAAAAATTTCCGAGGAGCTTAAACAATGACTGATTTTGTCCATTTACATGTACATACTGAATACAGTCTTCTTGACGGAGCCTGTAGGATATCCCAGCTTGTGAAGAGAGCCTCCGAGCTGGGGCAGAAGGCTGTGGCTATAACTGACCACGGCGTTATGTATGGTGTGATGGATTTCTATAAAGCGGCCAAAAAGGCCGGAGTAAAGCCTATAATCGGGTGCGAAGTATATGTAGCGCCGAGAAGCCGGTTTGATACAGGGCCTGGTCTTGGAGGGGAAAGCTATCATCTTATTCTTTTGTGCAAGAATGAGACAGGCTATAAAAATCTTATATATCTTGATTCCATTGCCTTTACAGAGGGTTTTTACAAGCACCCGCGTATAGACTGGGAGCTTCTAAAATGCCATAGTGAAGGCCTCATTTGCCTTTCGGCGTGCCTTGCTGGAGAGGTTCAGAGGCTCCTTCTCGATGGGAGATATCAGGAGGCTAAGCAATGTGCCCTCAAGTATTATGACCTTTTCGGCGAGGAAAACTATTATCTTGAGCTTCAGGATCACGGCCTTGAAGAGCAGAAGGAGATCAACAGGGGCCTTGTTAAGCTTTCCGCGGAAACGGGAATCCCTTTGGTGGCTACTAACGATGCGCACTATATAGATCGTAAAGATGCCGACATACATGATATCCTCCTGTGCATACAGACCGGTAAAAAGCAGGATGACGAGGATCGGATGCGTTTTACAGGCACTGAGTTTTATGTCAAAAGCGGAGATGAGATGGCCGAGCTTTTTCCAAATGCTCCGCAGGCTATAGCAAATACCGTAAAGATAGCAGAGCAGTGCTGTCTGGAGTTTGATTTCACCCACCATTATCTGCCGAAATTTCCTTTGGAAGAAGGACAAACGGCAGAGGGCGTTTTTATGGAGAAATGCATTGAGGGCTTCAAGCAGAGATATCCAGATTCCCCGGAGGGGTATATCGATCGCCTTGAGTTCGAGATGGATATGATAAAACGTATGGGCTTTGTCGATTATTTCCTGATAGTAGGAGACTTCATAGGTTTTGCAAAGCGCAGCGGTATTCCGGTAGGCCCAGGCAGGGGATCGGCGGCAGGCAGTATGGTGGCCTATTGCCTTGACATAACCGATGTAGACCCAATGAAATATTCTCTTTATTTTGAACGTTTTCTTAACCCCGAAAGGGTTACAATGCCGGATATTGATATTGACTTCTGCTATATACGCAGGCAGGAGGTCATCGATTATGTCATAGATAAATACGGAAGCGACTGCGTATCGCAGATAATAACCTTTGGCACTATGGCGGCGAGAGGGTCTGTAAGGGATGTAGGCAGAGTTCTTGCCATGCCCTATGCCGAAGTCGATTTTATTGCGAAAATGATACCTCAAGAGCCTAAAATGACCCTTGAAAAAGCGCTGAATGCTTCGTCTGAGCTGAAGAGTTATTATGATGATGATCCAAGGGTAAAACGTCTTATCGATACTGCAATGCAGATTGAGGGAATGCCGCGAAATGCTTCCACTCATGCGGCCGGCGTCATAATTGCGGCATCGCCCGTATATGAGTATGTGCCGCTGGCCAAGAACGATATGGGTGTTGTAACACAGTATACAATGACTACCCTTGAAGAACTAGGGCTATTAAAGATGGATTTTCTTGGCCTCAGAAACTTAACGATACTTGATGATGCAATAAAACTTGTTAATAAAAGCGGCGTCAGCATTGATCTGCAGAAAATAGATTATGATGATCAGCATGTATATGATATGCTATCCAAAGGAAACACCGTGGGAGTCTTTCAGCTTGAAAGCTCCGGAATGACAAATCTTGCGATAAGCATGAAACCAAGGTCAATTGAGGATATAACAGCGCTTATTGCCCTGTTCCGTCCTGGTCCGATGGCATCTATACCAATGTATGTATTTCGACGCAGTCATCCGGATCAGGTTAGATACAGGCATCCGCTTCTGAAAAATATACTTGCCGTTACTTACGGCTGTACGGTATACCAAGAGCAGGTAATGGAGATTTTTAGGCTGCTTGCCGGGTACTCTCTGGGCAGGGCCGATGTGGTACGCCGCGCCATGGCTAAAAAGAAAATGGATGTGCTTTTAAGCGAGCGCGAGACGTTTGTTCATGGCAGCGAGGCAGAAGGAATAAAGGGATGTGTGGCAAACGGGGTGCCTGAGCAGACTGCTAACGAGATTTTCGATGAGATGATTGATTTCGCAAACTATGCGTTTAATAAAGCTCATGCGCTTGCATATGCAGTATTGTCTTATCAGACTGCATATCTTAAATATCACTATCCAAAGGAGTATATGGCTGCGCTTTTGACCTCGGTTTTAGGCCAGGGCTCAAAAGTTTCCGAGTATATCGCTCAGTGCAAAGAGCTTGGCATATCGGTTCTTCCGCCGGATATAAACGAATCTGATTCTGACTTTACCGTAAGTGGAAAAGGTCTTCGTTTCGGCCTTGCCGGGGTGAAAAATGTTGGCCGTGGCTTTGTGGACAAGCTGGCCTTTGAAAGAAACAAAAACGGAAGATTCAAGGGGCTTGAGGATTTCTGCCAGCGTATGTGCGGAGAGGAGCTCAATAAAAGAGCGCTTGAAAATCTTATTCGGTGCGGCGCCTTTGACAGTTTTGGATTCAAACGGTCATATCTTATGCAGAATTATTCAAGAGTGCTTGATTTCGCTGGAAATGACCGTAGGAGCAACCTTTTAGGGCAGATCAATCTTTTTGGAATAAGTGAGCATGAGCCCGACTCTTTTGATACTGATTATTCATCAAATAATTCTGTTTCCGAGTTTTCACAAAAAGAATTGTTGGCTATGGAAAAGGATACTACAGGGCTGTATCTTTCCGGCCATCCTATGGACGAACTGGAGCCATATGCAAAAAAAACCGGCGCTGTTCCTATTGCAAGGATATTTGCCGCTCAGGAGGAAGAAGCCGGTGAGTATCAGGATGGGGCATATGTCACGCTGTGCGGTGTTGTAAGCTCGGTAAAGATGAAACTGACAAAGAACCACACAAATATGGCTTATGTGGTTATTGAAGATATGACAGGCACTATCGAGATGCTTTTGTTTGAAAAAACGCTGACTGCTGCAGGGCAGTACCTTAGCCCAGAGGCTCCTGTCATCGTTTATGGAAGGGTGTCGGCAAGGGAGGATGAGGAGCCGAAGCTTGTGTGCGACGAGGCTTATCCCTTGACTGAGGAGGCTGCGTTGCAGTATTCCCAGACACACAGGCCAAGGAGTGAGGAATCTTATTCTAAACGCAGGGAAAAACCCTTGAGTAAGAGCGGGGGAACGCTGTATCTTAAGCTGAGGAGCATGGCTGACTCAAGGCTTGATGAGGTAAAACAGCTTCTGAGAGAAAATCGTGGCACCTGCAGCGTTGTGCTTTATTTTGAAGAAGAAAAAAAGAAAGCAACTGCATCGGACGCCCTTCGTGTTTCGGCGAATGCAAGGCTTATAGAGCAGCTTGAGCAAATACTGGATAAAGAAAATGTAGTGATGAGGTAAGGATATGAGCGATTTTGACGTTAGATACAGTTCGATAAGGCGAGCACTTATCGAACGCGAGTTTTCCAGGCTCAATGACATGCAGCAGAAGGCTGTTTTTAAGACAGAAGGGCCACTGCTTTTGCTTGCCGGCGCTGGGAGCGGCAAAACGACAGTATTAATAAACAGGATAATCAACCTATTGAGATTCGGCAGTGGGTATGAAAGCGAGCTTGCGCCGGAAACTGCGGGCGAGGAGGAGCTTAAAAAGCTTGCGTATGCGCTTAATGACTCGGAATCTCTTGATGATCTTGAAATAGCTTCGCTTTGCGCTATCGATCCGCCTAAGCCTTACGAAATAATTGCTATAACCTTTACAAATAAAGCTGCCGGAGAGCTTAAAGAGCGTCTGGAAGCAGCCTGCGGAGAAGCCGCACACGATATTTGGGCACATACTTTCCATTCCGCATGCACAAGAATACTTAGGCGGGATATATCGAGACTTGGATATACAAAAAATTTCACCATATATGACGATGATGATCGCAAAAAAATGGCTACGTCTATTCTTAAGGATATGGGGTACGATGAGCGCCGCTTTGAGGTCAAAGGGATAACTCATGAAATATCCTGGGCTAAGGATAATCTTATCACGCCCGAGGAATATGCTTCTCAGTGTGGAGATGACTATTATAAAAAGGCAGTTGCAAGGATCTATGCAGAATACCAAAAAAGAATGGTAGTAGCAAACGCCCTTGATTTTGATGATATAATTTTTAAAACAGTGGAGCTTTTACAGAAATTTGAGGATATCAGGACATATTATCAGAGAAAGTTCAAATATGTTCTTGTTGATGAATATCAGGATACAAACCATGCCCAATATATGCTTTGCAGCATACTTGCCGGAGGTTATGAGAATCTCTGTGTCGTGGGTGATGATGACCAGAGTATATATAAATTCCGCGGGGCTACTATAGAAAATATACTTGAGTTTGAAAAGCAGTATCCATCTGCTGTTACGATACGTCTGGAGCAGAATTATCGTTCTACTTCAAGCATTCTCTCGGCGGCCAACAGCGTTATTTCAAACAACTCCGCTAGAAAAGGCAAAACCCTCTGGACGGAAAATGGAATAGGCGATACAGTGTATCTGTATGTGGGTGAAACCCAGGATGAGGAAGGGCAGTTTATCGCCAAAACCATCCTTGAGGGCAGTGCAAAAGGTGAAAAGTTGAATGGATTTACAGTGCTTTATAGAAACCATGCGCTTTCCAACAGCATAGAGCTCTCTTTTAAACGCAACAACATTCCATACAGAATAGTAGCCGGCCTTAGGTTCTTTGACAGGGCTGAGGTTAAAGACATGCTCGCATATCTATGGGTGCTCAGCAATCCGGCAGACACCATTCGCCTGTCGCGTATTATCAATACCCCGGCAAGGAAGATAGGAGGCAAGACCATCGATCTGCTGCGTGAATTTGCCGGAAGAGATGGGATATCCATGTTTGAAGCTGCCGAGCGCTGCAAAGAATATCCTGAACTTGCAAGAAATATATCTGCGCTTGAAAGCTTTACCGGTATTATTAACGGGCTCAGGGCAAAAAAAGACTCTATACCGCTTATTGATCTTTATGACGAGCTTCTTGAGAAGAGCGGCTATGCCGATAATCTCAGAGAGCATGGTCATGAGGGCAGGACGCGAATGGAAAACGTGCTCGAGCTTAAGTCTACGATACTTGAATACTGTGATAAAACAGAATCTCCGACGCTTGAGACCTTTTTGGAAGAAGTATCTCTGGTTGCTGATATTGACCGCTATGATGAAAATGCCGACGCGGTCACGATGATGACAATGCACTCTGCCAAGGGGCTTGAGTTTGATACTGTTTTTATTTGCGGAGCCGAAGAAGGCGTATTTCCATCTTATCGATCAATGGACAGTGCCGAAGAGCTTGAAGAAGAGCGGCGAATCTGCTATGTGGCGATGACAAGGGCAAAAAAGAGGCTTTATATAACTTCCGCCAAGAGAAGGCTTCTTTACGGACAAACGACCTTTGGCAAGCTTTCAAGATTTGTTGAAGAGATAGATCCTGAATATATACACAGGCATATTCCAAAGATCGTTCCTGCCGAGCATCACCGTACTATACTTAAAAAACAGCCTATCAAAAGGCCTCCCGTATCTGTTGCACATATGCATACCGAGACAAGCAGCAATACAATGAGCTTTGTAAAAGGCGATCTTATAATCCACAAGGCGTTTGGCAGCGGCAAGATAGTCAATGTAACACCTATGGGCGGCGATGTGCTTTTGGAAATTTCTTTTGATTCAGCAGGAGTAAAATTGATGATGGCGAAAACCGCCTCTCAGTATATATCGAAATTTTAAGGAGGAGAGCTTATGACAAACGGCGAGATGCAAAGCAAGTTAAACGGCATTATTGATGAAATGCGAAAGGCGTTTCATGTGCCTTCCATCATGGTGGCGGCAACGAGGAATGGCGAGACTTTTTACTGCGGCGGTGGCCAGGCAGATGTGAATAGCGGGGCCGAGGCTGATGAGAATACAATATACGCAATAGCTTCGGCTTCAAAGGCTTTTATTGCTACTTCGATCTGTATTCTGGCTGACGATGGAAAGCTTTCGCTCGATGTTCCAGTTAAGAATTACCTAAAGGATTTTGCCATGTACGACCCGTATATGACAGATCATCTCACAATGCGTGATGCTATGAGCCACCGTACGGGTCTCCCGCGGCATGATCTTACCTGGTATGTTAGGCCTGAGCTGAATATTCGTGATCTTGTACATATACTAAGATATATGCCTCCTGCTTTTGAGCCGAGAACAAGGATGAATTACCAGAACCATATGTTCACGCTTGCAACAGTTGTTGTTGAAGAAGTTTCCGGCATGCGTTGGGAAGAATTCGTAAAACAGCGAATACTTAATCCCCTTGGCATGACAAGAACATTTTGCCTGCCTGCTCAATTCAGAGAGACTGAGAAAAACATCGCTCAGCCCCACGCATATAAAGACGGTAAGATAGTTTCTATCCCTTATCTTGATATATCAAATGTCGGATGCGCAGGCTGCGTGAGCTCCACAGTGCATGATCTTGCTATCTGGGCAAGGCTTCAGGCCGGAAAAGGTGAAGTGGACAAAGTAAGAATATTCTCCGAGGGACGCAGCAGAGATCTTCATATGCCCCAGATGATAATAAAACCCGGAGAAATGTCCCCCATGAGCTTTGATGAGGTAACACATACAGCCTATGGCCTTGGCTGGTTTATTGAATCATATCGCGGGCATACGCTGGTACATCATGGCGGGACTATTGACGGATATAAGAGTCTTGTAGGCTTTTTGCCTGGTGAGGACATCAGCTTTGCCGTTCTAACGAATCTTAACCGCAATCAAACACCCAGCGCTATCGGTTATGCTGTCTGTGACCTGGCTTTGGAGCTTGAGCCGCTTGACTGGTGCGATAAAATGCTAAAAGAAGTTGAGCGCATAGGAAAGCTTTCAAGCGGCGCCAAAGAGGCACTTCTTGAGAGAACCAAGGGAGATAAAGCGTTTACCCATCCGCTTTCAGATTATTGCGGTGTATATTATAACGGCGCTTACGGTGAGGTTGAGATAAAGGAGCAAGATGGCAAGCTTACAGGGAAAATGGGTATGGCTGAATGCACAGTTCTGCCTGCCGGGTATGACAGCTTTGTGCTTGTTCTCGGTGACAGCGGATACATCATTCCCGGAATGTTCAAAACTGATTTTGAAGGCTCGGTAATCTCGCTTGAGGCAAAGCTGGAAGAAAACCTTGAGGCCTATATCAACTTTGTTAAAAAACTATAGACGCAGAAAAAAATATTGCAATTATTACCTTAATGTGGTATTATACTTAGGCATGCATTACGGATGGTCCTCTGCCGTTGTCAAGGCATGAACATCTGAGACGAAAGGAAATCAAAATTATGGATTTGATTAAGAAATTGACAGACTCTCAGCTGAAAGCGGACGTTGGCAACTTTGGCGTCGGTGATACCGTTAAGGTATACGCTAAGATCAAGGAAGGCGCACGCGAAAGAATTCAGGTTTTTGAAGGTACTGTAATCGCCAAGAAACACGGTGGCATTCAGGAGACCGTTACTATCAGACGTATGTCTTACGGCGTAGGCGTAGAGAAGACATTCCCGATTCACTCCCCCAATATTGAAAAATTTGAGGTCGTGAGAAAAGGTAAGGTCAGGCGTGCTAAGCTGTATTATCTGCGCGACAGGGTTGGTAAAGCTGCCAAAGTTAAGCAGGATATTTAAGGACCGTAAAAATGGGGGACGGGTGACTCGTCCCCTTTCTTTAATTTACCGATAATGGTAAGGTGTTATTTTAATGGAGAAAAACAACAACGATAAAACCTCTGCCGGCGAGGAGCTGTTTGGATGGGCCCAGTCGCTTATTTGGGCTCTTATTTTTCTTGTGCTTGTCAGCTCATTTCTTGTGCGTATATCCGGCGTTTTGGGGAATTCTATGTATCCGACACTAAAAAACGGAGACAGGGTCCTTGTGCAGCTTATGGGATATGACGAAGCGCAAAATGGGGATATAGTCGTAATCATGGCTTCCCAGTTTGATGACGAACCACTGGTAAAAAGAGTTATTGCCGTTGCAGGCGATGTCATCGAGATAGGCGGTGAGGGTGAAGTCTATATAAACGGCGAGAAGCTTTATGAGCCGTATATCAATGAGCAATATTTTTCGCAGGGAAGCCTGGATGCGCCGTATACTGTGCCGGAAGGACATGTATTCGTAATGGGTGATAACAGAAATCACAGCGCTGATAGCCGCCTTGAAGAGATCGGAGCGTTAAATACAGACGATATAATAGGAAAGGTCTTCTTCAGGCTGTGGCCCGTCGGCAGCTTTGGAGGTATTTAATTGAGTATAAATTGGTATCCAGGCCATATGGCTAAAACCAGAAGGCTTATGCTGGATGATTTGAAAAATGTCGATCTGGTTTGCGAGATAATCGATGCCCGCATCCCAAAAAGTTCGAGAAATCCTGATCTCGACAGGATCGCCGAGGGAAAAAAGCGCATGCTTGTGCTTAACCGCGATGATCAGGCTGATCCGGAAGCTACAGCTATGTGGCTTGAATATTATAAGAGTATGGGTTATGCGGTTATTTCCACCAACAGTCAAAGGGGTAACTTTTTGAGTGACTTTACAAGGGCTGTTGACGATTGCTGCGCCGATATTCTGCAAAGAAACGCCGATAAGGGCGTTAACAGAACCATAAAGATAATGATAGCCGGAATACCAAACGTTGGAAAGTCGTCATTTATCAATAGACTCCTCGGTAAAAAATCTGCCATTGCTGAAGACAGGCCCGGAGTCACGAGGAAAAAGCAATGGTTCAGCCTCAACGCCCGATATGATTTTATGGATACCCCGGGGATGCTTTGGCCCAGGATCGAAGATGATGAGGTGGGCTTTAGGCTGGCTTTTACCGGGACGATACGTGACGAGATACTCGATTTGGAGCTTTTGGCGTGTAAGTTGATCCTAGCGCTATCAAAGTCTTATACGGAGAATGTTGTAAAGCGATATGGCATTACAGAAATAAACGCAGAATCTCCTTATGATACGCTTGGAGAAATGGCCAGAAAGCGTGGTTTTCTTTTGGGCAGAGGTGCGATTGATACCGAAAGAATGGCCAAAGTTTTTCTTGATGAGTTTCGCTCCGGCATGCTTGGCAGGATAACGCTTGAAATGCCCGTTATAAAGTAGCTGGTGATTTTATGTATTCTTATGAATGGCCTATTTGGGAACAGGGAAAGAACGTATGCGGCATCGACGAGGCAGGCAGAGGCCCTCTGGCGGGCCCCGTTTGCGCTGCCGCCGTCATACTTGATCCAAACGATACAATCGAAGGCCTAAATGATTCAAAGAAACTTAGCGAAAAGACAAGAGAGAGACTTTTCGATGAAATAAAATCCCGTGCAATTGCCTGTTGGGTGGCGTTTGCCGATGAAAAAGAGATCGACAGCGTTAATATTCTTCAGGCAACATTTATTGCAATGAGGAGAGCATATGAGGGTTTGGAAATCGTCCCTGATGAGGCTTTTGTAGACGGGAACCGAGACCCCGGCCTTCTATGCAGCACTTTGTGCATTGTCAAAGGTGATGCAAAAAGCGCATCCGTTGCAGCAGCTTCTATTCTTGCTAAAGTAACCAGAGACAGATATATGAAAGAACTCTCGAAAAAATATCCCGAATATCTTTTTGATGTTCATAAGGGATATCCTACCAAAAAACACATTGAGATACTAAGGCAAATAGGGCCATGTGATATTCATCGCAGGTCATTCTTAAAAAAACTGCTTGGTGATCGATATAATGATAAGTAAGCTGCTTGGCAGATATGGTGAGCATATAGCGGCCGATTTTTTGCGTAAAAAGGGCTATGCCATTCTTGCAGCAGGCTACAGAGGCCCTTATGGCGAAATTGATATAATTGCGCGAAAAGGCTGCGTTGTTTCTTTTGTTGAGGTAAAGACGAGAAAAAACCAAGGCTATCTTCCTGCCAACACAGCTGTTGGAGCCGCCAAGCGCAAACGTATTATGCTGACCGCTCAGCAGTGGATCGACGAAAATCAGTGTACAGAGCAGTTAAGTTTTGATATTATTGAAGTATATACTGATGATAAAACTATAAGGCATATCAAAGATGCCTTTGTTTAGCTTTGGAGTTATTTATGGCATTGTACGCGATAGGTGATACACATTTCTCTGAAAGCGCCGGCAAACCTATGGATATTTTCGGAGGAGCATGGAAGGATTACCGAAGGAAACTTTTAAAGGGCTTTGAATGTCTTAAAGAAGAGGACACGCTTGTAATATGCGGAGATTTTTCATGGGGAATGAGCATGAATGAGGCACTTGATGATTTTAGACTAATTAGTTGCTTCCCAGGTAAAAAGGTGTTTTTAAAGGGAAATCATGACTATTGGTGGGAAACGGTAAGTAAGATGAATCGTTTTTTTCAAGATAATGACTTAAAAGACTTGCTTTTTCTCCATAATAATTGTATTTTTTATAGTGGCACAGCAATTTGCGGAACGAGAGGATGGTTTTTTGATCCTTCAGATGAAAGCGCGGGGGATGAAAAAATATTTAAACGCGAGCTTATTAGGCTTGAAGCCTCTCTTTCGGAAGCAGTAAAGAATGGAGGCCCTGTGGAGATAATATGTTTTCTTCATTATCCTCCTGTATTTGGAACAAACGAGGTTGAGCCTATTACTGCTATTCTGAAAAATTACGGTGTTTCAAGATGTTATTACGGTCATCTGCACGGTGATAGCCTTAGAGGGGCTTTCAATGGTGTCAGAGACGGGATTGCATATCAGAATATTTCAGCAGATAACATAGGCTTTAGGCCTATTATTATAAAACCATAAAGTGATTTAAATATCTTAAGGAGGACCCCTAAGTGAAACTGACAAATGTTGAGAAGAAGGAAAACAATCAGGTAGAACTTACGATCACAGTCGAGAAAGACGAATTTGAAGCCGCAATGCAGAAAGCCTATAAAAAGAACGTTGGCAGCATAAATATTCAGGGCTTCCGCAAGGGCAAGGCGCCCCGCAAGATGATCGAGAAGCTTTACGGAACTGAAATATTCTATGAAGATGCTATAAATTTCTCTTATCCCGAAGCGTACCAGAAGGCCATAAACGAGGCTGAACTTGAGCCTGTTGACAGACAGCCTGCTCTTACCGATTTTGATGTTAAAGATGGGGAGTTTACATTCAAGGCTGTAGTTACAGTCAAGCCGGAGATGACGCTTACTGAGTATAAGGGCCTTGAGGCTGAAAAACCCGCTGCGCTTGTAACAGACGAGGAAGTGGATGCTGAAATTCAAAAAATGGCCGACAGAAACGCAAGGCAGGTTCCGGTGGAACGCATGGCTCAAAGCGGCGATGTTGTAAAGTTTGATTTTGAAGGCTTTGTAGATGATAAGCCCTTTGATGGCGGAAAAGCTGAAAACTATGAGCTTACTCTTGGTTCAGGAATGTTTATTCCCGGCTTTGAGGAGCAGCTTGAAGGACATGGCGCCGGAGAAGAGCTTCAGGTAAACGTGACTTTCCCCGAGGATTATCACGAAGAAAATCTTAAGGGAAAGCCTGCATTATTTAAATGCAAGATCCACGAAATACAAGAGATTCAGAAGCCTGTGCTTGACGACGAGTTTGCAAAGGATATCTCTGAGTTTGACACTCTTGATGAGTATAAGCAAGACCTTAAGTCTAAGATGATCGAGAGCGCTGAGGTAAGGGCTGACAGAGCTTATGAAGAGGCTATTATGGATAAACTGGCTGAAAATCTTGAGGGTAATATTCCTGAAGTAATGTTTGAGAGCCAGCTTGATCAGATAGTCAGTGATTTCGGCTACAGAATGTCTTCACAGGGTATTGATTTTGATACATACCTTAAGATGAACGGTATGGAGATGGATTCTTTCCGTAAACTCTTCAGGGCACAGGCAGAGCGACAGGTCAAGGTTCGTCTTGCTCTTGAGACAGTTGCAAGGCTCGAAGGTTTTTCAGTTTCTGATGAGGATACTGAGAAGGAATTTTCTGCTCTTGCAGAGCAGTACAATATGCCGCTTGAGCAGGTAAAAACGTTGCTTGCTCCCGTTGCAGTCAAAGCAGATCTTGCTGTTCAAAAGGCGGTTGAGTTTGTTAAGGAAAACGCCAAAGTGGCAGTCGCTAAGAAAACAAAGAAAACAGCCTCCAAAAAAGCTTCAAAAAAAGTGTCGGCTGACGAAGCGAGTGAGGCTGACGAAAATGCGACAGAAAACGTAGAGGATAAAGAGTAATATACTTGTGTGTGAAAACAGACCCTAAGAAAGGAGCTCATATATGCCGTATATTCCAATGGTAGTCGAGCAGACAAACAGAGGAGAGCGTTCATACGATATTTTTTCGCGTTTGCTCAATGACCGAGTAATTATTTTGTCTGATGAGGTAACAGACCAGACAGCCAGTCTTATCGTGGCCCAGCTTCTATATCTTGAGGCACAAGACCCTGATAAGGACATTCAATTTTATATTAACAGCCCCGGAGGTTCAGTTACAGCGGGAATGGCGATTTATGATACCATGCAGTATGTTAAGTGCGATGTTTCCACCATATGCATCGGTATGGCTGCCAGCATGGGAGCATTTCTGCTCACGGCAGGTGCAAAAGGCAAGCGTCTTGCTCTTCCTAACAGCGAGATTATGATCCACCAGCCCCTTGGGGGAATGCAGGGACAGACGACAGATATTAAGATCCATGCCGACAGGATGATAAGGATCAAAGCGACATTGAATGAGATAATGAGCGAAAGAACGGGACAGCCTATCGATGTGATAGAGAACGCTACCGAGAGGGATAACTTCCTTACAGCTCAGGAGGCTTGCGAGTTTGGGCTTATTGATAAAGTTATAGAGAAAAGATAAACGGGGTATATAAATGGCTTCAAATGACAAAAAAGACCTGAGATGCAGCTTCTGCGGTAGGTCACAGGATGAAGTAAAACGTCTTATCGCCGGCCCCGGCGTCTATATCTGTAACGAATGCGTGGAGATATGCTCAGATCTTATTCATGATGGGGATGAGGAAGACGACGAGGGAGGAAGATTCAGAAATGATGAAAAACTTCCTACTCCGGCGGAAATTAAGGCTGGCCTTGACCAGTATATTATTGGCCAGGATAGGGCCAAGATTGCTCTTTCGGTAGCAGTGTACAATCACTATAAACGTATTCGCAGCAAGCAAAGCTCAAATGGCGTAGAGCTTCAGAAAAGCAATATATTGATGCTCGGGCCCACAGGCTGCGGCAAAACGTATCTGGCCCAAACGCTTGCTAAAAATCTCAAGGTTCCTTTTGCAATTGCCGATGCAACGACCCTTACAGAAGCAGGATATGTAGGCGAAGATGTCGAGAACATTCTTTTAAGGCTCATACAGGCTGCTGATTATGATATGGAACTCGCGGAAAGAGGCATTATCTATATTGATGAGCTGGACAAAATTGCCAGAAAGAGCGAGAATCCCTCAATAACGAGGGATGTATCTGGTGAGGGTGTTCAGCAGGCACTTTTAAAGATACTTGAGGGAACTGTTGCCAATGTGCCGCCTCAGGGTGGCAGGAAACATCCTCATCAGGAGTTCATTCAGATAGATACAAGCAATATTCTCTTTATTTGCGGCGGTGCTTTTGACGGCATCGAAAAGGTTGTAGAGAAGCGAATTGGCAAACAGGGAATAGGGTTTGGCGCCGAGATCAGATCAAAAAAAGAACAGAAAAGTGACGATATACTAAGGCTTGTAGAGCATCATGACATTCTCAAGTTTGGCATTATACCCGAGCTTGTGGGAAGGCTTCCTGTTCTCGTGACGCTCGACAGCCTCGATGAGAATACGCTGCTTGATATACTCATCAAACCAAAAAACTCCCTTACTAAGCAATATCAAAAACTTTTTGAGCTTGACGGTGTAGACCTTGAGTTTGATGAAGGCGCACTTAAAGCAATTGCCAAGAAGACGATCGATCGCAATACAGGGGCCCGAGGCCTTAGATCAATTATGGAGGGTTTGTTGACAAAGCTTATGTTTGATATTCCCTCGGATTCTGCGATAAAAAAGGTGGTTGTTACTGAGGATTTCGTTAACAGCGGAGAATCTCCAACGCTTGTCAGAGAGGCAAAATAGAATATTTGTTAAGCGGGGTATGGCGGAGCCATACCCCGCTTTTATCAATTATCGACTATAAAGCTTGAAAGAATTTGTGAAATATGATATACTTTTTTTGAATGGGGGAATGTAAAATGGCCAAAGAGTTTGACAGCAGAATGATTATACATAATATACCTACAATGGCTCTGGTAGGTATAACTGTTTTCCCAAATACCGTGTTTCATTTTGATGTAGGCAGGCAGATATCCATTAATGCACTTAATAAGGCGATGGCCGCTGATCAGAAAATCTTTCTTGTGTCACAGAAAGTGATGGCGGTGGAAACACCTGATTTTAATGATATATATAGAATGGGAACCATCGCTAAAGTAAAGCAGGTGCTCAGACTCCCGGGCGGAACACTTAGAGTTTTGGCCGAGGGCGAGACAAGAGCTATAGTCTATGCTCCGCTTGCTGATAAGGAATACCTGCGCTGCGATGCATACATGATACAGGCTGAGGAAAAAAATGCGGCCACAAAACGTGACCAGGCGGCGCTGCGTACGCTGCGAGATCTTTTTATCGAATATACTGAGCTTGCGCCAAAGCTTGGAAGCGATGTTGTGATGAAGGTGTTTGACAGCGAAGATATGGCATATGTGTCTGACTTCATTGCTCAAAACATACTTATCCAGCATACCGACAAGCAGCGGATACTTGAAGAGGTTGACGCGAGAAAGCGTTGTTCACTTTTGACTCAGATACTTACAAGCGAAATTGATATCCTCTCTCTCGAGCAAGATATACAGAATAGGGTAAAGCTCCAGATGGATAAAAACCAAAGAGACTATTACCTCAGAGAACAGATAAGGGTTATCAATGAAGAACTTGGTGACGGCGAAGATGCAGTTTCAGAAGGCAAGGGCTATGCTGATAAGATAAAAGCCCTTCATTTTCCAAATGATATAGAAGAAAAGCTTCTGAAAGAAGCATCAAGGCTTTCAAAAATGCAGCAGTCTTCGCCAGAAAGCGGCGTTATCAGAACATATCTTGATACAGTTCTGGATCTTCCGTGGCACAAATCCACAGCGGAGAACGGCGATATTGTCAAGGCGGCGCAAATTCTTGCGGCAGACCATTACGGCCTTGAAAAAGTCAAGGAACGCATACTTGAGTTCTTTGCTGTAAAGACGCTTTCGGGAGGTATAAAAGGGCAGATAATCTGCCTTGTGGGCCCTCCGGGAGTAGGCAAGACATCTATTGCAAAATCAGTGGCAAGAGCGCTTGGGCGTAATTACTCCAGAATATCTCTTGGCGGTGTGCGAGACGAGGCTGATATCAGAGGCCACAGACGCACATATATAGGCTCGATGCCGGGTAGGATAATCACAGCCCTTAAGCAAGCCGGCAGCCGCAACCCGCTGATACTTATTGACGAGGTTGATAAGCTGGCATCCGATTACAAGGGAGACCCTTCCTCGGCGCTGCTGGAGGTTTTTGACACCGAGCAGAACTCTACGTTTGTAGACCACTATATCGATGTACCCTTTGATCTTTCCGATGTTCTGTTCATCTGTACGGCGAATAATTCGGAGAATATCCCTGGCCCGCTTTACGACAGGATGGAAGTAATTGAGCTATCAGGCTATACAGCCGAGGAAAAGCTTCATATCGCAAAAGAGCATCTGCTGCCTAAGCAGCTTAAGGCTAATGGATTAAAGGCTTCAAACCTTATCGTGCCTGAGAATGCCATGCTGGCAATAATAGAGGGGTATACCAGAGAGGCAGGCGTACGTTCACTTGAACGTGAGCTTGCGAAGCTATGCCGCAAGACAGCAAAGCATATGCTTGAGACGGGCAAGAAATCTCTTAGAGTATCTCCTGCAAATATAAGCAAATATCTGGGAAATGTTCGCTACAAGAAAAAAAGCATGTCAGGTGATAATGACTGTGGAGTAGTCAACGGTCTTGCCTGGACCAGCGTGGGCGGAGAGATACTTGAAGTTGAGGCTATAGCGGTAGAGGGCAGCGGCAAGACTGAGGTAACCGGAAATCTGGGAGAAGTTATGAAAGAGTCTGTAAAAGCGGCGATGACTTATATCAGAAGCCGGAGCGAGGCCCTTGAAATTACTACAGATTTCTATAAGACAAAAGATATTCATATTCACTTTCCTGAGGGAGCTGTGCCAAAGGATGGGCCATCTGCCGGTATCACGATAGCTACTGCTCTTATTTCTGCTCTTACCGGCAAAAGAGTGAGCCGCTCGATAGCTATGACCGGAGAGATAACGCTTACAGGCAGGGTGTTGCCAATAGGTGGGCTGAAGGAAAAAACAATGGCTGCATATATGGCTGATGTAAAGAGAGTAATCGTGCCCTCGGATAACCTTCCCGATTTGGATGATATTGACCCGGAAGTACGAAAAGCCCTTGAATTCATCCCAGCTTCACATATGGATGATGTAGTTCGCTCCGTTTTCTGTTATACTAAGGTCGAGGAAAGCAGCTGCCCCGATAAAGAAAGGTTTGAAAACGTAGTTGTTCCCGCCGTTATACCGGCGGTAAATGTTGTAAGACAGTAGGAGAAGTATGAATTTTAATAAAACGGTATTTATCCGCTCAGCGGCTTCAATCAAGGATTTTCCTAAGGATGAGCAGAAAAGGTTTGTGTTCGTAGGACGCTCAAATGTTGGGAAATCTTCTACGATAAACCGTATAGTAGGGAAAAAGGGCTTTGCTAGGATAAGCTCTATGCCCGGCAAGACGGTCTTCGTGAATCTGTTTAACGTAGAAGACAAGGCGTGGATCGTTGACCTTCCAGGGTATGGTTATTCCAAAACCTCCAAAGACGAACGGGAAAGATATTCAAAGCTCATAGATGATTATTTTGCTTGTGATATGGATAAGATATCGAGGATATATGTTATCCTCGATATCAGGCACAAGCCTACAGCCGACGATCAGACCATGTTTGAGTGGATAAGGGCCTATGACCTGCCGGTCACTATTGTGGCCAATAAGCTCGACAAGTTGAAGAGCTCGCAAGTGCAGCCTGCACTCGATCTTATAAGGGAAACTCTTTCGCTTGACGCAAATACGCGGCTTATTCCATTTTCAGCCGAGCGCGGTGACGGAAGAGATGCGCTCATAAGCGATATGCTCAGCGTATAAAGCTCTTTTTTTATTTGTCGAGGAGTTGATATATTGAAAAATCTCCAGTATTATATAACTGTAATACCTGCAGCGCTTATAGCCATCACATTTCATGAGATGAGTCATGCGCTTGCAGCTTATATGCTTGGCGACCGTACGGCGCAGTATAAGGGGCGGCTGTCATTTAATCCTATATCGCATATAGATCCGCTGGGGCTTATGTGCATGATTTTTTTTGGCTTTGGATGGGCAAAACCTGTGCCGGTTGACCCACGATATTTTAAACACCCCAAGGCGGGTATGGCAGCAACGGCTATTGCGGGTCCGTTGGCTAATTTCCTTTTGGGGTTTGTATCTGTTTTTATATATGTAATAATTGCGGTTACATCCCCGGGAAAGATTCTTTCCGCACTGGCTTCTTTTATGTATATATTGGGGGCTATTAACATAGGTCTTGGCCTTTTCAATCTGATTCCCATTCCTCCGCTTGATGGTTCAAAAATAATGTTCATGTTCTTGCCGAACCAAATAGTTGGGTGGTTTTACAGATATGATGGATACATTCGTCTGGCACTTTTATTAGGGCTGTATTTTGGTATGCTTGACGGTTTTATCGGAACAGGTCAATCTGCCTTTATGAATGTGGCTTTGAAGGCAAGCGTTGGCATATGTTCTGCACTTGGGATAGTATAGAATGGAAGATGTAACATTTCATCTTGAGGTATTTGAAGGACCTTTAGATTTGCTTTTGTATTTACTTTCTAAAAATAAGATCGATATAAAAGATATACCTATCTCGCTTATACTTGAACAATACATTGATTATCTTGCAAAAATGCACGAGATGGATATAGAGGTTACGGGCGAGTTTATAACTATGGCCTCACAGCTTGTCTATATTAAGTCAAAAATGTTGATTCCTGTTTATAAGGAAGACGAGGCTGATGATCCAAGGGCGGCGCTTATAGAAACACTGCTTGATTATCAGAGAGTCAAACAGGTCGGCGGCATGCTTATGGGAAGATTCGAGCTTGGAAGAGATATTTTTACAAAATCACCCGAGCCTCTCATGTGTGATGAAGAACAGCTTTATGGCAATACCTTGAGACAGCTCCAAAAGGCGGTAGTCAATATACTGGAACGCGAGGGAAGAAAGTTGCCACCGCCGGTAGAGTCATTTTCAGGTATAGTTGGCCGAGAGACCGTCTCAGTCAGCGATAAAATTACTTTTCTTTTGGAAAAGTTTAAAAATCAGGAAACAATAGATTTTTCCGATGCCGTGCTTAGCTCGAAAACCCGATCTGAAGTCGTGGCTGTATTTCTTGCCGTTCTTGAACTCTCAAAGACAAAAAAACTGCTTATTGATGAAAACGAGGGGAAATATATTCTGAAGCTTTCAGGAGAAGAAGATGGAACAGAGTAAACTTTCAAAAGTGCTGGAGGCTGTGCTGTTTGCAGCTGGGGATTCAGTTTCTTCGGACAAGCTCTGCGCTGTGCTCGGAATTGAAAAAGATGAGATTCAAAAGCTGGCCTCCGAGCTTTCTGATCTTTATGATTATGAACGCAGGGGAGTCAAGCTACTAAAACTCAATGAGAGGTATCAACTGGTTTCAAGGCCCGAATACTCCTCATATGTAAGAGCTGTGCTTGAATCGGGTAAACCACCTGTATTGTCGCAGTCATCTATGGAGGTATTGGCTATTATAGCTTATAGGCAGCCTACTACTCGTGCTTACGTGGAGCAGATTCGAGGAGTTGACAGTTCTTATACGATTTCTTCCCTTACAGAAAAAGGCATTATTGAGCCGTGCGGACGGCTGGATGTTCCAGGAAGACCTCTTCTTTATAAAACAACCGAAAAGTTTTTAAGAACTTTTGGTCTTTCCAATATAGAGCAGCTTCCATATGTAGACGGATTAAGCCTTGATAACAACGGTGAGCAGTTGTTTTTTGAAGAGTCTCTCAAAGTTTGTGCAGAGGAAAAAGCATGAAATTGATCATGATGTTTCTGCTGGTATTGTTTGAACTGCTTTTGCTGCTTCTTTTAATACCAGCCGGAATTAAAATAAAAGCTGGTGACGGTTTTTTGGAGGTATATGCGAAAATTCTTGGTATAGGCATAAAGATGTATCCACCAAAAAAGAAATCTGTTAATAAGAAAAAGAAAGATCGGGAAGATAAAGTTGCTGATAACGAAGAAAACAAGGGGAATGCTGTTTTTAAGAACATGAATTTCAGCAGACTTATGGAATATTTTTCATTTGCTTCGGAGGCTTTTAGTTCTGTTGTAAGGGGCTTATATGTCTCTTCTTTCAAGCTTACGGCAACTATTCATAACAGTGATCCGGCAAAAACTGCGCTTATGTATGGCAGCGCCTGCGGGACTTTGGGAATAATATTCCCAAAGCTGCAGAGAATTTTCAGAATAAGAAAGCCCGAGATAAGCCTTGCTGCCGAGTTTAACGAACCGGGCACATTTTTCTTTTCGGCAACGGTTTTGGCAATACCGGGTCAGCTTTTGGCCGTTGCGGCGATAATTTATTTTAAGTGGAAAAAATTAACCAAGAATGATAAGGTGGTGCAGAAATGAGCAGTTTGAGCGATGTTATGAGTCAGACTATATCGAAGATCAAAGAGCTTGTTGATGTCAATACAGTGATCGGAAACCCGATAACCACTATTGACGGAACAACTCTTATACCCGTTTCAAAAGTTACTTTCGGATTTGCCTCCGGTGGAATGGATGGCAAAGACAAGGCTGATAAGCCCTCTGTCGGAGCGGGCAGCGGAGCAGGGGTTTCTATCGTGCCAATAGCGTTTATTGTTGTTTCAGGCGGTAATGTAAGAATGATCTATATCGATCCGCCAGCCAATTCATCTCTTGATAAGGTGATCGATATGGTTCCTGGAATAATAGATAAGTTTAAGAAGGAAAAGCATCAGGATTCTTCAGAAGAAGTATATTGATTTCATAATTTTCAAATCACCCCAATAAATTGTTCTTGGGGTGATTTGGTTGATAGTTAAAAAAATTATTGGTTTTTCTGTTGCGGTACTACTGTGCTTTTGTGAATGTACGAGTATTAATGCTGTGCAGGTGTCAGCAAAGAGCGCTGTTCTTTATGATCCGCTGACAGGAATGATTTTGGAAAGCAAGAATCCGGATGAATGTTTACCCATGGCAAGCACTACTAAAATAATGACCGCTCTGGTGGCTTTGTCGATATATGATCTTGACAAAGAGGTAACCATATTGCCGGGTTGGACAGGGGCAGAGGGGTCTTCCATGTATCTTAAAGCCGGGGAAAAAATGAAGGTCTCTGACCTTATCTACGGTCTTATGCTTATGAGCGGCAATGATGCCGCGGTCGCTCTTTCGGCGATGCTGACGGGAAACACAGATGATTTCGTCACTTTAATGAACAGGACTGCCAAGGAGCTTGGAATGACCTCAAGTTCATTCGAGAATCCTAATGGACTTGATGGGGATAACCACTATTCTACGGCTTCCGATATGGCTCTCCTTGCGGCAGCGGCGATGAAAAATTCGGTTTTTCGCGAAATTGTCGCGAAAAAGAGCATTCAGGCCGGCGGCAGGTATATGACGAATCACAACAGACTTTTGTCGCTATATTCTGATGCCTGCGGAATAAAAACAGGTTATACAAAGAAATCTGGCAGATGTCTTGTGAGTGCGGCCGAGAGAGACGGGCGAGAGCTGATAGCTGTCACATTGTCGGCTCCAGATGACTGGAATGATCATATGTCCCTTTATGAAAGCGCTTTCAGCCAGCTTTCGTCAGAATCGCTTTTAAGATCAGGTGAAGTTGGCAGTGCTTATATTGCATCTGGTACTACATCAAATTGTCCTCTTTATGTAAATGAAGGTTTCACGATTGGGGTATTTCCCGGCGAGCGTGAGCGTATTAAAATAACTATTTGTGGCCCGCGAATTGTATATGCTCCAGTATATGCAGGCGACAAGTATGGACATATCATTGTAACTCTTGATGGCAATCAGCTTTTTTCAACAGATGTATATTATAAAAATGATATTGAGCAGATGGTCTATGCCGAGAATGAAGGCTTTTGGTCAGGACTGTTCGATTGGATATTTAGGAAGTAAAAAGTGAAAGAAAGATTACAGAAAATTTTATCCCAAAAAGGTATTTCTTCAAGAAGAAAAGCCGAGGAATACATAGAAAGCGGAGCTGTCAAGGTAAACGGCATTACAGCATCTTTGGGAGATCGTGCCGATCCTGAACGCGACGAAATAATTGTTTTTGGAAAAAGTATCGCAACATATGAGGAAAAGGTGTATATTATCCTCAATAAGCCACGTGGATATGTGACTACATTATCTGATGAAGCGTCAAGGCCAACAGTATTGGATCTGGTACGGGATATTCCGCAGAGGATATATCCTGTTGGAAGGCTAGATATGCACTCTGAAGGCTTGCTTCTGATGACCAATGACGGGGAACTTACAAACAACCTTACGCATCCTTCACATAAGGTTTATAAGACATATCTTTTAAATCTTATCTACGATAATGGCAAGCCAGATATACCTGCAGAAACACTATTGTCGAGACCTCTGACAATTGACGGTGTAAGACTTTCGCCTGCAAAGTGCCGAAAGGTGATTGACCTTGACGATGGGTGCATTATGACTATCAGCATTCGTGAGGGCAAAAATCGTCAGATAAGGCGTATGTGTACACAATGTGGATTTACGGTTCGTTCACTAAAGCGGGTAGCCATCGGGAAACTCATTCTTTCTGACCTCAAAAGCGGAACCTACAGGCATCTTTCTGACAAAGAGGTGGAGTACCTCAAGACCCTGTGATCTGCATATGCAAAACAAGATGTGTTTGGCGTATGCGGGAAACTGCATATTGAAATGTCATTAAAAAAGTCTTATAGAATGGGCGGTAGAGTTATGAAGCGCATAAATGAAGCTATTGCAGAGAAATACCCGGGCTTTACAAAAGGGCAGCGGATGCTGGCGGCATTTGTCAGCGAACATTGTGATAAGGCCGCTTTCATGAGTTCCTTCGAGCTTGCTTCGGTATCCGGTGTCAGCCAGTCGACGGTCATGCGCTTTGCCTTGGCCCTTGGCTATAACGGCTATACCGAGTTCCAGGATGCACTTCAGCTAGAACTCAAATATCGTTTGTCCACGTTGTCAAGATTTGAGCTTATGGCTGATAATCCCGATGATAGGGATGTATTTGAGGGTATAGCAGCTACTGATGCTCTCAATATCAAGAAGAATGTAAGCCTAAATCCTGTAGATGCAATAAAAAATCTCTGCATGAGGTTGTCATTCAGCTCGAAAATATATATTTACGGGCAAGGCTATGCTTCTGCTGCCGCTCAATACCTGTGCTTATACCTGGATGTTCTGCTGACAAATGTCTGCTGTGTCAATCAGATGGGAATTGAGCCCATCTCAGCGGTATCAGATATCGATTCCGGCGACCTGCTGCTCATAATCAGCTTTCCTATACATTCGGATGCTACAAAAAAACTTGCTGCTTATGCAAGATATCGTGATGCATGTATTGTGACCATAAGCGAAGGTGTAAAGTCTGAAATAGCCAACTATGCAGATATAAATCTGGTATCGGAATATGGAGATTACGGGATAAATGGAACTTTGGCTCCACTGATATCTCTTTGTGGCAGCATAATTTGTATTTTGGCGAAAAACGATGAAAAAGCTCAGCGAAAGCTTAGGCTTTCTGAAGAAGCGGCAAGCTTTGCGCCGCAGGAGATAAAATGAAAATAGCGGTTATCGGGGCCGGGGCTTCCGGAATGATGGCGGCAATTACTGCCGCGCGTCAGGGAGCTGATGTATTTGTTGTGGAAAGGAATTCCCGGCCGGGAATAAAACTAAATATAACAGGCAAGGGCCGATGTAATGTCACCAATGCCTGTGATGTCCAGACAATGATAAAAAATGTGCCGGGCAACGGAAGATTTTTATATAGTGCATTCAACAGTTTTGATTCTGCTGCGACTGTAGAATTCTTTGAAAGTGCGGGCGTTTTGTTAAAGACAGAACGCGGAGACAGGATATTTCCCGTTTCTGACAGAGCAATGGATGTGACCGATGCCTTAGTATTAACAATGAAAAAGCTAAATATAAAGATAATAACTGATAAAGCAGTGGAAATCAAAAGGGATTCAAACGGGGTCTCTGCTGTTGTCGGCGAGCATGGACATTATGCATGCGATAAAGTAATTTTAGCGTCCGGCGGGCGCTCATATCCAAAAACAGGCTCCGATGGCAGCGGGTATAAACTTGCAAAAGCCCTTGGACATACGATTACAAAGATACGTCCTTCACTCGTTCCGCTTGAGGCAAAGGGAAACATACCTGCAAGGCTTGAGGGGCTTTCTTTAAGAAATATTAGAGTATCGCTTTTGAAAAACGGCGAAGAAATTTATAGTGATTTCGGAGAAATGATATTTACAAGACACGGGGTGTCAGGGCCCGTTATTTTAAGCTCCTCCGCCCATGTGGCTCGCGAGGAGCTTTTCCCATGCATACTGTCGATAGATCTGAAGCCGGCGCTTGACGAGCAGACGTTGGATAAGCGTGTTATACGCGACTTTGAAGAAAATTTGAACAGAGATTTTGCCAATTCTCTTGGGAAACTTTTGCCATCAAAACTTATTCCGGTAATCGTTGAGCTTTCCGGGATACCGGGAGACAAAAAAGTAAATGTTATAACAAAGACAGAAAGAGCTTCGCTTGTGCACACTATCAAAGCTTTTCAGCTTGAAATAACTGGAGCCGGCCCGTTTGAGGAGGCCATTATAACCGCCGGAGGTGTTTCGGTAAAAGAGATAGATCCAAGAACTATGGAATCAAAGCTTGTTCCAGGGCTTTATTTTGCGGGAGAAATCATAGATGTTGACGCATATACGGGCGGATTTAATTTACAGATAGCCTGGTCGACAGGCTTTAAAGCCGGTTTGTCGGCAGCGGGAGAGGATGAGCTTTTTGAGTAGGGTTAACATAGCTATAGATGGGCCATCTGGGGCTGGGAAAAGCACCTTGGCAAAGATGATGGCAGAAGAGCTTGGATTTATATATGTTGACACAGGAGCGATGTATAGGGCCATCGGGCTTCATGTATTGAGAAATGGTATAGATGTGTCGCATAAAGAAGATATTGAGAGATGCCTTGATGATATCTGTATAGATATTCGGTATATAGACAATGCCCAACGAGTTATACTTAATGGAGAAGATGTATCCGGTCTAATACGAACAGAGGAAGTATCAAAATATGCATCGGATGTATCTGCACTTCCTGCTGTAAGAAAATTTCTGCTGTCACTTCAAAGGAACCTTGCGGAAAAAAATAGTGTCATAATGGATGGACGTGATATAGGGACAGTTATTCTCCCTCACGCTGAAATAAAGATATTTCTCACGGCATGTGATTTTGACCGCGCGAGAAGGCGTTACAGCGAACTCCTTGAAAAGGGGCATGATGTCACCTTTGAAGGTGTTTTAGAGAGTATCAGGCAAAGAGATAAAAATGACTGCGAGAGAGAGCTGGCCCCTTTGCACCCGGCAAAGGATGCCGTAATTGTTGACACTACTGGATTGACCCTGTCTCAGGCAACGGAAATTTTGAGAAAAGTTATCAGGGAGAAGATGCCTAATGTTTAAAATCGCTTATTGGATAATATACATCTGCCTTTGGCCAATTTATCGCTTTAAGTTTATCGGCAAAGAAAATATTATAAAAGGAGCCGCCATTGTTTGCGGAAATCATACTGCAAACATAGATTCGGTTCTTGTTATTCTTGCTCTCGGAGATAAAAAACAATATGCCGCGATGGCAAAAAAAGAGTTATTCAACGTGCCTGTATTAAGATTGCTTTTGAAAGCATTTGGAGCATATCCAGTTGACAGGGGCGGAAATGATCTTAGTGCCATAAAATATTCGCTTAAAGCGCTAAAAGAGGGAGAAAAGCTGGTTATTTTCCCTGAGGGTACAAGAGTAAAAGGCGGTATGGAGAGTGTGGCTAAGTCAGGCAGCAGCATGCTTGCGCTTAAGGCGAAAGCCCCGATAATTCCTGTATACATAACTCCCGGCCAAAAGGCATTTAAGGGATGTACCCTCACATTTGGGAAGCCCTATTACCCGTTTGTTGAGGGAAAGCCCACATCGGAAGACTATCATCGGGTAACTGAGGAAATCATGAAGCGTATCAGAGAAATACCTCAGGCCGGAAGGTTAAACAAATGAACATCGTGACTGCAAAAACAGCGGGTTTCTGCTTCGGGGTTAAAAGAGCTGTTGATATGGCATTTAATGAGGTCAAGCAGCATGGATTTGTTTATTCCGCCGGGCCGCTTATACATAACGACAGCGTGCTGGCTGAGCTTGAACATTTGGGCGTGAAAATGCTTAATGACACAGAGCTTCCTCATGAGGGGAGCAGAGTCATAATAAGGGCACACGGACTTCCGAAAGAAGATATGCAAAAACTTGAAGCATCGGGCTGTGTGCTGGTAGATGCGACATGCCCCAAGGTAGAGAAAATCCATGATATTGTTGCACACCAGTCGTCCGAAGGCCGCCATATACTCATAATAGGGCAGGCGAATCATCCCGAGGTCAGAGGTATTGCGTCCAGATGTTTTGACTTTACAATAGCCTGCAGCGATGAAGAAATCGACAGTTTTATTGAGAAATATAACAGCCAAAAAATAGCCGTTGTTTGCCAGACTACTTTCAGCACAAAAAAATACGAGCAGTTTGTAAATAAATTAAAAAACTCTTGTAATAGCATACTGTTTTTTGATACAATATGTAAGGCAACCGAATCCAGGCAGGCAGATGCCTTTATTTGGGCGTCACGGTCGGACGGGGTTATTGTTATCGGCGATCAGAAGAGCAGCAATTCAAAAAATCTCTATGAGCTGTGCCGCAGTTTGTGCGGGAATACGGTGTTTATTTCGGAGGCCGGGCAGCTCGATACCTCAAGATTTAAGAATTGCAGCGATATTTTCATAACCGCCGGTGCCTCAACACCTGATTCGATAATTAAGGAGGTTAACAGGAAGATGACTGAAGAAAACACAAACATCAACGATGAAAGCTTCGAAGAACTTTTGGAGCACTCCCTCAAAACTTTACATACAGGAGAAAAGGTATCGGGCATAATCACACAAATCAACGCAACTGATATTCATGTTGATTTGGGCGTTAAGCAAGCTGGTTATATTCCTATGGTTGAGCTTTCAGATGATCCTACCTTTAATGTTGGAGAGAGCATTAAAATCGGTGATGAGATCGAAGCTTATGTTATGCGTGTGAATGATGTCGAGGGCCTTATAATGCTCTCAAAGAAGCGCCTCGATGCTGTTAAGAACTGGGAAAAGCTTGAAACTGCATATGAGAATAAAGCTACCGTTGAGGGCGTAATTGTAGATCAAAACAAGGGTGGAGTCATCGCTTCTGTTATGGGCGTAAGGGTGTTCATCCCCGCCAGCCAGACCGGCCTGCCCAGAGATGCCTCATTTGATTCGATGATGAAGACTTCGTATAAGATGCGCATTACCGAGATCAACCGTCAGAGAAGAAGAGTTGTTGGATCGATAAAAGTTGTTTCTTCTGAAAATCGCAAAGAAGCAGCTTCGAAGATTTGGGATAATATTGCTGTTGGAAAAGTTTATAAGGGTATTGTAAAATCCTTCACCAGTTATGGCGCCTTTGTAGACATCGGCGGAGTTGACGGCATGGTTCATATTTCTGAGCTTTCATGGAATCGTGTTAAGCATCCTTCTGATGTTTTGACAATCGGCCAGGAGGTCGAGGTATATGTTATTGCGCTTGACGCCGAGAAGAAAAAGATATCTCTGGGTTATAGGCGTGCTGATGAGAACCCTTGGGCTAAGTTTGAATCAACTTACAATAAAGGCGATGTAGTCAATGTCAAGGTAGTTAAGTTTATGCCTTTTGGCGCTTTTGCCGAAGTTCTTCCCGGCGTTGATGGCCTTATCCATATATCTCAGATTGTTGCTGACCGCAGAATCGGGAAGCCTGATGAGGCCCTCCAGATTGGTCAGATGGTAGATGTTAAGATTACGGATATTGACAGTGAGAAAAAGAAGATATCTCTTAGCATCCGCGCTTTACTTGATCCTGCTTCAGATAAGACAGCAGAATCCGAGACAGCTGAATAATAAAATGCTTTAAAGCGCCGCCAATCATGGCGGCGCTTTTATTTTTTATTCGAAAAATCACCTCTTTTTATATCACAGAATAAGATATGGCATGGGAGGTGTGGATATGAGGCGTTTAAGATCCTACCGATTTGTAAGGCGTGTGCGTGACCGTATGCCGCTTATCTGGCTTTTTATCATATTTCTTGTGGCTACAATATCGTTTCTTACGATTGAAATCAAGCTCAGGCCGCTTGTAAAGGCGTATGCAGAAGGTCGCGCTAAATATATAGCTACAATCGCTATTAATGAGGCTGTAGAGGAAGAGCTTGAAAATCAAGGAGGGGTATATGATAATCTTGTCTTCTTTGAAAAAAATAATAACGGAGATATACTTGCCCTAAAAACGGATTCAGTAAAAATAAACCGGCTAAAGTCATCTATTGTGTCTCGCATAAACGATAAAATAAATGCTGCCAGTTCAACTAAGATTGAGGTAGCTCTTGGCAACATAATAAACGGTGAGCTTTTTTCAGGACGCGGACCCAAAATTCCCATACTTCTTCAGATGGTCAACAGCGCTAACGCATCGTTTATAAGCGAATTTACCCATGCGGGAATAAACCAGACCAGGCACAGGATACTAATTGAAACTGATGTCGGAATGAGTGTACTGCTTCCAGGAGGAAGGGCATATTTCGAGGTTACATCACAGGTAAACATAGCTGAGACAATAATTGTTGGATCGGTGCCAAATTCTTATACAGACATTGTAGATTCAAGAGAAAGCCTTGTCGAAAAATATAATGACTATGGTGAAAGAAACTGATATAATTTATATAGCATGCACAGGGAGTGACGATAAAATGGATGTTAAAAAACAAATAGATGAGTTGACTGCAAAGCTGATACATTATGCCAAATTATATTATAACGATGATGCTCCTGAGGTCAGTGATTATGAGTATGACAACATGATGAATCATTTAAAACAGCTTGAAAAGGAGAATCCGACACTTATGTGGCCGGATTCTCCAACGCAGAGAGTTATAGGCACAGTTTTAAGCGGTTTTGAAAGCGTTGAGCATCCGTATCCCATGGAGAGTCTGCAGGATGTCTTTTCCTTTGAGGAGCTTTATGATTTCGACACAAGGGTTAAAGATCGATTCCCTGACGCGGAATATTGCGTAGAAGTAAAGATCGATGGGTTGTCTGTATGTCTTGAATATCAAGACGGAATATTTATTAAAGGTGCCACAAGGGGCGATGGTATAACGGGAGAAAACGTCACAGAGAATTTAAAGACGATTATTGATATTCCGTTAAGGGTTAAAACCGAGCTTTCTCCGCTTTTCATCCGTGGTGAGGTTTATATGCCATATAAGGCATTTGAGTCCCTCAATGAAGAAAGAGAAATATCATCCCAGCCTTTGTTTGCCAATCCAAGAAATGCTGCGGCAGGTTCTTTGCGCCAGCTTGACAGTAGAATTTGTGCAAAACGCAAGCTTTCTATTTTTTGTTTTAATCTTCAAAACGGTGAAGAGCTTGGCTTTCAAACGCACAGCAAAACGCTTGAGTTTATAAAAGAAGCCGGATGTAAAATAATTGAGCGTTATATGGTGACAAATGATATGGAGAAGATCGAGGCGTTTATAAAGGATATAGGAGCATGCAGAGATTCTCTTTCATACGGGATTGATGGAATTGTTATCAAAGTAAACTCTCTTTCTCAGCGGCATACCATGGGAAGCACTTCAAAAGCTCCAAGATGGGCTGTCGCTTATAAGTTTCCGCCTGAGGAAAAGCCTACAAAGCTGCTTGATATCGTAATAAATGTAGGAAGAACTGGGGTCTTAACTCCAAATGCCGTATTTCAACCTGTAAGTCTTGCCGGGACGACAGTCAGCAAAGCAACGCTCCATAACCGCGATTTTATCCGAGATAAGGATATACGGGTAGGGGATACAATAATTGTGAGAAAAGCCGGGGATATTATTCCCGAGGTCCTTGGTGTTGACATTTCAAAAAGGCCTACAAATGCAGTCCCTTTTGCGATGCCGAAGGTGTGCCCCGTGTGTTCTTCTCCTCTTTATGACGATCCCGACGAATCAGCCGTAAGATGTACAGGGGCGGAATGTCCCGCTCAGCTTTCACGCAGCATAGTACATTTTGCTTCGCGTGATGCCATGGATGTAGATGGCCTTGGCACTGCTATCGTTGAAAAGCTTCTGGAAGAGGGTCACATTAAATCAGCCGCGGACCTTTATTTCCTTGATTTAAAGGATATCGCATCTATGGAAAAAATGGGCGAAAAGTCTGCCTCGAACTTAATCGCGGCAGTGGAGAAGAGTAAGGCAAATCAGCTTTCGAGACTGCTTTACGCTTTTGGTATAAGGCATGTAGGCCAAAAAGCAGCAAAGGTTATAGCACAGCGCTTTGTAACACTTGACGAGATCCAAGCTGCTACAGTAGAGCAGCTTACCGCTGTAAGAGATATTGGAGAGGCAACGGCAAACAGCCTTGTAAACTGGTTTGAAAATCCTCAAAACCGGCACTTCATCAGCAGGCTTCGAGAGGCTGGAGTAAACATGACCGAGAATGTACAGAAAATGGATTCGCGTTTTGAGGGTAAAACTTTCGTTTTAACCGGAAGCCTTCCGGATTACACAAGGGAAAAAGCGACGGATATAATAGAAAGTTTTGGGGGAAAGGTGTCTTCCAGCGTTTCGAAGAAAACGACTTATGTGCTTTCGGGAGAAGATGCCGGTTCAAAGCTTGCTAAGGCCAGAAGCCTTGGCGTTCAGGTCATCGACCAGACAGAGTTTGAAAAGATGATAACCGAGGAGTAAAAAAGAAATAATTTGCTGTAAGACAGCTTGTGCAAATTTGTTTTGCGCAGGCTGTCTTTTTGTTCTTAAAGGAATGCCTTTCGAATAAGTTTTATCGGGAGGACAAACTATTATGAAAACTATGAATAAAAAGGAAGCAATGAAAAGCTATATTCTGGCTGCTAATCTTCTTCCGGAGCGTTTATGGAAAGCTGCATTTACTTTGAGTGAGGAAGACAGGGTTTTGGCAGAGGAGTTCAGGCTGAGATCGGGCAAGCCTTTTTCGGCAGTAATATCGGGAAGACAAAAGAATATATGCCTTGGAAACGAGCCTATAATTACATATCCCGAAGATATTGAAAATGTAATAGCTAAAACAACTCAGTGTTCTCTGCATAGTTACACGGATCAGATTAAAATGGGCTTTCTAACAGCCAAGGGCGGCCACAGAATAGGGCTTTGCGGGAAACTGTCATATGGCGAAAAAGGGAAAAATTTAAGTGATTTCACATCCCTTAATATAAGAATCGCAAAACAGTTTTTAGGTATAGGTGACCGGCTTGTTCCTCAAATTGCCAAAAGCGGCACGTTTGAAAGCACACTTATAGTTTCAAAGCCTGGCATAGGGAAAACTACGCTCCTTCGAGATATTTGCCGCATACTTTCAAGGCAATATAGGGTATGTATTGCTGATTGCAGATATGAGCTCGGGGGTACTTTATCCGGCGAGGCCGTATTCGAGCTTGGCAGTTGTGATATTATCCAGGGCGGCCATAAAAAGGAAGTCATAGAAATGCTTCTCAGGTCGATGTCTCCGGAGATCATAGCTCTTGATGAAATAACCACTTCTGAGGATATTGACGCTATGGTAGAGGCATCTTATACTGGCTGCGGTTTTATAGCCACAGCACATGGAGAAGATGTTGAGGAAATGGTCAAAAGGCCGGTTTATAGAAACCTTTTAAACAGCGGAATATTCAATAAGATAATTCTTCTTGAAAGAATCGGGAATCAGCGGGCATGCAGGATTTATGAAAGGAGCGGTGATAATGATAAAATTTTTTGGAGTACTGATGATAATAGCTTCATGCTCAGCGATGGGGATAACCCTTAACCGTGATATGCGCATACGTCTCAAGGTAATAAAAGGACATATAGCGGCACTCGGGATAATTAAGGCAGAGATAATTTATAAAAATACGCAGCTTGAAAAAATAATTGATCTTCTTGAGGAACATTGCGGGCAAGAGATTTCCTTTTTTTATAAAGAGACCTTCAGGCATGCTTCTGTTGGCACAACCTTTTCAACCGCAGCTCAGGCAAATTATGTAATTTTAAAAAAGCAGGGGCTTATTACTGAAGATATTGAAATTTTAAAGCAGGTATGCAGTGTCCTTGGGAGATTTGACGGCGCTGTGCAGGCAGAGCGTATAAATACTGCGTGTTCAGAGCTTCAGCGCTCCTATGACGCTCTTAAGGCTGAGATTGCCTCTAAAGGTAAGCTTTACAAGGCTATTGGCGCAACTGTAGGAATAACTTTGGCGCTTATAGCTATATAAAGAAAAAACACGGTCATTAATGCCACTAGTCTTGAATATCATTCATTACAGGGACAACCGTTATCAGCAAGCTAAATTGAAAAGGATGAAAAATATGATGCACTCAAAAATGCCAAAGGAGCTTTTGCTCTATTACCGTGCAGAAAAATGCTGCCGTACTAATTTGTTATCATAAGGCGGTGAAAACAATGGACGTTGATCTGATTTTTAAAGTGGCGGCAGTTGGAATACTTGTAGCTGTTCTAAATCAGCTCCTGATACGCTCGGGGCGAGAGGAACAGGCAATGATGACGACGCTTGCCGGCCTTATAGTCGTCATGATGATGATAATCCAGCAAATTAACAGCATGTTTTCTCTAATAAAGAGCACTTTCGGTTTTTGATATGGAAGATATGCTTAAGGTAGCCGCACTTTGTATAGGTGTGTGCGTTATGATAGTTATAATAGGCGAGGGCAGTAAGGTGATGTCAACCATTGTTGCCATAGCCGCAGGGGTTGTGTTTATGGGCTTTGCCGTTTCAAAGGGAGTCTATATTATGAACCGCATAAAAGTTATAGCGGCAGCCAGCGGCATAGAAAGCGGTTTGATTCTACCAGTTGTCAAAGTTCTTGGAATCGCTTTATGCGCCAGGATTACCGCAGAGCTCTGCCGGGATATGGGAAACAGATGGGCAGCGTGCAATATAGAGATCTTTGCCGTCATAACCTCTGTAATCTGTATGCTGCCGTTATTGGAAGAGGTGCTGAAGCTGGTTGGAAGCATATAGGTGGAGATTATGAAAAAACTGCTGTCGCTGATCTTTATCCTCTTGATCCTGCCATGCGCCGCAAGAGCTGCTGTAGATACATCTAAGCTAATAGGAGCCGTTCCTCCAGAGGCCTCGGAGTTTGTAAAGATAACTCCTGAAAGCGGAGACGTTAAGGAAGGGCTTTCAGGGATCGTTTCAGGATTTTTAAATATGCTTCAAAAAAGCTTGAAGAGTTCATTTGCAGAAGGGTTTATTATCCTGGCCATATCATCTCTCTCAGCTGTGGTAGTTCTTTTCGTGACTCCGACATCGTCGGATGTCCTGAAAAAAGTTATTGATATAACGGGGATATGTGCTGTCACTGCTTTATGTATAAGCGGAGCGTCAGGAGTATTGGAATCCTGCGCTGAGGCGATAAGAAATCTTCAGTATTTTTCATCAGCGCTTATCCCCGTATATGCAATAGCCGTAGCTGTTTCCGGAAGGCCACTTTCGGCAGTATCCACATCATCGGCCACTCTTATATTCTCAAATATAATGATAATGCTGTCTTCAAAGATACTAATACCGGCAATATACCTTCATATCATTCTTTCCGCCGTTGGCAGAATAGCTGAAAACAATGTCATACTTGGTATAGCCCAAATGTTCAAAAAAGCTTCACTTAGCTTTTTCAAATACTTTCTTATGCTGTATACGGGGTATATAACACTTTCGGGGCTTATATCATCTGGAACAGATGCAGTGACTTTGAAAACGGCAAAAGTGACGATTGCAGGTTCTGTGCCGGTGCTTGGGTCTATAGTATCCGATGTATCTGAGGCTATTTTAAGTGGGGCCGTAGTTCTTAAAAATGCTGTTGGTATATACGGCTTCATAGGTGCGCTGGCCATATGCCTGGTTCCATTTGCAGCTGTGGCCGCAAGGCTTCTGGTTTTTAAGTTTCTGGCTCTTATATCCTCGTCTCTATGCGGGGGTAATCTTTCTAAGTTACTTGAGAATATATCTGAAAGCTACAGCATAGCTCTTGGGCTTTTGGGTACATGCTGTGCTATCCAGTTTTTGTCTTTTGTAATAAGTTCGGTGGTGATAAAAACATGAATGACTGGGTGGTATCATACATATCAAGACTGTTAATAGGCGGATTTGCGTCATTCTGTGTCATGGCGATAGCCGGCAAAGGACCTCATGCCGAGCCTTTAAGGCTTGCATGCGCTTGTATGATGATTATTCTGTTTCTGTCTCCTACAGTTTCCGGTGAGCTTTCTTTGGAAAATGCGCTTGACTATATAAAAGATGTAGAGGCGCAGATGACTCTCGAGGTATCTGAAGCGGACAATATAACAGGAAGCGATGTGGCAAAGGGAATAGAAGAGTATATAAATACTATCCTTTCACAAAAAGGGCTTAAAGCCACTGCTAAAGTAATTTATACTGCTGATGAAAATAGTGTATACGACATAAGCGGCATAGAAATATGGGGAGATGCTGAGGAGTCTGACGATCTTAAAAACGAGATATCTTATATGACCGGAATACCTGCCGGAAATATAGTATTTATGAGGTGATATTTATGGTCAAAACTAAAATATTGGAATATTTAAAGGGAGGCTTCGATAAGTATAAGTATGTCTTGATTGTCTGCCTTTTTGGCCTGGCCCTTGCCTTTTTCCCGTCTTACGGCAAGAGCTCATCGGATTCGATTTCTGGGCAGACCTCAGTTACAGCAGATCTTGAAGCTCTTGAAGCTAAGCTTGAGGCCATACTTTCCAAGGTTTCAGGGGTAGGAAGAGTAGAGGTGGTGTTAACGGCAAAAAGCAGCAGCGAATCGGTTTACGCGTACAATGAGGATAAAAATATGGTAAAATCCGACGGTACTCAGAGTGCGGACACCAGCTCGTCTCTTGCCACACTGGGATCTTCGTCGAGCCAGGCTCCTGTTACAATACGAGTCAACGAGCCGCAGTACAGAGGGGCTTTCATTGTTTGCGATGGGGCCGAAAGCGCTAAAATCAGGCTTGAAGTGACTCAGGCAGTAGCATCACTGACAGGTATAACTTCGGATAATATCGTTATTTCTAAAATGGAAAAATAGGAGGAGTATTCTATGGCACTCAAGAAAAAAGGAGCTGTGTATTCCGTAGTGGCGCTTATGCTGTGCGTTGCGGTCTATCTCAATTGGAGCTATAACAGGGACGATGAAGGATACAGTTCCGTAGCTGATTTTGAAAAGGGCAAGATGCTTGGCGAAGCAACTTTGGTTGACGGAGAAACTGATACTGGCGATACTCAGCAGGTCTCTGGAGACTATTTTTCAGAGGCAAGGCTCTCTCGTCAAAAAGCACGGGATGAAGCGGTATCTATACTTAACACCACAATAGAAAACAAGTCTGCTGGCGATGAAGCCGCACAGCAGGCAAATGCTGCCATTCAGGTGATGGCGCAGTCGGCTATGCAGGAGTCAAGAATAGAAAATCTTGTCATAGCAAAGGGATATGCGGATTGTGTTGTATTTGTGAATGACAGCGGTATCAATGTGATCGTATCCAAAGTTGAAGGCGGGCTTCAAGACAGTGATGTAGCCAAAATCACAGAGATAGTAATGGATGAATCCGGCGTAGAGGCAGCCAGCATCAAAATAATCGAAACAACATAAAAGGCTTGATATCGCCTCCTTTATATTATAGAATACTCTATAATAAGGAGTGATATATTTGAACGATAATAAAATGTACTTTATGCTCCCCTGCGAGAATGGCCTGATTAAAGTCTCTTATGACGTAGTGGCTATGTTGGCACGCGGAGCATCTATGGGGATAAGCGGCGTATCCGAGACATCGTCGTCGGCTGAAAAAATTGAGGGATGGCATGATTATAAGGGGGTTTCTATAAGCCAGGGGACCGAACCTGACAGTTGTTCGCTAAGGCTTTATATAAACGTCACTCTCGGAGAGACAATCGCTGAAATTGCAAAAGCTGTGCAGGAAAAGGTGAAGGCTGAAATAGAAGCTTATACGTCGATCAAGGTAAGCTCTATCGATGTATTTGTCTCTGGTATAAGCTTTCCGAAAAAATAGAATATCTTTTAAATAAACCTCTCTATGCAGGGGTTTATTTTTTATTCAATTAAGTGTATAATATTATGGAATATGGTTACCGGAGGCTTTATATGAGCAGAAGATTAGCAAGAGAACTCGTTCTACATATGCTTTTTTCCAATGATTTTTTAAACGAAGACGCGCAGAGAGTACTTGACCGGAGCCTCGGGCATGATTTTGACCTGTTTTCCGACGAAGCTGAGCTTTACAAAATCGCACCATCAGAGGCGCAGGATGAATATATACATAATGCGTTTAACGGCATTATGGAGCATATGCCTGAGCTCAATGCCTATATGGAGAAGTACTCTGTTGGATGGAGCGTTTCGAGGATGTCCAGACTCACGAGGTGTATTCTAAGGCTTTGCATGTATGAAATCCTTTATATGCAGATACCTGTTGGGGCCTCGGTAAACGAGGGATTAGAACTTGCAAAAAAATATGACTCTGACGAGGCAGCTGCTTTTATAAACGGAGTACTTGGTACTTTCGTTGCAAAAGAGATACAGCCATGATTCTTGGCTTTGACACAAGCAATTACAAAACCTCCGTGGCTCTTTATGACGATGTGACTGGTTTTTGGCGATCTGAGGGGAAATTCCTTGAGGTAGATCGAGGGCTTTTAGGGCTGAGACAGAGCGAAGCGCTGTTTCAGCATGTCAAGGCTATGCCAGAAGTAATTGCTCATTTTTCGGATGAAATGATAAATATATCTGCTATAGGGTATTCGGATAAGCCAAGAGAGGTCGAGGGATCTTATATGCCTTGCTTTCTTGCGGGCAAATCTCTAGCAAAAAGTTTTTCAGCTTTGCTTTCTGTTCCGGCTTATTCGTTTTCACATCAACAGGGGCATTTGGCATCTGCGCTTTTTTCTATAAACAGGCTTGATATGCTGAAGGCTCCGTTTTTAGCGTGGCATTTATCTGGGGGCACTACGGAACTTCTACTTGTAAAACCTGATAATAAACTTATGTTTACCGCGACAATAATCGGCGGAACAAAAGACATTTCAGCCGGACAGGCTATCGACAGATGCGGAGTTGCATTGTCCATGCCGTTTCCAGCAGGTAAATATGTAGAAGAAAGTGCGATTTTATCTGTAAATACAGATTGCTTTACAGCACGCTGTGATGAAGGGTATTTTTCTCTATCTGGGCTTGAAAACAAATTTAAGGCTATGATAGAACGGGGAGAGCGTTCAGAGGATATCTGCCGTTTTACTCTTTGCTCGGTTTCTTCTACCGTATTAAAAGTGACAAAATGGGCTATGCAAAAATACTCTGGGCTTCCGGTAGTTTTTTCCGGAGGTGTCTCTGTGTGTTCTATCCTGAGAGAATACTTTAAAATGGATAATGTTTTTTTTGCCGAAAAGGGTCTTGGAGGCGATAACGCTTTGGGTGCGGCCATTCTGGCGCAAATGGAGATGAATAGATGACACAGACCGCAGTTACGGTATCTCAGCTAAATGAATATATAAAAAATCTTTTTTCGGCTGACCGCACGCTTTCAAATGTATACATTACGGGTGAAATATCAAACTTCAAGCGCCATTCTTCCGGACATCTTTACTTTACGCTCAAGGATGAAGAATCAGTAATTTCTGCGATTATGTTCAGGGGTGATGCCATGAAAATGAGATTTGCTCCTAACAGTGGTATGAAGGTGCTGGTTTTTGGAAAAGTCAGTGTCTACCCTAAAAGTGGGCAGTATCAAGTATATGTTACGTCCATGCAGCCGGATGGCATAGGTTCGCTGTATATGGCTTTCGAACAGCTTAAGGAAAAGCTTTATAAAATGGGTCTGTTCGAGGCTTCACATAAAAAGCAGCTTCCCAAGTTTCCTCAAAAGATCGCCCTTATAACATCGCCAACCGGGGCTGCTGTCAGAGATATGATCAGGATACTGCGGCATAGATATCCTATTTGTGACATTATTGTATGCCCAGTCAAGGTTCAGGGAATAGGTGCGGCAGAAGAAATTGCTGGGATGATTGGTTATGTCAATGAGTATAAGCTTTGTGATTTAATAATAACAGGCAGAGGCGGAGGGTCTCTTGAAGACCTATGGGCCTTTAACGAGGAAATTGTTGCTCTTGCTATCCATAAAAGCACTATTCCTGTAATATCCGCTGTCGGGCATGAGCCGGATATAACCATATCAGACTATGTCGCCGATAAAAGAGCAGCCACGCCGTCAAATGCCGCTGAAATTGCTGTCTGTGATCAAAACGAGCTGATACCTGCCCTCAGGGATTTATCATTACGAATAGAGCGTTTTATGAGGAGCAGAATAGAAGGATACCGGCAAAGGCTGCAGGCTATATCTCAGAAACCTGTTATGGAAAGCCCATATGAATATTTAAATGAGCAAAGAATGCATCTTGCGCTTATAGAGCAGCAGCTTTCAGTGGTACAGAACCTTGCCATTGAGCGGGGACGGCACAGATACTGTCAAATTGCCGCCTCGCTTGAAGCGCTTAGCCCGTTAAAAGTGCTTTCAAGAGGGTATTCTATGGTGTCGGGCAAATCAGGAGTAATAAAAAGTTCCTATGATATAAATGCCGGAGACAGCATAAAGATAACTTTTGCTGACGGATACGGCAAATGTACTGTTGACAGCGTTGCCCCAAATGAAAAGGAGAAAAACGATGGCTAAAAAGTTTGTTTTTGAAGAAGCGGTTTCTCGCCTGGAGGAAATAGTTAAACAGCTTGAAAAGGGAGATGTTCCTTTGGATAAGAGCCTTGAGCTTTTTGAGGAAGGTACAGGGCTCATAAAAAAGTGCGGATCTGCCCTTGACAAAGCAGAGCAGCGTGTGACGCTACTTGTAAAGACGGACAACGGCCCTGAAGAGACAAGCTTTGAGGAGGAAGAATAGCAATGGGCGAGACTCCTAAAAAGCTTGATAAATACGCTAAAATGGTTGAAAAAAGATTGGATGAGCTTTTTCCAAACAGTGAATCCTTCGCAGATGATCTTTTTTCTGCTTGCCGTTACAGTCTTTTAGGGGGAGGGAAAAGGCTTAGACCATTTTTATGCCTTACCTTTTATTCTCTTTGCGGGGGCATGTCAGAGGATGCGATTTCATTTGCTTCTGCTATAGAGATGATACACACTTACTCGCTTATTCATGATGATCTTCCGTGTATGGATGATTCCGATTACCGTCGCGGCAAACTATCTTGCCACAAGGTATATGGTTATCCCCAGGCAGTTTTGGCAGGGGATGCGCTTTTAAATCGTGCGTTTGAGGTTCTGTCTTCTCCCTTGGCAAATATCCAGCCATCCAATGTTCTTTCGGCAATGAATGCCATGGCATATGCCTCTGGAATTTATGGAATGATAGGAGGACAGATGATTGATTTGTCAATAGAGGGCAAGAAGTGCAGTAAAGAGCAGCTTTGGAAAATGGATGAACTTAAAACAGCGGTTCTTATAGCGGGCGCATGCAAAAGTGGCTGCTGTCTTGCAGGAGCAGATGAAAGTAAGATCAATGCTGCTTATGAGTATGGAAAATGTCTAGGCGTGGCATTTCAGATTAGAGACGACATGCTTGATGAGGCCGGGGATGCTGCCCTTTTGGGAAAACCTATGGGTGAGGACGTAAAAAACGGCAAGAATACATTTGTCTCTTACTATGGAATGGATAAATGCGAAATACTTATAGCTGAACTTACTGAAAAGGCTATAAGCTATGCCGAAAGCTTCGGTAGAGGAGCGGCTGAGCTAAAAGAAATAGCTCTGTGGCTTACAGACAGAAAGTATTGATATTGAATTTTAATCAAAGATTATTCCTTATGGAAATGTCCAGAAGAAGGTGTAATTGGCACAAATATGCATTTTGTGTTATAATACTTTCAAGAGGTTAAACGAACAATATTGGCCCTGTTATCTAGATATGTTTCAGAAAAGTTTCTCGTTTGACTACAATTTTGCTCTGAAAACAGTACTGCAGTTTACGCATATAAGCTTTTTCACAGAGGTTATTATAAATGGAGCATGACACAACTCTCGATAAGGTTAATTATCCAAGCGATGTAAAGCTGTTAAGCTTTGCGGAGCTGGACACTTTGTGCGCCGAGATAAGGGAATTTCTTATTGAGAATGTTTCAAAAACCGGAGGACATCTGGCTTCAAATTTAGGCGTAGTTGAAATAACCGTTGGGATTCATCGTGTTTTCAACTGCCCTGTAGACAATATAATTTTCGACGTAGGGCATCAGTCTTATGTACATAAAATACTTACTGGACGCAAAGATAGGTTCGATACGTTGAGAATGCTTGATGGAATGAGCGGATTCCAGCGCCCTTCTGAAAGCCCCTATGACTGTTTTGTCACAGGACATGCATCAAATTCAATCTCTGCCGCATTGGGAATGGCTAGGGCAAGAACGCTTGCAGGCCGCCACAATGAGGTGCTATGCGTTATAGGCGACGGCGCATTAACCGGCGGTATGGCCTATGAAGCGCTTAATGATGCGGGGCAGTCCGGCGAAAAAATGATAGTTGTTTTTAACGACAACGAAATGTCTATAAGTAAAAATGTGGGAGCTGTAGCAAAGCGGCTGTCTCATATGCGTTCAAGGCCGACGTACCTTAGGCTGAAAAACAGGGTAAAGGCATTTTTGTCATATTTTAAAAATGGTCAGGAGATCATTGACACAATTTCAAAAATCAAGGCCAGATTAAGAAAGGCCATACTAAAAGAAAGCCTTTTTGAGCTTTTGGGTTTTAGGTATCTTGGGCCTGTAGATGGCAATGATATTGACTCTGTCTGTGCTCTTTTGGAAGAGGCTAAGGCATACAACGGGCCGGTCGTAGTTCATTTTAAAACCATTAAAGGCAGGGGGTATCACCCATCAGAAGTAAGCCCGTGGGATTATCACGGCGTTTCACCCTTTGATATGGTGACTGGGAAAAAGGATTGTGCCTCCGACACATTCTCAGATGTCTTCGGAAAAATTATGTGCGATCTTGCGGAAGAGGATGACCGTATATGTGCCGTAACAGCCGCCATGGAGGACGGCACCGGGCTGAGTTCATTTTCGGCGCGCTATCCAAGCCGATTTTTTGACGTTGGGATAGCAGAAGGGCATGCTGTTTCTATGGCCTCAGGCATGGCCTCTCAGGGTGCAAAACCGGTTTTTGCGGTATATTCCTCTTTTTTGCAGCGCGGATATGATCAGCTGATACATGATGTTGCCATAGCAAAAAATCACGTTGTATTTGCGGTAGACAGGGCAGGGCTCGTGGGGGCAGATGGGGAGACTCATCAGGGAACTTTTGATGTGGCATACCTATTATCGGTTCCGGGCGTTAAGATTTTTTCGCCGTCCTCGTATGCAGAGCTTGAATCGGCCATGAAACAGGCTATATACTTTGAAAATGGGCCTGTGGCTGTACGCTTTCCAAGAGGCGGGCAGCTTGAATACATGGATAACTCTTTCAGATCAAGCTGTCATATTTTGCATGAAGGCAAAGATGTCACTATTGCAGGGTATGGCATTATGATAAACCATATCCTTGAGGCATCAAGGCTTCTTGAAAAGGCAGGTATATCAGCCGAAGTAGTTAAAATAAATGAGCTCTCATCATTTAATACTGATATGCTATTTACCTCCATCAGAAAAACAGGCGCTTTGATAGTCGCGGAAGACTGCGTTTCCGGCGGATGTCTTGGAGAGAAAATTGCCTCGGAGCTTTTGATTTGCGGCGTTGCTCCAAAATTGGGGCTTGTAAACCTTGGAGATCGGTTTATACCACATGGAAAGGTTGAAGAGCTATGGTCTCGTTTTGGAATCGACGCCGAGGCCATCGCCTCAAAAGCTAAGGAGATAACCAGATGACAGAGAAAAAAAGACTTGATGTTCTGCTTGTTGAACAGGGGTTTGAGCAGAGCCGAGAGCGAGCCAAAGCGCTTGTTATGAGCGGAATTGTTTATGTTAATGATCAAAAAGCAGAAAGTGCAGGCCAAGCTTATCCTCTTGATATAAGAATAGATGTCAGGGGAAGCAGCCTTAAATATGTCAGCCGCGGAGGGCTAAAGCTTGAAAAGGCCCTTGATTATTTTAATGTAGACCCTCTTGAAAAGATCGTTATGGATATAGGAGCATCAACAGGGGGCTTTACTGATTGCCTTTTGCAGAGGGGAGCTGAGAAGGTATATGCAGTAGATGTTGGATACGGGCAACTTGCATGGAGCGTCAGGACAAATCCAAAGGTAATCTGCATGGAACGCTGCAATATACGTTATGTGACTCCAGATCAGATAGCAGAACCCCTTGATCTGGCGGTTATTGATGTATCCTTCATTTCTCTCAGGCTGGTATTGCCTGCCGTAAAGCCTTTGCTGGCACCAAAAGGTGAGGTAATAGCTCTAATTAAGCCTCAGTTTGAAGCCGGGAGAGAGAAGGTTGGTAAAAAGGGTGTTGTGCGAGAGCCTGTTACTCACATCGAAGTTATAGAAAATATCCTTAATTTTGCGAAGGGAATTGGATTTTCTATAAAAGGGCTGACATTTTCGCCGATACGAGGTCCTGAGGGCAATATTGAGTTTCTTGTTTATCTGGCTCAAGATGAAGACAATGATGTAAATCCAAGTGAAATCGTTGCACAGGCTCACAGTGAGACAATAAAGTAGGTGATAGTACGGATAAAGTTTTTGTTTTTCCTAACCCGACGAGGGATAATGCGCTGAAAGCACTTCCAGAGATACTTGATTATCTTCTCGGGGAGGGATTTACTGTGTATATGCAGGATATTTTCAGCCCGCTTTTAGCTGATGAATATCCAATCGTTTCTTTCCTGACAACAGAGGAAGCAATAAAGGCCAGCAGTTTTGTTCTGGTAGTAGGTGGAGACGGAACTATACTTCATGTTTCAGCTTTTGCCGCCCGGTATCATAAGCCTGTTCTTGGTATTAATCTCGGAACAATAGGTTTTCTGTCTGAACTCGATTTGAGAGATATAGAGATGCTTAGGCGTGTAAAAAGCGGTGGCTATCAGCTTGATGAGCGTATACTTATAGATGTTTGCGTGAAAAACTCTATGGAAGAAATTACATTTTACGCAACAGGGCTTAATGATGCGGCGATAATGAAGGGCGATATATCAAAGATAATAAAGCTTTTAATCTATGTTAACGGCCGTAAAGTAATGGGCTTTTCTGGGGATGGTGCCGTTGTATGTACGCCAACGGGTTCAACGGCATACTCCCTTTCGGCAGGAGGACCAATACTTGAGCCAAGCAGTTTCTGTATTGCGGTAACTCCGGTATGCCCACATTCGCTGGCAATAAAATCTTTTGTGGTTTCTGCTGATAGAGAAATAGAGATAGCTCTTCCGCCGCAGAATAACTCTGTTCAGCTTTCTGTGGATGGATATCAGAACAAAAAGCTTGAACCTGACGAGAGAATTATTGTAAAAAAGTCAGAAAAAACATTGTCGCTTATAAGACTAAAAGGTATAGTCTTTTACGAGAGGATAAATCAAAAGTTGTCAAATGAGAGGTTATAAATTATGAAGTTTAAACGACAGGCAGCAATTATGCAGATAATCTCCCAGTACGATATTAAAACGCAGGAGGAACTTTCTGACAGGCTGACGAACATGGGGTTTATGACTACACAGGCCACTATTTCCCGTGACATAAAGGAGCTTCGCCTTATAAAGGTAAGCTCGCTGTCAGGCGGATACAAGTATTCCTCTCCTTCAAAAGGCGATGATGCCGGCTTTCTTCCGAGACTCCGCACTATTTTCAAGGAATGTGTTATAGGCATCCAACAGGCTCAGAATCTTGTTGTCATCAGAACTATAACAGGTATGGCAAACGCCGCTGCTTATGCTATAGATCAGCTCAAGATTGAAAATATTATCGGTACCTTAGCCGGTGACGATACTATTCTTGTAATCCTGCCAGACAACGAAAAGGCATCTCAATTCTGTGAGATTGCCGGCAATATGATGAAATAGCTATTATGTTAAGGTCATTGTCAATTGAGAACATCGCCGTTATAGAGCGGGCAGACATCGATTTTGAAGATGGTTTCAGTGTTCTTTCCGGCGAGACTGGAGCGGGAAAGTCGATCATAATTGATTCGATCAATGCTATTTTGGGATTCAGGGTCAGCCGGGAGCTTATTCGTACAGGAACTTCGGCTGCCTTTGTGTCAGCTTATTTTGACAAGATTGATAAAAGTGCTATGGACAAAGCCCGCGAGATGGGCTTTGACATCCATGATGATACTATAATAATAAGCAGGGAAATGTATCTCGATGGGCGAAATTTATGCAAGATAAATGGCAAGCCTGCTGTTTTATCAATGCTTAGGGATCTTTCCGGCATGCTTGTGAACATTCACGGCCAGCACGATGGCCAAAACCTTTTAGATGAAGCGCTGCATATAGATTATCTTGATGCTTTTGCGGGCCTTCATGGTCAGCTTTCGTTATTTGCTGAGCGATACGATACTCTTTTGCAGCTTAACAGGAATATAAAATCACTTTCTCTGAGCAATGCTGATAAACAGCGAAGAGCTGAAATGCTTGCCGGTTATGTTGATGAGCTTAAAAAAGCAGAAATCGAAGAAGGCGAATACCAAAATCTTTTGACTCTGCGCTCGTCCCTGATTCGTTCGGAGAAGCTTGGCAGCTCTCTCAGCGAGGCAATGCTGCTTATTGCAGGAGACGAGGAGAAAAGCGGAGCGCTTACGCTTGTGAGCGAGAGCGTAAAGGAACTGGAAAGCTGCCGGGGAATGGACGGATCTATTCCTTCAATTTTATCTTCCGCACGCGATATTGAAGCGCTTTTAGGCGACCTTTCTTCTGAAATTTCGAAGAATTTTTTCAAGCTTGAGTTTTCCCCTGAGCTGCTAAGGGATACGGAAAAACGCCTTGATATTATAAACGAACTTTCGGAAAAGCATAAAACCGAACCGGATTTTCTGCCAAAACTCTTAAAAGAGCTTGAATCGGAGCTTTCTGCTCTCATGGGAACAGAAGATAATCTTGAAGAGCTAAAAGCAAGATATGTGAGTATAAGAAACGAAGTATTTGCGTTGGCAAAGGATTTAACCTCAAAAAGGCTTGATGCTTCGGGAAGGCTGTCAATGCTCGTGGGTCAAGAGCTGGAACAGCTTGATATGCCCTCGGCAATAATGACTGTAGAGATAGAGTCTCAGGATAATCCCAAGGGAGTTCGTTTTACAAGAAAGGGCATTGATACTGTTAGATTTCTTCTTTCTACAAACAAGGGTGAAAGCCTTAAGCCTTTAAACAAAGTGGCTTCCGGCGGTGAGCTTTCAAGAATAATGCTTGCTATTAAAAAGGTGTTGTCAGCCAGCGAGCCTTCTTGTACAGCAATATTCGACGAGATAGATACCGGAGTCAGCGGAAGAGCAGCAAATAAGGTGGGGCAAAAGCTCTATGAGATATCACTTGGACGTCAGGTGCTTTGTATAACGCATTTGCCGCAGATAGCCTGCCTTGCCGATCATCACTACAGGATAACCAAGCATGAAGAAGGCGAAAGGACATACACTAAGGTCGAACTTCTTTCCACGGCAGGTCGTATTGAAGAGATTTCAAGGCTGACCTCTGGGATAAATATAACCCAAGCCAGCTTGGAGAGTGCAAGGGATATGCTTTCAATGGCACTTGATTATAAGAAGTCCTTGACAAAATAATTGCCGTGCAATATGATAACTATATATTAATATCTTAAACGCTGAGACCAAAAGAAGTAGATAGGCGTTGCTTTTTAGAGAGTGTGCATTTGGTGTGAGCACATAAGACCGCCGTTTGAAATACATTTGTGAGCGGAGCGCTGAAATTACAGTAGGCGTATACGGAGAGGCCCGTTACAGCCTGTCGGGGTAATTCCCCGAAAAGGTCCTTTTTTAAGGATAAACTGAGGTGGTACCGCGGTTAATATCGCCCTCTGCGTGATGCAGAGGGCGTTTTTGTTACTATAGTTAATTGATATACCGGAGGAAGAAAGAAATGAAATTATATGATGAACTGAAAGCCAGAGGGCTTATTGCCCAAGTGACCGACGAGGAGCAAGTCAGCTCGCTTATCAACGAGGGTAAGGCAGTTTTTTATATCGGGTTTGACCCAACAGCGGATTCACTGCACGTCGGACATTTTATGACACTATGCCTTATGAAACGCCTTCAAATGGCGGGCAACCGTCCGATAGCTCTTATCGGTGGAGGGACTGCCATGGTAGGCGACCCATCAGGCCGTACCGATATGCGTTCTATGATGACAACTGATACTATTAGCCATAACTGTGAGTGCTTCAGAAAACAGATGGAGCGCTTTATCGATTTTGGCGAAGGCAAGGCGATGATGGTAAATAACGCTGATTGGCTTATGAAGCTCAATTATATTGAGGTTCTGCGCGATGTGGGAGCGTATTTCTCGGTTAACAATATGCTGAGGGCAGACTGTTATAAGCAGCGTATGGAAAAAGGGCTTTCTTTCCTTGAGTTTAACTATATGATAATGCAGTCATATGACTTTTACCATCTTTTCCAGCATTACGGATGTAACCTCCAGTTTGGCGGAAATGACCAATGGTCAAATATGCTCGGAGGGACAGAGCTGATCCGCAAAAAGCTGGGCAAAGATGCCCATGTCATGACAATTACTTTGCTTCTTAACTCAGAGGGTAAGAAGATGGGCAAGACATCAAGCGGAGCAGTGTGGTTGGATGCTGAAAAAACGTCGACATATGACTTCTACCAGTACTGGAGAAACGTAGATGACGCAGATGTTCTCAAATGCCTTAGGATGCTGACATTTTTGCCGCTTGATCAAATAGAAGAGATGGATAAGTGGGAAGGCAGCCAGCTCAACCAGGCAAAGGATATACTGGCTTATGAGCTTACCAAGCTCGTTCATGGAGAAGAAGCCTCAGAAAAGGCCAGAGAAGCCAGCCGTGCGCTTTTTGGGGCAGGGGCTGTTTCAGAAAATATGCCGTCTACTACACTTTGCGCCTGTGATTTTCCAGATGGAATGACAATATGTGACCTGATGCTTAAATGTGGTATTGTTGCTTCAAAGGGAGAAGCGCGCAGGCTTGTTGACCAGGGCGGCGTTTTTGTTAATGATGAGAAGGTTTCTTCGGCTACTCAGATATTTACGCCTGACGACGTTAAAAAAGGCAATTTTGTTATTAAAAAGGGCAAAAAGACATTTCATAAGGTAATCTGCGAATAATCATACTTTACTTGACCTGCCGTTCAAAATTGGACGGCAGGCCATGGCTTTTGTGTGGAAGAGGAGAAAATATGCAATACCGTATCAACCCCCAAAATGGTGATAAGCTTTCTGTTCTCGGTTTCGGATGTATGAGGTTCACAAGAAAAGGCGGTTTTATAGATCAGGAAAAGGCAGAGCAGGAAATGCAGGCAGCCCTTGATTTGGGGGTAAATTATTTTGACACCGCTTATACATATCCTGGCAGTGAGATTTGTCTTGGGAAATTTCTTGCAAAAGGCAATAGGGATAAGATCTATATTGCTACGAAGCTTCCTCAGTATCTTGCAAAAAGCTATGAAGACTTTGACAGATTTTTTTATGAAGAACTTAAAAGACTGCAAACTGATTGCATAGACTATTATCTTTTACATATGCTTTCAGATTTCTATTCATGGAAGAGGCTTGTAGATCTGGGTATAGAAAAATGGATACAGGAGAAAAAAGAAAAAGGCGAGATACGAAATATAGGATTTTCGTATCACGGAGGTTCGAATGGTTTTATAGCAATACTTGATGCCTATGACTTCGATTTTTGCCAGATACAGTTCAATTATCTTGACATACATGGACAAGCTGGCGAACGTGGGCTTAAATATGCCTCTGAGAAAGGGATGCCTGTAGTGATAATGGAACCTTTGCGTGGAGGAAGGCTTGTTCAAGGGCTTCCTGGCAGAGCAAAAGAGTTCTGGAATGAGGCCAAACCCAAGAGAAGCCCCGCTGAATGGGGCCTTAGATGGCTTTGGAATTATTCGGAGGTAACTGTGGTTCTTTCGGGAATGAACTCATTGGGACAGGTTACTGAGAATGTTGCAGTGGCTTCATCATCTCCTGCAGGTGATCTTACGGCGGATGAGCTTGCCCTCTATGACAATGCTAGGGAGATAATAAGAGAGAACACAAAAGTGCCTTGTACAGGATGTGGGTATTGCATGCCCTGCCCTGCGGGAGTTGACATTCCCGTGTGCTTCAATGCAATGAACGTAAGGCAGTCTGACGGGCTTTATAACGGCACAAGAGAGTATTTGATGTGCACAACATTTAAAGCTAAGCCGACTAACGCCTCAAAGTGCATTAAATGCGGCAGGTGTGAAACGCGTTGCCCTCAGAAAATACAAATACGCAGGGAACTTGAAGGAATTGTGAAGACACTTGAGAATCCAGCATATAAAATCATAGCAAAAGCAGCAAAGGCCTTTGGAAGATTTTAACGTATTTTGTTGAAAAGATTAATGGCTGTATAGTATAATAGAGAAATAAAGGCAAAAAGGGGATAATATGAAAAAGCTCTTTAGATCACTGTTTTTATTTACAATATTATGCTCGATGATGTCTCCGTCTGTTTTAGCCTCTGCGGAAGACCCTCTTATAAAGATAGGCCTTGCCTACAGCACAAATGCCCTTCCCGGAGCAAAACTAATGAATGTTTCTGGGATGGAAGACGGCTACTGCTTCGGATATTTTGATTCGTCCCGTGAGTTTCATGAGATAAGCTGTACAGATGAGCGATATCTTGTCGTGCTCAAAGATAAGACAGTTTATATGTCTACAACCGAGGCTTTTACCGATACTAAGCCTTCCAACTGTAAAAAAACGATTAATCCTTATCATCTTCAAACAGACGACAGCTTTGCAGATTATAACGCTGCTCTTGATTGCGCAGTTGATATAAAAGATTACGGTTACGAGGCATTTCCTGCGTATTACATGGGCAAATATGTAGTTCGTATAGGGGAATATGGTTCGTCTTCTGAGGCAAAATTGAATGAATCTGTGGTTAGTGACAAGGTAGGATATGATCTTACTGCTACAGGTGGCAGTACCACCTGTTATACCGTGGCTCTGGCCGAGAGCGGAGAGATTGTTTTTGAATTTGATCTGGGCGGTCAGGCTTTTGGGGTAATGCCGTATTCGAAAAACACATGGTTTTCCGGTTACAGCTACTGCGGCGGCTTTGAGTACAACCGAATAAACGGCAATGACATAACAGTTATAAATGTTGTAGGCCTTCACGATTACATAAAGGGTGTTATTTCAAATGAGATGAATCCCAGCTGGAATATTGAGGCTCTGAAGGCTCAGGCATTATGCGCAAAATCCTATTGCCTTACAAACCTTAATAAGCATTCATCACTTGGCTTTGATCTTTGCAATACTACTGATTGTCAGGTTTATTTCGGAACGCGCCAGCAGACGGCAAACAGCAACAAAGCAGTTGATGACACCTTCGGACTCTATGTCAAATATAATGGAAAAATTGTATCTACTGTTTACCATTCTTCCAGCGGAGGCTACACGGAGGATGCGGTAAACGTATGGGGCAAGGATGTTGGTTATCTTAAAGGTGTTGAAGATAAATATCTTAAGCAAACCCTGCCGTATAACTTTTCAATAACAAATAGCCAAATTAAAACGGTTCTTAAAGATAAAGGGTATAGCGTAGGAGATATTACTGATTATTATATCAGCAGTTTTACTCCTTTTGGCAATGTTCGCGCGGTTACATTTAAACAAAGCAATGGCAAAGAGCTTACTTTTACCGGAGAAAAAGCGAGAACTATTATTAATAGTACTTCTCTGGGGTTTCAGACAAAGAGTCAAAGATATACTATAACACCCTCGGTAGGCGGCTTATATATAAACGGCAATGCATTCTCTGGTTCTCTCTCAAACCTTTTTGCCATTGGTTCAAGCGGGACAAAGATACTTAACATTTCATCTTTTAGCGATGTAAAGGTCATGACAGCCGATGGTATTGGGCCGCTTCAAGCCGAAAAAACATCTTATTATGTAAGCGGCTGCGGCTCTGGACACAATGTGGGCATGAGCCAGTGGGGAGCAAAAGCTATGGCTGATCTTGGATACAGCTATGATGAAATACTGAGGTTTTATTTTACAGGTATTGAGATAGGTCCACGCAACTGATAAACTGTAAAGCGAAAAGAAGCAGATTTAATATCTGCTTCTTTGTTTATATTAATATAACAGTTTTAGGGGATTTCGCCCTGCGAAACGGCTGAACACAGGCTTTAGCCTTAAAATATATGTGTCCAAGCTTTGCATTTTGTGATATACTATTCAAAGTGCGCAGCATAAGAGCAACTGTTGCCGAGTGTTGAACATGAAGAAATAACGGTTATCAAATAAGGCCCCTGTGGGCATTAAAAGGAAGCATGTACTTATGATGAAAACCAGCGATTTTTACTATGATCTTCCCAAAGAGCTCATAGCTCAGACTCCTATAACTGAAAGAGATCATTCAAGGCTTATGGTGGTTAACAGAAGAAACGGGGAACTGTGCCATGAGCATTTTTATGATATTACAAAGCATCTTAAAAAAGGTGACTGCCTTGTTATAAACGATACAAGAGTTCTTCCTGCTCGTCTTTACGGCATTAAAGAGGGCGGTGGAGCACATGTGGAGGTACTTCTTTTAAAACGTCTTGAGAGCGATGACTGGGAATGTATAGTATACCCCGGACGAAGGCTGAAAAAAGGCGTTAAGGTCACCTTTGGCGATGGCATTCTTACTGGAGAAATAAAGGAGGTTCTGCCTGATGGGAACAGGATCGTACACTTCACTTATGATGGCATATTCCTTGAACTCCTTGAAAAAATAGGAACAATGCCGCTGCCTCCTTATATAACTGAGCGACTTCAAGACAATGAGAGATACCAGACAGTGTATTCAAGAGAAAACGGCTCCGCAGCTGCCCCGACCGCTGGGCTTCATTTCACTAAGGAGCTTCTTGAAACGATTGAGGGGCTTGGCGTCGAGGTGGTACATATAACTCTTCATGTTGGTCTTGGCACCTTCAGACCCGTAAAGGAAGAGAATATACAGGATCATTTGATGCACTCGGAAAGCTATCACGTAACAGAAGAAGCGGCACAGAGAATAAATGAGGCAAGAGCTAAAGGCGGAAGAATCATTGCCGTAGGCACAACATCCTGCCGAACGCTTGAGACTGTGGGCGATGAAAACGGACTTGTACACAGCGGAAGTGGAAGCACAGATATTTATATTTATCCCGGTTACCGCTTTAAGGTACTAGACGGACTTATCACAAACTTTCATCTCCCTGAAAGCACTTTGATAATGCTTGTTTCTGCATTTTCAACAAGAGATATAATATTAAATGCCTATAAAACCGCCGTGGAAGAAAAGTATCGCTTTTTCAGCTTTGGCGATGCGATGCTGCTGATTTGAAACTATTTAAAAACGGAACTTTCCATATTTGTATTTGAGGGAATGATATGTTAGAAAAAATACTGCTTTCTTTGGCGCTTTTAGCCGCTGCTTTTTCAGGAATAATGTGTCTTGTTATGCTTGGCCGGCTTAAAAGTATTGAAAAGCATCTTTCGGATATAGAAAGAAAAGAAGCTGATGGCGGAGCAATCATGGCACGTCAGGATATGCTTATAAATACAGTTGAACACATGATAAAGGGGCTTAAAGCCGACATGACCTCATCGGCGATGCAGAGTGATCAAAAACTGGATTTATTCCGCAGGGGGATTGAAAACGCCCTTACTCAGATGAGAAGGGAAAACGCTGTTCAGCTTGATGCTATACGCGGCACGGTTGATGAAAAGCTTCAGGATACGCTTGACAAGAAACTCAGCGAATCTTTTGCTCAGGTCAGCCAGAGGCTCGAGCAGGTGTATAGAGGGCTTGGAGAAATGCAAAGCCTTGCCTCTGGCGTGGGTGACCTCAAACGAGTCCTTTCAAATGTAAAAACAAGGGGTATGCTTGGAGAAATACAGCTTGGGGCCATACTGGAACAAATGCTTTCGCCGGAACAATATGGCCAGAATGTAGCTGTTAAACCCGGAAGCCAGGCCAATGTTGAGTTCGCGATAAAACTGCCCGGTACGGGAGAAGACTGCGTGTGGCTTCCTGTAGATTCTAAGTTTCCCCTCGATTGCTATGAGCAGCTCTTGACAGCATATGAAAGCGGAGATGGGCAGGCTGTAGAAAAAACTGCAAAAGAGCTTCGCGACAGACTCAAAAGATTTGCAAAAGACATTCATGATAAATACATAGCTCCGCCCCATACTACTGATTTTGCCGTGATGTTCCTGCCGGCGGAGGGGCTTTATGCCGAGGCTGTTAAAATGGGCATGGTTGAAACGCTGCAGAGAGAATTCAAAGTCAGTATAGCAGGCCCTACCACTATGGGAGCGCTTCTGAATAGCCTTCAGATGGGATTTAAAACGCTTGCCATACAGAAGCGTTCAAGTGAAGTATGGAGGGTTCTGAGTGCCGTTAAAACCGAATTCGATACGTTCGGATCAATACTTGAGATGACACAGAAGCGTATCCTTCAGGCGAATGACGAACTTGATAGGCTTGTAGGCGTAAGGACTCGAAAAATACAAAGCACGCTTAAGGGTGTACAGAGCCTTTCAGGAGAAAGCGAAACAAACATTTTGGAGGAATATACAGATAATGTTTAAGGTTCTTATAAAGGAAGGTGACGCAAGGCTGGGGGTATACAGCACACCTCACGGCGAGATAAACACCCCCGTTTTTATGAATGTCGGTACACAGGCAGCTATTAAAGGAGCTCTTTCCAGCGAAGACCTTGAGCGTATAAACTGCTCGGTACTTTTGTGCAATACCTATCATCTTCATCTTAGGCCTGGTGACGGTGTCGTGCATACAATGGGCGGCCTTCACAGCTTTGCTGACTGGAACGGCCCGATATTGACCGATAGCGGCGGGTTTCAGGTTTTCTCGCTTGCCAAGCTAAGAAACATTAAAGAGGAAGGTGTTACCTTCAGCGCGCATACAGACGGACACAGAGTATTTATGGGCCCCGAGGAGAGCATGAAGATACAATGGGGGCTTGGTTCCGATATCGCGATGGCGTTTGACGAGTGTATTGAAAACCCATCTCCATATGAATATGTAAAAAAGTCCTGCGAACGAACAGTCAGATGGCTTGAACGCTGCAAGATCGCTCTTTCAGAGCTTCAGAAAAGGGAAGACACAGTTACACCGGGACAAATGCTTTGGGGTATCAATCAGGGGGGCACATATCCTGATATAAGGGTTGAGCATATGCGGCGTATAGCAGAGCTTGACTTGCCCGGATATGCTATCGGCGGACTTGCTGTTGGTGAAACAACTGAAGAGATGTATCACATCATAGAAAATGTCTGCCCGGAAATGCCTGAAGATAAGCCAAGGTACCTGATGGGTGTCGGAACGCCGGTTAACATTCTGGAAGCAATTTCCCGCGGAGTTGATTTTTTCGACTGTGTAATGCCTGCAAGAAATGCGCGTCATGGGCATCTTTTTACTTCCAGTGGAATAATCAATATAAATAACGCAAAATATATAACTGATCAGGGTCCCATTGACGATGAATGCTGCTGCCCGGTATGCAAACGCTATACAAGATCATATATCCGGCATCTGTTAAGATCAGGAGAAATGCTTGGAATGAGACTTGCTGTTATGCATAACCTTTACTTTTACAATAACCTCATGGCTGAAATACGAGGCCATCTTGCTGATGGGACATTTACTGAATATAAAAACAGGCAGGTTGGGATTTTGGCCCAAAGAATATAAATATAGGTTGTATTTTAACTTTGAACCATATATAATAATTGTTATACCACTATTTTAGGAGGATTAAGAATGGATACTGCCGGGATTATTCTTTGGGTTATCGTTATGGGCCTACTTTTTTACTTCATGGTTTACAGGCCTCAGAAAAAGCAGGAAAAGACCGCAAGAATCCTTAGGAACAGTCTTGCTACTGGTGACACTATTGAGACTATCGGTGGTTTTACCGGACGAGTTCTCAGCATAAAGGATGACGATGTTACTTTTGAAACAGGCTCAGACAGGACAAAGCTTGTTGTCAAAAAATGGGGTATTCGTTTCAGAACCCCAGCTGAAAATGCATCTGGCGCTTCTGAGTCATCTTCTTCTGAAGAAAAATAGTTTCCTTTGTAATCAAACTGGAAATCTCCCGCATATATATCTGCAAAAGGATATTTTGCGGGAGGTTTTATATCATGCGGAAGTTTACCGAAATGGCCCAGAGCGGCGGTCTGGATGTAAAAAGAGCCCTTATAAGCGGAGTTTTAGGGGCGGTCGCTTTATGTCTGTCATGCCTCGTGTTTTCATTTCTGATACTCTATGATGTTCTGCCGTTTAAATTTATTGTGGTCTACGCTTCTCTTTCTGGATTTTTTGGAGGCTTGGCGGCAGCTGCGATTCTTGGCGCAAAAGGCAAGATATTGTTTTATGTGCCGGTTACTTTCTGCGTTATAATGGCTATAATATTTGCAATGGGGACAGCCATCTTTGATGTGGGCATATCTATTACGGCAAATCCGTTTCTGCCGATATCGGTTTTGTTCGGGCTTTCGCTGGGCAGCTTTGCTGTGAATTCAAGGTGAGGCGGATGAGGGTATATTTTTTTAAGCTTCGCAACCTTATCTTCCTGCTTATTTTGACTTTTGCCATAATTTTGGGTATAATCTTTTTTGTAAACAGAGAAAGCCGCATGACTGACGCGTTTTATGCGGGCATGTCAGAGCCTTATGTAGTTATTGATGCCGGGCATGGTGGGCTTGACGGAGGCGCTGTAAGCCCAGCCGGGATAATTGAGGCGCCGCTTAATCTTGCCATATCAATAAAAACAAGAGATATTTTTAGCTTTTTGGGGCTTGCAGCCATCATGACTAGAGAAGATGAAAACTCTCTTGATTATGCCGAGGATAAAACTCTTAAGGGCAACAAAACGGCTGACCTGAAAGCAAGATTAGAGCTGGCAAAAGATAATCCCAATTGCGATTTTTTGAGTATACATCTCAATAAATTTGAGCAGGCAAAGTATAAAGGAGCTCAGGTTTTTTATTCCCCCAATAATGAAAAATCCATTGTTTTGGCTACCGCTATTCAGGAGAAGATGAGGCAATATCTTGATCCCGAGAATACTCGCAGAGCGAGGCTTTCTCCGGATACGGTATATCTTATGAAGAATATTATGTCTCCCGCAGTTACGATAGAATGCGGGTTTCTTTCAAATGCCGAAGAAGTTCAGCAGCTTGTGTTGCCTTCTTATCAGACTAAAATTGCGCTTTCAATATGCTTCGGATATATCTATTACCTTGAAATGAGTGATGTATAAGTGCCTGCTAAAAAGAAAACTGTATTCGTCTGCTCAGAATGCGGTTATGATTCTCCAAAATGGGTGGGTAAATGCCCTTCCTGTGGAGAATGGAACACTATGGTAGAAGAAACAATTATAACAGATAACCGTCATGAGCATTCGTGCAGACCTGTAAAGGCCGGGCCATCAAGACCCATTAAACTCTCGGAGGTCAGCCGTGACAGCGATGAACGTATATTTACAGAAATTCCTGAACTTGACAGGGTGCTGGGGGGAGGAATTGTAAAGGGGTCTTTAGTCCTCGTAAGCGGAGAGCCGGGGATAGGAAAGTCAACTCTTTTGCTCCAGACCTGCCAAAATCTTTGCAAAGATAATATTGTTTTATATGTTACAGGGGAAGAGTCAATTTCTCAGATAAAAATGAGGGCATCAAGGCTTGAAATCGATCGGGATAACCTTTACATTTTAGCTGAAACCGACCTTGATAATGTACTTATACAAGCGGACAAGCTTTCTCCGTGCTTTATTTTTATAGATTCAATACAGACCATGTATGATGACCAGATATCTTCTGCGCCTGGAAGCGTGGGCCAGGTCAGGGAATGCACAATGAAGCTTATGCAGTATGCCAAAGGGCTTGGAATATCAGTGGTGCTTGTCGGACACATCAATAAAGACGGCAATATCGCAGGCCCTAAGGTGCTTGAGCATATGGTTGATGCCGTTTTGACTTTTGAAGGTGAACGCCATAACTCTTACAGAATGCTCAGGGCCACAAAGAACAGATTTGGTTCAACAAACGAAGTAGGGTTATTTGAAATGACGGGAAATGGGCTTGTGGATGTGCCTAATCCATCTGCCGCTCTTTTAGCAGGCAGGCCGCAAAACTCCAGTGGCAGCTGTGTTGTGGCGACAATTGAGGGTACTCGTCCGATCCTTTCGGAGATACAGGGACTGGTAACAAAATCTGCCTATGGGTCTGCAAGGCGTACATCCGCAGGGCTTGATTACAATAGGGCCGTTCTGCTTTTGGCAATACTTGAAAAACGGGCGGGGTTCATGCTTGGATCCTTTGACGCTTATATTAATGTTGTCGGAGGGCTGACTCTTGATGAACCTGCAGTAGATCTCGGTGTGATGCTGGCGATTGCCTCAAGTTATCTTGACCGCCCGATAAGACACGATCTTGCGGTATTTGGAGAAGTGGGTCTTTCGGGAGAACTGAGGGCTGTGGGAAATGTTTCACAAAGAATAAGTGAGCTTTCACGCCTTGGATTTAAATATTGCATATTGCCGAAATCGTCCATAGTAAATATTAATCCCTCAATAGGTATAAAGCTTTTGCCTGTATCTGATATCAAGGAAGCTATCCGGGTCTGTTTCGAAACTGAGAAAAATACATAAAATTTTCGAAAGTATACTAATTGGCCTAAATTGGAGCAATTAAAATGACTTCTAATCAAAGAAATATGTTTGTATGGGTTACTGTAATTGCCTATACGCTGTGTCACTTTTTTATATTTACAACAAAGGCCCAAAATTATGGCGGCCTTATAATTGTGGGTATATGCTCTATTGTGATTTCATATATATACCTTAAAACTTGCAAAACACTAAGTAAAATGGAAAAAAGGATAGAATTGATTTCCGCTGGAACAGTGTTTGTCATAACGGTATATATGGTTATCAAAGTGATGCAAATAAGCGGATTTATAAAATAAGTAAAATCCAAAAGTTTAAAAAGATATATACGCAGGCAGCATAAATGCGGCCTGCGTTTAATTTTTTATTTTGAACAAAAAATATCTTTCAGCAATTAAAAGACTTTAAAACAGATCATTTTTATATAATAAAAACGGAAAAACATAGCATAATAAACTACACATGAGGAGGGATGTGCTATCAAAAAAACAGCTTTGATCGTTATTACTTGTTTGATAATAACAGCAATGTATTTTTACAGTCCGTTCAAAGAAGTACGACAAAGAAAAGAGGCTGAGACTGTATCAGTCAGTCTCACAGGCATTACCGATTATATTCTCCTCAGAGGTACGGTGGTTGAACAAAACCGAAAAGAATTGTACCCCAAATATATGTCAAAGATATTGAATATCCATGTATCACAAGGAGATTGGGTATCTAAAGGGGACATATTGATGACGCTGGAGGTAAGCGATGATGACGCCGCCGTGGCTGCATTCTATTCCGAACTGAAGAGCAGAGCTGATATCGAGATAATAGAAAAAGGTAATATAGACAGCATTGAGGCCGGTATGCCGCAAAGTTCAGGAGAAATGGTTGGTGAACAATATTGTATTATCAGCCCTATCAGCGGTATGGTCATGGATGTATACTGCGCCGAGGGTGAATCTGTATCCGGCGTTTTTCCTTGTATAGCCGTTTCTGATATGAAGGATCTTGCAATCAGTGCAGAAATAGGAGAAAGCAATGTTTCAAAGGTAAAAGAAGGGATGTCGTGTTCTATTACAGTTCCTTCATTATCTGACTGGTCATATTTAGGCCGTATAGACAATATTGCTCCGTATGCAAGCGCTTCTTCGCTGCTTTCACAAAGTTCTGAAATAAAAACGGAGCTTATTATTGGAATAAACAATCCTGATTCAAGCCTTCGCCCCGGATATACCGCGGAATTGAAGATAATCTTAGGGTATGATCAGGATCGTCTTTTGGTTCCCTATAAATGCGTATCACAGGATGAAACGGGCGAATATGTAATGCAGCTATTATCAGATTATACCCTTAAACGTATTTCGGTTGTAACTGGCAGGGAATTGGAGAATGGAATAGAAATAGTATCAGGCTTAGAAGATGGTTGCACGATTGTGCTAAATCCGGATAAATACTCATCCGGCGAAAGGATAAAACTGAAATGAGACTTTCGGATGCTGTTATTTTCTCGGTAGAAAATATTCAAAGGGGAGGGAAGAAGTCTTTTCTTTCAATTTTGGCAATTGCTGTAGGCATATTTTCAGTTTGCCTCATCTCAGGGCTTGGAGAAGCCGCTGCCGGTGAAGTAGAGCTCAGGGTATCCGAGACCGGACTTGGCGGTGTTACAATATATCCTCATTCATCCGGGCAGCAATACCTGATTAGTGATGAAACAATTTCTTCAATTTCTGAATCAGTTAAGGGATTAAAGGCCATTAGCCCGTTTGTCATTCAAACTGGTTCAATTACACAGCGAAAAGGAACTTCAAGCTCAGCTATTATCGGGGTCAACAATTCAATATCAAAGATATTTAATATTGATATGCTTTATGGCGATTATTTTACTCCAGAACAGGTGGCTTCAAAAGCAAAAGTAATAATTGTTGATAACACCCTGGCTCAAAGTATATATGAAAGAGATAATATAATCGGCAAACAGATATCTGTCAATATCGAAAATATCAGACAGACCTTTGATGTAGTAGGCGTGATTCGTTCACAAAAAAAAGGAATAGAAAGCCTAGCACAGATGAGTTTGCCAAATATAATATATATGCCGTATACTACTTTGAATGAACTGACAGGGAACAGTCTTTCTGATAAAATAGCCATAAGCTGTTTTTCTTCATATGATGAGAATTCTGTAGCGGAAGAGATAACCCAAAAGCTCACTTTTGAAAATCAAACAAAATATGTTTATGAAAATATTAATGGCTATATTTCCGGATTGTGGGAAATTATTGATATTGTAAAGCTATTTATAAAGGCAGTAGCTGCTATATCTCTTTTAGTGGGTGGAATGGGTATTATGAACTGCATGCTTTATACTATCGATTCCAGGCGAAGTGATATAGGCATATGTATGGCGCTAGGTGAAACAAAAAGAAGTATACTTGGACGTTTTTTATCAGAATCCGTTATTCTTTGTTCATGCGGAGGATTGCTGGGAATTGCGTTGACGTTTTCGGCAGTATTTTTGCTAAGGGAGTATTACGGATTGGCACTTAATATCCCGACTACTACTTTTATCTACAGTGGGCTTTTGTCTCTTATGTGTGGATTGACGTTTGGAATCGTTCCTGCTTATAACGCAGCCAAACTTGATCCAATAGATGTTATAATAAGATAGCCTAAAAAAGCCTGATCGATCAAAGCAATTGGTCAGGCTTTTTTATACAATTTTTTAAAATGCAAGAGGAAGTAGTGGGTATATTTTACTGAGCTTTGTTTGGCGCTTTGAAACTTATTAAGAATACTAATTTGAAAGAAACATAATTTTGCTAATAACCAAACAAAATAAATATTTTGTTTGGTTAAGGGGATTGCAATAACTATTCTAACAAATAATATCTTTTTTTAATATGAGAAATTCGATACAATAATTTTAGACTAAGTTGTAAAAATATATTACGCGTTCTATGTGGTTAACAAGTAGCAAATATTTTGAGAATCAATATATATAAATTGACAATTACAAAGAATTAAAACCGATATGTTCTTTTGAGCATACTTTTCCAAACATTTTTATTATCGTTTATTTTAGTCATTGCTATTTATATGAGCTCTGGCTCACTTTAATTGATCTGTGATAAAAGCAAAGCTTAGAGTTCTGAATTACATAATTAACTATAGCTGCATCTAAATTGTGTTTTGTATAGTTGAATAATGTCAATAAATTAATGTTCAGGTATGGTTAGCCTGTGCTTTATTTATCACTATTTTAATAATTGTTAAGCGCTTAACTAAATGTTTTGTTTGCTTTATATCTTTACACAAGTATATAATAAAATATATTAGTTTGAGCATGCGAGGTGTTTATTAAGTGTCACAATATCTTACAGATTCTCCTGAAGTTATTAAGGAATTTCTAGTATATATGGAAAGTATACTCGGAAGATCCAGCAAAACTGTTTCGGAATATTATCTTGATTTACGAACTTTTTTTAGATATCTTACAGCAAAGCGATCTTCCCTTCCCCTAGATGAGCTTGATAAAGTGGACATCAATGGACTCAACATATCATTCATCTCCAGTATAACTCAAAGCGAAGTATATGATTACCTGCTTTACATATCACGCAGCAGACCCAAATTTCACAATAGTGCCGCTACTTCCTATGGTAATACGGCTAAAACCAGAGCTCGAAAAATGGCATCTCTTAGGTCGTTTTTTAAATACTATTGTGACAAAACAAGGCAAATACAAAATAATCCTGTAGTAAATATAGATATGCCTAAAACCCAGAAATCGCTGCCAAAGTTCCTTTCTCTCAATGAGGCAAAAAAATTGCTTGAAAATGTCACAGGGGATTTTTATGAAAGGGATTACTGTATATTAACCCTATTTCTTAACTGTGGTCTTCGTGTTTCTGAGCTTGCAGGGATAAGCCTTGGCGACATAAGCCTTGATAACAAGCTTTTGCGCGTACTCGGCAAAGGCAATAAGGAGCGCATGGTATATCTGAATGATGCATGCATAAACGCTATAGAAGCTTACTCGAAATATAAAGAAAGCAGCCCCATACATCCAAAGGCCGCACACAAAAACGCATATTTTATCAGCCGCAACGGAACTAGGCTCAGCATTATGCGAATTAAGGAACTTGTTAAAGAGCACCTTGACGATGCGGGCCTTTCTCAAAAGCATGCTTCAGCCCATAAGCTCAGGCATACAGCCGCAACGCTTATGTATCAAAACGGAGTCGATGTGAGGACAATAAAAGAGGTGCTAGGGCACGAGAATCTTGATACTACGGCGATTTATACTCATGTAATAAACGACAATCTTAAGGATGCTGCTGAGAAAAATCCTTTAGCTTCTGAAAAACTTGCTCCAAAAAGAAATGATAAAATCTAATGTTATTGGTTCGTTCACTAATAAGAAGCCGGGATAATTTTTATCCCGGCTTCTTTTATCTGTAAAATATATTTATTTTTTTGCTCGGGGATGAAATCTTCTGTAATCTTCCGTAATGCTGTCCCCTTGCATCATTTTGACATAATTCATAACAGAGGCACGGTCAGACAGACCAAGCATTTTTCCAACTTCTCTGGGACCGGCACCGTTTTCAAGAAGGTGAATCGCAAAAGATCTCCTCATAAGCTGCGGCGTAAGCTTTTTTTGAATGCCTGCATCTTCAGCTATTTTGCGCAGAATTTTCCAAAGCCCTTGTCTGCTGACGGATGTTCCCTGAAGGCTGACAAACAGAGAATCCTCTATCTGTGAAGCAATAAATGGCCTGCTGTAGGAAAGATAACTAAGTAAGCTGTCATTTGCAGAGCTGTATAAAGGAATGCGTCTTCCCTCTGCTAAAATCATTTTGTACTCAGGGCTGTAGTCGCTGACTTTTATTGCAATAAGAGAGCTTATTTTGATGCCGGTGGCATATAAAAGCTCTATCATTGCCTTATTGCGCAGGCCCTTTTCGCTTGTTCCGTATTCAAAAGATAAAAGTTTCTCTATTTCAGCATGAGTAAGAACAGGAAGTGTTTGGCCTTTTTTTTCTTTACTCATCTCGATACCTTTGACTGGATTGTTTTCTGACATGTTGTTTTTCATAAGGAAAATAAAATATGAATTCAAAGAACTTCGCGCCCTTCTGATCGTTGATGAAGCACGGCCGAGGGAGCAGAGATACTGAAAATATCGAGAAATATCCTCACTTGATATCTTGTCAGTTTCGCACAGCCCTTTTTCCCTGCAAAAAGATTCAAACAGTATTAGGTCAGCAAGATAGGAATTAATGGTACTGCTCGAGGCACCACTCTTTGTCAAACTTTCCCCAAATTCATCTATCAAAATCATATTTAAACTCCCTTTACTGTATAAATGAGATAGTCATAAGCGTAAATATAGGCATTAAGTAACAATATAATAGCTCTGCTATAAAAATAAGCAAAAGAGAAACAACGGCGGAGAAAAAATAGCCTCTATCGAAGCGCAGCCTGCCAAAAGCGGCGCCTGAACCCTTACGGCTGACAGCTTTGCTGTATTCCAAAGCCTGACATGATAAAAGAATGAGCGCCAGCACTACAATAAAAGAAGTGAAAAAAAGTGAAAACAGAGCTGGAAGATAACCTTTTATACCGTAGAACTTTATATATGAAGTAACTGCCACTGAAACCGAAAAACCTTTTGTTGCTATTGTCAACGGAATAGCGGCAAGGCCGTATCTTACAAATGCGCTTATAAAAATGACCAAAAGTAAAAAGGCATTTGTCAGGAAAAAGGCCTTGAATGAAGGCGAGCTGGAACCATCAATAATGGAATAGAATGCAGAAGGCAAAGCGCTTTCAAAGATAGATGCAAAAATGCTTCCGATCAAAGCGCCGATTAAAAAAGCGCCGCATAAGAAGAGAAGCTCACCCGCTACGTGAAAGTGCTGCTCGTCCCGTTTCTTTTTTCTGTAAGCCATAAAATCACCACCTAATGAAAGATATTATGGATTATCGAATTTAATGCATTGATTTTTATTTATGAAATGTATTGTTGTATTTTATCGTATCCGTAACGCTCCAAAACGTCTTTTTCTCATATAACTAAGCATAACATCATTAATAAATTATGTAAACAATATTATGTAAACCACCGCAACTATTACTCATCCATTTTAGATTCTTCCTGATACCGTGATGCTTATCCATTATTTTGTCCTGCAAAATACCCCACTTTACTTTTCAGTGAAATACAGAAAGTAAAGTGGGGCTTAAGTTTATTCTGTTATTCCATAAAAAAGCAGGCATTGTTATATGCCTGCTTTTTCGGTTACCTTCGGTTCAAAGTGGATGTTCCGTTGCCACAGGAAGAGCAGCCGTTTCCATTTGAGGAACCAGAGCCGTTACTGCTTACGATCATGTTGCTCATTGTTGGGGGGAAGAACTCGTCGACAGGGAACTTGAACTTTTGGAACAGATCGCATGGATCTTCAGCATTGCCGGCACATTCTTTTTCTGGCAGACAAATGTCAAATACCGGGATGAGAAGCTGAATATCTCTTTCCAACCTGATTATGCTGAACTGCCCAATGGTAACATAGAGCTTTTTCCCTTCATCGGTAATGATTAAATCATCATCGAAACAACCGCAGATCATTTCCGGGATATCGGTCAAAAGGCTCTCTCCGCATCCCTGCCCATCAAGTGTCTTGCATCCAAGAACAACTGGGTCTACAACCTCAACAACTGCAATAGGAAGATTGGTCTTTTCAAAATTCTGAACGTCATTATTCTGTGGACGATACTGTGAGCTGAAGATTCTTACACTGCCTTCGCTGCCAAACAATACTGTTCTTTTGTCAAATGTAGCTAAACCACATATCTCTCTTGGTCTGCCTACGCCGGAAAAAGCCTCAGCTGTTATCTTGTAATAATACTTGACATCGATTGTAAAAAAGCCCCTGTTAAATGGAACTGGCTCAACATCGATATATGCCCATAAAAGCTCAGCACTTTTTGCCCTTACGGTCATGCTGCTGTCAAGGACAGACTGGGAGCATCTCGTCAGATAAACTCTGATATCCTGGCAACACTCTTTATCTCTGCAGCTGTCATAAACTTTTTTTGTCTGGATACAAACAGCCTCGCGAGGCATCTGATTGCAGCGGATTGGACCCGGTGAAACCCTATCAGGCATTATATTACCTCCCGAATTGATATTGAAGCTTACGCCTCAATACCATTTTATGCCGAACCTTAAGGATGGTGAATGCCTATAAAATTATTGAGCACAGCTGAGCAGCTACTGTTTTTATCAAATTAGCGGGGGCAGTTTTGATCTGCATGCCGCGCTGCCCTGCGCTGAATGCAATTTTATCAAAACTCACGATACTTTGGTCAATATATGTGGGAAACAGCTTTTTCATCCCTATTGGGCTGCAGCCGCCTCTCACATATCCGGTTATATCAAAAAGATCTTTTACATGAATCATTTCAACATTTTTATTTTCACTACACTTTGCAAGGGCTTTTAAGTCAAGCGTAGCGCAGACCGGAATACATGCAACGATGTAGCCGGTTTTATCTCCGTGCAACACAAGGGTTTTATACACCATCTTTGGGTCAAGCCCCAGCTCTAAAGCTGCATGTTCCCCGGAAAGATCATTCTCATCAATAGTATATGTCAAAATATCAAATTCGGCTTTTTGCCTTTCCAACATGCGCATGACATTTGTTTTACTGATTTTCTTTGCCACTGGTATTCTCCCCTATTTTATTTATAGTATCTTTTTTTACAAGCGCTCTTAGTTCTTTTATATAAGGATGAAATGAACACTCCTTATTGGCATATTCAATTTGAAGGGCGTACTCCAGATCTAGCCATGTGGAAATATTGGCCTCATTATGTTGTATCAGGGCCTCAAGTTTATCAAGCGACTTGAAAAGCTTCGCTTCATCTGTATCCAAGGTATCCATCTCATCAAAAAGCTCCAGCATAGTAGATTGAAGCCCCTCAGGTAAGGTATCTATCCAGGCAGTAACAACAGATGATTCATATTGGCGGTCTTCAGCAGTTTTGATAAAAGCAGGAATATCGCCTGTAAAAGCTTCTCCAATATCATGGATAAGGCACATTTTAATAACTTTATTTATATCAATATCACTAAACTCGTCCTTTAAAAGCATAGCCATCAAAGCCAAACGCCAGCTATGCTCTGCTACACTTTCCTGTCTGCCTCCGGATGTATATGAATGGCGCATGACATCTTTGAGTTTTTCTGCTGTAGCCAGAATACTAAGTAATTGACGCTGAT
>JAYFQP010000039.1:0-15710 GCA_034926865.1 Clostridiaceae bacterium
TCCTCGGCGAAGATTTTGGTTTTGCCGTCCACCTTGCCCTCGGTAACCTTGTGGTTTATGGAGATGGTTCCCCGGTCAAAGTCAATGCTGCTCCAGCGGATGCCCAGCACCTCGCTTCGGCGCAAACCGTAGTAAGCCGCGAGCTGAACGATTGCCGCCATGGAATCGTCCTTTGTGGCGTCAAACAGCGTGGAAAGCTCCTCCTTGGAGTAAAAGCTCGCCAGATATTTGCTCTTTTTAGGCCTGTCAACCTTATCCGCCACATTCTCCGTGACCAGATCGTTTTTTACGGCATACTGCAAGGCCTTACGGACAACGGCATGGTAGTGAATCACAGTGTTGGCGTTGCAGCCGTCAGCGAAAATTGACTGATGCAACTCCCGAATGTGCCTGGGCTCCAGCTTATCCAAGCGGAGCTTGCGCGCACGGAAAAAGCCGTCCAGACGCGCAGTAATCAGGCTTTTATAACTCTCGTAGGTCGTGCGCTCAATTGTTGGTGCGGTCAGTTCCAGCCATTCCAGCAGAAAATCCGCAAACAGCGGTGACTCTTTTTTTGCCCGCTCGTTCTTTATCTCCGGGCTCTCATAATTGCGGATCAGTTCATCCAGCGCGGCCTGTGCCTTACGCTTGTTGCCTTTTACCGGAATATGCAGGGCATGATATTTTTGCTTTCGTTTTCCTGCCTCGTCGTAAATATTGAGGATGGCAGTGTACATCCCATCTCTTTCCTTCAGACTGCCCGTAATCGGGCGATTATTTTGCGTCATTTCTATCCTCCCATCAAAAGGCGTTCGCTCAAGGTCGTGTGATGTTACCTTGGGCGAACGCATTTTTCAAGTCATTTCCTCTGAAAAGTTTTCTATACCGAATTGCCGCACAAATAGTCGATCACCGTCAGCTTTGGCACGCGGTAAATCCGCCCCATGCGGACGCTCTGCAGCCGACCGCTTTGAAGCAGCTCGTATGTTTTGCGCCGCCCGATCCCCAACATTTCCTGTACCTGCTGCGGTGTCAGCGCGTCGGGGTATTCCCGGAACATCACGCTGTACTGCCGCGCCATTTTTTCTTCTCTGCCCATAATTATTTCTCCCCCTCTTGACAAATGCAATGTAATTGAATATTATAATTACAACAATTACATCCGCCTAATATATAGACGGTGAGAAAGGCAAAAATGGTACTGATGGGAGGAAAAAGTTTTGAAAGGAAAAACAGCGGCTGATATTCGGGAGGAACAATTAAACGCAAAGCTTGCGGAGCTGGCCGAACAGGGCAACTGGACCAGCGTGCTTAAAGCGCTGGACGATTACGACACCAACAATGAACGGCGGCATTCGGATCATCGCGCCGACATGGACGTGACTATAGTTGACCGCGATCCGGAGGAGGGCGAATGCTACCGTGTTGCCGACCTGCTGAAGCTGAGTTGCTGGGAGGATTGGGATGACATTATCTTTTCTCAGAAGCCGGAGGACCTACACCATTTGGTGGAGGAATACCCAACCAGCGTGGCGCTGAAAGAGCTTAGCCCGAGGCAGAAAGAAATCCTTCTGGAAAACATTGTGCACGGAACGATTACCCAGGAGCTTGCTGACAAAGCCGACTGCACGGTCCGCAACATCACAAAGCAGCGGCAAAAGGCCCTGGAGCGTGTACGTTGGCTGGTGACTGGCAACAACGGTGAATGCCATCCGGACACCGCCGTAATCATCCTCGGCTGGATGGTGATTCCAACCTTCATGCTCGGCTGGGAAATCTCAAAGAGGATTTATCCCAGAATCAAAAGAACTTTCGTTCCAGCGGCGTAATGCAAAAAAAGACCGCTGCGTCTTGCAGCGGCCAATGAAATATGATAAATTGATTACAAGAATTACATGGAGGAATCGTCATGGACTTGAAAGCCATGTTTCCCAATTTAAATACCATGTGGGTACGCTGGTCTGCGTATGAAATCGCGGACTACCATGGCGTCAGCTATCTGATGCCTTCTCCCGGCGCGGAAGCGTTCCAGTATAACTGCGCCGAGCAGCCGGAAACACTGGTTGCTGATGCTTTGGAGCTGGGACGGCAGATCACTGAGAACTCCGATGACGCTGACCGCGCGTGTGCCGCCTTTGCGGCCCGCCACGGGCTTTTGGGGCTGGACGGCGGCAAAGACGCGGGTCCTTTTTCAAGCGGCAGCGTGGCCCCGTGTTACCGCCCCGTGAACGAAAAAGAATACGGCGAAGAGTTGGAACGCTTCAAGGCGGCACTGCAGGCGCTGTATCGGCATTTCATTTCTACTCGAGACGGAGCCGTAGCGTTCGACACGATACCTGCTATAACCGGTAGCCTCAACTATAAGCTAACCTCCGGGCAGACGCCGCAACTTGTCTGGGAGATGGACAGCTTGTCGAGTGTCCTCCGCCTTGCCTACGCTGCAGTTGTCAGCGACCCAGGTGCGCCTCTCAAGGTCTGCAAAAACTGCGGCAAGGTATACTACAATCCCCACACCAAAAGCGAGTTCTGCGGGACAAAGTGCAGGAATTATTATAATGTCAAGGCGTTTCGGGCGAAGGAGAAAGTATAAATAATAGAAAGCCCGTCACTTTGAGTAATGCGATGGTTTTTTCTTTTGTAAAACATAATAAGGTAACCTATGTTGGAAGAAAAACCTTGTAAATGCGTTATATGTTGAGGCATGGAAGAATTTGTAGTATAATATTATTATTTACGAGGTACTTAAGTGCAATATTGGTGATATTGTGAATTTGGCTTTGAAATAGCTGCATAGCAATAGAAAGTCTTATTCAGACAAAAAGGAGCTATCCATATGGCGGCTGTCAAAATTGAAGTTGAGGCAAAGGGTATAAAGCGTGCCTTAAAAAAGTTTGATACATATAGTTCCATTGCGCAATATATTTGGAATGGATTTGACGCAAAAGCATCTTCTGTGTCCGTAGACTTTATGAAAAACCAGTATGGTTCTGTATCGGGATTATCTGTTAAAGACAATGGCCACGGAATAGACAGCAACCAGCTTCCCACCAAATTCAAGAATATTTTCACCTCAAATAAAGCTGGCGAAAAAAGTGCTAACAAAAACAGTTCTGATATCCATGGAGAAAACGGTATAGGTAGATTTACTTTTTTTACATTTTGTGATTATGCTGTTTGGACAACAGTATACGAGCAAAAAGGAAAACGATATAAATACACTATTACAATTTCTTCAATCAATCTGGATGAATATGATCCTACAGATATAATTGAAACCGAAGATCCGGTGGGTACGGTTGTTGAATTCTATAATTTTGGCGATGATAAATTTAATTATTCTGAATTTTATGAATACATGCAACTTGAGTTTGCGTGGTTTTTAGAACTTAATAGAGAAAATGTATACCAATTACTTATTGATGGAGAGCCTATAAACTATAATTCGCTTATAAAATCGACAGAAGAATTTCAATATAAGCACCCAAAAATTAACTGCATGTTTGATGTCCGCTATTATGTATGGGGGCAGAAGTTACATGAAGAATATTCAAAGTACTATTACCTTAATTCAAAGGACAAAGAGCAGTATAAAGAAAATACTACGCTGAACAACAAGGGAGACAAGTTCTACCATAGCGTATATATCAAATCTGCACTGTTTGATAATTTTACGTTTGAAGAGTTATCTGGTCAAATCTCTTTTTCTGCCAGCAAGGACAGCGAAGCATACAAGTGGGTCATCAGACAAATTGATGTGCAATTACGCACTATGCGAAATCCTTTTATCAAGCAGTATACGGGAGAATATGTAACCGAGCTTAAGAAAAAGGGTGTATACCCGAAGCTGAATTCACAGAATTACTTCGACAAATTCCGTGAAGATAGTCTCGATGAAATGATACAAGCGATATATGCTGCTGAACCTAAAATTTTCTCCAGCTTGAACTTAACACAGCAAAAGACTTTAGTGCGCCTTTTCGATTTGACCTTGCAGTCGGGAGAGGTCGATAGCTTATATAAAATTATTGAAGGGGTACTGGATATGCCGGTGTGCGACCGGGATGAGTTGGCAAATCTGCTTGAATATACAGAAATGTCTTACATTACAAAAACAATTTCTTTAATAAAAGATCGCATGCAGGCAATATCTGATTTAAAAGAATTAGTGCTGAACGAAGATTTAAAAGCGAATGAGCGTGACCACTTGCAAAAACTGATAGAGAAGCATTATTGGATCTTTGGCGAAGAATACTATCTTGTCACTGCCGAAGAACCTGATTTTGAGGAGGCACTCCGGAGATTTCTCTATGTCTTGCGCGGTGAGGATAATCCCAAAGGGTCTATTCACATTGACAGTGAGCATCGACAGAAAGAGATGGACATCTTTGCCGTACAGCGAAAAATGGACGGCATGCTTAAAAAATCGATTGTGGTTGAGCTAAAGCATCCGAGAATAACGCTCTCATCCAAGGAACTGCAACAGGTTAAAAATTATTTTGGTGTCATTGATAAAGAACCGCGATTCAATGCATCTAATATTGAATGGGTGTTTTTCTTGGTTGGCAATGCCGTCAACGATGAAATTGAAGGAGAATATGAAAACGCAAGCTCCCATGGCGAACGTTGCCTCGTTTACAAGCGGAATAACAAAAAGATTTATGTTAAAAAATGGAGTGATATCTTTACAGAGGCAGAAATCAACTATAACTTTTTACATGAGAAGCTGCAGTTAAAACAGCAGAAACTGATTGACCTTAGCCGCAAGAAAACAGCGAATGAAATTGCTCAAGAACAGCAGCCTAATACCGCTGTTCGACCACAAGAAGCTGTGATTTAATTCAAGGAGGAAATATAAATGGCTGAAAATACTACTGCCAGCACAGGCGTTGAAAAGAAAATATGGGATGCCGCTTGCATTTTGCGCGGTAATATTGATGCATCGGAATATAAGCAAGTGGTCCTTGGGCTGATTTTTCTCAAGTATATCTCAGACCGCTTTGATGATAAATATAACGCACTGATCGAAGAAGGCGACGGCTTCGAGGAGGACAAGGACGAATACACCAGCGAAAATATATTCTTTGTGCCTACAGAAGCACGCTGGAGTGCTATCGCAGCACAGGCGCACACCGAAGAAATCGGTACTGCTATTGATGATGCTATGCGCGCAATTGAAAAGGAAAACAAACGCTTAAGAGGCATTTTGCCCAAAAACTTTGCACGCCCTGAATTGGACAAGCGCCGCTTAGGCGATGTGGTCGATTTGTTTACTAATCTCAAATTGACTGATGACGGTTCCAGTAAAGATGTGTTAGGTAATGTATATCAATTTTGTTTAAAAAAATTTGCCGAACAGGAAGGCAAGCTGGCAGGTGAATTTTTCACACCGGAATGTGTTGTTAAAACGCTTGTGGAAGTGCTAGAGCCGTACAACGGTCGAGTATATGACCCCTGCTGCGGTAGTGGAGGCATGTTTGTACAGAGCGCAAAGTTTGTGGAGAACCACAGCGGCAACATCAACAACCTGTCTATTTATGGGCAGGATTCCAATCCTACCACATGGAAGCTGGCTATGATGAACCTCGCCATCCGTGGCATCGAGGCCGACCTTGGTAAATACAATGCCGATACCTTCTTTGAGGACTGCCACCCCACTCTTCGAGCTGATTATATTATGGCAAATCCACCATTCAATCTCTCTGATTGGGGTGCCGACAGGTTGAAAGACGATGTGCGTTGGGCGTATGGGGTTCCCCCGGCGGGCAACGCCAACTTCGCGTGGATGCAACATATGATTCACCACATGGCGCCCGGCGGCAAGATAGGCTTGGTGCTTGCAAACGGTTCCCTCTCCTCCCAGACTGGAGGCGAGGGTGAAATCAGAAAAGCCATTATCGAAGCAGATCTTGTGGACTGCATTATTGCCATGCCACCGCAGCTATTTATGACAACGCAAATTCCCGTTTCTCTGTGGTTTTTGAGTAAGGATAAAAAGCAAAAAGGCAAGACGCTGTTTATTGATGCACGCAACATGGGAACTATGGTCAGCCGAAAGCTACGGGAGCTCACCGACGAGGATATTGCCAAAATTGCAAAGGCCCATGATGACTTTGAACCGGGGACGCTAGAGGAAAAAATGGGTTTTTGCGCCATTGCTGACCTTGCTGCCATTGCCAAGCAGGGATACATCCTTACCCCCGGAAGATATGTTGGCATTGCCGAGCAGGAGGACGACGGCGAGCTTTTCGAGGAAAAGATGGCCAGACTGACAGGAGAATTATTAGAACTGTTTGCGCAGAGTCATGCGCTGGAGCAGACGATAAAAGAGAAACTGGGGGCGATTGGGTATGAAGTCTGATTGGGAAATAACCCCTCTTAGTGAGCTGTGCACAAAAATAGGCAGTGGAGCAACTCCGCGAGGAGGCAAGGAAGCATACAAAAACAACGGTATATCATTAATACGCAGTCAGAATGTGTTAGACTTTTCTTTCTCTTTTGATGGTATTGCTTACATTGACAATGAGCAAGCAGATAAACTAAATAATGTTGAGGTCAATGAAAATGATGTGCTTATAAATATTACAGGTGATTCAGTTGCAAGGGTTTGCATTGTACCTAAAAATGCACTGCCTGCTAGAGTTAATCAACATGTGGCAATAATCCGCAGCAGTCCTAAAAAACTAGACTATAGATTTTTGCTCTATTTCTTGCAGCAGAAGAAAGGCGATTTACTTTCTTTGGCAAGTGCTGGAGCAACAAGAAATGCACTCACTAAGGGCATGTTAGAACAATTTGCAATGTGGCATCCACCCTTTCCCGAGCAAAAAGCTATTGCTGAAACCCTGTCCTGCCTGGATGACAAAATCGAATTAAATAACCGCATGAACAAAAATTTTGAAGAACAGGCACAGGCAATTTTTAAAAACTGGTTTGTTGATTTTGAGCCGTTTCAAGAAGGCAAGTTTGTGGATAGTGAACTCGGTAGAATCCCCAAAGAGTGGAGAGTTGGCACACTGGGAGAATTGGTGGAAACAACAATTGGTGGCGATTGGGGCAAGGAAAATCCTATAGGGAATTACACTCGAGAGGTATATTGCCTTCGTGGTGCAGATATACCTGAGATAACCAAAGGTAGCAAGGGGAAAATGCCTGTGCGGTATATACTACCCAAAAACTACGCAAACAAGCAACTATGTGCTAATGACATTGTTGTAGAAATATCCGGCGGAAGTCCAACACAATCAACAGGTCGTGTCGCGCTGATAACGCAATCGCTTTTAGAAAGATACGACAAAGGTATGATTTGCACAAATTTTTGTAGAGCTATCAAGCCAATTAGAGAATATTCATTTTTTATATTTTACATATGGCAGTATCTTTATAATAATGGCACAATGTTTAGCTATGAAAATGGAACAACAGGCATCAAAAACTTTGACATTAATGGATTTCTTTCGGAGGAGTTAGTTGTTATTCCAACGCTCGAGTCTGTTAAAGCATTTACTGACCTCGTTACGCCGTTTATCAGTGAAAACTTCAGTAACGGTTTGCAAAATCAAACCCTTGCCACCATTCGTGACAGCCTGTTGCCTAAGTTGATAAGTGGAGATTTGCTTGTACCATTTGAGGTATAAGCTGTGGATACAATGAATCCAAATGAAATTTTGGTAACTAGCTTAAATTCATATATTAAAACAATCACGCGGCTTAGAATGCACTACCTTTATAACATTCACTTATCAGATGATGAAGAAGCCGATGAAGCGCAATATTCAGCTGAACTGACAAGCGGTTTTCCACAAAAGCTGTACTTTAGAGGGCAAGCAAATAAAGACTGGCCCATTTATCCTTGCGCTTTTAGAGAAAATGCCTTGAGCTGCGAAGCAGAAATGATTCACAAGTCCTATTTGAGCAGCCCTGACATTGTAGAAAAGCATAAAACTCCATTTGAGCGTCTAACAGTTTTACAGCATTACGAACTCGGAACAAGGTTGCTGGATATAACGGGCAACCCCCTTGTCGCCCTGTATTTTGCTTGTCAGCTATGCCATGAAAATGTTCCGCTTCACTCAGAAAGCGAAGCAATCAAAGAGCTAACAGAGCTGGGATTTTCGGAGGAACAAATCGGTCAGTTAGTGAGCCATTTTAGCGATTGCGGTGTTACTACTTCGGAAAACAAGGATGGTGTCGTTTACTTCAAATGCGCTTATGCCGAAAATTTCAACAAAACAGAAATACAAATTCTTGCACATTTGGCAGAGCAGGACATGCGCAAAAGGTACACTATTACTGATTTGCTAGAAAGTCTAGAGAGCAAACGCATCATAACTTCCAAAGAGGCAGAAAAGCTCAGGGCAAACCAATTTAAAAATCTGATCGGCGTGCTGCAAAGCTCTTTTTGTGTTGAGTCCAACTTTAGCAATACTCGCTTAATAAGGCAAGATGGTTCATTTTTGATTTCTGGACATATCAATATCCGCGTTGACAAGGACGGCGTATATATTTTGGAGAAGGCCGTCGGAAATTTGAATGATCAGTTTGAATCAGAGCGTATAATTATACCAGAGGAGCACAAGGAAACCATTCTGCGAGAGCTTGATTTATACAATATCAATGAGCGAAGCCTACTCCCGGAATTGGATCATCAACTAAAATACATACAGAACAAATGTAAAGAAAACAGCTATTCCGTTCCTATATTTGAACGATTCCAAAAACTGGAATTTTCAACCAATGTTGAAAAAGAAGCAGCGCCTCAGGCCAAGATAGAAGCAATTGAGAAACCGAGAATAAGCGAAGAGTATCTGCAGTTGATAAAGCCTTACCTGACAGTGGATTGGGAGAAAAAAGAGAATTCCAGAGCTAATATTCTTTCTGCATTAAAAAGATATTTTATAAAGGATAACAAAATATCGAGGGCAGAAGCAGAACGCCGCAGTCAAGAAATTTTAGAAGATATTATTCAGGTTTATTCTGGCGAAGTGCTTGCTGAAATTGAAAAGAAGTAGATTAGCAGCGAATTGCATATACCGGATGCGGATAAAAGTACCATTGGAGGTGGAAACTATGTCCTTTACCGAAACCAACTTTGAAAACGCTGTTATTGAGCTGTTCCAAAGCATGGGTTATACCTACCTGTATGGCCCAGATGTGGCACGCGATTATCGCTGCCCTTTGTTTCTGTCAGAGTTAGAAAACAGCCTGTTGCGGCTCAACCCTCGCTTGCCGCAGGACGCTATATCTGATGTTTTACATAAGCTGCAGAATTTTGAGGGTGGCTCGCTGGTGCAAAATAATGCCGAATTCACCGCATATCTGCAAAATGGTATTTCGGTGAAGTATTTTGAAAAAGGTGAAGAAAAAAGCGGCATTTGCTACCTTGTTGATTATGAAAATCTGGGTAAGAATAGCTTTTATGTCATCAACCAATGGTCTTTTGAGGAAAATAGCATCAAACGTCCAGACGTTATGCTGTTTATCAACGGTTTGCCCCTTGTGCTGGTGGAGCTGAAGTCCCCCTCGCGTGAGGAAACTAATGCTTCGGAAGCCTACCTGCAAATCCGCAATTATATGCATGAGATTCCCTCGTTGTTTACATACAATATGGTCTGTGTGATGAGCGATCAACTCACTAGTAAGGCAGGCACCATTTCCAGCGGCGAAAACCGCTATATGGAGTGGAAAACCAAGGACGGCAGCTACGAAAACACCCGCTACGCTCAGTTTGACACATTTTTTGAGGGCATGTTTGACAAAGCAAGGTTTCTCGATATCCTAAAAAATTTTATCTGCTTTTCTAATGATGGCAAGGAGCAAATTAAAATTCTTGCCGGCTATCATCAGTATTTTGCAGTGAAGAAAGCCGTGGAAAGTACCGTGTCCGCCACCCAAACCGATGGTAAGGGCGGTGTGTTTTGGCATACCCAAGGTAGCGGGAAGAGTCTGTCTATGGTGTTTTATGCCCATCTGTTACAAGCACGACTGGATAGCCCAACCATCGTTGTGCTGACGGATCGCAACGATCTGGACGACCAGCTTTACAGCCAATTTTCCAAATGCAAGGATTTTCTGCGGCAAACGCCGGTTCAGGCTACCTGTCGGAAAATTACCGAAAGCAGCACCAAGGAAGATGTTGGCTTAAAGGATTATCTGTTTTCCAGACAGGCGAACGGAATTATCTTTACCACCATGCAGAAGTTCGAGGAATCGGACGAACCGCTCTCTGAGCGTCGTAACATCATCGTCATGGCGGATGAGGCACACCGAGGGCAGTATGGCTTAAAAGAAAAGGTAACCCAAAGTGGCGAAATCAAAATTGGCACCGCACGCAAAATTCGCAACAGTCTGCCCGGCGCAACCTATATCGGCTTTACCGGCACGCCTATTTCCTCTAAGGACCGCAGCACCCGCGAGGTGTTCGGTGACTATATTGATGTATACGACATGACTCAGGCGGTCGAGGATGGTGCCACCCGTCCGGTTTACTACGAGAGCCGTGTGATTAAGCTTAAGCTTGATGAAAAAGTTCTACGACAACTAGACGACCAGTACGAGGAATTTGCACAACTTACAGATGACTACACCATCGAGCAAAGCAAAAAAGATCTTGCAAAAATGGATGCAGTGCTGGGCGCTGAACAAACCATTCATTCATTAGTTTCCGATATTATAGAGCATTACGAAAACTATCGTGCGAATCTTTTGACAGGCAAAGCTATGATTGTGGCGTACTCCCGCGACATTGCAATGCAAATATATTCAGAAATGTTGGCTTTGCGACCTGACTGGCAGGAAAAAGTGAAGGTGGTCATTACCGAAACCAACAAAGACCCCGAAGACTGGCGCCCTATCATAGGCAACAAAAAGTATAAGGAAGAACTGGCTCGTAAGTTCAAAGACAACGACGATCCAATGAAAATTGCCATTGTGGTGGATATGTGGTTGACAGGTTTTGATGTGCCAAGTCTTGCCACCATGTATGTGTACAAGCCCATGGCAGGGCACAATCTGATGCAGGCCATTGCGCGCGTTAACCGTGTGTTTACCGACAAAGAGGGCGGTTTGGTAGTGGACTATGTGGGTATTGCGTCTGCGCTCAAGCAAGCAATGAACGACTACACCAACCGTGATAAATCCAACTACAGCAACACAGATATTAAAAATATGGCATACCCCAAGTTTTTGGAAAAGCTGTCAGTATGCAAGCAATTATTCCATGGCTTTGACTATTCCGTGTTCGCAACCGGCACTGACCTGCAACGTGCAAACCAGCTCACCGATGCTGTAAACTTCATCATTGCCCCGGATAAAGCTGAAACACAAAAGCTTTTCATCAAGGAGGCTCTGCTCTTGCGGCAGGCTTTGTCCCTCTGCGCCAGCATGGCATCTGCCGAACAACGGCTAGAGGCGGCATTCTTCGAGGCTGTGCGCACGATGGTGGTTCGCCTGTCGCAAAATGGCGGCAGAGCGATCTCCCTCAAGGAGATCAACCACACCATCAACGAACTGCTTAGCCAGAGCGTTCACAGTGATGGAGTCATCAACCTGTTTGCCGATGTTAAAGAGGAGTTCTCCCTCTTTGACCCTAAATTTTTGGAAGAAATCGGTGCAATGAAGCAAAAAAACCTTGCCATCGAGATTCTCAAAAAACTGCTTAACGAACAGGTGAAACTGTATAGTAAAACAAATCTGGTGAAGTCCGAGAAGTTCTCGGAAAAGCTTCAGCGATTGATGAACTCCTATATTAACGGGTTGATTTCTAATGAGGAAGTCATTGAGGAACTGAAAAAGTTGGCCCAAGAAATGGCACAGGCCAACGATGAAAGCAACTCCCTCGGTTTATCGCCGGAGGAGCTGGCGTTTTATGATGCATTGACCAAGCCGCAGGCGGTGAAGGACTTTTACAACAGCGACGTGCTTATAGAAATGACACGTGAGCTAACAGAGGAGCTACGCAAAAATCGCACCATTGACTGGCAAAAGAAAGAGAGTGCCAGGGCTAGCATGCGCAAGTTGGTTAAGCGGCTTCTTAAGCGATACAAATATCCACCGGATGGCGTGGAGGATGCAATGGACACCATACTGCGTCAGTGTGAGCAGTGGGTGGACAACGACTAATATAGACAGCAGGTGTAGCAGATGGATGCGAAAAAAGGCAATATTTTCGAAATACTCAATGGTTATCGACAGTTTATTATTCCTGTGTATCAGCGTACCTACAGCTGGGAACTTGCGCAATGTGAGAAATTGTGGAAAGACATTGTGAGTATGCAAAAGGAAAATCGCACAGGACATTTTGTCGGTTCCATTGTCAATGTGGCCGAGCAGGTTATGCCTACCGGTGTGCAGAAATTTATGATTATTGACGGACAGCAGCGTATGACCACGCTAACTCTTCTGCTAATCGCATTGCGAGATTATGCCCTCAAAAATCCGCAGGATCAGACTGTCAATGCGCCGATGATCACCGACATGTGTCTGAAAAACACCTATCAACAAGGTGATGACCGTTTCAAAATGCTACTTACTCAGTCTGACCGTCAAACACTTATTGCGCTGGTTGACTTTTTGCCAAATGAGAATGACGCATCTAGACGCTTAATTGCAAACTACAACTACTTTGCAGATAAAATAATGAGCAAGGAGATTCCTCCACAGGAGATTTATGAAGCCATAGGTAAATTGCAAATTGTAAATATTACATTAGACAGAGCAGTGGATGATCCACAATTGATTTTTGAAAGTCTCAACAGCACTGGTATGGATTTGTCCCAATCCGACCTTATCCGCAATTACATACTGATGGGACTTCAGCCACAAGAGCAAATAATTATATACGAGTCTATCTGGCACCCCATGGAAAAACTGTTCGGGTATGAAAAACAAAGTGACCTTATGGATAAGTTTTTTCGTGATTATCTCACTTATAAAAATGGCAGGATACCCAATCTTAACAAGATATATGATGAGTTTAAGTCTTACCACGTTAATTGTGGGTTCTCTAGCATTGCCGAGTTTTGCAAAGATATTTTCAACTGCGCCGTGTGCTACACGAATATTTCTTTTTCAAAGTCTGGACATCCAGAGCTGAACAAGGCATTTGCAGAAATCAAAACGCTGCAAATGGATGTTGTTTATCCGTTCCTGTTAAAGGTACATGTTGACTTTAATAAGCAACTTATTTCGTTGGAGGAATTTACGGAAATTTCGAACCTCTGTATAAGCTATATTGTGCGACGTGCAATTTGCGGCACCCCTACCAATTCCTTGAATAAAACTTTTGCGACTCTCAAGAACGCCATTCGTACGGAGTGCTATATTGAATCCTTTAAGGCGGCAATGATTGCGATGGATTCCTATAAGGCTTATCCAACGGATGATGAATTTATGGCAGCATTAGCGCTCAAAGATATTTATAATATGCGTATTAGAAATTATATTTTAGGAAAAATTGAAAGCTATCAAAACAAATCGCCAATCATCGTATCAAACTATACTATCGAGCATATTATGCCGCAAAATCCAAGGCTGTCTGTGGAATGGCAATCAGCACTGGGCAAGGATTGGAAGGAGATACAAAAGAGGTATCTTCATACTATCGGAAATTTGACACTTACAGCATACAATACTGAGATGAGCGATAAGTCATTTTTGGAAAAGTTGGAAATGAGCGGCGGATTCAAACAAAGCGGACTGCGAATTAATAGTTTCCTGATAACCCAAACCACTTGGAATGAGCAACTAATTATGGAACGCGCACATCTCTTGAGCGATATCTGTCGTCATGTTTGGGGATATCCGCAGTTAGACGATTCCGTCTTAGAAAAATATAAACCCGAAACAAAAGCAGTTAAGGTGTATAGTTTGAATGACTACGAGTACCTGAATTCCTTTACTGAAATGCTATTTGAGCAACTCAATAAGCATATTCTCAGTATTTCTTCTGATGTAAAGCGAGAATTTAAGAAGCTTTATGTTGCATATAAAGCGGACACTAATTTTGTCGATGTTGTCATTCAAAAATCGCGTCTGCGTTTGGCCATCAATATGCGCTTTGACGATGTGCATGATCCTAAAGGCTTATGCAAGAACATTACCGATGTAGGCAGATGGGGCAACGGCGATGTGGAATTATTCTTTGAAAGTCTATCACAACTTGATGATGTCATGGACATTATCGAGCAATCATACAACAAACAAACTACTTAAGAATAGCCATTAAAGAACAATAACAAATTGCATCTGACATACTATCTAAAAACGAAAAAGCCGCCCGGCCATCCATCTGGAATCAAGACGGCAGGGCGGCTTAGATGTCTTCCGCTTTCAGACAATCTTCTTCTGCGCTAATCGGCCTTGCAGATAATCAACCGTGTCCTGCAACCAGTCGGGTGTTTCGGCGCGTTTCCATTCACCGATGAGATTGCGGTAACGCTCCAATTCCTCCTGAGTTTCACTTCCCGTTCTAAGAAAACGAGGACAAACAATATCGGCGGTTATTTCATTACTATCTGTGTCAATCGTGATATAATACTTCATATTCCGTTCCTCCTAAAATGTTTGGGTTTGTTCCTGATTTTGCTGTTCATGCTCATAGCGAGCTATGAGTTCTTCCCGCAGGGATTCGGGGATAGATTGAATGAAATTCTGGTACTCCCGCAGCTCATAAATCAGAGACTGGCCCTCCTGCAGTTCCTTCTGCAGCGCCCACTGCGCTCGCTCCGTCTCAAGGCGATACACAGATTCATTCTCCTTGAAAATTTTAAGCTGGTCATCATAGGGCTTAAGCTTTGACTCAAAAGCGTTGATTCGCGGATACCAGTCCATTAGCAGCTTCAACACTTTTTCTTTCTGCTTACCGGCATTAAACGTGCCGATATTTTCAATCTCGGTACGGATCTCAGTCATCTCGTCTGTCAGGCGGTGCGCCTGCTTATAAAGCCAAGTCGGAATGTGCTTCCGCTTGGTAGCGGCGGCGGCTTGGCCACGCTCCAGCTCCGGGAACTCCGCCGACATGTGATCGTGAAACTTGTCCTGCCACTCAACCAATTTGTCACGCCCACCCATAACCTCCTTGGCCGAAAGGCGCTTGTCCTTTGTCAGCGGCACGAAGCAGATGTGCATGTGCGGATTGTGCTCGTCCATATGAACTACGGCGGAGAAAATGTTTTCCTCGCCAATCTCGCGTTTGAGAAACTCAAGCGCGTGCTCAAAATAAAACCGCACCCGATCCTCCGACAGCCCAGCGAGAAACTTCGGCGTCGCGGTGATGATAGTGTCGATGAACTTTACACTGTCTTTCCGCACCTTCAATTTTGGATTTTCTTTCTGTGCTTTCTCAATGCGGGTCTGAATCTCACCGTAGTATTGCAGGCGTGGCTGGACGAGATGATAGTTGAGATGAGAACGCTCCCTATCAATGTCGGGGTTGCTGCCATAACGCTCCTTCTTCCGCTCGTGATGCTTTTCGATGGCGGTCGCGGGGCCGCCCTTTCGTTTTTCAAATCGCATAATCGCGTAGGGCATAAATCAAAACTCCTTTCCATTCAACGATGCTGAGATGTAATCGTCAGCTTTTTTCACATACCGCCCGCCAATATGAAAACGCGTCCGCGCAGTCTGCCCTGCGGGGCAGACTGCGCGAACACGTTTTCCCGCCCGACAAGAAAGTCCGGCCCCTCAAAGGCGGGCCGGACTTTTTGCCGTGCGTTTGGCTGGCGGTATAACGCACT
>JAYFQP010000036.1:0-26490 GCA_034926865.1 Clostridiaceae bacterium
ACGGTTTTTGCTATGTTCACTTTGGAAAGACCCCCAGCAAAGTTAAGTCCAATAAATCCAATATTCAGTGTTATGCCTGTGAATCTAATTCTCTTCATTAAACGTTTTATGCTCATAACGCATCCCTCCTTTATCCCTTTATCTGGGTTTGGCTGGTGGTCTCGCCAAGAACCAAGAGGTTGGTTTTTCCAAAATGAATATAACACGTTTATTATAGCACTGAAACAGCAGAGTTTCCAATATTTCTCCAAGAAAGGAGGAAAATTAATTTGAACATGAAAGACCAACGCTTCGGTATCGAAGTTGAACTGACAGGCATCACTCGTGAAGCCGCTGCCAAGGTCGCTGCGGAATATTTCGGAACCTCCAGCCATTACGATGGCACTTATTACGATACCTATTCGGCACTTGACAGCCAAGGGAGGTCATGGAAGTTTATGAGTGATGCCAGTATTACTCCACAGAAAAAATCTAATTCGGGGATTGTGTCTGCCTCAAGTGATTATAAAACGGAAATGGTCAGTCCTATTTGCCATTGGGATGACATTGAAAGGGTGCAGGAGCTTGTGCGGAAGCTACGTGAAAATGGAGCTATCTCAAACAGCAGCTGTGGTATTCACGTTCATGTGGATGCTTCACCATTTGATGCCAATACCTTGCGAAACATTACCAACATTATGGCAAGTAAGGAGGACTTAATTTATAAGGCGTTGGAGGTTTCCGTTGCCAGACAGCACCGCTGGTGTAAGCCTGTAGATAACCGTTTTCTGGATGAATTGAATCAAAGGAAGCCTAAAACCTTGGATCAGGTTAGCCGCATTTGGTACAACGGTGAAAGCAGAAGCAATCAGCATTATGATGACAGCCGCTACCACTGTTTGAACCTTCACAGTGTATTTCAGAAAGGAACGGTGGAATTTCGTCTGTTTAATGGCACAACCCATGCCGGTAAAATCAAAGCCTATATACAGCTTTGTATGGCAATATCCGCGCAGGCGCTTAACCAAAGGTGTGCTAGCAGAACCAAAACACAGACCACTAATGAAAAATATACTTTTCGCACTTGGTTATTAAGACTTGGATTAATCGGTGATGAATTCAAAACTGCACGTGAGCATTTACTTAAAAATTTAGATGGATGTATTGCATGGCGTGATCCGGCACAGGCAGAAAAACAAAAAGAACGAATGCGGCAGAAAAAAGAGAAACAACTGGAACAGGCAAGTCAATCCCAGACTGCCGATGTTCCTGAACAAGAGAATAACCCACAAGAGGAAGCCGAGGCAAATGAAGAAGCCCCGGCTTTTGTTATGCACATGTGAGTGTACATTGCAGATTGTAAGGAGGATCAAAATGAGTAAAAATCGTTTGTATATTGCTTATGGCAGTAACTTAAACCTGCCGCAGATGGGCATGAGGTGTCCGACTGCCAAGATTGTGGGCACAAGTGAAATCAAGGATTATGAGCTGCTGTTTCGCGGCGGCAGACGAGGTGCAGTGGCGACAATTGAACCCTTGGAGGGCAGCTCTGTGCCTGTGCTTTTGTGGAAGATCAAGCAACAAGATGAGTTGGCTCTTGATCGCTATGAGGGATTCCCTAACTTTTATCGCAAGGAAATGATGGATGTGGAGCTAGAGGGTAAGACCGTTTCTGCAATGGTTTATGTGATGAATGACGGTCGTGAGATGGGCGCTCCTTCCGACTTTTATCTGCACACGATTGCTGAAGGATATGAAACAGCGGGTTTTGATACTGATTTTTTGGATCAGGCGGTTGAAAAGTCCATTCGATTGGCGCAGGAGCAACAAGAGCAAGACCCGATGCAAGGCAGTCTGTTCGGGCAGAAATGGTGGTGATAACAGATGGCTGATCCTGCTACTATTGCACTTGCTGTAAAAGCAGCAGTTGCAGCAGCTACAGATAAACGGACATGGAAAGCAGTTGGTGTTTTGATTGCTGCAATACTAACTCCATTTATTCTCATCATTGTGATGATTGTAAGTATGTTGTCTGCAACCGCTGACCATAACGATACCGCCATAGATTTGACTTTCTATGGCGGTTCTATTTCAGAACAAGTTCCAACAGAATACAGGCAATATATTGAGGATATGAGGGAAAGTTTCTCAGAGCTAGATACTGCTGTGTCTGAAATTACTCCCATGCTGGAGGACGGCAGCTTAGACATCATTCGTATGAAAGCCATTTTTTACTCTCTGTTTTTCGGCGCGGACAATCTCAAAATGAACGCTGACGATTATAAAAACTTTGCGGATTGTTTTGTAGAGTACGAAGAACGTACACGCACCGTTACGGATGAAGATGGCAATGAAACAGAGGAAACCTATACCGTAGCTATACCGATAACTGACCTTGCAGCCATTTATGGCAGGCTAGAACAAGCCCTCGGTAAAAGTATTACGGAGGAAAACAAAGTTAATGCTCAGCGAATCTATGCCTATGCTCAATATGGTAAGGCATCGCCCGAAGGGGAAAAATTTCTTCCACCCGGTGAGGCAATGGGGGATGGCAGTTATCAGGCATTAATTACAGAAGCGGAAAAATATCTCGGATATCCGTATGTATGGGGAGGCTCCAGTCCTTCAACTTCCTTTGACTGTTCCGGATTTGTCTGCTGGGTATATACCTATTCCGGTGTTTACTCCATTCCCCGAACTACTGCATCAGGCATCTACAATCAGTGTATTGTGGTTCCCAGAAGTGAAGTACGCCCCGGTGATTTAATCTTTTTCACCAAGACCTATGCCACAACATCACCAGTCAGCCATGTGGGTATTTATGTTGGTGACAACCGCATGATCCACTGCGGGAATCCAATCAGTTATACAAGCATTGATACAGCCTATTGGCGACAGCATTTCTATGCATTTGGGCGACTGAAATAACAAATCACCAATTTGTATTGCCTGTATCATCTGATAAATAATTATAAATTTGTGCCCTAAAGGAGGCATTATATTATGAATTTACAAGCATCATTTGAACATAAACCCTCGGATTTTTCATTGAGAGATTGCGTAATAGAAAAGACAGTCAAGCTATCTGAACAGGAGTTTAAAGCAATGCTGAATCATCCGCTTCGGGATTATGATTTTTTGGCAGAGAATATTGATTTAATGAGAAGCGATGGCAATGGTGCGTTCCATTGCCTGCTGGTTACCGGAGAAGGCAGGAACGATGGTGTGCTGGTGGAGGCTGAGGGCTATTCCTATTGTCGCTATGCTTCCTATGTACCGAATATTTCTGCTATGAATTCTCAGGTACTGCAAGAACTGAATGAGAAATTGTCAGAAGCAGTAGAGTTTATTATAGCTGACGGAACACAAAACACTTCAGAAGGAAGCTGGGTAATGTACTTTGATGAACTGGAGAAGCAGACCGGACTGAAGGTTGAATTTAACGATATTGTCCAAAATATCCTAGCCGATATGCTCTCAGAACGCAAGGAGGTTGCGGAGTGCTATCTTAATGAGAATTGCTTTGATATGGCATATTATTTGGATTTTTGCCCTAATTGCAACGTTCAGGAACAAGAATCGCCACAGCAGGCTGAGCCTCCTACAGAACATATTTCTAAACTGAAAGATCTACTCCATACACAATGGGAGGATATTCATCTTGTCCATAAAGATGTAGAAATTAATCCTTGCACCATTGTAGAGCTGAAGGATGATACCTTGACTGAAGACGGAAAAGAGGCGTGGAGTGATGTTTTAAATGCAGAAGTGATAAGAGTATATACAGGGGTGTATGGCCTGCAGATGAAACTTGGCAATGTGAAATCCAGTCGGCTAGAAGATTTTTCAGCCATGCTTGCTGGGAATTGTTCAGTACAAGATTATGAAAAATGGGTTGTGGCAGATAATGAAAGCTGGCAAACCCTAGAAATGTGAGGTGCAAAATGAAAGAGGATAATATTCGTGTTTTAAAGGTTGAACCGCAAAAAGAACCGGAGGTTGTAACCATAAAAAATGATTTGGAGTCTATGCAGGAAGCAGTCGGAGGCTTGATTGAAATCATTGACCTTTCAGAAACTGCCTGTGTACTTTGTAACGAAGAAGGTAAACTTGATGGGCTTGAGGGTAATAGATCCCTTGGTAATGATATTTTAGTCGGTACATTTTATGTGACTGGTTCTGATTATGATGGCAACCTGTGTTCCCTTTCTGATGCAGAAATCACAGAGTACACCAATCAGTTTTTAGAGCCTGAAACCTTTAAACCGGAAGAAATTGAAGCAGCTACTGGCTTTACATTTCTATCATTTTAGGAGGAATTCAATATGAAAAATGCAACACTTACAATAACTTTTGATAGTGAAAAACTGGATGCGCTCACCTATCACATGGATAAAAAAGAGGCTGATTTGCAAGGGGAGCTGAATGATACCATGCAGAAGCTCTATGAAAAGCACGTTCCGCAAGCCACTCGTGAATACATTGAGGATAAAATCAAGCGTGATGCTGCGGATAAAGATAAGCCTAAAAGACCATCTCGTCCTACCCCAGCTTCTGCAATTCGTGGACAGGATAATAATCGTGCTTAAAGCCATCGGAGCGTGAGCAACGTGTAAGCGGTTGTGTTGCCCTGTGTCGCCTTTTGACAAGCAGGGTGGCATCGTAATACCTTTTCATAAATGAAGCCCCACGTTGCCCCTTCGTGGACAAATGTAAGAAATGCGAAGACAAGCCTTGAAATTGCTGGCTTTCAAGGAAAATATCTAGGGTCGAAAGTGGTGCAGGTTAAAGGGTTTATGCTGCTTTGGCAGCCTAAACCCGATAAACACCGACCGGCAAAGCCGTTCGGGGACTGCGTTCCAGCATAACTTTTTACCCGATGCCTCAAATAGTTATGCTGGACTTTGAAAAAAGCAAGGTTTAAAGGGCATTCGGGGCTTATCTTTTGCATACCAAATTAAAACAATGAGAAAAGGAGGATTTCATGGCAAACGAATCTGAGAAAGTACGTACTGGATTTTATATTGAGAAAGAAGTGTTGGAACGATGCGATGAGCTGCTATCATTGGCAAATGTGAAATCCAGAAATGAGTTTGTCACGGAAGCACTCAAATTTTATTCCGGATATTTAACCTCACAAAAGGTTGAGAATTATTTATTACAGACGTTATCCTCTGTCCTTACCAGCACAGTAAGAGATACTGAAAATCGTATTGCTCGAATGGATTTCAAACTTGCAGTGGAGATTTCCAAGCTGGCTCATGTCATTGCCTATTCTCATGATATTGACGAGCAGACACTTGAAAAACTACACTTAAAGTGCTTGGAAGAAGTTAAGCGAATCAACGGTGCGGTTGATTTTGAAAGTGCATATAAATACCAGAAACGAGAAACCTAAAAAATATGAAAAAGTAATTATTTTCTTTGGGTATGGACTATTGAAACACTATCGTTTATGGTGTGTTGAAAAGGAGTGATCCGGTATGGATAAAGAAAAAATATTTGAAATGGTCATTCGAGAGATGACTGAAAACGCATTAAGCAACCGCAGAGAAAATCTTGAAGAGGGTGAACAACAGCTCTACACGGAGGTCGGTAGTTTAAGCTCACAGGCTCGAGATATCGTAAATGAGTTACCAGAGGGAAAACAGAAAATTTTGATTGACTACTTTGAGAAGACCAATATGGTAGCAGACCATGAATGTGCTTACCTTTATGTTCAGGGAGCAAAGGATTTTGTGGAGTTGCTGAAAAAGCTGGGTGCGCTGTAAGAAAACGGATGATAGTGAAAGTCCCTGTCTCGGCAGGGACTTTTTACATAGTCATGTATTGTTGATGAAATTTGTCGGGAGGGGTGGTATAATTTGCAATAGAATGGAGAGATTTTCTATGGATACAAAACGTTGTATATATTGCGATACAGATAATGATTTATCAGAATCAGACATCATTCCAGATGCCCTTACAAATGCAAGAATTACTAATAAATGCGTTTGTAGAGTTGAGCATAATAACAAATTCAGTGATTTGTTTGAAAGTCAAGTAATCAAAGCACTGGCCTTTATTACCAATGAATTAGATATAAAGTCAGGTAAAGGATCAGATTATGCTGCGTATCCAGCAACAGTAAAGATTGCTGGTGTAGATTATGATACTTCCATGAGATCTGAAATGGATTTATTTAATGGACGTGTCCTCAAGTCTGTAGATAAAAAGCATCTCATGAGTTCCCTTGAAAAAGCACATGAAATAGCTAAAGACCAAAGTAAAGTTGAGCCAATAGACATTAATCTTATTGAAATTGAAAAGAATGTCACTATCAGCCTAGAAGTATACTTTGGTTTAGCTATTTTTCGTTTGGCAGCAAAAATTGCTTTTGAATGGTACTGTGCAAAAAATAATATATCTGGATACCATGATGACTTCAAAAATATTATAAATTTTATCACGACAGAAGATGGTGAAAACCCCGTAAGTATTATCCAGCATCCTGAAATCTATGATTTCGTAGGCAATCAGCTAAATTTAGGAAGCCATTGCCTGCTTGCATTTCAAGACAAGCAAGACCGAATAAATGTTATAGTCAATCTATTTGGTATCGTTATGTATAAAGTCATCGTTTGTGATCACACGCCTGAATTTTGTAATAACAATTTGCTATATCAAGAATTGTGTACGGATTCTTCTCGCAAAGAAATAATTAGTCAATCACCTATGACTTTGGAAAATGAGTATTTGGGCTATTTGTCCTCTGGCCTGCATTTCTCACCTGTTGTGTTGCCTAATGGAATAACGTGCATGGTGCCAAAAAAAGAATGCGAAATAAATATCTTATTGGATATGTTCATTTGCAATCTTGTGCGAGTCTTTCAAGAAATAAACGATGAAACAACAACTTCAAATCAAGTTATAGTGGATATTTTGTTGAAAAACATAAATCAAATTTTACAAGCATCTTTGATGCATAAGAAATCCATAAAAAGATTTGTTAAAGAATATTTTAAGGTTGGACATGAGCCGATCAGAATTAACCCTACAACAAACAATAAAAAAGTTATCTTTATGCTTTACATTTTGCTCGTCATCGGGAAGAGCACTATTGAAAAAATAGATGATAGGGAATTACAGCAAATTGTTAGATCGGCCTTTGATATGGGTACTACCGAAGAAATAAGAATTAATGATGAATTAGTCGAAAAATTAAAAACAGAAATATTACGAACACCCGAATACTCGGTGCTTATAGAGTATGGAGCTGAAATAATTCAACAATGGGATTAATAATACGATGAGAATAAAATTGTAAAGTGAAAATAAGTACATTTCTTGAGCGATCCACATTGGTCGCTCTTTTCTTTTACCCAAAAACCAGAAAGGAGGTCGCCATGCCTAAAATCATATTCACCTCACACTATATGCGAGATGCCCCACCAGCCCAACTTACTAATTATGTGAAATACATTGGCACTCGTGAGGGTGTAGAGAAAATCGATGAAAGTAAGTTGGAGCTTCCAGCTACCATGAATCAGAAAAAGTTAATCAAACAGCTAATCCGTGATATTCCTTCTGCAAGGGTTATGCTGGAATACAATGATTACTGTTTACAATCAACCATTGGAAATGCAACGGAGTTTATTTCCCTTGCCTTGGAGCAAAACATCAACCTCATTGGCAAGCGAGAAAACTATGTAGATTATATTGCTAATCGTCCTCGTGTGGAACGGATAGGTGAGCATGGATTGTTTACTGATGCCGGAACTCCTGTGGTTTTGTCACAGGTACAGGATGATGTTGTGAATCACAAAGGTGCGGTTTGGACTCATGTCATCAGCCTTCGCAGAGAGGATGCTGCCCGGCTTGGATATGACAGCGGAAAGCAATGGCAGGATTTAATACGCAGTAAAAAAGCCATGCTCTCCAAGTACATGAAAATAGACAGTGAGAACATCCGATGGTATTGTGCTTTTCATAATGAGAGCCATCATCCTCATGTGCATTTGATGGTTTACTCCGCCAAGGACAACGATGGTTATCTCACTGAGCCAGCCATTGAAGCTATGCGGTCAGAAATTGCACATGATATTTTTCGTCAGGACTTTGCTAATATTTATGAACAGCAAAATGAAGCAAGAGCATCACTCAAACAAGGCTCTGCTGCTGTCATGGAAGAGCTGCTTCGTCAGATTGCACTAGGTACTTGTGAAAATAGAGTAATTGAAGAAAAAATGGTGTTGCTATCACAACGGTTACAAAACACAAGGGGAAAAAAAGTATATGGCTATCTTAAAGCGGATGTAAAAACTATCATAGACCAGATTGTTGACGAGCTGGCAAAGGAGGAACAAGTAGCGAAGCTATATACCGCCTGGTGTGATTGGCAGAATGAAATACTGAAAACCTACACAAACAAAACAACTCCTCTGCCTCTGCTATCACAGCAGAAACAATTTAAGAGCATCAAAAATATGGTGATTACCGAAGCATTAAAAATCGGTAGTCACTTTTTTACTTTTGAAGATGAGATTGCACCAGAACCTGTACCGCCAGATGAAGTTACTACAAATGACTATGAACCCATGCTTGGTGATGCCGATTTTTATGAGCCGCAAGAAATTGTGGATGTTACCTATCATGTTGGCTGGAGCGATCAATATAAGCTAGCAAGACAGTATCTCTATGGCAGCAAAACCATAGAGCAAAACTTTGAGGAAGCATACAAGCTGTTCCTTTTAGAATCTGAGATTGGAAATGCTTTGGCGATGCATGATCTTGGGCGAATGTTCGCAGATGGACTTGGACGTGATATTGATCCAGACGCAGCTTATGAATGGTATCAGAAAGCGTTGAATGCATTTCTTTCTGCTGAAGCAGAAAAGTCAAAGCCATACATTCAGTACCGTATCGGCAAAATGTTTGCCGCAGGACTTGGTACGGAGCAGAGCTATGAGCAGGCGGCTTCTTGGTTTTCACAGGCAGTAGAAAAGAATCATAAATATGCGGAGTATTCCCTTGGGGGCTTATATTATCGTGGTCAAGGTGTGGGGCAAAGTTACAAAACAGCTCTTGAACTGTATGGGCGTTCTGCAAAGCAAGGAAACCCTTATGCAGATTATGAGCTTGCCAAAATGTATCGAGATGGAATTGGAACACAAAAAAATACAGAGGAAGCCGATAGGTACTTTAAAAGTGCTTTTGTCGGCTTTTCTGCATTGGAGGCAGAAAGTCACGACGATAAGCTGCAATACCGTATCGGACAAATGCTCTACACTGGAACAGGTATTAAAAAAGATATCCCTGCGGCAATTTCCTATCTTGAAAAGTCTGCAAAGCTCGGTAATGTCAACGCGCAATATCTGCTCGGTAAGCTATGGCTGGAAACAGGAACAGGCAATCCGATGCAAGCGGTGGCTTGGATAGAAAAAGCGGCAGATGGAGGTAATGCTTCGGCACAATATGCTCTTGCAAAACTCTATCGTGATGGTATTTATGTAGAAAAAGATATGCAAAAAGCGTTAAAGCTGTTCACCTTATCCGCAGAACAGAAGAATGAGTATGCAGCGTACCAGCTTGGCAAACTATATCTCAGAAATGAGGAAATTCCAAAAGATGTCACTACTGCAGTGAAATGGCTGACTTTTTCTTCTGACCTTGGGAATCAGTTTGCACAGTATGCGTTGGCAAAACTCTATCTTGCAGGAGAAGATGTGCAAAAAAATATTGCTAAGTCAATTGAGCTGCTCACTTTATCCGCAGAGCAAAAAAATGAATTTGCAGAATACCAGCTTGGTAAGGTATATCTTTCCGGTGAGGATGTTCCCAAGGATGTAGAAGCAGCCATCCGCTGGCTTACTGCCTCTGCCGAACAAGGAAATCAATTCGCCCAATATGCCCTCGGCAAGTTATATTTCTTTGACGGTGATGTCTCTCGTGATAAAGAAAAAAGTCTGTATTGGCTGACTGCTTCTGCTGCACAGGGAAATATTTATGCACAGTTTCTTATCGACCACATCAATGAGTATCGCAGCCCCTCAGTACTACTAGCAGCAACAAGGCTTATGCATCGGTTGGAGAATCTATTTCGAGAGGATTATCGCAATGCAAATGGCAGCAGTGCATTTCATATCGACCGTAAACGCAGAAGAAAATTACAGGAGAAAAAACAAGCTGGGGGTCATGCCCGTGATGACCACGAACATCAGCAACATCAACTTACTTTATGATTGGAGGTTTTACGATGTCAGGATATGTATATTTTACAGATGAACAAAAGCAAAGAGCCAACTCAGTGGATTTGGTAGACTTCTTACAAAGGCAGGGTGAAAAGTTCTTACCTTCCGGCAGAGATAAGCGATTGGCAAGCGACCACAGCATTACTGTACGAGGAAGTCAATGGTACGACCATGCTGCCGAGGAGGGCAGCCATGCCATTGACCTTGTGAAACGATTGTATCATCTGCCTTTCCCAGAAGCGGTCAGTTTGCTTCTTGGCGGTGAGCAAGGGGTGGAATATAAGCAATATAGTAAAAACAGCGAGCCGGAACAGAAAAAGTCATTTAAACTCCCCGAAGCCAACACTGATATGCGGAGAGTATTCGCATACCTCATCAAGCAGCGTTTTATTGATTGTAATGTGCTTACCGAGTTTGCAAAAGCAAAGCTGATTTATGAAGATAAGGATTATCATAATGCGGTATTTGTCGGTGTAGATGAAAATAGTGTTCCCCGTCATGCTCATAAGAAAAGTACCTTAACGGTTGGGGATGGCTTTAGGGGGAATGTGGAGGGCAGCGATCCGGCATATAGCTTTCATTATATTTCAAAAAATCCGTGTCATCATACTTTGTTTGTGTATGAAGCTCCAATTGACATGCTTTCGTATATTTCCATGCATCAGAAGAATTGGCAGAGTGCAAGCTATGCAGCCTTAAATGGTGTGTCGGAACAATCCATCTTAAACCTATTGAATCTATATCCTCAGCTTAATCATGTCGTCCTGTGCCTAGACCATGATGAGGCAGGCATTGAAGCCAATGAGAGAATCTATGATGTGCTGATGGAAAGAGAATATTACTCTGTCGGTCAGGCTGTTTCAAAATATAAGGATTGGAACGAGGATCTAAAAGCAATGCATGGCGCAGCTCCTATCCCTGCTGAGGAACATCCACAGTTTATGCTTCGGGATGAAGTATGCGGGCAAGTATCCCAACGAGTGCATGAGTTTACGAGCGCAGACAATTCTATCAAAGTAATTTCAAGTCTTTATGAACAGTGTAAGGTTCATCTTCATTGGGGCAGATTTGAACAGGCAAAAGAATGCCTGCAAGATATGACTTCTCTTTCTGTGCTTGCTGCGGCTAAGGAATACAAGCAAATGGAACATTGCCGGGATTTATCTACGGTGGAAAGCAGATTGAAATACGGCTTTAAGGCATACAAAAATAGAGGGAAACTCCAAAACAAATTGAGCGACATCAGAACTTGTCTGGTGTCGCTTTCTTCATCCTCAAAAGTCGAACTACAAAGTGAGAAATTAAGTCGGGCAGAAAAGTATGAGAACTTGGCGACTGAGTGTTTAAAAGGAGTTATTCTTGCAGAGCTTCAACAGCCTGTACAAATACAAACAACAGAAGAAAAACAAAGCAGCAGTCTAACTTTGTCTTAGAACGCTGACAGTTTGAAAGGAGGTTACAATGCAAGCAACACAAATTATTACATTGATAGTTATCGGACTTGGTATGTTCTCAGTCATCGGCTTTATTTCTCTGCTGGCACATTACTATACCCTAAACGGAATTAAGTCTAAGACCGTTGGTGATGGACAGCACGGTACAGCCCGTTTTGCGACAGAAAGTGAGATTAAAAAGACATATACACATGTATCCTATGAACCAATGAAATGGCGACGTGGAGAAAATATGCCAACTGTACAGGGGCTTGTAGTTGGTTGTAAGACACAGGCGGGTTCGGTTACAGCACTTGTAGATGATGGAGATATCCATTGTTTAATGATTGGGGCTGCCGGTGTTGGCAAGACTGCCAATTTTCTCTATCCTAACATTGAGTATGCTTGTGCATCCGGCATGAGCTGGCTCTGCACCGATACCAAAGGTGATTTGTTTCGTAACTATGCTGGTATAGCCAAAGATTACTACGGATACAAAATATCTGTGCTGGATCTGCGTAACCCAACCAGATCAGATGGCGATAATATTCTCCACTTAGTCAATAAGTATATGGATGCCTATATGCAAAATCCAGAGAATCTATCTTTCAAAGCAAAGGCAGAAAAGTATGCCAAGATTACAGCCAAGACCATAATTACAAGCAGTGGAGAAGATGTCAGTGGCTATGGACAGAATGCGTTTTTTTATGATGCAGCTGAAGGGTTACTAACATCGGTGATTCTGTTAATTGCAGAATACTGTCCGCCGGAGAAACGACACATCATTTCGGTGTTCAAGATGATACAAGACTTGTTAGCTCCTTCTCCAGTGAAGAATAAAAGTCAATTCCAATTACTCATGAATAAGCTGCCTGCTGACCATAAAGCAAGGTGGTTTGCTGGAGCAGCACTAAATACAGCAGATCAAGCAATGGCTTCTGTTCTTTCCACAGCCATGTCTAGACTTAATGCGTTTCTTGACTCAGAAATGGAGCAAATCCTCTGCTTTGATAGTTCGCTGGATACGGAAACTTTTTGCAAAGAGAAATCTGCTATTTTTATTGTACTGCCGGAGGAAGATACCACTAAGTATTTTATGGTGTCTTTGTTTCTGCAGCAGCTCTACCGTGAAATGCTGACTGTTGCTGATGAGTACGGCGGCAAACTGCCAAACCGTGTGATGATTTTTGCGGATGAGATTGGAACAATACCCAAAATTCAATCTATGGAAATGATGTTCTCCGCAGGACGTTCTCGGAGAATCAGTATGGTGCCGATTATTCAATCCTTCGCTCAACTTCAAAAAAACTATGGCAAAGAGGGTTCTGCTATCATTATCGATAACTGTCAGGACATTCTCTTCGGGGGTTTTGCGCCAAATTCCGAAAGTGCGGATATTCTCTCTAAGGCTCTTGGAAATAAGACAGTTATGTCTGGTTCAATCAGCAGAGGAAAAAATGATCCCAGCCAGAGTCTACAGATGATCCAGCGACCATTGATGACACCGGATGAATTAAAAACACTGCCCAAAGGACATTTTATATTAGCGAAAACAGGATGCTGTCCAATGCGAACAACACTTAAGCTGTTTCTGAAATGGGGCATTGTGTTTGAAAAGCCATATGAAGTCGAGGAACGATCATCTCGCAAAGTTGCCTATGCTGACCGCTTCGAGTTGGAACAAGAAATTCTGCAGCGAGGCTGTGCTTATGAGGATGATTTTGATGAAGTATCGGAGCCTCCTAATGATGCTGCAATAGGCGGTACATTGCATACTACTGTTCAGGAACATCAAGGCATGATGCAAAAGCCGCCGCTTCGTACGGATTAGGAGGTGTTCATCTATGGGTTATTTTACATCCCTCTATGCAGAGGATATTCCTCATCGTGCAATCACCGTGTATATGTATTTGAAAGACAGAGCAAATAAGAATGGCACTTGTTATCCAGCTATCGGTACAATTGCAAAAGATTTGAAGCTATCTCGCAGAACTGTTCAGCGAGCAATTGCTGACCTTGAACAGTCCGGACATCTTATCAAGGAGCAGCGATGGCGAGAAAATGGTGGGAAAAGTAGTCTGCTCTTTACGGTGAAGTAGGAAAAAAATATATCAAACCACCAAGGGGGTAGTCTGCTTCCTTGGTGGCATATGGTAGGTGACATTATGGCTCATGCAGTGAAGAACTCACTCTAAGAAATTTATTTAACAACAGAGAAAGAACAAATAGATTATCTAAGTATATAGAGAAAACCACCCTCCGAAGAAGATGGTTCTTAGCTATTTTGTATCCAATAACGCTTTAATAGTAGCTGTTGCAACCTGTAAATCTCTTTCATCGCACAAATGAATCATGTGAATGAGGTGTTCTTTTTTCTTGTCTGTATGTTGAATTTCAGGGAAAAAGATTAAATCTGCAGATATTTTTAATGTTCGGATAATCTTAAACAGCACTTCCATGCTGGGCTGTCTGTTTTCATTTTCTATGGCCATTATGTACCTTGTGGTGACACCCGCCTGTTCGGCAAGAGCTTCCTGCGTAAGCCCGGCATCGTGTCGGGCATTCTTGATGGTCTGGCCGAATATGTTCAGTAATTCCTTCACTGTCAGTTCACCTCCTATCATATTTTACAGTATAGATACGAAAATTAGAACGAACTAACAATGATGGTAAACATGAAATGAAATTAACTATATTTTGCGTACTCTGTAGAAAAGCAAGAATGAAAGTAGATATTTTATCGTTGGCTTGACAAAAAATCAAAAATAGATGATAATGAATATATTCATTCACTCGCAAGATGATATTAATGGAGGCAAATTATGGCATTATCAAAAAATAAATTCACAGAGGACGAGAATGATCGTTCTCGTAAAATACGAATATCGAAAGAACCGGATGAACGCCGTCAGGAAATTGTTGAAACAGCATTAGAGATGTTTTCTGAAAAAGGTTATGAAAATACAACCATTCAAGATATCGCTGAAAGGATGAATGTATCTCCTGGATTATGCTACCGCTATTTTAAATCTAAAACGGAAATCTTTGCGGCAACTTCAGAATATTATGCAATACAAGCGGTAGAACAAATGAAAATTCCAATATCACAGGATATCCCAGCAATTGAAAAATTGAATCTTGTCATAAACCGCATGTTTGATTTTTCGGTGAATCACCATGAGTATGAATCGAGATATAATGAGGGGTCAAGTATTAGGGCAATTCTGTTGGATGATGTAGCCTATCAATGGATGAATGTAATGATACCGATTATAGAGCAAGGAATGAAAGAAAAAACTTTTAGCTGCAGCAATGCTCCAAGAACTGCTCAGTTTTTGATTTCAGGTCTGATACACACGTTCCACGCAGAAATGCCAGAGGAAAATGCGAAGGAATATATGCAATCCTTTTTCGATTTTACACAAGATATGCTAGTACGTGTTTTAGGGATCAAGGCAGATTAGAATATATGTGAAAGAAAATGTACATGAAAAGTCTATTGGCTATCATGTACATTTTTTATTAACAACCTATTGAATAAATTCATTCATTGACTTTCCCGATATAAAGGTTTATTATATGAGTGAATAAAATTATTCATTCATAAGGAGGTAAATATATATCATTGCATCAATCAGGAGAAGATTACCTAAAAACAATTTTACTGCTTCATAAGCAATCGCATGAGGTTAGAAATGTGGACATAGCCGAAGCTATGGGATATGCAAAACCGAGTGTCAGCCATATGATAAAGAATTTAAAACAACTTCATTATGTTACTGTTATCGGAAATAATGTATGCCTCACTGCGGATGGGCTGCAGTATGCAAATAAGATTTATGTACGGTACTGTACAATTAGGGATTTGCTAATCTATTTGGGAGTTTCAACGCAAACAGCAGAAAAAGATGCCTGCCGTATAGAACATATGATAAGCGATGAAACGTTTGAAGCACTGAAAAACCAATTGACAAAGAGAGGAGAGATGATAAATGGTGTCTTTGCTGATTCGACTATTAATAAAGGACTATAAGAATATTGCGTCACCATCAGTAAAGAAGTCCTATGCGAAACTTTGCAGCGTTATTGGAATTTTATTAAATATTCTTTTATTTACAGTTAAATTATTTTCCGGGCTTATTAGCGGATCAACGGCTATTGTAACGGATGCTTTTAACAATTTAGCGGATGCAGCTACTTCCGCAGCTTCGTTTCTTGGCTTTTGCCTAGCTGGAATTGGATCTGGTGAAAATCATTTATTCGGGCACGGCCGGTATGAATGGCTGATGGGATTTCTATCTGCACTTGCAGTACTTGTAATGGGCGGTACATTAGCGAAAAGTTCAATTACATCAATACGCACCCCTAAAAACATTGAATTTAGCTGGATCATATTATTGATACTCATCTGTTCCATTCTTGTAAAGCTTTATATGTTTTTTTACAACAAGAATATTGCATGTAAAATAAATTCCTCTGCCATGAAAGCGACTGCTTCTGACTGTATCAGTGATATGGCAGCAACAACAGCTATTATGATTTCACTTATTGTACAGTATTTTACCAGATGGCAAATTGATGGTTGGTGTGGATTGCTGGTTTCCTTTTTTATCATGTTTTCAGGTTTGAAATCCATGATGGAAATTGTAGAAAGATTGTTAGGGCAAACACCGGACAAAGACTTAGTTGGCAGAATTACAACCCTTGTTATGCAGTATCCAGAGGTGCAAGGTATCAATAGTCTGATTATTCACGATTATGGTCTAGGTCACTATGTGGTTTCCATGCACCTTGAGGGAGAGGAAGAAAACAGTATTATTTTAAACGATATAGCCAATGAAATTTCCTATAAACTTTATCTGGAAATAGACTGTGACACAACGATACAAATTGATTATTTAGATACCGATCCCGTTATGTATGACCAAATATTCCAAAAGGCAGAACAGGAAATACAAATATACGAATTAGGTGCAAAAATTAAAAGTTTACGAATTGTTAAATCAGGGTTACATACGAATGTGGCATTCATAGTTTCAGGGTCAAGAAAATTGCAAAAGCAACAAGATCAAATTAAAGAAGCGATGAATCAATCAATTCTTTCAATCAATAGCAATTGCAGAGTTATTACGAAGCTTGTAATTGCATCCTTACATTCAGAAAGGTAAGTATGCAATTGATATACAAATTATAAACTAAAGGAGATTTTTATTATGAATAAGGAAGAACGTATCACAATGCTAAGGGAAGCCCCAATCCCTCAGCTTTTATTGAAAATGGGATTGCCGACAATGATCGGTATGCTGGTAACCGGATTTTATAATCTGATTGATGCCTACTTTGTTGGAGGACTTGGGACAAGCCAAATGGGGGCAATATCAATAGCCTTCCCTCTTGGACAAGCGATTGTCGGTATCGCGGTTATGTTTGGCGGCGGTGCAGCGGCGTATATATCCAGACTATTGGGAGAACGAAAAAATGAAGAAGCAAATCATGTAGCTTCAACCGCGCTTTATTCAAGCCTTATTATCGGTGCTGTTGTAATTATTCTGATAGAGTGTTTCTTAGATAAAGTATTATGGGGTTTAGGGGCAACGGAAACAATTTTTCCTTATGCAAAACAATACGCCATTATCTACGTAGCCAGCTCGATTTTCAACATATTTAATGTCACCATGAACAATATTGCTTCAAGTGAGGGAGCGGTTAAGGTTTCCATGACTGCGATGCTACTTGGTGCCGGACTGAATGTCATCTTTGCTCCGACTTTCATTTTCGGTCTGCACATGGGAATAATAGGCGCGGGTTTGGCAACGGCGGTTGCTCAAATTGTTACCTCTATCATGTATTTGTTTTACATATTGAAGAAAAAAAGTATCTTCAGCTTTTCGCTAAAAGAAATCCGTTTGAAGGGTACAATCTTCAAGGAAATTTTTAAAGTAGGAATTGGAATCCTCGTTTTTCAACTTTCCACCAGTGTAGCTATTAGCTTAACAAATATGGCAGCGCAGCCATATGGGGATTCCGTCATTGCAGCTATGGGAATCGTAACCCGTGTGATCTCTATGGGCATCTATGCGGTATTTGGTTTCGCAAAAGGCTTTCAACCAGTTGCCGGATATAACTATGGTGCAGGACAATATGACCGGTTGCAAAGTGCGACAAAGATCGCAGTAAAATGGACTACCATCTTTTGTGTATTAATGACATTGCTCATGATTTTATTTCCTCAGCCGGTCGTTTCCTTATTTACAACGAACGATGCATCCGTCATAGAAATTGGCTCATTTGCTCTTCGTATCAATATCATAACATTCATTTTCTATGGCATAGAAGCAATTTACTGTATGCTCTTTATGGCACTTGGTAAACCGTTAGGTGGCTGGGTACTTTGTGCCGGACGTCAGGCCGTGTTCTTTATTCCTATCATTTTGATGCTGCCCAAATTTATGGGATTAAACGGAGTGATAGCTGCTCAACCGATTGCCGACATTATCACGATTATCATCATGGGAATTTTAGCAGTAAAGCTGAATGGAGAAATCAAGCATTCTGTAAAGGCGCAGGCATCTAATGCAAATTTGAATGTAATGGGCAAATAGTCTTGATATTTACACTTGAGAATGAAACATGTCACCTAAAGATATAAAGGAACTTATATAAAAATTGAAGGAGAAATGAAAATGAAAGTTAAGCAGATTTTAAATCGGATTTATGTAAATGAGATGGATCAGGCAGTAGCATTCTATGAAAACTTGTTAGATGAAAAATGTAGTATGAGATTTGAGCACAAGCAATTTCATTTGGAATTAGCACAAGTAGGCTGCGTTTTAATTATTTGCGGTACGGACGAAGTACTGGAGTCTTTTAAAAACACAAAAGCAACATTTATTGTTGACTCCATAATAGAATTTAAGGATTTTCTATTAGAGAACGATGCCACGATAATGAAAGATGTAAAGGAAACACCTACAGGGATTAATATGATTGTCAAACATTTTGACGGTATGACTGTAGAATATGTGGAACAACAAAAATAGTTTAATACAAAACTACCATACTATCATAGGTAGGAATAATTTTTTTATCAATCAAATTTAAAATAGGCGTTACCCGCCAAAGAAAAAAACGGCACTTTGGGCGGGGCATTTCCTATGCAGAAATTATTGAACCCTCCAAACCCGTAAAGTTTGGAGGGTTGCTTTATGTGTTGGTCAATAATGACTGCGCTGCTGCGGATACGCTGCAGCGACATTGAATCGCTTACATAAGAAATAGCCTTATAGGTACTTTCTTAAAAAAAGCCTGTACTTCTCATTGGAGAGGTATGGCTATCAACACGAACTATCGGAACACGTAGAATGCGAACTGAAACATGAGAGTGTACAAACGGACAAATATGTCTGTGAGTATGCTCTTTTTTTGTTATACAGAATTACCGCAAGATGTAGATCCCCTCCCCTTGTCCTTCGTTTTCAACTCAATTTTGAAAATTAGGAGGACAAGCATATGTCAGAAAATAAGAAATATACAATCGTTGTTAAAAGAAGACGTGTGGAAGTCAGTGAGGCTGTTTACCAGGCATATCATAAAGAGCGTGAAGCTGAAAGATATCAAAATAAACTTATTCATCAATTTGAGCTTTCTTTGGAACGATTCCAAGATGACGGCGTTAATGTGGAGTTTTCAATCACTCGTTTTCAACCGAGTATAGAGGACATGCTGATTGAGCAGGAACAGTTTCTGAAACTACATATAGCCCTTGATGCTTTAACGGTTGAAGAACGGCTGTTGATCCACGAATTATTTTTCAATGGTAAAAGTGAGCGAATATTGGCTTCAGAAACCGGAATATCAAACATGACTATTCATGATCGAAAATGCAGAATTCTAAAAAAGTTAAAAAAAATGATTGAAATTTAAAATAACTCCATGCCACACTTTTTGACATAGTAATGGGTGCAGCAGCCGGAGAAACCCGGCTAAGCTGAGAATCCAGCGATGACAGGAAAATTGTAAAAAAATAGTCTATTGTATACAATGAAGCAGGTAAAAAATATATCAAGCCACCAAGAGGGTATTCTAAGTTCTTGGTGGCTTATGGTATGTGAAATCATGGCTCATGCTATGAAGAATTTACTATAAGAATTTTATTTATCAACAGAGAAAGAGCATATAAATTATTTAAGCTTATAGAGGAAATCATATTTTAAAATAGTGTTCTCATATTTCGTATTAATGCCGTATTTAATGTAACGTTATATTAGTATCACTTCAATTTTATATGTTGAGGAAAGGGAATGCTACTGAATCTAAGAAAGGCTTTAAACTTTCAACAATCTTTTGAGTTATGCTTTGTTCACTGTTTTCAAAAATATATTTTGTTGTTGTCATAACTAAAGATGCATAAATACATGCATGATAATCGGTAAGTTCTAGATTTGAAACATTATGCTCAACTATATAAGCCTTGTATTTATTTTTCAGTAGAATCAGCATATCATCGTAAAGATGTATAGAATTTGTATTGATTTTCCATAGAGCGCATAGAATATCTTTTTGATCTAGTAGTCTATCATAAACGTTTTTTATATATTGTGATAAGTCGCCCTTATTTTTGTCTGCAAACCTTTCGTCCAGAAAAGAGGAATAATCAACAAGAATTTCTTCGGTGATAATTTTTGCAAGATCGAATTTGTCTGTATAATGTTTATAAAACGTTGAACGATTTATTAATGCTTTTTCTAATATGTTTTGGACTGTTATTTGATCAAAATCCTTTTCATTTAGTAATAGTATAAATGTGTTTTTTATATTGTTTCGTGTCTTAATTACACGTAGATCTAATTTATGTTCCATATTTACACCTTCTTATGTTTCTATATTACTACATTCGAAAAGAAAAAGCAACACTCACGCATGTTAAACAACATTATGTATGACTATTTAATCTGTTTCATACATTCTTGACAAGTTCCACGTATTTGTACTTCAATATTTTCAACGTTAAATAAAGAAGAATTAGGCAAATCGGGTATAACAAAATCATTGTTTTTTGGCTGAAAATCTATGACTTTTCCACATTTGCTGCAAATCAAATGAATATTACATACCGGAGAAGTTATCTCCATATAATTTAATTCGTATTTTTTACTTCCATCGTCTAATGTGACTGCTCGTATAAAGTTTGTTTTTTGAAATAATTTTAAATTACGGTATATCGTTGCAAACCCAATAGGATAACCACTTGCTTTTAATTGGTCATACAATTCATTTGGCGTAAAGTGATAATTGGGGGATTGTAAAAAAACACCTATCAAGTTTTTTCGTTCTTCTGTGATCTTAATATCATGACTTTTTAGTTTTGATAGATATGTACTCATAGCATCTAACATTTCATCGCCTCCTTGTCTGATAAATATTATAGAAAAGTTAAATGAGAATGAAAACCATCAAGTCCTTTTGACTTGTATAAATAAGAAACAAATAACAAAAATATTGTTGCTTATCAAACGCTTGAAGCTATTTTGATGATTGAAAAAAAGTCGAAAAAAAATAGACTTGTATATAGAACATAATGAAAGTGATTATTAACGGAGGTAATAGAAATGACATTAGACTTAGGTAAGGTCAATCAAACCTATGAAATTCAAAAATCAAATCTTCCACTGAATGTAGAAAAACGATTGGAAGCATTGGGTATGACATTGGGAAGTACAGTGGATATCTTAAACAATAAGAATAAAGGGACTTTGATAATAAAAGTTCGAGGAACACGCTTTGCAATTGGAAAAGGAATATCTAAAAAAATATGCGTAAAGGAGATGAAAGAATGAAGAAAGATTTAACAGTTGGGTTTATTGGAAATCCAAATTGTGGAAAAACTACGCTGTTTAATGCTTTTACCGGAGCTAACTTAAAGGTCGCTAATTGGCCAGGAGTTACTGTTGAAAAGGTAGAAGGCGCTATGAAGTATCATGACAGCGAATACAAATTAGTTGATTTACCCGGTACATATAGTTTGACTTCTTATACAATGGAAGAGCAGGTATCAAGAAAATATATATTAAGCGATGAAGTAGATGTTATTGTTGATGTCGCAGATGCATCTGCACTGGAGCGTAATTTATATTTGACATTGCAGCTATTAGAATTGGGGAAACCGGTTGTACTTGCCTTAAACATGATGGATATAGTGGAAAAGAGAGGAATGGAAATTGATCTTCACAGACTTCCTGAAATGCTTGGCATTCCAGTCATACCTGTATCGGCTCGTAAGAGAACTGGACTTGATGTTTTAATCCATGCGGTAGCTCATCACAAAGGAGCAAAGACTTCTGACAGGTTGATACATCATCATATGAGTGATTCTTCTAGACAGCATCAAGAATATGCCATGGTGTACAGCGATGAAATAGAGAATAAGATTGATAGTATCATAAAGGAATTAAAAGCAAGATATCCTGAAATTCAAAATTATCGTTGGCACGCAATAAAGCTTTTGGAAAGGGATAAAGAAATTACAGAAAGCTTTCCAATTTCATTGCCTAAAATAATTGACCGTAGTTATGAGTCTGATATTATTAATCAAAAATACGATTTTATAACCGAAGTGATGCAAGAAGTTGTGGTAAACAAAGCAAAGAAGGAGGCATCTACGGATCAGGTTGATAAAATATTGACCAGTAAATGGTTAGGACTTCCGATCTTTCTTGCTATAATGGGACTTGTTTTTTTTCTGACCTTTACAGTCGGAGATTGGCTGAAAGGATATATGGGAGTGCTGATAGAATGGCTTTCTGTAATTTTGTCAGATGGGCTTAGCTTGCTTAATGCAGGAGGTATGATTACTTCACTCGTGGTTGATGGCATTCTTGCAGGGGTAGGAGGTATTCTAACGTTTCTCCCCAATATATTTATTCTTTTCCTTGCACTGGCTTTCTTAGAAGACAGCGGATATATGGCAAGAGTTGCTTATGTGATGGATGGAATCATGGGAAAATTAGGTCTATCAGGTAGAGCGTTTATTCCTATGATTTTAGGTTTTGGTTGCTCAGTTCCGGCGATAATGGCATCAAGAGCGCTTGAAAATAAAAGAGATCGTTATAAAGTTATGCTGATTACTCCGTTTATGTCTTGTAGTGCCAAACTTCCTATATATATTTTGCTTTCAGGAATGTTTTTTAAAGACCATGCAATGATAGCTGCCTATTCGATGTATTTGATTGGACTTGTAGTAGCTATTTTAGTAGCTTATGTAATTTCTCTTATGGATAAGAAAAAGAATCAAGAAATAATGCTTCTTATTGAATTGCCAGAATATAAAGCGCCTAGTTCCAGAACGATTTGGATATATGTATGGGAAAAAATAAAGGACTATCTAAGTAAAGCCGGAACAACCATTTTTGTGGCTTCTATTATTATGTGGTTTTTACTTAACTTTGGTATAAAAGGCTATTCCGCAGATATGGCAAGCAGTTATGGAGCAATCATGGGAAAATTTATTACCCCAATATTTACGCCTATTGGTTTAGGATATTGGCAAGTTGCATTAGCATTGATTGCAGGTATTTCTGCAAAAGAAGTAGTGGTTTCAAGTTTTGCTGTTCTATTTGGAGTATCAAACATCACTTCATCAATAGGAATGAATACGTTGGTTGGACAACTAGGTTCTTTGGGGTTTGGACAACTGAATGCGTACTGTATGATGCTATTTTGCCTTTTGTATATTCCATGTGTTGCTACTTTGGCGACCATTAAAAAAGAAACCGAAAGTTGGAAGTGGACAAGCTTTACAGCATTATTTCAATTATGCATTGCATGGGTGCTCACCTTTGGGGTATATCAAATAGGCATATTATTTTAGAATATTTGATAGTGCGCTGGAATGGAAAGGAGTTTTAGATGATTGTTGGTATTGTTATAGGCATGTTAATTACTATTTATTTTGCTTGGATTATGTGGAAGAAAAGTAGATTTTTTAAACAAGGAAAAGTTTGTTGCAGCGGGTGTTCTAATTGTCCTATAAAGAAATATTGTGAAAAATAATAAAGGTTTCAGAACGGAGGATCAGCTTAAGGATGTGATGAATATGGAATTACATAAATCAGGTGAAGATTACTTAAAAACAATTTATAAATTAAGACTTAAAAATGGCAGTGTACGGGCGATAGATATTTCTTTAGAATTAGGAGTCACAAAACCTAGTGTCAGTAATGCCATGAGAAATTTAAAGCAAATGAAATATATTTATACTGATAATAATGATATATTATTAACTTCATTAGGAGAAGAAATAGCAAAACAAATTTATGAGCGTTATCAGTTGATAAGTAAAGTATTACAAAATGATTTTAAAATTAGTTCAGAGATTTCTAAGCATGATGCTTGTCTGTTAGAACATGATATAAGTGAAGAAACTTATAAAAAAATTAAAGAACATATTCTGCTTTTTCATCGTTAAGGCAGAAAAAATAAATAAAAATTGGAGTGAGTTTAATGTACGGAGATATTATTCAGTTTAGAAAAAATGCTTTCATGGTAGAAGGCAAAATTCCTTCTTCTATTATGAAAGAACCAGATATTGCAAATTCTATTATTTACAAAGAAAGCGATATTGTTTATGTGATTGATACAGGTGCTACAACTTTTTTCGGAGAAAAATTGATTGAAGCGATTGAGAAACTTAGACCTTTTCGAAAGCTGATACTTTTTAATAGTCATTGCCATCCTGATCATGTGGGAAATAATAGCATAATAATGAAAATAGCTGCAGATGAAAAAGAGCATTATATTTCCAAGACCGGAATTGCCGGTCTTGATGCTACAAAAGATTTTTACAGGAAATTTAAAAATATTGAACAGTATTATGATTATTTGAATGGACCAAGTAAATTTCCGGCTACTATAATACGTGTATTAAAATTAACAAGGCTTAAAGATGAGGATACTCCCTTGTACATACTTGTTAAAAATACGTTGAAAAAATTCCAGCCACTAGAGACTTCTATTGAAACAATTACTCCATTGGAAAAAAACATTCCAGTCAATATGAAAATCGGTGAGACTCAATGGAAAGGCTGGAAATTCAATGATCAAGTATTTGTACTTCAGGCACAAGGTCACTCGCCAGATGAAGTTGTCTTCTTCATGCCAGCGATAAAAACCTTGATTCTCGCAGATGAAACCTTTGAATTTTTCAATTGCTGGCCAGACTCAGACTCAGACAATGTTAAGGCTGTACTGAATAAAAGTATTCAGTTGTTTAAAAGCAAAGAGGCAGAAATTTTGATTTCAGGACACACACATACTGTGATGAAAAATGAGGAAGCGGTTAGATTCCTTGAAACACTTCTGAAAGAATATGCGGAGTTTACAAGGCAGGTTCTATTGGCAGCGAAGAGTAATCCATTAGGATTAACGATAGAGCAAATATATAAAAAATTAAAGAGTAAACGGAATAGTCCTGCAATCGAGAAATTTTTTAATATAGAATTTCCTAAAATGCCCCCTTTTTTAAAAACTGTAATTACTTCTATCTTACTTGAAAATGGATTTCGTACCGATGGGAAATACAGAAAAAAGCGATTTAGATCAAATAATCTATAGAATTAAATGGTTGAATATCTAAAAAAGACATTTAAATGTGAATAGTACAGATTAAATAATGCAATAAAACATAAATGAATACTCTTAAAAATCATTAATTAAATAATAAAGCATTCATTACCCGCCAAAGAAAAAAAGGTGTTTTGGCGGGGCATTTCCTATGCAGAAATTACTAAACCCTCCAAACCCGTCAAGTTTGGAGGGTTGCTTTATGTGTTGGTCAATAATGACTGCGCTGCTGCGGATTCGCTGCAGCGACATTGAATCGCATACATAAGAAATAATCTAATTGAAGAATTCTCAAAAAAAGCCTGTACTGTTCAAGGGAGCCGTACGGTCACACACACGAACCATCAGAACGTGTTATACATGAAATAAATCACAAGAGTGTACAAACGGACAAGTATGTCTGTAGGTATGCTCTTTTTTTGTTATTCAGAATTACTGCAAGATGTCGTTCACCACCACTTGTCCTTCGTTTTCAACTCAATTTTGAAAATTAGGAGGACAAGCATATGTCAGAAAAGAAATATACAATCGTAGTTAAAAGTAACCGTGTGGAAGTCAGCGAACCTGTCTACCATGCATATCATAAAGAGCGTGAAGCGGAGCGTTATCAAAAAAAACTTATTCATCAATTCGAGCTTTCCTTGGAACGATTCCAAGATGAGGGCGTTAATGTGGAGTTTTTGATTACGCGTTTCCAGCCCAGTATAGAGGACAAGCTGATAGAGCAGGAACAGCTTCGGAGACTACATATGGCTCTTGATACATTAACGGTTGAAGAACGGCTGCTAATCCATGAACTATTTTTTAATTCGAAAAGTGAGCGAATATTGGCTTCAGAAACTGGTATATCAAACATGACCATTCACGATCGAAAATGCAGAATTCTAAAAAAGTTAAAGAAACTGATTGAAATTTAAAATTATTCCGTGCAGCTCCCTCATTTTTTCCTTTATAGAAGTGAGGGAGCTTTTCGTTCCCTGTTGCTCTTTGAAAATTGAATATCCAGCAGTTTAGATACGTTAGCTGTTCAAGCGTGATGAGCGAAAGCGGCATTAGAGAACACGCCAAGACCACCTGCAGACAGGTAAGAACTGTTTGTAAAAACGATAGCATCAAAGGTGCAGAGCGAGAAATGTTCGTCCATAAAACGATCCGTGGTGGATCGTACCGCCAAGACCTGAACAGCCTACAATGATACTTCCGCATAGCCACAGACATCGCAATGGGTGCGG
>JAYFQP010000017.1:0-35744 GCA_034926865.1 Clostridiaceae bacterium
GGCAAATACATAGCCACAAAGTTTGAATAAAAAAGGCCGTGCCATCTAGGTGGCACGGCCTTATAGTCAGGAAAAACCTAAAAGCTGTTCTTTAATTTAGGATGATATCTGGAAGAAATGTATTCCTGCCCGCGCTGTCGCTTAAATGAAAAACATCTGATAGAAAACTATTCTGCCTTTACTGAGGGATATATCCAACTTTATCAAAGCGCTTTAAACTCTTGAATGCGGCTTTTAATATCGCTTGCTCCGAAAACGGCCGAGCCGGAAACGAGTATATCGACCCCCGCCTTTATGATGTCAGGCGCATTCTCGAGGGTAACGCCTCCGTCAATTTCTATTTCGCAGGCAAGGCCAAGGCGATCTATTTCGGCCCGAAGCTCCCTTACCTTATCAAGAGACTGGGGAATGAAGCTCTGTCCCCCGAATCCGGGTTCAATTGACATGACTAGAACCATATCGAGCATCGGCAGATAAGGGAAGAGGGATGAAGCGGGGGTTGCCAGCTTTATGGTAAGCGCGGCTTTTTTTCCTAGAGCTTTGATCGAAGCAATCATAGAGGCCATATCTCCTTCAGCCTCCATATGAATATTAATGAGATCCGCGCCGGCATTGGCAAAGGCCTCTATGTACCTTTGCGGCTGAGAGATCATAAGATGCACATCAAGAAAAGCATCAGTTGCCTTTCTCAGCGATTTCACTACAGGAACGCCAATAGAAATGTTGGGGACGAAGTGTCCGTCCATTACGTCGACGTGTATCATATCGGCGCCAGCCTCATGAATGATGTTAACATCGCGGGACAGGTTGGCAAAATCTGCTGATAAAATTGAAGGGGAAATTTTAGCCATATCTCTTGCTCCTTTCAAAGGCGGTTTCATTTTATCTCAAAAGCTGTTTTTAAGCCATTTGGACAGGACTGGGGTAAAGTAACAAGGGCCATCTCCGCGCCATATATTTTATTAGTGGCGGTGAGCAGCGGCCGAAAGGCGCTCCGTCACTTGATATAGGGGAGGCGGCCCATGGACGCCTCCCCGCTTGTTTATATGTAGAGAGAGCTTATCAGGTAAACTAATATAGGTATACAGACCATACAGAGGATAAGAGACAGAGCAAGCCCTTTTGCACATGTTTTGTCATCCGCTTTGTAGTGGCTGGCCATTATTACTGTCTGGTTCATTACAGGCATTGCGCTCAATACTATGAATACCCCGGCCGCCAGCTGCGGCACATCAAGAGCAATGCATATTCCGGCGGCTATCATTGGGCAGATAAGGCATTTGCCAATGAGTGATATATTGATAAGCTTGTCTGTTTTGAAGGCGTCCTTGCCCATGGTGGCAAAAAGATGGCCGACCATCATGGCTGAAAGCGGAGTTGTAAGGTTGCCGATATATTTGGCAGCGCTCAAAACGAAGTCCGGGAGGGTTATGCCTAAAAGCCCGATAACAGAGCCAATCAAAAAGCCCTGAACCTGCTTTGAAAAAGAGTTCTTGAGCCGCTGGGCGATGGACGGCGCTCCTCCGCTTCCGTCTTTGGCGATAAGCGGCACGGCAAGCATCCAAAAACAGAAGGTATTGGCCATATAGAAAGCCATTACATAAGGCGTGCCGCTGTCGCCGAAAATTTCGGTACATACCGGCAGGCCGATAAAGATGGTATTAGCCATACTGAACATTGCCGTAAAAATGCCCCTGCGGTCTCTGTCGATCCCAAAAAGTTTGCCGGACAGGCTTGCCGCGGCAAATGAGACTATTTGGATGGCAAAGGGGACGAGGAGCAGTATGCCCATTTCTTTTATGAACGATACAGTCATGTTGCGGGTTGCATTTTCAAACAGAAGAAGGGGTATGGCATATCCGGTAAGAAGCTTAGAGCAGAAGCCGTAATGCTCGGGAGTCAGGATCTTTTGCTTTGTAGCCAGAAAACCAGAGCCGAACAAAAGAAAAATCGTGAAGATACCACTGAACGCGCCGAAAACAGACATATAAATCACCTCTTATAAAAATCCATTTTTAAGTATACAACAAAATAATTACTTTGACCAGTGGAACAAAGAAAAAAACAAGACGTCTAATAGATAGCTGGCTTAATACAATTGTAACAATTACAGGAGGTAACATGAAAAAGAGTATCAGGATTTTAAGCTTTTTAATAGCTTTATTAGTTTGTTTGGGGCTTGCCTCCTGCGGAAGCTCGGCATCGAATACTTCTAAGGATGAGGCGAGTACAGAGCAGGCCGTCCCAGGGGAGGCTTATGACACTGGAAAATCCGGATCGGCTCCGTCGCTGACGCAGCCGGATGTGCCAAAGGATAACGCAGAAGCCGGAGCGGATCGAAAGCTTATAAAAAATTATTCAGCAGAGATTCAGACTCTCGAGTTTGAAAACACTATAAGCACGCTTGAAGAGATGGTAGCGAACGCAGGGGGCTACATAGAGAGCAGCAGCCAGAGCGGACGCGGCGCCGTCGATTACGGAAGAGTGTATCCCAGAGATGCCAGCTATACAGTGAGAATACCTGCGGGTACGGCGGGGAACTTCGTTGAAAGCCTTTCTCAGATAGGGTCAGTTACCAATAGCAGCCAGCATTCTGATGATATAACAGATTATTATTACGATACCGAAGCTCACCTCACAATTCTCAGAGCGCAGGAAACAAGGCTTTTAGAGCTGCTTGCAAAAGCCGAGAACGTCAGCGATATGATAACCATTGAGAGTTCTCTTGCTGATGTAAGATATCAGATTGAAAGTCTTGATGGAACGATGAAGAGGCTTGACAGTCAGATCGAGTATAGTTCGGTGGCAATACACATAAATGAAGTGTTTACTGAGGATGAGCTTCAGCGTGAGCCACTTAGTTTGGGAGAAAGAATAAGCAGCCGGTTTAAAAGCAGCATAAAGGAAATCAAAAACGCTTGTACCGACTTTATCGTGTTTGTTGTGGGAGATAGTGTAATTATTGTTTTCTGGGCAGCAGTAATCGCAGTGTTGGGCATTGTCACTAAAAAAATATATAAAAAACTGTACAAAAAGCCAAAAGAGTAAAAAAGTGATGAAAATTGATTTGCCCTATTGAAAAAAGCCTTATGCGATGATAAAGTAATAAAACCAAAGGCCCTCTTTTGAGGGCCTTTATAACGCCGTTAAGCCGCTGAAAAAAGATTTAAGGAATTATATTTAGCGGCTTTTACTTCCAATGATGCGTTGTTACCAGTCGGTTTTGCTATACAATTGGTATGAAAAATGGTAAAATGTAAGAGCTGATATACAGCGATCAAGCATTTACCAATCACTTTTATGGAGGAGACAGATGGCTTTATATGTGTTTTTGACGGCCCTGATGGTAGGGGCGGACCAGCTTATAAAATATTGGGCTTCTACTGAACTTGCACAGGTATCTACACTTCCGCTCATAAACGGGGTATTTCATCTGACTTATGTTGAAAATACCGGTGCTGCCTTTTCGATGCTTCAGGGGAGGCGCCTGTTTTTTATAGCGATTACGATTGTTGCTTTCGGAGTATTTGTATATATGTTCTCTACCGGGATGATAAAGGGACGGCTTGGGTATTATTCTATGGCATTTATCGCGGGAGGGGCAATAGGCAATTTTATTGACAGACTCAGGCTTGGGTATGTGGTAGATTTGTTTGATTTTAGGTTTATTAATTTTCCTGTTTTTAATTTTGCAGATCTTTGCATAACCATTGGGGCTATTCTGTTCATACTGTTGGCTTATAGGGATTATAAAGAGGAAAAGAGTAAAGAGGCCCGCAAATAATGGAACTCGAAGAGATAGTAATATCCAAAGAAGAGGCCGGGCTAAGGCTTGATAGTTTCTTATCGGACAATATGGAAGAGCTTTCAAGAAATCGCGTGCAAGCTCTGTGCTCTGAGGGCAGAATCCTCATAAACGGCGGCTCGGCAAAGAAAAATCAGAGGCTTAAGCAAGGGGATACGGTGACTGTGGATATTCCCGAACCGACTTCGGCTGAGATCAAGCCTCAGGATATCCCTCTGGATATCGTTTATGAGGATCAGAGCATACTCATAATCAATAAACCCAAGGGTATGGTCGTACACCCTGCTCCCGGGCATCCAGACGGAACCGTGGTAAACGCTGTTATGTATCATTGCGGAGCCAGCCTTTCCGGCATAGGAGGGGAGATCCGCCCCGGTATTGTTCACCGCATAGACAAAGACACAAGCGGCCTTTTGATGATCGCTAAAAATGACCGTGCACATATGAGCCTTGCCAATCAGCTAAAAGACCGCAGCCTTTCAAGGCTTTACGAAGCAATTGTTTTGGGGACTGTACGAGATGATTCGGGCACGATAGATGCGCCCATAGGGAGAAGCCTGCGAGACAGGAAAAAGATGGCGGTTCTCAAAGAAGGCGGCCGAAGGGCAGTTACACATTATGAAACTATAGCCAGATACATTGGATTCACCCATGTAAGATGCGGCCTTGAAACGGGGCGAACCCATCAGATAAGGGTGCATATGGCCTATATAGGCCATCCGGTGGCCGGTGATGAGATATATGGCAAGGGAAGCGGCAAGACCGGCCTTGACGGGCAATGCCTCCACGCCGGACAAATAAAGTTCGTCCATCCCGATTCGGGAGAACATATGAGCTTTGAATGTCCGTTGCCGAGGTATTTTATTGAGTTCGAGGAAAGGCTTAGGGTGATTTCCGAATGAAAAAGTTTGACGGAGTATTTATTGTAACTGATATGGACGGTACGCTGCTTGACGAACATTCTGCGATATCCGCTGAGGATTCCGCTGCTATAGATTATTTTATTGATAATGGTGGCCTGTTTTCTGTAGCTACAGGCAGAGCCAAAAGATCCGTTGAAGGCTTTGTCCCTGAATTGAGAACCAGTGCTCCGTCTATAGTTTATAACGGCTCGCTGGCAGTGGATTTGAATACGGGGCTTATAGTCAAAGAATCCACTCTTGGCCAGGAGGGTTATAACCTTGTGGAGGATGTGCTTCAAAAATTTCCTTCCGTTGGCGTGGAGATATGTTTGTCTGATGAGCAGTATGTGGCCAGAAATAACTTTTATACTGACCGACATCATAAAGTGTTAGGGCTTGACCTACACAAAAAAAGCTATAAGGATATTGCTATGCCATGGCTTAAACTCACGCTGGCTGAGGAACATGAAGTGCTGCTTGATGTTATGGAGCATGTGTGCAGGAGTTATAAAGACAGTATGTTTGCTCAGTTTTCAATGCCATATTATTATGAAGTAATGGCTTTGAGTGCTTCAAAAGGTGACAGCGCAACTTGGTTGATGGAATATTTGGGGGTGCCGCCAGATAATTTTTATACCATTGGAGACGGTCTTAACGATCTTGAGCTTATACGCGCGTCGGGAAGCAATTCGTATGCACCGGCAAACGCAAGTGAGCTGATTTTGAAAAATGCAGCAAATGTACTATCAAACAATAACGGAAACGCCATTGCAGAGCTTATAGGCATATTGGATTTAAAATATTAAAGGAGATAATGATCGTGAAAAGCGTAAAGACAGGACCAAAGTTAATGATGCTCAAGGATTACGGCATGATAATTATTGGGTCAATTTTGTATGTTTTGGGACTTAAGATTTTTATTGCTCCCATGCATATCCCAACCGGAGGGATAGCCGGTATTGCGCTGCTCGGGAATTATATTTGGGGACTTCCAATAGGCATAGTGACTATGGTTTTAAATATCCCCCTCCTTTTTTTCGGGTACAAGATACTCGGTAAGGATTTCTTTTTTAAGACGTTGTTTATGACGGTGTTCAGTTCTGTACTTATCGATCTTTCCAGTTTTCTTCCCGTTTACAATGGTGATATACTGCTGGCCAGTCTTTTCGGAGGTATTATTAAGGGCTTCGGATTCGGCCTCATCATACGGTCTGGGGGAACTTCCGGCGGAACGGATGTCATTGGCAAATATCTTTATCGAAAGCGTGCCATACCTTTGGGAACTACGGGGATGACGATAAACGTATTCGTAATGCTCTTGAGCGCAATAATGTTAAAAAGCCTTGAAAGCCTGCTTTATGGGATTATCATGTCATATGCTGTCAGCGTGGTAATGGACAGCATAATTTACGGCGGAGACGTACAGAAAAACGCCTTGATAATCACAAGCAAGCCGGATGAAGTGGCTAGTGAGATAATGTCGGTTCTTCACCACGGGGTCACTGGGCTTGACGGTAAGGGTATGTATACAGGCAAAGAGAGAATGGTTTTGATGTGTGTTGTAAGGCGACATGAGATAACAACGCTCAAAAAGCTTATACTTGAAATTGATGAAGGCGCATTTATGATGCTATCGGATGTTAGCGAAGTCTTCGGACGCGGGTTTAAAAGAATAAGTCTCGACTAATAATTGCACAAATAAAACGCGGCGGGAACTATTCCCCGCCGCGTTTTATTTGTTAATAATCTGTATGTTACGAAAGCTGCTCGACAGCAAACATGTTGAGTGATTTGATAAGCTTTATATCCTTCTTTGAAAGGATAAGCTTTTCCATAAGCTCCTCATTCTCTTCAAGTATCACAGGAGAAAGTATACATTTAATAGAGATTGGCAAAATAGGATAGCGCGAGATTCCTGAAAGCAGCCCTAAAACCTGTTCACCGCGGTCAAATGGATTTACGGCACAAAGAACCACATGCTCTATGCGGTTGCTTTGATTCTCAAAGGAGAAGTTTGTGACGGTATCATAATAATCCACCGATCCAAAATAAAGATTGCGGCATTCTTCAAATTTGTCAAATGCAGGGATGTCATTATAGAATGTGGCGGTTCCGTGCGGAGATTCATGGTCTACTTCAAGGAGATTCTTGATGATTTTCCCTACTCGTCCATCGTAGAAGTAAATATATATATGACGCTGAGGGAAAAAACTGCCTGTGGGCTTTTGGCCTGAAGGGTTTGGCTTTGAAATAGGGGTATAATCGATGAGCTGCTGCACTTTGATGCCGAGCACGTCGGCTATATCAAAGAGTGTTTCTACATCGACAGTTATGTCGCCAGTTTCATATTTGGAAAGCGTTGCTTTGCTTTTGTGTATTTTCTGAGATAGAGTCAACAGGGTGAGCTTTTTAGCCTTGCGGTATAGGCGTATTCGATTGCCCACATGTAGGCTGACTTCATTCATAAAAAACCTCCTAAGTTTCAAAGAAAGAGATTATATTTGTTTTTTGCCATCAACGTATGGCGCTGCAAGGTTATTATATCACATAGGTTATATTGATTTCTACTCAAAATAAACTATCATTTTATAAAATCTACTGGGTCAAAAATTGTTCAGTTTGCCAAATACCCCCCTTGATGGATATTATGTTATTAGTCAAAATAGCAGAGGTGCGCTATGCAAATGGATAAGAAAGTTTCAATGTCCGATACGGTAGTTGTCGGATTCGCTATGTTCGCAGTGTTTTTTGGGGCGGGAAATCTTATATTCCCTCCGTATCTTGGAATGCTCTCGGGGAAAAGCTGGTTTCTGGGATTTTTGTGTTTTGTGATAGCAGATGCAGGGCTGGCTATGATGACAGTTCTTGCCATGATCAGGGGAAACGGAACCATATTTTCGGTCGTCGGAAGGCTTGGAAAAAAGACTTCAGTGCTGCTTGCCACTGTATCTATCATTTGTGTAGGGCCGCTTTTGTGTATTCCAAGGACATGTGCTACTACATACGAGATGGGTATGCTTCCTATTGTACCGGGGTTCAATTCATGGGCGTTTGCATTTGTATTCTTCGCTCTTGTATTTTTTCTGACCATAAGGCCGACAGCTGTTGTAGATGTCATAGGCAAGTTTTTGACACCGGCGCTTCTTTTGACCCTTGCCATCCTGTTTATCAAAGGCATATTATCTCCGATAGGCGAAATAGCGCCTGTATCGGCTGATGTAAATGTTGCGAAAGAGGGTTTTATGGCCGGATATCAGACCATGGATGTTCTTGGCGCCCTTGCAATAACTTTGGTGATAGTCGGGGATGTGGCAAAAAAGGGATATATTTCTAAGAAAAGTAGTTTCAAGGTTATTTCTTATTCAAGCATTATTGCCACCATCGGGCTTTTTCTATCTTATTGCGGGCTGGCATATTTGGGTGCGACAGCATCTACGCTTGATCTCGGCGATATAAATCAGGCTGGCCTTGTGGTAAAGGTGACCGAGCTTTTGCTTAATAAGTTTGGCGTCGTGCTGCTGGCTCTCATAGTTCTTTTTGCTTGTCTTACAACAGCTGTGGGGTTGGTATCTTCAGCCTCGGAATACTTTTCAGACCTGAGCAAAGGCAAGATAAGCTACGGAAAGCTTGTCACTTTCATGTGCTTATCCGGTATGGTGATAAGCAATGTTGGAATAACGGCAATAATCAATTTGGCAACGCCGATACTCAATGTAATCTACCCTGTATTGTTGACGCAGATATGCCTCTCGTTTTTCAACGATAAGATTAAAAATGACAATGTATTCAAATGGTCTGCGATGGGGGCTTTGATTGTTTGCATTATAGGAGTGGCGGGAGATTTTGGGGCCCCCGTGAGCTTTGTTGATAAACTGCCGTTTGCCTCTTTAGGTTTGGAATGGATATTGCCGGCAATAGCTGGCGGCGTGATCGGGGCGTTTATACCAAGTAAAAAGGAACCGCCCGCTGTTCAGAAGATGGTTGCTTAAGGTTATGCTATAAAAACGGGCTTAATACTTTTAAAGGCGGAGAGCAAAAAGCTCTCCGCCTTTTTGTTGTATAAGTTTTTAGCCGAGGCAGCGCTTGTATATCTCAAGCACATCCTTGGGGAAGAGGGGGACAAAGGCGTCTTTTTGAAGGGCTTCAGTTGATGCCTTTTCAGCCATTATCTCAAGCTTGCTTTCGTTTATGCCGACTTCACGTAAAGTGGCAGGTATGCCAAGCCCCTTGACAAAGAAATCCTGAGTGGCCTGAATTGCTTTTTCGGCTATCTCCATTTTAGGAAGACGCTTGTCAATATCCCATACGTTTATGCCGTAGTTTGCAAATCTGTCAGCTGTATTTTCAGAGAGAACATGCCGCATCCATGCAGGGGTCAGTATGGCAAGGCCCACGCCGTGCGTTATGTCGTAATATGCGCTGAGCTGATGCTCCATGCTGTGAACACTCCAGGCATCGGCTTTGCCGAGGCGTACTATTCCATTGATTGCAAGAGTAGAGGTCCACATCAAATTGGCCCTTGCCTCGTAGTTTTGAGGATCTTCCATAGCTATCGGGCCGTATTTTATACACGTTTTGAGCATGGCTTCAGCCATTCCGTCAAGAAGGTAAAAATCGCTGGCCTTTGAAAAGTAGTTTTCAAAGGTATGGCTCATAATATCCGCGGTGCCGGCTGATGTCTGATATTTTGAGGTGGTGTATGTGTACTCGGGGTCAAGAACTGAGGCTCTCGGCATCATAGCAGGATTGCTGAGCCCGAGCTTGTCGTTTGTATCCATGTTGGATATAACTGCGCCGGCGTTCATCTCAGAGCCCGTTGCAGATGCAGTCAGCACGGTGAAAACAGGTAGGGCGTTTGTAACGGGGGCTTTTCTTGTGACAAGATCCCAGGGGTCGCCGTCATAATAGCTGGCAGCAGCGATTACCTTGGAGCAATCAATAGTGGAACCGCCGCCTACGGCCAAAACGGCTTCGATGTTGTGCTTTCTGCAAATATCCGAGCCTTTTGCAACAGTTGTTACTCTTGGATTAGGCTCTACGCCGGAAAGTTCGAAAACTTCAATTCCAGCATCCTTGAGCAGAGGCATAAGGGCATCATATATGCCGTTTTTCTTTATGCTGCCGCCGCCGTAAACCAAAAGCACCCGAGAGGCGACTTTTTTGATCTCTGAAGGTAGCTTTGTTATTTGTCCCTTTCCAAAGAATATCTTGGTAGGTATGCTGTAGTCAAAATTATACATACGTACACTCCTTATATTTTTAATATCATTATTATACTATCATATGGGGGTTATTGTCAAAAAAAAGAGCGGGCAAAAGCCCGCTCAAGCAGAAGAGGGAAAAGTGGAGACTACTGCTGGTATTCGTTGTCCTGATTCTTGTTCTTATTTTTCTTGTCCTGGTTGTTGTTTTTATTGTTGTTGTTATTGTTGCGGCCGTTCTGATCATTGTTGTTCTGATCGTAGTTGCGCTGATTGTTATTGTTCTTTTCCATATTAGAGCTCCTATTAAAAAATTATTCGCTGCAAAGCGTTGCGATAATATTATCGGCATGTAAAACAGAAAATATGCAAAAAGAGGACTTACATTATGATAAAAACTTTAGAAAAAATTGGGTGAGGGCTTAGTAAAAAGATTGTATAGTGCAAAAAGATAAAAATATTTTATCCTTCTTTCAAAATTGCACAAATAATAACGATTAGCGCCGTCGTTTTCAATAAAATCTTGAAAATATCGCTCGTATAGGGTATAATTTCAATCGGGATATATATTGACAAACATCCTGTTTCTTGTTATGTTCAAAGATATTTGAATTTTCTTTAATTTCACAGTATAGGGGGTTTTATTATGTCGGGACATTCCAAATGGCATAATATACAAAAAACTAAGGGCGCTCAGGATGCCAAGAGGGCCAAAATATTTACAAAGTATGCACGAGAGATGGCTATTGCCATTCGTGAGAGCGGTGCCGATCCTAATGCCAACTCTAAACTTGCTGCTATAATCGCAAGGGCAAAAAGCGAAAATGTGCCTAACGATAACATCAGCCGTACGCTGCAAAAATATCAAAGCGGGGCTGCGGCGGAAAATTATGAGTATATCAATTATGAGGGATATGGCCCGGCCGGCATAGCCGTTATAGCTGAATGTCTGACGGACAACCGCAACCGCACCGTTGCCGATGTAAGGCATTATTTTGATAAATACGGCGGAAACCTTGGCGCAGCCGGTTGTGTTTCATGGCAGTTTGACCGCAAAGGCGTCATTGTTATTGACGCTGAAGATCAGGATGAGGAGGCTGCTATGATGAAGGCGCTTGAAGCCGGAGCCACCGATTTTGATTCTGATGGAGAAGTTTTTGAAGTATACACAGATCCCGACGAGTTTGAAAACGTCAAAAATACTCTTTCCAACCATGGCTTTAACTTTCTTGAAGCTCAGGTAGAGATGGTCCCTCAGACATATATGAAGCTTTCAAGCGAAGACGATATCAAGAACATGAACAAGCTTCTTGAAATGATGGAAGAGAATGACGATGTTCAGAATGTCTGGCACAACTGGGATCAGGAGTAATTTAATATAACCGAAACGGAGAAATGATCTCGATGACGGATCGCAGCAAAATACGCAATTTTTCTATTATCGCCCATATTGATCATGGCAAGTCAACTCTTGCGGACAGGCTCTTGCAGGAATGCCATGCGGTCAGCGACAGGGAGATGACAGATCAGCTGCTTGACAATATGGATCTCGAAAGGGAAAGAGGCATAACGATCAAGGCCAGGGCTGTTTTATTGGAATATGATGCCCTTGATGGAGATCGTTACCGTCTCAATCTCATTGATACGCCGGGCCATGTAGACTTCAATTATGAAGTTTCAAGGTCTCTTGCTGCCTGTGAGGGGGCCATTTTGGTCGTTGACGCCGCACAGGGTATAGAGGCTCAGACTCTTGCAAACACATACCTCGCTCTTGAGAACAATCTAGAGGTTCTTCCGGTCATCAATAAGATCGACCTTCCTGCGGCGCAACCACATGTTGTCAAGGAAGAGATCGAGAACATAATAGGGATACCGGCGATGGATGCTCCTGAGGTTTCGGCCAAGATGGGGATCAATATCAGGGCTGTGCTTGAGGACATAGTTAAAAATGTCCCCGCCCCGGCAAAGGGCAGGGATGGGGCGTGCCGCGCGCTGATATTCGACAGCCAGTTTGACCCATATAAAGGAGTTATAGTTCTCGTTAGGGTTTTTGACGGTACATTCAAGCCCGGGATGAAGATAAAGATGATGGCAGCCGGGTCGGAGTTCCAGATCGTTGAATGCGGTTATCTGCGCTCGCTGGGCATGGAGCCGTGTGAGAGCCTTGGAGAGGGTGAGGTAGGCTATATCACAGCCAGCATCAAGACTGTGAGCGACACGAAGGTAGGCGACACAATAACCGATGCTTTGGCCCCGACCAAAGAGCCTCTTAAGGGCTACCGAAAGGTTCATCCTATGGTGTTCTCCGGCCTTTATCCGGCGGACGGAAAAAAATACCCGGATCTGCGTGATGCTCTTGAAAAGCTTCAGCTCAACGATGCCTCATTGACTTATGAGCCCGAGAGCTCGGCTGCGCTGGGCTTTGGCTTCAGGTGCGGCTTCCTTGGGCTTTTGCATCTTGAGATAATACAGGAGAGGCTTGAGCGCGAATATAACCTTGATCTTATCACAACGGCGCCCAGCGTCGTTTATAAGATTAAAAAGATAACGGGTGAGGAGATTATGATAGATAACCCCCTCAATTACCCCAATCCAAGCGAAATTGAATGTGCTGAAGAGCCCATAGTAAAGGCGAATATCATAACGCCGTCTGAGTATGTGGGCAATCTTATGGACCTTTGCCAGGACAGGCGAGGGGTCTTTAAGGACATGAAATACCTTGATACAAACAGGGTGGAGCTTCACTATGAGCTTCCCCTTAACGAGATAATATATGATTTCTTTGATGCCCTTAAATCAAGAACAAGGGGTTATGCCTCGCTTGACTATGAGCTTATCGGATATCAGCCGTCGAGCCTTGTCAAGCTGGATATACTCCTGAACGGAGATATAGTCGATGCCCTTTCATTTATTGTTCACAGCGAAAAGGCGTACGCAAGAGGGCGAAAAATAGTCGAAAAGCTTAAGGATAATATACCTCGCCAGCTCTTTGAGGTGCCGGTACAGGCGGCCATCGGCGGAAAGATTATCGCGAGGGAGACCGTCAAGGCAATGCGCAAGGATGTTCTTGCCAAATGCTATGGCGGCGATATAACAAGAAAAAAGAAGCTGCTTGAAAAACAGAAAGAAGGCAAGAAACGCATGCGTTCCCTCGGATCTGTCGAAGTGCCCCAGGAAGCCTTCATGGCTGTCCTTCGCCTTGATGAGGACTAAAAAATGGAGTCATTGGGACTATATATTCACATTCCATTCTGCAAAAGAAAATGCGACTACTGCGATTTCTATTCTATATGCGATCTTAGCGATAAGCTGATGGATCGTTATCTTTCAGCGCTTGTTTCTCAGCTTGAGGACTATTTCAGATATGGCAAAAGAACTGTTGATACCGTATATATCGGCGGTGGGACGCCTTCGGTTTTCGGGGGAAAGCGTATCGAGAAGCTGCTTAAAGAAATACGTTCCAGTGTTGAGCTTTCAAGAAATACTGAAATAACCGTAGAGGCAAACCCGGAGAGCATTGACGAGAAGTTCCTCAAGGGGATTTCAGCTGCCGGAGTAAACAGGATATCCATAGGAGTGCAGTCTGCAAACGATCAAGAGCTGGCTGCGCTGGGCAGACTTCACAATTTTGAAAAAGCATGCCAAAGTGTAAAGCTTGCATCAAAATACATCGATAACATATCTCTTGACCTCATATATGGTCTTGAGGGTCAAAGCCTTGATAGCTGGCTTGATACTCTTGAGAAGACAATAGCACTTAACCCGTCGCATATATCCTGTTATTGCCTGAAGGTTGAGGAGGGAACTCCGCTTTGGCAGAGAGGATGTGTCCAGCCCGACGAGGGTGTTCAGGCCGACATGTATCTTGAGGGCGTGAAAATTCTTGAGCAAAACAACTACAAGCAGTATGAGATATCAAACTTTGCCAAGGATGGCAGGATATCGCGCCATAACAGTAAATATTGGGAGCTTTCCGAGTATCTCGGCCTCGGATGTTCAGCGCACAGCCTTTATGGGGGGCAGCGTTTCTCTTTTGTGCCGGATATCCAGAGCTACATAGGAGGCGTGCTTGGCAAAAAGCCTGTGGCGGAAGACATGGATGAGTTGGCGTATATAAACAGAAGTGGTGAATATGTTATGCTCAAGCTCAGGACGACCGAGGGGATTGATCCTGACAAATTCCATCAGCGTTTTAAGGTGGATTTTGATCCATATGAGAAACTGTTAGAGAAATATATTGAATCGGGTCATGCGGAGAAGTCTCAGGGCAGATATCGTCTTACGCCAAAGGGCTTTCTTGTATCGAATGTAATAATAGGCGATCTTGTAAACACAGTTTGTTCACAGCAGTAAAAGAATAGCGGAGTTTTTTGAACTAAAAATAGAGAGGCAGCCTTTAATAAGGCGGCCTCTCTTTTATTAACTGGAAAACCAGTATTACTTCAAATATCCGGCAATTATTGAATGATTATCGTTTGGAACGTAAAATGCGTCTGAAGTTATATTGCCTATTCTGCATCCGGTATCTCCGAGAACTGACGATAAAAGGCTATCGGTTTCAGAAGAATCGGCTCCTTTATAGAATATAGTGTGGCAGTATTTAGCCATTTCAGATACTCTTTGTCCTGCATCTGCATTTTCAAGCTTAGTGCTTTGCAAGACTACACAAACAGCAATACCTTCTTTGTCAGCAGTTTCTTTTACTGTTGCCAGAATCTTTTCTATTGCTTCATATCGAGTATATGGGCCTTCTTGCACGCTGAACTCCATCTTGTTTAGCTGTCCCTGTGTAGGGAAAGAGAGATCGTCAAATATCACAGCGTCAAATCCAGCAAGAGCACATGATTTTACTATATCTGACAAATACTCCGCGGACATATCTGAATAAGGATCAATCCAGCTGTTCTTGTTTTTGTCAAGCCATGTTACGCCTGCTTTTTTTACAGCACCTGCAGAGAAAGCGCGCGGAACTGCATTATCACAAAGTGCTGTTATACGTGCCGCAAGGTAAATGTCATCCCCTTTAAGCAGCTCCAGCCCGTCTTTAAACTGTGAGGCGTTCTCCACCTGAGAGCCCTGCGAGGCGTAAGCAGATGTAACAGGAATTTTAACTGCTCCGTCTATATCCTTGATATTAAAACATAAAGTGTTGCAGCTGCGGTCGATTGCAGCCTTTGCAAGGCCGCTTGCATAACTGCTTTTAAGAAGATTTTCTATCTTATCGCTGACTCCGGCGATATCAGGCATGGCAGAAACTGTGGGAGGATTGGTTTGGCTGCCATCGTCTGACGGTTTACCATCTATGACTATATTAAGATCCTTATCTTCGGCATCGTCATTTGCTGCAGTATCGCCGTCTTTTTTGTCAGCGTCCTGTTTTTGAAATGTAAAATGAAAACCGTCGGAGGTAAAGACAATATACTCCGGGATAATAAAGAAACCAAGGGCAAGAAGTACAACCAAAAATACGATTACAGAGAATATGACGAGCTTATTTTCCCGGAAAGATTTCCTTCCCCGGTACCCTCGGTAATACGACTTTTGCATTTTCATAACAGGACATACCTCCAAGGTGAGATGCTAATTCTTTTACTTAGATTCTACCACACTTTCACTTGCATTTACAATAAGCTTTCTTGGGCATACCTCAACACATTTTCCGCAATTGATGCATTTGTGATAGTCAATGGAGGCCAGGTTGTCGGTTACGGTAATTGCGCCAACAGGGCAGTTTTTCTGGCAGAGCATACAGCCTATGCAGCCTATGTTGCATATTTTGCGAAGCTCAGCACCTTTAAGGTGAGAAGAACAGCTGATGAAGATATCCTGGGGGTCTTGCACGATGGATATAATATGCCTTGGGCATACATCAACACAAATCCCGCAGGCCTTGCAGCTCTCGGCGTCAACTTGAGCCACACCGTTCACAATATGAATAGCATTATATGGACAGGCTTTGACACAGCTTCCAAGGCCCAGACACCCATATGAACATTCGAGAGGACCTCCGGCTATTTTTGACGCCGCAAGGCAGTCTTCAATGCCATCATACTCATATTTTTGCTTTGCGTTTATGCCGCCGCGGCAGTTAACATGGGCACATTTTTTTTCTGTTTGTTCTGCGGTTACGCCCATTATTTCTGCAATAGCTTCGGCAACGGAAGCCCCGCCCACTGGACAGGCGTTTACCTTGGCTTCTCCGCTTAAAATCGCGTTTGCCAAAGCAGCACATCCGGAATATCCGCAGCCGCCGCAGTTGGCGCCCGGAAGCGCTTCAACGATACGGTCGAGCCGCTCGTCTTTTTCTACGTGGAAAATTTTTGAGCCGAAAGCCAGAAGAAGCCCGAAGAAAAGTCCCAGGCCACCCAGGATAAGAACGGGATATACATATGTCTGCATTAATTATTCCCTCCCATTAAAAAATCGAAAGCCCCTGAAAACCCATAAAGGCAATCGATAGCAGCGAGGCTGCCACAAGAGCGATTGGGAAGCCTGAAAAGCATTTGGGGTATTCCGCATATTCAAGGCGTTCACGCACAGAGGCAAACAGCACTATGGCCAAAGTAAAGCCTACTCCGGCGGAAAAGCCGTAAACTACTGAGCTGATAAAGTTAAAGCCGTTTGAGACATTGAGGTTGGCGACGCCGAGCACCGCGCAGTTGGTAGTGATCAGGGGAAGATATATGCCAAGTGACTCATACAGAGCAGGCATTGACTTCATAAGGAACATTTCTATAAACTGCACAAGCGCAGCGATGATAAGAATAAAAACAACTGTGCGCATATAGGCAAAAGTATCTTTGAGAATATACGTATTTACCAGATTGGTTACAGCAGATGCAACTGTCATTACGAAAATGACGGCGATTCCCATGCCAAAGGCGGTTTCGGTTTTTTTGGAAACACCCAAAAATGGGCAGCAGCCAAGAAACTTTACAAAAATAAAGTTCTCGATCAAAATAGCCGAAAGAGCCAGCGAAAAAAAGTATGTCAGTTTCATTTGCTCTTCTCCTTTTGCATGAAATGCTGGAATATGGCAATCAGAAAGCCAAGTGTCAAAAAGCCGCCCGCGGGGAGTATCAGCATAATTATGGGTGTGTATCCGGAACCCAATACGTTAATACCGAGCAGTTTTCCTGTTCCGAGAATCTCTCTGACAGTGCTGAGTATCGATATTGCGAGTGTAAAGCCGATACCCATCGAAAATCCGTCAATAAGAGAGGGAAGGGGCTTGTTCTTTGATGCGAAGGCTTCAGCCCTTGCAAGTATTATACAGTTGACGACGATGAGGGGAATAAACATGCCCAGTGACGTCGAAAGCTCGGGAAGATAAGCCTGGAGAGATAGATCAACAATAGTTACAAAACCTGCGATTATGACGATATAGGCGGCTATTCTGACCTTGGAGGGTATGATCTTTCTCAGGATGGATATTACAAGGTTTGAGCACATGAGAACAAAGGTTACAGCCAGGCCCATACCCACGCCGTTTTTAAGAGATGTGCTTGTGGCCAGAGTAGGGCACATGCCTATAAGCTGGACGAAAATCGGGTTGTTGGTAAGCAATCCCTCTTTCATCTGTTTAACAAAAGAATTCATTTACTTCGCCTCCTTTTCGGACAGATCCTTGGCAAAGGCGAGGGCGGAATCGACTGCCCCGGTAACGGCCTTTGAGGTTATCGTGGCGCTGGTGACAGCCTGTATTTGATTGTTCTGCGGCAAGTTTTTGACTACGGTTAGTCCCTCTGTCTTGCCTACGAACTGAGAAAGCCACTTTGGATCATCAGCATTGGCGCCAAGGCCCGGGGTTTCGGAATGGCTGACTATATCAACTCCTGTCACGGAAAGCGCAGTGTCGATTCCGGCCATTATGGTGAGCTGGCCTCCATAGCCCTTTGGAGTAAGCATGAAGCAGTATCCAACGCTTGTGCCTGCTGAATCATATGCCCCATACGCCTGGGCAATGGGGCTGCCCTCTGGAATGTCGCATTCAAGAAGCTCAAATGAAGATGCCGCGGGCATGATGCTCTGCATAGCCAATATCTTATTTTTTTCAGTTGTCGAGGCTATGACATCAGCGGTGATGCTGTTGAAGAATCCAAGCAGCAGTGCCACCACTGAGGTTATCAGAAGAAGTATTCCGCCTAATCTTATATATTCGTTGGAAGCTTTACTTTTCAAGCTTGGCGCCTCCTTTTTGCTTTACAGGGTGTCCATACTTTTTTGGCAGGGTAGCTTTTTCAATAAGATTGACAAAGAGGTTCATCACAAGAATAGCATAGGATACACCCTCTGGGTAAGAGCCGAAGTACCTTATCAAAACAGTGATTATGCCGCAGCCTATTGCAAAAACTATATGACCCTTTTGGGTTATGGGCGATGTTGTGTAATCGGTTGCCATAAAAATGGCACCCAGCATGAGGCCGCCCGAAACGATCTGCGAGAGCATCCACTGCAAATTGTTGTTGCCCTGGGGAAAAATAAAGGTTATCAGCGCAACAGTGCCGATGTAGACAAGCGGGATTTTGGGGGAAATGACCTTTCGGTAAACAAGGTAAAGCCCGCCGGCGATAAGCGCAAAGGAAGATATTTCTCCTATGCATCCACCAACCATACCAAGTGCGTTCTGGAGGACGGATATATCAGGCAAAACGCCGTGTTTCATTTGCACTAAAGGCGTTGCTGTCGTCACAACATCAACAGGAGTTGCAAAAAGAGGGAGGGCAGTTCTTATTTTTGGTATAACTGATACTATTCCGGCAAATGATGCGAGTAGGAATGCTCTTGCGGCAAGGGCTGGGTTGACAAAGTTCTTTCCTATTCCGCCGAAAAGCTGCTTGACTACTATAATAGCAAAAAGGTCACCCAGCAAAACCGTCCATATGGGGGTGGAAACCGGCAGGCAGAAAGCCAGCAGTATCCCAGTAACTACCGCAGACAGATCGCCTATGGTGGAAGGCTTATGGGAGATAAACTCATAAAGCCACTCGAAAAATACGCAGCCGGCAACTGATGCCAGAACAACCGTAAGGGCGCGCAGGCCGTAAACGAAAACACCGATTGCAAGAGCCGGCATAAGCGCGATTATAACATCGAGCATTATTTGATTGGTGGTACTGCCGTCCCTGATATGAGGGGAGGAACTGACCTTGAGCCTTGAGAGATCATTCATTGTTTCTGCCTCACTTTCTGCCTGCCGCCATAATTTTTTGCTTGGCTGTACGGATGCCTTGAGTAAGAGGCACTTTAGCGGGGCAGGTGTATGAACAGACGCCGCATTCGATACAGTCTAGAGGTGAGTAGCTTTTGCACTCGTCCATCTTGCCGGCCATAAACGCTTGATAAATATATGTTGGCACGATTTGCATGGGGCATTCGCTCACGCATCTTCCGCACCGGATACACTTTGGATCATCGATATGAAGAGGAGTTTTCTCGGAGAAGGCCAAAATGCCGTTGGTGCCTTTTATAACAGGAACTTCGTCGGAATAAAGGGCAACTCCCATCATCGGCCCGCCCATAAGCAGCTTTGTGGGCGGTTCATTGAAGCCGCCGCAGAACTCTATAAGATTTTTGATTGGGGTTCCTATTCTGACCTCAAGGTTTTTAGGAAGTGCGATATCTGGGCCGGATACTGTAACAATACGCCTGAGCATAGGCATACCTGAATTAAACAGCCTGTAAATCGATGCCGCAGTATCTATATTGAAAACGGCGCAGCCGGCATCGGCAGGGAGCTTGCCTGAAGGCACTTCCCGGCCGGTTATGGACTTTATGAGCTGTTTTTCTGCACCCTGAGGATACTTTGTGACAAGCGGGACTACTTTTATGCTGCCATCATGAGGCAGGCAGGCATTGATGCCGCTTAAGGCATTTGTTTTATTTATTTCGATGCCAAGAATCGCGTTTTTAAGCCCAAAGATTTTAAGTATTATTTGTATGCCGGAAACTACTTCCCACGGGTATTCGAGAAGTATTCTATGGTCTGATGTCAGGTAAGGCTCACATTCGGCTCCGTTTATGATGACGGTATCTATTTTTTCCAAAGCCGATAAAAGCTTTATGTGCGTGGGGAAAGCAGCACCGCCGTGGCCTACGATACCTGCGTTTTTGATGCACTCGATCATTTCCTGGGCCGTCATTGCCGAATAATCAACAGGCACAACCGAAGGGTCAAGCTCATCCTGAAAGTCGTTGTCGATCACAATAGAGGTCATTTTCGTTCCGCTAGGGTGTTCAAGAGCTGTTATTGCTGACACGGTACCCGACACCGTTGCGTGTATCGGGGCTGAGACTGCGGCAGGGGAGCTGGCTATCATTTGCCCCATGAGCACATGATCACCCACTGATACCATAGGCTGACAGGGTGCGCCTATATGCATAGACATAGGTAATATGACCTTTTGCGGGGGAGGAAGCAGCTCTATGGGCTTTTGATTTGTAAAGTACTTCATGTCGTCAGGGTGGACGCCACCCTTGAACGTTTGCGGCATAGTATCACCTCTATATGAGAATGTAGTCATGTAAAAAAATAATAGTGCTATTATACATCACATATATCAAAAAAACAACACTTTGGGGCGAAAAGTTAAGAAATATAGCTAAAATATGTTAAAAAAGTAACGTTTGTAATATTTGACTTTCACATAATGAAACTTTATATTATAATCAATTATAACAGATATACGGATTATTGAAACGAAGGAGAATAAGCATGAAAGTATCTGAAATTCAATATGTCAGGCTGGATGTTCCGGCCTGCATAAAAACAGTCGAAGAGTATACCAAAAGGCTCAAAAACGCCGGGTCTTCTCAAGAGGCGGAAAATATTTTGCTTGATTATACGGTTATTGAGCGCGAGCTTGCAACTACTCTTGCTATTTCCTCCATAAGGTCGACTCAGAATACAGCGGACGAGTTTTATGAGGGAGAGGAGCAGTATTATGCTGAAACTATGCCGGCGCTTATGGAAAAGCTTAATTTGATGTATAAGATTATGCTCGAAAGCCCATACAGGCCTCAGATGGAAAAAAGATTTGGGAAAGTGGCATTTACTAACGCGGAAATATCTCTTAAGACCATTTCACCTGAGATACTCTCGATGCTTCATGAGGAAAGCCTTCTTTCCATCGAATATCAAAAGCTTCAGGGCTCGCTTACTGTAGAGTTCAGGGGAGAAACTTACCCGTTGACGAAGATGGGCAAATTTAAAACCTCTGAAGACAGAGCTACAAGAAAGGAAGCTTATGAGGCAGAGGGAAAGGCATTTTTATCAAAAGCTGAACAATATGACGATATCTATGACAGAATGGTAAGCATACGCACAAAAATCGCGCAGACCCTGGGGTATGTCAATTATACGCCCCTAGGGTACCTCCGTATGACGAGAAACAGCTATAACCCCGAGATGGTCAGAAATTTCCGCGAACAGGTCAAGAATGATGTCGTACCCCTTGTGGCAAAGCTCAAGGAGCAGCAGGCGAAGCGCTTGGGAATAGACCATATCACCTTGTATGATGATGCAGTTATGACCTCAGAGGGAAATCCCAAGCCAGTTATTGAGGACGAGGAGCTTTATAAGGCGGGGTTGTCGCTTTATAGGGAGATGAATCCAAGTACAGCCGAGATGATCAATAAGATGGACAGTATGGGTGCCTTTGACCTTTATTCGAGAGAGAATAAAATGACAGGCGGATATTGCTCAACGCTTCCAAAATATAAGACTCCATTTATCTTTGCCAACTTCAACGGGACTGCCGGTGATGTTGAGGTTTTCACCCATGAGGGAGGCCATGCCTTTGCGGCTTCGTTAATGCTGAAGAATGATGAGATGCTTGGTCTCAGCGAGCCTACTCTTGAAAGCTGTGAGGTTCATTCCATGTCTATGGAGTTCCTTTCCTGGCCTTACCTTGAAAGGTTCTATGGCGAAAATACCGAGAAGGCAAAGCTTATCCACCTTATTGGCGCACTCGAGTTTTTGCCCTATGGCTGCATGGTTGATGAGTTCCAGCACATTATATATAATAATCCTCATCTCACCCCTCAGCAGCGCCATGAAAAATGGGCCGCTCTTGAAAAGCAGTATAGGCCGTATATAGATTTCGAAAGTATGCCGTTCTATTCTGCGGGACGCACATGGCAGCGTCAGCTTCATATATATACTAATCCGTTTTATTATATTGACTACTGCCTTGCCCAGACTGTTGCGTTAGAGATCATGGAGATAATGACAAGCGAAGGCTGGCAATCGGCCTGGGAAAGGTATATGGCATATACTTCTCAGGGCGGAAGCGATACGTTTGTTGGAATGCTTGAAAAGGCAGGGCTAAGGGTACCCTTTAAGAACGGAGCACTTTCCGGAAGCGTAAAGGCTGCCGAAGACTATATAAGCAAGCATGTTTCAATATTGAAATAATATACGCTTTACGCGGGGCCTTTATAAGCCGTTTATGTTTAACAAAAAGCTGCATATAGCAACAGGCCGCCGGCAAAATGCCGGCGGCCTGACAGGTTTTTATAGATATTATCGTTTTGCTACGAAGTTATTAATGCGCTCCATAGCCTTTTTAAGAGTTTCGAGAGAGTAGGCATAGGAGATACGGACATGGTTCTTGCCTGATTCGCCAAAGGCGTCTCCGGGCACAACAGCTACCTGCTGAGCGGCAAGGAGTGATTCAACAAAATCTCCGCCGTCCTTTGCGAACATCGATACATCGGGGAAGATATAGAACGCTCCTTCAGGTTCAAAGCAGTCAAATCCCATGTCAAGCAAGGCTTTATAGAGATATTGCCTGCGTTCGTCGTAAGCGTTGCGCATAGTTTTTGTATCAGGAAGGCCATGCTGTAAAGCTTCAACAGCCGCATACTGTGCTGGGGAGGGGGCGCACATCAGGGCGTACTGGTGAACCTGGGCAATATACTTCATAAGCTCCTTTGGGGCACAGCAGTAGCCAAGACGCCAGCCGGTCATCGCAAAAGCCTTGGAGAAGCCGCTGACGAGAATCGTGCGCTCACGCATACCGGGCAGAGAAGCAAAAGAGGTATGTTTAAAGCCATAGGTGAGCTCGGCGTATATCTCGTCGCTAATAACCATTATGTTTGTATCTTTAATGACTTCAGCGATGGCTTCAAGCTCGTTCTTTTTCATGACGGCACCTGTGGGGTTGTTGGGGTAAGACAGGATGAGTATTTTGCTTTTTGGAGTAATAGCCGACTTAAGGGATTCAGGTGTCAGCTTAAAGCTGTTTTCCTTTGTTGTCACTATTGGCACAGCTTTTGCCCCTGTCATAATGGCCAGCGGCGCGTAGCAGACAAAGGATGGCTCGGGGATAAGAACTTCATCACCGGCCTCAAGGAAAGCGCGCAGGCAGATGTCGATAGCTTCTGAACCGCCTACAGTAGTAAGAATCTCGTTGTCTGGATTATAGGAAACGTCAAACGAGGTTTCAAGGTATTTGCTGATTTCTTTGCGGAGCTGGGAAAGGCCATTGTTTGCTGTGTACTGGGTATGTCCTGCAAGAAGTGAGTCAATGCCTGCCTGCATGATGTGCTTGGGGGTTACAAAGTCGGGTTCGCCAACGCCGAGTGAAATAGCATTTGGCATACTCTCCATAATGCCAAAATACTTTCGTATTCCCGAGGGCTTCATAGTGGCAACGACCTCAGGAACAACGCGTGAATAATCGAACATAATCTTGCCTCCTAATAATATATAAAACATAAAATCGAATCTATGATTTACCGAATGCGATTATAGCACACGGAGTTAAAAAACTCAATATATTCTATAAGCTGGCTTTATTGTAGTTCAGAAAAACAAGGGCGTTTTTGACCGCCCTTGTAAATAATATTAAAAATCAATGCGCTCAGAAATATAGCTTTTAAGCTCTGAAGCAGGGATTCTGACCTGCTCCATGCTGTCTCTTTCACGAACGGTAACACATCCATCGGTTTCACTATCAAAATCGTAGGTTATGCAGAAGGGAGTGCCTATTTCATCCTGACGGCGATAACGCTTACCTATAGAGCTGCTGTCGTCAAAATCACAGGAAAAAGAGGAGGACAGCTCTGTAAATATCTCTTCTGCCTTGGGAGACAGTTTTTTTGAAAGGGGAAGAACAGCGCATTTGAATGGAGCAAGAGCGGGATGAAGATGAAGAACCACTCTTGTATCATTTTTTTCTGCGTCGATTACTTCTTCATCATAGGCGTCAATAAGGAAAGCAAGAGCTACACGATCTGCCCCAAGTGAAGGCTCGATTACATAAGGAATATATTTTTCTCCTGTCTCCTGGTCAAAGTATTCCATTGATTCGCCCGAGTCTGTCTGATGGGCCTTGAGGTCATAATCTGTCCTGTCTGCAATGCCCCAAAGCTCTCCCCAGCCAAATGGGAATAAAAACTCAAAGTCGGTCGTTGCTTTTGAATAGTGAGAGAGCTCCTCCGGATCGTGGTCACGAAGACGCAGATTCTGATCCTTTAGCCCGAGGGAGCGAAGCCAGTTATGGCATGCCGATCTCCAGTAAGAGAACCATTCAAGATCTGTGCCGGGTTTGCAGAAGAACTCAAGCTCCATTTGTTCAAACTCTCTTGTACGGAAGGTAAAGTTGCCCGGGGTGATCTCATTTCTGAAACTCTTGCCTATCTGGCCAATGCCAAAGGGGATCTTTTTTCTTGTGGTGCGCTGAACATTTTTAAAGTTGACAAAAATGCCTTGTGCTGTTTCCGGTCGGAGGTATATTTCTGTGGTCGAGTCTTCGGTTACTCCCTGAAATGTTTTAAACATCATATTGAATTTGCGTATATCTGTAAAATCACTCTTTCCGCAGCCTGGGCAGGGTATAGAGTTGTCTTTGATATATTTGGACATTTCTTCGTTGGACATTGCTTCAACATTGATGTTTGTTATGCCTTTTTCATTGTTGTAGGCTTCAATAAGCTGGTCTGCCCTGTGACGCATCCTGCAGCTGCGGCAGTCGATAAGAGGATCGTTAAAATTGACTACATGCCCCGAGGCTACCCATGTGCGGGGGTTCATAAGTATAGCGCAGTCAAGGCCAACATTGTATGGGGACTGCTGAACAAATTTTTTCCACCATGCTTTTTTAACGTTGTTTTTAAACTCAACGCCAAGAGGGCCATAATCCCATGTGTTGGCAAGGCCGCCGTAGATTTCGCTTCCAGGATATATAAATCCTCTGCTTTTGCACAGAGATACAATTTTGTCCATTGTTTTTTCCTGATTGTTCATAAATCTCACCATGCCCTTTATATGTTTATTATGTAAGTATATCCACAAATGTATTGTATATAAAAAGCGGTCGCTGGTCAAGGAAAAGCTTGGCTTATTAAAATATGTTGCTATATATTTTAATAAGAATCGTGAGTTAATTACACTTAATTATTCGATGAGCTTTTGTGCATGGCTAGCATAGAATATGTATAGTGAAAAGTGATCAAATCAGCACAAAAAATTTATCTTATTTATAGCATATGAAACAGTTTACCTGTTGGATTCTTTGTGTTATAATATATTAGCATTGTGTGCCTATACGAGATCAGCTTTTATGTATCTTAAATGCTTGACGTTTTAATAAGATGTATAATACTTGTAGTACAATTCAATATCCGGGTGTAGCGCAGCTGGTAGCGCGCGTGCTTTGGGAGTGCCGTGCCGCTATCCGAGCTGAGTAAAACCGAAACGCCGGAAGCCCTTGGAACACGGGCAATTGATGGATTTTACCGTCCGTCGAAAAGCACCCCCAAATTGCATCTGACCACAGCTTTGACCACAGACAGTGAAATTTCCAGAAACCGAAAAGTAAATATCCGGGTGTAGCGCAGTTGGTAGCGCGGGTGGTTTGGGAGTGCCGTGCCGGTATCCGAGCCGAGTAAAACCGAAACGCCGGATGCCCTTGGAACATGGGCAATTTCGGGATTTGACCGTCCATAGAAAAGTACCCCCAAATTGCATTTGACCACAGCTTTGACCACAGACAGTGAAATTTCCAGAAACCGAAAAGTAAATATCCGGGTGTAGCGCAGTTGGTAGCGCGGGTGGTTTGGGACCATCAGGCCGCAGGTTCGAACCCTGTCACTCGGACCAAAAGTCTCTGAAACCAGTTGATTTCAGAGACTTTTTGCATTGAAAAGTTCTTATTTTTCTGTTTTTGCTTTTCTTCATCTTGTACTCTTAAAATGCCCTTTTCTTTGATTATTGCGGCGCAATTCTTGAATTTGCGCCGATTCGATGTTTTCTTGTAATTTGTACCATATTGCCCTATAATGAATTAACGGTAGGCCTTGTGCCTGCAGCGCCAGCCGTGTGGATTTTCCACGCGGCTGTTTTGCGTGTTGTAGCAATTACATGCATTTCTATATTTTCAATATAAGGGCATGGGGATAAGATAAGCCATAAATGGCTCTGCTTGAAGATTTGAAGGAGGAGACAAAATGTCTGAATATCCAAGAGGTTCGGAATGGCGTAAATGGGATTTACACATTCATTCAACTGCATCTGATGGCACGGCAACACCTGCCGAAATTATTGAGGAAGCAAAGAGCAAAGGATTAAGTGTTATAGCATTAACTGATCATCACTCTGTTTCTAATATTGATGAAATCAAACTTTTGGGAAACAAAGAAGGAATAACGGTTATTAGTGGCATAGAGTTTAGAACTGAGTACGGAGCAAAATCCGTTCATATGATTGGATTGTTTCCGAGTCAATACAACGGAATAGAGTTAAATCAACAAGCTCTAAGTGACCTAATTCTTGCTCCACTGAACTTATCAACGACTCAAATTGTTGCGGAGGGGAGGCGACTTGACCCATTATTAGATGAAGAGAATGCATTCAAAAAAGGAATGTTTCAGGTTCAAGCGGATTTTAAGACCGCAGCAAAATTAGTTCACAAATATGGTGGAATTATTTCTGTACATGCCGGAAATAAAAGTAACACCATTGAGGAAATGAAACATGACGGAAAAGGAACGACAAACGTTGATTTGCTTGAAGACTCACTTGGTGCAGTAAAGGAAGATCTATTAAGAAATTATGTAGACATATGCGAAGTACAGAAATGCTCAGAAGCTACTTTTTATCTTAAAACATTTGGTAGACCTTCAATTGCCGCATCAGACGCTCATGAAAAAAGTAAAGTTGGAACAAAGTTTGTATGGATAAAAGCAGATCCCACATTTAATGGATTAAAGCAGATTATATACGAACCTGAAGAAAGAGTATGTATATCTTCTTCTCATCCACAAGAAAAGCCTTCATACCAAGTTATAGAAAGCATAACAATAAATGACGACTCCTTTCAAACAGAACCTATTTTTTTTAATGATAAATTAACTTGTATAATCGGTGGGAAATCCACAGGTAAGTCAATCCTTCTACATAATCTTGCGCGTGCAATAGCACCTGATCAGGTTCAAGAAAAATGTGAGATAAGCACAGGAAAGGGTAAAAACGACAAAAACAAAAAGTCAATAACACTGGAAATAGATCCTTCGAAACTAAATGTCAAATGGGCTAACGGGCAAGAAACAAACGGACAATCTATAGTGTATATTCCGCAAACTTATCTTAATAGGCTCGCAGATTCTGCACAAGAAAAAACTGAAATTGATGAGATTATTGAAAAAGTATTACTTGATAGAATTGATTTACAGGGCAATAAATTGATCCAAAAAAAGGTGGAACTTCTTGATAAAGTAGATTCAATAAAATCTTCGAACACAAATAAACTCCTCGATATAATCAGATTACATACTCATATTGTTAGTACAAAAAATGAGATAACAGAATTAGGCGGTAAAGATCCGATAGAGCAAGAACTAAAGAATCTTCGGCAAGAAAGAGACGTCTTAACTAAAAAATTGAACATTAAAGAAGATGATGTAAAGAAGTATGACGAAGCGGTTAATGGCATTGCAGCTCAAAGCAAAAGGCTCGAACAAATAGATCAAGAAATCCAGAAAATTGGAAGTATAGAAGAAGTAGTTCAACAAAGCGAAGAATTTAGTGATTGCTCGGAAGAAATCAGTCAAAAGCTGCAAAGCATAATTGCTGAGATTATTGCGACTGCAAATGAAACTTGGACTTCCAAGAAAGAAGAGATTATTTCTTGGCTGAACAGCCAAAAGGATGAAACCGCAAAAGTTATTAATGCCCTTACTCTAATAAGAGACAGTCTGAAGGACACCATTGAAAGCAGTATTCACATAAAAGAACTGGCCAATAAAATAGCAAAAGAAGGAGAAAAGTTAAAAGAGGTTGAGAACAAAGCAGAATGTGTGCGAACTGAACAAGAGAGGATGAATGCGCTTGTTGACGATGTAGCCAGTTCTTCTATTACGCTCCGGACAGTATACAATGAATACGCGAAATGCATAAAAGAAAATACAGTTGACGATGATTCTGGCCTGAAATATGATGTTCAGATTCCATTTAGGCAGGATGATTTTCTGACCAAATGGTCTGAACTATATAGAGCTACCTCTACCCAAAATCGTTCAATAATTGATGTAACCACGTTCTGCCCTGAAAAATATACGAAAGAATTATTAGTGCAAATCATAATGAAAACGCTTAATGGGGAGTTGTCAACGCTTAAGGCTGGTGAAAATTTAGAACTGACGCTCAGAAATATTATTGGCGACTGGTATAATATAAAATATATTGTCAAAATGGGCAACGACTCAATTGATATAATGTCTCCTGGAAAAAAGGCACTTGTTTTATTACAACTGTTAATTGATTTAGCTGACAGTGAATGTCCAATATTAATTGACCAGCCTGAAGACGATCTTGATAATCGTTCAATATTTGAACAATTAATTCCATTTATTAAGAGGAAAAAAATTACGCGTCAAATTATAGTCGTTACGCATAATGCTAACATTGTGGTTGGATCAGATGCTGAAGAGGTTATTGTCGCGAACCAGGATGGAGCAGATTGCGAGAACAGATTGAAAAGGTTTGAGTATCGGTCTGGTTCAATTGAAAATGATTGTCCAGCATTAAAACCTGATAAAACGATTGAAGATGGAATCCTATCAAAGCAAGGAATTCAACAGCATATCTGTGACATTTTGGAAGGCGGAATTAAAGCGTTTGAAAAACGCAAGAACAAATATCGGTTTATTAAATAATTTGCGCATTAATACTATTAGTAGTAGATTGGAGCTTTCCTCACAACAAAGCTGTCAACGAGGAAAAGGAGGGTGCTGGATGAAAATGTTTCATCTGTCGGATTTACATATAGGTCTGAAGCTCTTTAACCGTGACTTATATGAGGATCAATCTTACATTTTGGGACAAGTCATTGAGATCGCGGCACGGGAACAGCCCGATGCGATCATGATTGCCGGAGATATTTATGACAAGGCGATCCCCTCCGCCGAAGCGGTAGAGGTATTTGACCAGTTCATCTCCCGCCTGACGCAGGCCGTCCCGAATGCCGAGATCATGCTCATTAGCGGCAACCACGACAGTGCGCCGCGGGTCAATGTGTTCCGTAACATTCTTCAGCGTCAGAAGATACATATGATCGGGATGCCACCCCAGCTGCCGGAAGAACAGATCGAGAAGGTGGTACTGCAGGACGAATATGGTGATGTAAACTTCTACCTGCTTCCCTTTGTCAAGCCGTCCATGATCAAAGCCATCGTAGGCTGCGATGAAAATGGAAACAACCTGTCCTATGACGATGCAATCCACAGGCTCATCGAGCGCGAACAGATCGATGACAAGGCGCGGAATGTTCTGGTGAGCCATCAGTTTTATCTGCCTGCCGCGACGGATCCGGGCAGCATCGAACGCATGGATTCCGAGATCTGCACCGTGGGCAATATCGATGCGGTGAAGGCGGATATTCTGGAACGATTCGACTATGCGGCACTGGGACATATCCACAAGCCGATGAAGGTCGGCAGTGAGTTCTCTCGCTATTGCGGCACGCCTCTTGCCTGTTCGGTCAGCGAAGCGGGGCAGAAAAAGGGCGTTATTATGGTGAGTCTGGAGGAAAAGGGCAAGGTAAAAACAGATGTCCTTCCTCTCATTCCCCTCCGGCAGGTGCGGGTCATCACTGGCACCTTACAAGAAGTGCTGATGCAAAGCTGCGGCGATTATGTGACCGTGATCCTCACCGACAAGGTGGACTTTGACGTCTTTGATATGCAGGATAAGATCCGCTATGCGTTTCCGAATCTCCTGGAAATTCGGCGGGAAAGCCTCCGGAAAGCAGACTATACCATAGCCTATTCGGAGGACGAGGAGATGGATGCATTTGCGCTGTGTAAATCCTTCCTGAGAGACTTGGATGCCGACGAGCAGGCGCTTCTCCGGGATGTGATCAACACCGTGCAGGAGGTGCAGGCATGAGACCAATCACATTGACGATGCAGGCTTTTGGCTCCTATGGCAAAAAGACGAGCATCGACTTTACAAAGCCCAATCAAAACCTGTTTTTGATCACCGGCGACACCGGTGCGGGCAAAACCACCATTTTTGATGCCATCGTATTTGCACTCTACGGAGAGGCCAGCTCCAACAGCAACAAAAAGGACGGGGCTGAGCTGCAAAGTCAATTTGTGGATTACGGCACGGAGCCTTTCGTGGAACTGACTTTTTCCGAGCTGACCGGCGGTACTGCGCTGCTCTATACAGTTCGCCGCGTGCCGCGGCACATCCGCCCACTGAAAAAAGGAGACGGCCTCAAGGACGAAAAAGAAATCGTGTCCCTGACCATGCCCGACGGCATGGAGTATTCCCAGAATCAAAAGGAGACAGACGGCAAGCTGGAGGAAATCGTAGGCCTGTCCAAAGAGCAGTTTATGCAGATCGCTATGATTGCACAGGGTGAGTTCATGGAATTGCTCCGTGCGGATTCCAATAAGAAAAAGGAGATCTTTCGGAAGCTCTTCAGCACGGAACTGTTTCAGAATGTTGTGGACGAGCTTGGAAGACGACGCAAAGATAAGATGGCCGAGATTGCGCAGATCCGCACTGCCTGCCAGACGGAAGTGGCCCACATTGTTGTCCCGGAGGATTTTGAACACGCGGAGCAACTTTCGGAATTAAAGCGGCAGATCTGCACATCCGAGCACCTGAATGTGGCGGAAATGGAGAGCCTGCTGTGCGAATTGCAGAGCCTTTGCGCGTTGCTGGAAAAGGGCAAAGACGCTGCGAAGACAGCGTTCGATGAGGCCGGTAGAGTTCGGGATACAAAGCGGGACGCATATAACAATGCCAAGACGCTGCTGGGGTCCTTCGCGCAGATGGAGAAGGCGCAAAAGGAACTGGCGGAATGTGCCGCGGCTGAAAAGGAAATGGACGAGGCAACCAGGCTAATCGCCGCCATCAACGCCAGCTACGAGATCAAAGCCGAGTACCAAAGATTTACAGATGCGGATCAGGCCGCCGCCAAAACAGAAAGAGAACTGTCCGAGCAGCGAGAAACGCTGCCCCGTTTGGTGGAAGCTTATGCAAAGGCGGAAGCGGACGAAAAAGCGGCGAAGCTGGCGCAGGATCAGGAGACCGAAAAATTTACAAAGATCTCCCAGCAGGTAAAGAGGGCTCTGGAGGTCTTTGCTAAGCTCCACGCCGCAGAGACCGATCTAAAGTCTAAGCAGACTTCTCTTTCGAAGGCGGAGGAAACCACAAAGTCGGCGCAGAACGCTCTGACCGCCTTTGAAACACAGGAGCAGCAGTGGCGCAGGCAGACGGAAGAGCTCGCCAACGCCGGGGAGTTGCTGGCTCTTTGGAACGTCAAAAACAGCGAAGCGGACAACATTGACGCAGAGATTGCCTCCGCAAAGAAACTGCAGTCTGCGGTCAAAGCTCAGAGCAAAAAGGCAGAGCAGGCGAAAAAGAAATATGAGCAGGCCCGTCAGAGCTTTGTGGAGAAGAACGCGGAATACGTGGAAAAGCAAATGGCTTTTCTGGATGCGCAGGCCGGATTCCTTGCAAAGGAAAAGCTGAAACCAGGTGAACCCTGCCCTGTCTGCGGCTCAAAAGAGCATCCGCAGCCCTGCCGCTTGGCGGAGGAGCATCGGGATCTGACCCGTGAAATCATCGACGCGCTGGCAAAAGAGGCGGAGGAACTCCAGCAGGAGCAGACCAAAGCATCCACCGCTTCCGGCTCTGCGGCGGATCTGCTGGCTGAAAAGCAGGGCACGCTCTCTGACGCGCTTGCAAAGCTCCGTGTTCGTATGGTAAAAAGCATTTCGGACGTACCGGAAGTGCTGACACCGGAACAGGCGGTGGAACTGCTCTCCAAATGGAAATCGGAACTTAAGGCCGAGGGTACTGCACTTCAAAAAAACGCCGAGACCTTCGGCAGCGTTCAGAAATCCCTGAAGGGAGCCAACGAAAAAAAGCAGACGCTGAAAGCGGCGGCTGACACTGCAACGGAGCAGCTGTCCACTGCAAAGGTGACGTTTGCTGCCGTGCAGGAGACGCTCAACGGACTTCAGGCGCAAAAGGATTACCCCGCCGAAAAAGATGCAAATCTTGCTCTTACGCAGGCGACCACGACGAAAGAAGCGGCGGACGCCGCCTATGACGTCGCGCACGCTTCCGCGCAATCCGCAAAAACGGCGAAGGAGACCGCTGAAACACTGATCGAGCGCTATGAAAAGGAGCTTCCTGCACAGAAGGAAGAGCGCGCCAGACGCATGGAATCCTATCAAAAAATTCTTGCAGAAAAGGCTCTGTCAGAAGCGGACTGGAAAGCCGTCACGGAGCAGCACGAAAAATCGGAAGCAGCCGTTTTGCAGGAAACAATAACGGCGCACGGGACGAAAAAAGCAACTGCCAAGGGCGCTTTCGCTGCGGCTAAGGCCGCCATTGGAGATGCGGCAAAACCGGTACTGGAGGATCTGGAAGCTGGTCAAAAAGCAGCCGAAGACGCATTGGAAGCGGCCCAGGCTGCGTTGGAGCAACTGAAAGAATCCTATCGGGTCAATCACGGCGCTTATCTGGCGCTTGCTCCAAAGATGGAGGAACGAGGCCGAATCACCCAGGAATACACCCGAATGGACAGCCTTTATAACCGTCTGGCCGGAAAAGTGACCGGTGCCAGAATGGACCTTGAAACCTTTGTGCAGCGCTATCATTTGCAGAGAATCCTCTATGCGGCCAACGAGCGCTTTCAGGATATGTCAGCCGGGCAGTATGAGCTGCGCATGATCGGAGATGATCAGGCCGGAGAAGGCAAAAACAGAGGCCTCGACCTGATGGTGTATTCCACGGTCACCGGCAAAGAGCGAGAAGTCCGGACGCTCTCCGGCGGAGAATCCTTCATGGCGGCCCTCTCCCTTGCCCTTGGAATGGCGGATCAAATCCAGGTGAGCTCTGCCTCCATCAACCTCGATATGATGTTCATTGACGAAGGCTTTGGCGCGCTGGACGATCACTCCAGAGAACAGGCGGTCAAGGTGCTGCAACAGATGGCAGCCGGCTCCAAGCTGATCGGAATTATTTCCCATGTGTCGGAGTTAAAGCAAGAGATTGAAGATCAGCTGATCGTCAGCAAGGATGAGGACGGCAGCCGTGTAAAATGGTGCATTAGTTGATGGAGACTGCTTGTTTCCAAATGGATTGACCGTTAGGTTTACATTAATCAGCGTTATCTTTGTTTACAGTGCGGCAAACTTTGAGTAAGTTCTGTGTACATAGAAGCTGCGGTACAAGTGAATAATTCAATGCAGATCAACGGATCATTTGGCCCGTTGATTTGTTTTACCGTTACTGTCCTACTGCTATCGTTCTCCGTATCTCTGCGTAGTATTTTACCACCGTGCTGCGGCTGGCACCCGACACCCTTGCGATCAGAGCCTTGTTCGTGACCTGCGGGTTGGCGCGCATGAAGGCCGCGATGGCTTTCTTCTTTTTGTTCATTCCGTCCAGAAGGTTATCGGGGTTCTTGCCTTCTTTGACAGCCACAATCTCCTTCTTCATCTGCTCGATCAGCTTCTTCAACTTCTCCTCGCACTCCTCACGGGTTTTGGCGTAGACATTTCGGGCGTGCTTCTTGCCGTCGGGCCACACAGGAGAGTACCGCCCCTCAAACAGGTGGTCGTTGATTTCGCTGATGCAGCCGGTGCCGGGCTTGCGGTTGTGGCCCAGGTAGGGCTTGAAGTTGGTCATCCGCGGCGCTTGCGGCTGAGCGGGAGTAGCTGCTGGATTGTCCTGTTTCGGCTCTGCCTTTCCGATGCCCCGGTCGATGCTGGCGGCGGCAGAGTGACGCATATCGTCCGTGATATGGGTGTAAATGTCCAGCGTGGTGGCGGCCGACACGTGACCGAGCATGGCAGAGAGCGTCTTCACATCCATGCCGTTTTGCAGGGACAGGGTGGCAAATGTGTGCCTCAAATCGTGGAAGCGAACATGCTTGCATTCTGCGTGCTCCAAAATTTTCTGGAGCCGCTTGCGTATTGCGCAGGGAGTCATGGGGCAGTCCGCCTTTACCGGGGAGGGGAACATCCACCGGGAGTCAGTGACCTTCCGGTACTCCTTTAGCACCGCCACCACCGCCGGCGGCAGAGCCAGCTTACGGATGGAGGTCTTGGTTTTCGGTGTGCTCAGCTGCAGTTCGCCCTTCACGTCGTAGATCTGCTTGTTCACACTCAACACCCCGGTCTTGAAGTCCAGATCGTCCCACTGGAGCGCCATCAGCTCGCCGCGCCGCAGGCCGGTGGCGAGATCCAGGAGGAACAGCTCGTAGTAGCCCTCCGCCTCAGCTTGGATGAGAAACCGCTGGAGCTCCTCCCGGTCCAGCACCTGCATCTCCCGCGCTTTCGTGGGCGGCAGCTTGCAGCCGATGGCAGGGTTGGTGCGGATGAGGCCATCCTGCATCGCTTTTTCCAGTGCGGTGCGGCAGACGGCGTGGCACATTCTCACCATCCGGTCGGACAGCCCCTCGCCGTATTGGTCGGTGAAGCGCAGGCGTCCGATCTTTTTGAGCCGTGCGTAAAACTGCTGCAAATCGTTTTGCGTCAGCTTGTTCAGTGGAATTTTACCCAGCTCCGGCACAATGTGCAGGCGGATGCGGCTTTCGTAATTTGCCTGGGTGGTGGGACGGAGCTTTGGCTTGGAGTGATTTTCGTACCAGTAGGTGAGCCAGTCCCCAAAGGGCATTTCGGGGCGCAGCTTCGCGGACGTTGAGCCGCCGCAGGTTTCCTTGAGTGCCTGGAGCTTTTCCAGACACTCACTTTTTGTTTTGGCGAGAACGTTTTTGGTTTTGGGATAGCCGTTGTCATCGTAGTCGATGACAATTCGGCCTTCCCAGCGGCCGTCCTTGCGGAGACGAACAGTTCCTTCACCGTTTTTACGTTTTTTGCTCATGATCCATCTCCTGTTGCCGCATTGCCGTTCCTGGGCCTGCTTCGCGACGGCCCGCCAACGGCGCGGCTGCCACTCCTTTTTGCTCGCTGCATCCGCCACTGGCGGCGCTCTCAAACGTCCCCATTTTTTCGCTTTCTTGCCACGGTTTCAGCTCCTTCCCGAAGAGATCTTCCATAAAACCGCCCACGATGCCGCTGGCGGTTTTCTGCATATCCGGCGTCACATGGGTGTAGGTGTCCAGCGTGAAGCTGGCGTTGGTGTGGCCGAGGATGCCGGAGAGCGTCTTGGCGTCCACGCCGCTGGCGAGGGCGTGGGTTGCGAACGTATGCCGTAAATCGTGAAAGCGAATGTCCGGCAGCTTTGCCTGCTTCAGCAGGGCTTTCAGGTGATTGTAGGCAGAGTTTGGCGATGTGGGCAGCTCCGGCTTAATTGGATTGGGGAAGATCCACTGGCTGATCGAATTCTTCTTGCGCTTGCGCAGA
>JAYFQP010000018.1:0-18893 GCA_034926865.1 Clostridiaceae bacterium
CCAAAATAATGATACCGTTAAAAAAAAGCATATATTCTGCGTAGAGCTGGGCAAGAATATAGATCAAATCATGGTCCTGAAATGAAAAAAGATGATATATAGTATAAGCAAGCAAAAACAGAAGGAATAATCCCGCCATAAAGCTCACAAGAGATACAGTATATTGGATTAAAATCCTTCTTGACAGCTTGCTGCGGCTTGAGTGACGCATATCATTGCTCAATTTTATATCCAACTCCCCACACTGTTTTGATAAATTTAGGTTTTCTGCCGGGCTCATGCATTTTTTCACGAAGGCGTGCAATATGCGCCATGACGGTGTTGTTGTTATCTAGGTACTTTTCTCCCCATACGGCTTCAAACAACTCTTCGGACGAAACCACGTTTCCGCAATGAGAGCAGAGATACCAAAGAATGTTGAACTCGATCGGGGTCAAGGTAAGCGTCACACCGTTCAGCGTGCATTCGTGGCTGTCGTGGCAGATATGAAGCCCTTTGATGTCATATTCATTTTTTGCAGCAAGAGGGGATTCCGCATTATTATATCGCATATACCGGCGAAGCTGAGTTTTTACTCTGGCCACCAATTCAAGCGGGTTAAAGGGCTTTGTGATATAATCGTCGGCTCCAAGCGTCAAACCTGTGATCTTGTCCATATCTTCGACCTTGGCAGTCAGCATGATAATGGGAAACAAATGCTTTTCTCGAATTTTTTGGCAGAGCACAAAACCGCTCATATCAGGCAGCATCACATCCAAAATCGCAAGGCTCAGGGCTTCTCGTTCAACGCAAGCCAGAGCATCCGAAGCGTTATAAAACTTAAATACAGTATAGGCTTCATTTTTAAGATAGACTTCAACAAGGTCAGCGATTTCTTTTTCGTCATCTACAATTAGTATTTTGTCATTCTCACTCATTGCGTTCTCCCTTATATTATCATAAGCTACGGGGCCAGGAAGCGGCTTGCGGGGGTTGAAAAGGTGGCAAATAAAACAGGCACCTGTCTTATTGCCGCAAAAATGATAGGGCTTTAACTGCAGGGTTTTTTCATTTGCGAAAGTGAATTCTTATTTCTGCGCTTGTTCATCCGGTAATGCGGAGGCATAAGCGTGAGATTATTTATATAAATTATTATATTTCCTGATTTCTAATAAAGCAAGCCAATCATATCTTGAAGCGGCGTTTAGATATAAATGCGGCATGTTTTATTTTATGCGTGCGTATTTGATTATGCATGTGAATAGAATAATCTTGCTGTAGGGGTAAAGCCACGAAAGCAGGAGCATTAAAAAGCATAAAAATATTTGCAAAAAGAGGTTGAAGTATAGCAAACTCCTGTTAAACTGAAATTACGGCGCCGTGAATAAACCTGAAAAGGAGTTTGTTTATGGAACAATTTAAGGTAAAACAGATTGGAACCATCAGAACTGATGAAAACGGGATGCGCATAGAGCTTGACAAACAATTTGCCCTTGCTCTTACCGGTATGGAGGGCTTTAGCCACATTAACGTTCTTTGGTGGTTTTCTGAATGCGACAATGATACGAGCAGAAACAGCCTGACGGAGCGTTCGCCATACAAAAATTCCCCAGTTGTCATGGGGACATTTGCGATGCGTTCTCCTCAAAGGCCCAGCCCGATTGCGCTTTCATGTGCAGAGATAACCTTTATTGATCATCAAAATGCGGTTATCGGTCTGGCATATATCGATGCATATGACGGAACGCCTGTTTTGGATATCAAGCCATATACGCCCAGCTTTGACAGGGTAGAAAGCCCCTGTGTTCCACAGTGGTGTGCAAATTGGCCAAAGTGCTGTGAAACTTCTGGCGATTTTGACTGGGCTAGTGTATTTAATTTCTGAGTTTTAACTTTTTTAACGGACGCGGCTTTGGTCGCGTCCGTTTTGGCAAAAAAACAGAGCCGCACCTGCCGTTTATATGCAGATGCCATAAAAATAAATATTCTTTAAAGTCTCAAAGGTCAGTAAACTTGCCTTTTGTTATAAAGTTAAGCCGTAGGGTTGATTATTCGTTTGCCATGCTCTTTAGAGTATCGTCGGTGATTCTGTAAACAGTCCAGTCATCCATAGGCGCGGCCCCCAGCGATAAGTAAAAGTCTATGCTCGGACGATTCCAGTTGAGGACCACCCATTCCAGCCTTCCGCACTCACGCTCAACAGCGATCTGCGCAAGCTTTTTAAGGAGAGCTTTTCCATAGCCAAGGCCTCTGTACTCCGGTTTTACATATAAATCCTCAAGGTATATGCCGGCCTTGCCCAAAAATGTGGAAAAGTTATGGAAGAACAGGGCAAATCCCACTTCAATTCCGTCTGACACCGCAAATATGACCTCAGCGGTTTTCTTTTCAAACAGCCATTCTTTTAACATATCTTCAGTAGCAACTACCTCATCGAGCATTTTCTCATATTCAGCCAGGCCTTTGACAAACTGCAAAATCAAAGCAGTATCACGTTCCTCTGCATATCTAAAAGTTAATTTCATTGTTGCCCTCCAGTATTATAATTAATAACGCATTGTATATAACAAGGGATGGTAAGAGTTCGGCTATCAGCTGCTTGTAAAGCTATAGCCAATATTTGCGGTTATCCTTATAATACATTAAACGCCAGATGCGGACAAGAAATAGTTTGGCCTAATGGTTCAGCGTCTTATATACCATTTATCAGTATTCTTAAAGACGTTGGAATAGCGTTGTATATTATGAATAGAGGCGAATCAAAAACACGAATGTAAACCCAAAAACATAATATATGGCATATAAGAAAAAAGGAGCTGAGCCATTTGTATAGAAGAGGCCCTTGCCAGGGTAATATGAATACCTCGAATATGGTTATTTCGGATTATGGTCCGAACCCTCTTGTGATTAATATCGACAAAGCAACAAAGCAAAACAATACATATCGCACCGCATTGTGGACAGGGCAGCATTTGCAGGTTACGCTTATGAGCATCAATGTAGGAGACGACATAGGGCTGGAGATTCACCCCTCTCTTGATCAGTTTATACGAATCGAACAAGGTCAGGGGCTTGCTAAGATGGGAAAAAGCAAGGATAATCTTGAGTTTCAAAGAAGAGTAGCAGATGGTTATGCCGTGATTATACCTGCGGGGACATGGCACAATGTAATAAACACTGGCAATATTCCTTTGAAATTGTATTCAATTTACGCTCCTCCTCAGCATCCGAAAGGAACTGTGCAAAAGACGAAGGCAGACGCAATCGCAGCTGAGAAGAGTTCAGGAGAATAATTCCCAAGAAAAATACCGCCGCCTTATGCTCAAATAAAGGCGGCGGTATTATTTAGAAGGGGGTATAACTTGGTTCAACTATAGTTTGTTTGTTGGGAGTATTGGTTGACGCTTAAGACATTGGCCAGGCAGTGTTCTTCTGATGAGTTCCATTATATGGCGGAACAGACCCTCCTGAGCGATATCGCCGAAGCAGTGCCTCCTAAAGAAAATATCACAAGATTGTTGCATTTATAACAATCATGTGATAAATTAATATCAATTGTGGGAGGGTATAAAATGAAAATAAAAAATATTGTTGTTGCGGGTGGCGGCATTTTAGGAAGCCAGATAGCTTTCCAGGCGGCATACTGTGGATTCAATGTGACTATATGGCTTAGAAGCCAAGAGAGCATTGGTAGAACACAGCCCAAGCTGGATAAGCTTAAAGAAGTCTATATCGATACCATTAATAAAATGGCAACCCCGGAGGGGCAAACTCCTGCCGTTTGGGCAAGAGGTATTGCTGATTATGAAACCTTTGATAAGCATGAATGTTTGGCAAATGTCGAAAGAGCTTATGCAAACTTAAAACTTGAGCTTGACTTGGAAAAGGCAGTTAAAGATACCGACTTGGTTATTGAATCAATGGCTGAAAATTCGGATGAAAAGATTGCTTTCTATAAGAAGCTTGCTCTGTTTTTGCCTGAGAAGACAATAATCGTTACTAACTCCTCGACTCTGCTTCCGTCTAAGTTCGCCAAATATACGGGTAGACCAGAGAAATATCTGTCGCTTCACTTTGCTAACTCTATCTGGAAGAATAATGCCGCAGAGATTATGGCTCAGTCGAAGACTGATACCAGCTATTTCAATCAGATTATCGAGTTTGCAAAGGAGATAAGGATGATTCCGCTCCCTGTTCTTAAGGAGAAGTCAGGCTACCTTCTTAACTCGATGCTTGTTCCCCTGCTCTTTTCCGGCATGGACCTTTATGTAAATGGTGTGTCTGACCCTGAGAGCATCGATAAAGCATGGGTATTAGGAACGGGTGCGCCGAAGGGGCCCTTCCGGATTCTTGATACTGTTGGGCTTACCACTGCATATAACATCGTGCTTATGTATGTCAAGGTTCCTTCATTCTTGGCTCCCTACAATTTTAAGGGTATGGAAAAGATGCTTAAGAAGTATATCGATGAAGGCAAACTGGGAGTTTGTTCAGGCGAAGGTTTTTATAAATATAAAAAATGAGTTTGCTTGAGGTTAACTGGAACAAGGTCGGCCCTTTTGCCGTGGTGCGGAAAGCAAGAATGTGAACCCAAGCGAAGCATTAAAAAATGAATTAACATGCTCACCTCAAACTGCCACGCTCAAGCAAAATCCAAAAAAGGCCGGCAAACAGACAGTTTTAAAGCAAAAGAAGAGCCGTAATCCCAGATTAGGATTACGGTTTTTTTATACCAACGGCAGACACAGCTTTCCGAGACAGAGCAGATCTGGCATTGTTGAAATTTCACTTAAAACGTTATTTTTGTCAGCATATGTTGCTGCAAGACAATAATCGTATATTGCGTTTTGTGCTTTGGTGAGAATGTGTTATATTAGTAATAGGAAAAAAGAAAGGCAGATGGCAAAGAATGGTGATTCGGAAATCCGCCGAGGATTATCTTGAAATGATGCTGATGCTTCAAGAAAAGCATGGGTATATTCGTTCGGTCGATATTGCAGAAGAGCTTCACGTTAAAAAGCCCAGCGTATCATTCGCAACAAAGCGCTTAAGGGAAAACGGCTATATTATAATGGATGCGGATAATATGATATCGCTGACTGACAAGGGAAAAGAGATTGCTATGCGTATGTATACTCGTCATAAGTTGCTTAACGATTATCTTATCGCCATCGGTGTTGGCCCGGATACAGCTGGCCAAGATGCCTGCAAGATCGAGCATGATTTGAGTGAAGAAACCTTTGAAGCGATAAGAAGGCAGTATAAAAAACTGTAATTAATCTCAATACGCACACAACAAATTGGTAATCCTTATGCTATAATACCATTCAGAATATACTTTATTTGAAATCGGACCAGACGCTAACTTGAGGAGAATTTATGGACAAAGTGAATCTGGCTAAAAAAATGAAATTGTTTAACGATTATTGGAGCCCTAAAGTTTTGGGGGAATTAAATGATTCTTACGTAAAAGCAGCTAAATTCAAGGGAGAATTTGTGTGGCACCAACATGAAACCGAAGATGAAATGTTCTATGTTGTTAAAGGACGTCTTATTATCAAGTTCAGAGATAGAGATGTCATTCTGAATGATAACGAATTCTTGATTATTCCGCGTGGCACAGAACACATGCCTGTAGCTGAGGAAGAGGTGCAGGTAATGTTAATTGAATCAAAAACCACGCTGAATACCGGTGATGTCAAAAATGACCGCACGGTGGATGATCTTGAATGGATATAGTTCGCTGAATTGATTTGAACTTTCGTATATTAGGCAGCGGGAATGATTATGTAAAAGAGGACACCTATAGGGGTGCCCTCTTTTACATTGATTTTTTTCAATAGTTGTGGGCTTTATAAAGCGCTGGCACAGACACTAAAAATGATGACGGTAAAAAGCGCTGTCATGCCTATCCGTTCAATCAGTATAAAAGCACTGATCATTCCGGCACTTATTTGTTGTTCAGACTCGTTAAAGAAGACTGCTAATGTGTAGAGAGTTTTTTATCCTACGTTAATCTGCAGTTGGATACGTCGAATATCACATATCTGCCTCACGTCACTTTACGTTTATAAGCCTGCAGGGCGAAAATACTGCCTTTTCCACCTCAAAATCCACGTCCTTCAGAACTTCCGTGGTCTTGAAGGATTTTTTCAAACCCTTTACCTGAATTGCGGTTTCCATCATTTTGACCTCTTCCCTAGCTTTTTCTGTATGTCGTGGTTGAGCGCCTCGCGCCAGTTTTCCGTGTATGTGCTGGCGCTGCGCAGGAGCTCGTCGCAGAACGAGGCCACGTCCTCGCCGGTAATCTCCAAAACCTGCTTGCCTTCCGCCGCGCCGGACTCGAACAGTTCTATAAGATCATAATGGATCTTCATCATGTCATAGCCGGATCCCGCCGCGAACATCCACATGTGGCTCTGAATTTTCTTGAATACATATTGATAGTCTTCAGGCAGGGCCTTTACCCTTGCCATCTGCTCCTTGTACTCACGCTTGCTCTCAAACATTTTTTTGATGTTAAAATAATTATCGAAAAACTCAGACATTTGATTGTTCCTCCTTTAATTGTTTGATTTTCGACGCAACGAATTCCCATTTCTCCCAGAACTTTCGCAGTTCTTCGCGCCCAGCGTCGGTGAGCACGTAAAACTTGCGAGGCGGCCCCATATCGGAAGGCTTTTTTTCTATGTCCACGAGTTTATTCTTCTCAAGCCGTACCAAAATGGTGTAGACCGTTCCTTCCACAACGTCTGTGAAACCGAGAGCATTCAGCCGCCGCGTGATTTCGTAGCCGTAGGTTTCTCCGCGGCTTATAATTTCAAGGACACAGCCCTCAAGCACGCCTTTGAGCATTTCTGTTAGGTTTTCCAGTACAATCACTCCTTGCTATTCTGTATGACCGGTATGCAGTGTTACTTACTACGACTATATAGTAGCACGTAGTAGCCGGATTTGTCAATAGCATTTGCTATGATAATAAATTCCATTTAAAACGCAAGATGTTAACGGGCAAAAGGCTGAGCAACCAGCAATACCCTGTAGTTGATAACGAAGTGAGGGATGGAATTTTCGGTATTCAATTTTGCATCACAGGGCAAATTCCCGCATTTCATGGTGAGGGTGAATGTCGGGCAATGCTCCAGCGTTTTCACACGTAAAACAGCATCTTGCCCCATTTGAAACTGCCTCGTAATGCGTGCCCTTAAATCTTCCATGACACATTAGCTAATATTCCCTTTGCATTTTGTAGGCAGATCTCCATGCCATAAGGGTAATTAAATAAAAATTTATTGTAGAGCACGAATAAAAAAAGCAGGCAAACTTATACAATAAGAAGGTTTGCAATTGAACCGTGTACTGGATATTCCATGGCAATTCATGTATAATATAGACTTATATAGAGAAATTGGTTATGCTTTAAGCGGCAAACTGTTTTTATGACAGGCTTTAAACAGGAGAGATAAAATGAACAAGGTTGTTATCTTGGATATTGAAATGACGTATGGGAGTATTCAGGATATCATCCATCCTGTGGTGCTCTGTGATGATAGCAATTGTGTGTTAGTGGACTGTGGCTACGTGGGCTCCTTGCCGAAGATTGAGGAAGCGCTTCGACTAAGCGACATCGCACCGAAAGCAATCACTCATATCATTTTGACACACCAAGACCATGACCATATCGGTGCCGCGGCTGCATTTAAGAGGATGTTCCCAGCGGTAAAGATGATGGCTTCCGCCATTGAAGCACCTTATATATCCGGAGTCGAGAAGTCACTTCGACTGGAACAGGCGGAGCAGATGCAAAAAACGCTCCCACCGGAGCAGCAGGCGTTTGGGGAAGCCTTTTGCAACCTCTTGCGTGGTGTCGAGCCTGCTTTAATCGATCACCCGCTCTATGCAAATGATCTGCTGCCCTTTTGCGGAGGATGTCAAGTGTTGGCTACTCCAGGTCATACTCCGGGACATATCTCGCTTTACCTGCCATGGTTTGATGCCATCATTTCCGGCGATGCCATTGCGTTAGAAAACGGAAAGCCAGTGATAGCCAATCCTCAGTTTACACTGGATATGGAGAAGGCAATCGCTTCCATGCAGCGGTTGTTTTCTTATCATGCCAAAAGGATTATTTGCTATCATGGGGGCACGTTTTATGGAAAAAGCCAAGATTAGGAGAAAATGTGACGTCTTATTACTTGGTTATTGAAAGGGTAAACCATATGAGCAGTACAGAAGACATCCAGCGTCGGTTGTTTGAGCTGCAGGATCTAAAATATAAGGAGTTCCAGTGCAAACTCATGCCGACGGTAAACCCGGAAACCGTCATCGGCGTCCGCACGCCCGACCTGCGGAAGCTAGCGAAGGATTATTCCAAAGCGCCCGAGGCCATGGAGTTCCTCAAAATTCTGCCGCACAGGTATTATGAAGAGAATAACCTACACGGCTTCCTGATCGAGACGATCAAAGACTATGACACTGCCATTACAGCTGTCGACGCATTTCTGCCATACATCGACAACTGGGCGACATGCGACCTGATGTCACTGAAGGTCTTTAAACAGCACCTGACAGAGCTCTATGAGAAGATCTTAGTCTGGCTTAAGTCCGATAAAACCTATACGGTTCGCTTCGGTATCGGAATGCTGATGAGCTTTTATCTGGATGAACATTTCAAGCCCGAGATGCTCGAGCTTGTCGCAGGCGTACGTTCGGAAGAGTATTATATCAACATGATGATTGCCTGGTATTTTGCGACGGCGCTGGCTAAGCAGTACGCCGCCACCTTGCCGTACATCCAGGAGCAGCATCTCGACAAATGGACACACAACAAGGCTATCCAGAAAGCGATTGAAAGCTACCGGATCAGCGACGAGGCAAAGGCGTATCTGAGGACGCTGAAAGTGAAGTAAGATAAGGCAGCTGCAAATTTGCTGGAGGAACATAGATGGGGCATTTCGGCTTTTCATACGTAGGATTTATATTTTTGATGATGCTGACGGTTCCGAACCTGATATGGACAAAGCACCAGCCAAAGGGATACGACTATCAGAATGAAAATAAAGTACTGCTTGTCTTTGAAAGAGCCGGACAGGTGTGCGTCACCTGCGCAGCTCTTGTGTTTTCAGACTTCAATTTTCAGCCTTGGTCTCTCTGGAGCCTCTGGCTGATCGCGGCGGTAATCCTCATGCTTCTGTATGAATGCTGGTGGATACGCTACTTTAAAAGCGAGAAGACGCTGAAGGATTTTTACAGCAGATTTTGCGGCGTTCCCGTTGCCGGCGCAACATTGCCGGTCGCAGCCTTTTTCTTGCTCGGGCTTTACGGGAAAGTGGTCTGGCTGATGGGTTCCGTCGTCATTTTGGGGATCGGTCATATCGGTATCCATTTGCAGCATCTCAGAGAGATACGATCGTAGTATTTGACAGCCGGGCTGGAACATCATTAAGGGAGCGTGATTTTGTGAAGATATTAATGAAAATATTAGTCGCCATATGCACTCTTGGGGTGGGATGGCTATTGGGAATTTACTTGCTCGACTGGTCTGTTTTCTGGAAGACAGCGTTATTTTTTCTGGCGTGTTGGGGTATCGGGCATATCGTATACTCAATACTGAGAGCTATAGATAAACGATACGAATAATGGTTTAATAAAAACGGTCTTAGTTTTGGGGTTGGTTACCAGGCATTATTAAAAGTTCAGGTAATTTTTCAGACGGAGGCTAATAAATGGACAAGATGATTCAGATCAGGAATGAAGATAAAAATGATTATAAGAGCGTAGAAGAAATCACAAGGAAAGCTTTCTGGAACTTATATATTCCGGGGTGCATTGAACACTATTTAGTTCATGTTATGCGATCTCACAAAGACTTTCTGCCGGAATTGGATCTGGTGATTGAGGTTGATCATCAGATCATCGGGAATATCATGTATACAAAGGCAAAACTGGTTGATGAGGCTGGGGAAGAAAAAGAAATCCTCACCTTCGGTCCGGTTTGCATTATGCCGGAATACCAAAGGATGGGCTACGGGAAAATGCTTATGGAGTATTCCTTTGAACGGGCGACCGCACTTGGTTATGATGTGATCGTCATATTTGGAAACCCAAACAATTATGTAAGCCGAGGTTTTAAGAGCTGCAAAAAGTACAACGTCTGTCTTGAAAATGGGACATATCCTTCGGCAATGATGGTAAAAGAACTGAAACCGGAAGTTTTGGACGGAAGAAAATGGGTTTACTATGACAGCCCTGTGATGAAGATAGATGAACAGGAAGCCGAGCGCTTTGACGAGGGGCTGGAGCGACTGGAGAAAAAACACCAGCCAAGTCAGGAAGAATTTTATATTCACAGCCATTCAATTATACAGTGAGCTTCCGCATTTCCCAGATTCTATTATTGTAGGTTGGTGAGAAAGTGAAAAGATGCATTGCAGCTGCCGGAATAGCTGAATAAAAAATAAACTTTGGAGGTTATCATGACTATTCCGGCTGATAAAATATACCCGCGAACGGGAGATTTCGAAACCGTTTACCTGAAAAATGTGATTACAGACCCTAATATTATCATCGGCGATTATACAATGTACAACGATTTTGTCTCCGACCCGAGGCTGTTTGAAAAGAACAACGTGCTGTATCATTATCCGGTCAATCACGACCGGCTGATCATTGGCAGGTTCTGTTCCATCGCCTGCGGGGCCAAGTTTCTCTTTACCAGCGCCAATCACACGATGAAGTCGCTCTCAACCTATCCGTTCCCGATTTTCTTTGAGGAATGGGGGCTGGATATAAAAAATGTCGCCTCCGCATGGGACAACAAAGGCGATATCATCGTCGGCAGCGACGTCTGGATCGGCTATGAAGCGGTGATCCTGTCCGGCGTCCATATCGGCGACGGCGCGATCATTGGAACAAGAGCCGTTGTAACAAAGGATGTTCCACCTTACACGGTTGTCGGCGGAATCCCCGCGAAAGAAATTAAAAAGCGCTTCGATGAAGAGACTATTCAGAAGTTACAGCAGACCGAGTGGTGGAACTGGCCCGTTGAGAAGATCCGGCAGTTCCTGCCGCAAATCATGAACGGAGAAGCCGATAAGCTTACTCTCTAAAATGATTTACATTATAAAAGCCGAAGCGTTCTTGGAAATCTGAGAATGTTTCGGCTTTTCCTATAATTGCGGCGAACCGAATAGATCAGCATTTGACGTGATCAGTGCGGGGCGGTCAAGTATCCGTCAAATCGCGCAACACGCAGCTTTACAAATTGATGACCACAAAATTATCCGAGATACTGGAAACGTAACAAATCAAGGCGGATTGCTTCTTTTTTCGCGCAATCCGCCTTTCATTTGGGGCCTTATAATGGTAAAATAATGGTGAGAATGAGCTTTTGAGAGCTATAAATAAAGGAACAGCACAAAACGCACTCAACTGCTGATTTTAGCAATAACACGGAATTTGTAGTTGAACTCCATAATTGCACAATCCGAATATGCGCGGCGTTTTTTAAGCTTTATGATGGAACCGATATGACATTTGAGGAAGTCCCGTTTATTGAGATATATTAAAGCCCATAAGGAGCAGACTATTCGCTTTAGAGAGAACGCTGGAATATCTGCCAGTGAAACTGAGGTCAAGGATTCAGAGTTTTGTAAAAAGTCAGTTTGTGATCTTATTATTGAAAAAGGCGAATATGCTTCACATTGGATATATCGAGAATGAGCTCACAACTGGTATGTTTGAGAAAATTCAGATATGAACAATATACACCTAACCTTTGCAGCTCCTGGAAGTGATACACGTCTGAATTCGCAGCTTGTTTAATTGGTGGACAAGACTCGTTGTAGTAATTAGGAGGGAATCAACAAATTGAAATTTGCAGGAGACCGAAAGAAATTCGATTAATCTACATATTGAGGAGAACAACCATGAAGAAAAAAGCCTTAGTCGTCATTGACATTCAAAACGACATTACCAAGAATTACAAGGAAATTATCCACAATATCAATCAGGCAGTGGCCTGGGCCACTCAACATGAAATGTATGTTGTTTATATCAAGCACAACAATCTGTCGGCCGGAACGAGAACCTTTAAGCCCGATACGCATGGGGCTGAATTGGTTCCGGATATGAAGATTGTGTCGCAAAACATATTTCTGAAGACCAAGGGGAACGCATTGACCAGCAAAGACTTTGCAGACTTTATCAGCAAAAACGAAATCAGTGATTTCTACATTGCTGGTGCAGATGCTACTGCCTGTGTAAAATCAACCTGCTACAATATGCGCAAAGCAAATTATGATGTCACCGTCCTGTCCGATTGCATTACCAGTTATGATAAGTGAAAAATCGACGAAATGCTGCGTTATTACGAAAGCAAGGGCTGCAAAATTATCCGCCTGAATGACCTTATGCAGTAAAGCGCATTTCAAATTTCGGAAGATAGAACAGACTAGAGTGCATAGCATGTCAAATTAGAACATGACGGAGGCAAGATGGTGTTTCATCGCTTTGTTGATCAGAAAGAAAGAAGGGCATATGGAGGCTCTGCGTTTCTGGAGCTACAATACTGCAAAATGGAGCATGGTATATCTTCAAAGAGAATCGTTGAAGTCAATTTCGTATCCCATTGGAAAAATGATTCCCTTTATGTTTATATAGATGACATAGATGGCTTTTATCAGAGCTATAGCGATATTTTCCTCGATGGACTTTACAACAATATGGAACACGGCAAAATCGATGTTTATGGAATAAACTATTATTCTCCAACGCAAGTAGTTGCGTTTATGGATGCGATTGAAGCAAAGAAGCCAATGGACTATGTGCTGATGCTTGAATGGCTTGGAAATGCGTGGAAGTATAATGGGGTCTACATCTTAGGCATTTGACAAATTTCCGTTTATAGAGCTTAGCAGTTTGTTTACACAGCGAAACTATGTTTGAACTAGCACTTGAAAGTTTTGTAGTACCGCAATGAGCAATTCAGGCCATCGTGGGTTTGGCAATTAAGGTGAAAAAACAAGAACGCAAGTTTAGATTTGAAGCGAGGCTACGCTGGCATACGGAGCGAGCATCCCTAAACTATGCCGGGAAAGAAACAAGGCAGAACGTCAAGACTGTAGAGCGCGGTATGAAGCAAAGTGCCCGCGCTTCGGAAAAGGCCGTTAAGACAAGTGCAAAGGGTTCCATTAAGACGGCGGAGCAAGGCGTAAAGACCGCTGAGCAGACATCCCGCACGGCCGTCAAAACGGCTCAGACTACCGCCCAAACTATCAATAGAACCGCGCAGGCCTCGGCCAAAACCGCACAAAGAGCGGCGCAGGCGGCGAAAATGACCGCAAAGGCAGCCACCGCGACAGTAAAAACCGCGGCAAAAGCAGTCGCCGCCACAGTTAAAGCGCTGATCGCCGCAGTCAGGAGCATCATCGCGGCTATGCGGACGCTCCCGCTGGTACCGCAGTTTCGCGAAAAGCTGCTGGCAGTCAAACAGCAGCAGGAGGAAAACCAGAAACTGTGCGGCAATTCTTACTGCAAAGATTATAAGGGGTATGTCTGCGTGAATGAAATGGGCGATCTCACCAAGCCGAGCTATATCACGGACACGTTTCAAAAAGTTCTGAAAAAAAACGACCTGCGCAAAATCCGCTTCCACGACCTTGGCCACAGCTGCGCGAGCATGCTTTTGAGAAACAACGTGCCCATGAAGCAGATTCAGGAGTGGCTGAGGCACAGCGATTTTTCAACCACGGCCAATATTTATGCACATCTGGACTACAGTTCAAAGATTTCCAGCGCGGAAGCTCTGCTGGCAGGCGTGCATCTGGACGGGCTGATGTAAAGAGCGGTGAAAACGGTGAAAAACGGCCTTGTTTCCCTCAATTTTCCGAGTGCTTTTTTGCAGCAAAAAGCCTGCAAAATCAATGCTTTGCAGGCTTTAAGTTTGGCGGAAGCGGTGAGATTCGAACTCACGTGCCCTTGCGGACAACCGCATTTCGAGTCGTTGGAATCGGCTATCCTGGCGTGTCCTACAGTTGCTTTTGTGAGCGTTTGATAACGCCGAAAAATCTTGATTTCATGCGGGTTTGACGGCACAAAGCCGTTGGCTTCAGGGCTTCTGAAAAAATAGGCCGCTTAGCAGATTTTCAGAAAAAGTGTGAGCAAACTGTGAGCGCTTACCGTGTTGACGATTAAATACCGACACTTGCCGTTGCCGCAGATGTGAGCAATGCACCTTAAAACAGCGACATCTGTTCACCTGTCTGCTTGTCCTCAAAGGCATTCAGGTACGCAAACACAGAATCAGGGGTATACAGAACGTCGTGCTGTGAACATTCCTCACGGAATATCTTCATCAAGGCTGCATGATTGGGGCTTGTACATGAATAGCTGTTACCAAACGTCCGTATGTAGCGTTCCTTCATTCCGGGAAAATGCTCGTCCAATTTTTGATAAAAATATTCTCGGTCGCCCTCCCGCAGCGTTACGCCCATATCAAAGCAGATGATGCCCTTCACATTTGCCTCCCAGCACATATCCAGAAGTCCGTGCAAGTTTTCCTCGGTATCGTTAATAAAGGGGAGAATCGGAGAGAGCCATACCACCGTAGGGATTCCCTCATCCCGCAGAATGTTTAAAACCTCCGCCCTTCTTGCGGTGGTACAGACGTTTGGCTCAAGTACGCGGCAGAGGTTTTCGTCAAAAGTTGTTAAAGTCATCTGCACCACGCACTTGCTTTTTTTGTTGATACTATTCAGCAAATCCAAATCCCGTAAAATCAAATCCGATTTGGTGATGACCGAAAAGCCAAATCCGCGTCGGTCAATGATTTCCAGACACCGTCTGGTAAGACGCTCACGCTTTTCAAGCGGCAGATACGGGTCGCACATGGAGCCGGTTCCGATCATACAACGGCTGCGCTTGCGGCGCAGAGCATTCTCCAGCAACTCTGGTGCATTGCGCTTGACTTCCACATCTTCGAAGTCATGATTCATCTGGTAGCATTTACTGCGAGAATCACAGTAAATGCAGCCGTGGGTACAGCCACGGTAGAGGTTCATGCCGTTTTTGGCGGAGAGAATCCCTCTGACGTCCTGATAATGCGTGGCAAGTCCCTCCTCATTCATCCAATAAATAATGCAACATCTTCTCGGGATTCTCAAGAAAGCGGCGGGTTAGCTGATAATGCTCGGTTTCCCGATAGTCCACAGAAGAAATTGAATCCTCCGACAGTTGGTATACCTCCGCGCCGGGATAGGCCATTAAAATGGGCGAGTGTGTTGCGATAATAAACTGTGAGTGATTCCCTACCAGCGCATGGATATGCGCCAGCAAAGTCATCAGCCGACTGGGAGAAAGCGCCGCCTCTGGCTCGTCCAGCAGATACAGGCCATCTCCCCCAAAACGGTTTTCCACCAGAGAAAGAAAACTCTCGCCATGGGACTGCTCATGCAGTGACCGGTCACCATAGCCTGTCCGGATATGATTTTGAAACTCCGTTTCAAAAACCTCATCCAGATAACTGGCTGCATTATAAAAGCTTTCGGCCCTCAAAAAGAAGCCATCCTTGGGGTAGGCGCTGCGCGAAAGGGTCAGATGGCGATATAAATCAGAGTGAGTCGCGCTGGTGGAGAAGCTGAAATTACGCGTGCCGCCCTCCGCATTAAAACCATATGCTGCAGCAATGGCTTCCAGCAAGGTTGATTTGCCGGAACCGTTTTCGCCAACGAAAAAGGTCACTGCCTTGGAAAAGTGCAGCTCTCCCTGTCTGGAAAGATGCCGTACCACTGGCAGGCGGGAAAGATATGAACAATCTTCCACCGGAGAGTTCAGCCGCACACTGCTGATATAATTTCGTTCCATCCATGATCATCCTCTCCTGTCACTCCCGCAAAGTTATAACTCAGTATACCAAATTTGGCCTCCTATGTGAAGCATATGAACGGTGACAGTTTATAATAGTGTGATGTTATTCCGAATATTCATTATAATTATGTGTGAGTCGGTTGACTATTTCTGGTTTTTCGAGGTATAATATATAATAATGTGATAATACACGCGCAAGCGCATATAATAATGTGAGAAGGAGGCTGTGCGATGGAACGGCTTATTTTAAACGAACTGCTTAAATGGAAGGAATCGAAATATCGTAAGCCCCTTATTTTGAAAGGTGTTCGCCAGGTAGGAAAGACGTGGATACTAAAAGAATTTGGCAAAAGATATTACGATAATGTCGCTTATTTTAACTTCGACGAAAACGAAGAGTACCGGCAGTTTTTCGAAACCACGAATGATATCAGTCGTATCCTACAAAACCTTGTTTTTGCAAGCGGTCAGAAAATCACGCCTGAAAGAACGCTGATTATCTTTGATGAGGTTCAGGACAGCCCAAAAGTAATCAACTCCATGAAGTATTTTTGCGAAAACGCACCTGAATACCATATTGCTTGCGCTGGCTCACCTTTGGGGATTGCTCTTTCCAAGCCATCATCTTTTCCGGTTGGCATGGTGGACTTTATGCAAATCAACCCCATGACCTTCACCGAGTTCTTGTTTGCAAACGGTGATGAAAATTTGGTCGATTACTTGAATAGCGTTGAGACGCTTACTCCGATACCAGACGCTTTCTTCAACCCCCTCTATGAGAAACTAAAAATGTATTATGTTACAGGCGGCATGCCGGAGCCCGTCAAAATGTGGACGCAGGAACGGGATATTGAAATGATGCAAACCGCCCTGTCCAACATTATAGGCGCTTATGAGCGGGATTTTGCAAAGCACCCGGATGTCGGGGAGTTCCCGAAAATATCACTGATCTGGAAGTCGATCCCCTCCCAGCTTGCTAAGGAAAATAAAAAATTCATTTATAAAGTGGCCAAGGAGGGCGCACGGGCAAGAGAATATGAGGATGCGCTTCAGTGGCTTGTTGACGCCCAGCTTGTGAGCAAAATTTACCGCAGCAGTGAGCCGGGGCTTCCTATTTCTGCCTACGATGACCTGACGGCTTTTAAGCTTTATCTGGTTGATGTAGGATTGCTCCGCCGTCTTGCTTTGCTTGCGCCCTCCGCTTTCTCGGAGGGTAACAGGCTTTTTACAGAGTTCAAGGGTGCGCTCAGTGAAAACTATGTGCTGCAGGCTCTTAATAATCAATTCGAGGTAACACCGCGTTATTGGTCAGTCATTAACCCTTCCTACGAGGTGGATTTTCTCATTCAGCGAGAAAACGATATTTTCCCTGTTGAAGTTAAGTCGGAAGACAACATTGATAGCACGAGCCTTAAGAAATTCAAGGAGAAATTTGCCGACAGGGTCAAGCTGCGTATCCGTTTTTCACTCGACAACCTGAAGCTAGACGGAGATGTACTGAACATTCCGCTTTTTATGGCGGACTACGCCGATAAGCTGATCGGTTTGGCGCTAAAACAAAAGCATTAATAAACGCACCGCTTTGCTGGCAATAGAACAGCAAGGCGGTTTTTTCCAGACAATTTTACAGTTGTTAATTTTGCCGTTCTCATTCGTGAGGGCGGCATTTCGCGTTTGAGGAGGTTTCTTTATGCCGAGATTATCAAAAAAGCTTAAGCAGGAAATGGCGGTTTTCATCAACCCTAAAACCGGAAAGCGTCAGTACAATTCCCTGTGCCAGAGCTGTGTCCATGACTGTAAACAGAGCTACAGGGCAAGCGTTGTTGTCTGTCCAAGGTTCTGTAAAAGTAGCAGGAGGTCAAAATGAACGGGGTGAAAAACAGGTTTCGATATGAAACGCCGTTTACGATCGTCGATAGCGCCGTGCTGATGAATGAAGGGCTGTCCGTTTACGATAAGGCTGTCTACTGCATTCTCTGCTCGTACGCGAGCAATACGGATAAAAGCTGCTATCCATCCTACAAGACCATAGCGAGGAAAGCCCGTTGTTCCCGCCGAAAGGTTATCAGCGTTATCTCACATCTCGAGGAGCTGGGTCTTGTAGAGAAGCAGGAGCAGTTCAACACGGTCGGCGATAACACGAGCAATCTTTACATCATCAAGACATCAGCCGATGCAAGGAAAACACTACCCGGTGCTCCGCATACACCACCGCCAGATGCATGTGCTTCACCACCCAATGCAGAAAACACACCACCTGATGCAGAGTCTTCACCCGAACTAAACGTAAAAGGCCATACTCAGATAGACTATTTTCATCTGTCTATCTATCAGCCGGACGAGCTGGACAGGCTGAAGGAGTGTATCGATTATAGCTATTTCAAGGAAAGCTTTCCCGATAAAATCCTGTTCATCGATAGCCTGCTCGGTTACATTATGGAGCTGCGGCAGGAGGACAAGCCCGAACTTCGGAGCCTGCTGCTCAGCATTAATGACCTTACCATTCTGGAGTTTCTTGAAAAAATGAAGGGGCAGAACATGAGCGGTGTAAAGAATATCAAGGCTTATATCAAAAAAGTATTCGTAGAATTTCTCCGGGAGCGTGAGGTGTATTCAGCGATTATTTAAGTGATAGGACTGGACATCATAACAGGCTTTACATCGGCCAAAGAACGCGACAGAACGTCAAATTATCGTTGCAGGTAAACTTACCCTGCCCCTCGTCAAACAAACGCCGCACAGGGCCGAATATGCCGGATTTCAGCACCCACAGGGTGCTTTTTTTACGCCCTCTATCGAATTGTTTTTTTCTCTGTTTTAGCCCATCGTCTCTCGTCTACCGTCCTTCGTCGTACCCCTGTTTTTGCCGCCACAATGAGTGTGTCATGATGGGCGACAAAAACTGCGGCGAAGCGAAGGCTGCAAAAAGGCGCAGTCAGCGCCTTTTTGCAGTCAATGCGAAGCCGCCGACGGGGTGCCGGGGTGTCCCCGGCCGCGCACCTTGCCAACGGCAAGGTATAGTGCGTTATACCGCCGGCCAAACGCACGGC
>JAYFQP010000020.1:0-98448 GCA_034926865.1 Clostridiaceae bacterium
CAAACGGGACGAAAGGAACAGCAACGATTATCGGTTCGACAGTGACCTATACGCCCGATCCCGATAAGAACGGCAGCGACAGCTTTGTTGTCACCGTTTCGGACGGTGTGCTGACTGATTCTGTCACGGTTAACGTGACGATCACCGCTGTGAACGACGCGCCGGTTATAACAGAAGGGGACAGCACTTCGGTTACTATGAGCGAGGATGGGAACCCATTAGCCTTTTCGCTCACGCTGAACGCGACTGATGCGGATGCCGACACGATCACCTGGAGCATCAGTTCTGTAGCTTTGCATGGCACGGCTTCCGTGTCGGGGACAGGCGCGAGCAAGGCAATTACTTATACGCCGGTAGCGAATTATTCAGGAAGCGACAGCTTCGTTGTACAGATCTCGGACGGAACGGTGACGGATACTATTATAGTCAATGTGACGGTGAATGAGGTCAATGACGCGCCGGTCATCGCGGAGGGCGTGACCAAATCTGTAACTATGAGCGAGGATGGTAGCCCGCTGGATTTCTCACTCACGCTGAACGCGACTGATGTGGATGCCGACATGATCACCTGGAGCATCAGCTCCGCGGCTTCGCACGGCACAGCTTCCGTGTCGGGCACAGGCTCAAGCATGGCGATCACTTATGCACCGACAGCGAACTATAATGGCGCGGACAGCTTTACGGTTGAGGTTTCTGACGGCCGGGGGGGAACGGATACTATCACCGTTAACGTAACGGTTACTGCCGTAAATGATATACCTGTCATCACGGGTAATGTTTCTGCTACGACACCGGAAGACACAACCTTGGATTACAGCTTCACGATATCCGATGTTGAGGATGCGGCCACCTCGCTGACGCTTACATATGCCTCGCTTGACACGACTCTTCTGCCGGGTGCGAACATGTCAATTACAGGTTCCGGCGCTGATTGGATTCTGCACATTATACCCGGCGCAAACCGAAGCGGCACGGGAAGCTTCACAATTACACTTAAGGATACAGCAGGCGTTACCGTTACAAAAACGGTCCCCGTGACTGTCACGGAGGTAAACGATGCCCCGATTATCAGCACAATAGAGAACAGGACGATAGAAGAGGACAAAAACAGCGGCGCCATCGGCTTTGCAATCAGTGACGTTGATACGGCTGTGGGATCTTGCGTTGTGAGTGCTGTCTCGGACAATGCGGCCCTCATCCCAAACGATGATTCTCATGTCGTCCTGAGCGGCGATGGTGCCAACCGCACGATCACGCTTTATCCGACCGAAAACCTGAGCGGCACCGCAACGATTACCATCACGGTAAACGATTTGAGCGGTGGAATCACAATCACCGAATTTGCGGTGACGGTGAGCCCTGTCAATGACACTCCGACTATTGACGATATATCCGATAAGGTCACGACGGAAGATGTGCCGATTGGGCCGATTCATTTCCACGTTCATGACATCGACAGCAATGGCCTGACGGTGTCGGCCTTTACAAACAGCACTGCGCTCATTCCTGCGGCTAATATTGTGGTTGACACGATTACCTCAGATGATGAGTATACCATCACCATTACTCCGGCTGTGAACAAATACGGAACTGCAACGATTTACGTCACGGTAAGAGATGACAAGGGGCTGACGTCAACCGATTCGTTCGTTCTGACGGTTAGCTCCATGAACGACATGCCAACCATCAGCACGATCACTGCGAAGTCAACAAATGAGGATACGGCAATCACAATTCCTGTCACTATCAGCGATGTTGAAACCGCCGTGAGCAGCCTTTCTATGAGCGTTGTGTCCTCCGGCAACGAAATACTTGTCCCAAACGACCTTTCACACATCACCTTTGGTGGCAGCGGCGCAAGCCGTACCGTCATAATTACCCCGGCTGCGGATCTCTACGGCTTCTCTGAAATCACCGTTAAGGTGACAGACGGCGATGGGGGAACCGCAACGTCCACCTTTACTCTGACTGTTAATTCTCAAAATGACAACCCCACCTTCACGGCGGGCAGTGACATTACAGTGACCGAGGACGCAGAGGGCACGGGCGCTTACAGCTCTGCTTCAGCTTGGGCAACGGGCTTATATGCGGGCGCGCCTAACGAGTCTGACCAGACGTTCTCCTTCGAAGTCTCAAACGACAACAGTACTCTCTTTACAGCCCTCGGGCAGCCTACAATCAGCGATTCCGGATATTTGACCTTTACCACGGCGTCAAACGCCAACGGCAGGGCCACCGTGTCGGTGAGACTCAAGGATAGCGGAAACGCTTATTCGGACTATAAGACTTTTGATATCGACATCACAGCTGTAAATGATGCGCCGGTCGCTCAGGACATGAGTATCACTATGGACACGGACGAAGATCTGGTTTACAAGGGATATCTTCTGGCCTCCGATGTTGAAAACAGTTCCTTGACGTACGTTGCTGTAACGGGAGCATCCCATGGCACTGTCGTCATCTTAACGTCAGGCGCGTTCACGTATACACCGGCTAGCAATTATAACGGAGAGGATTGTTTCACCTTTAAGGTTAACGACGGCGAGCTGGATTCCGCTACGGCCACCGTGACCATTGATGTGCAGGGCGTAAACGATCCGCCGACTGCGGTTGACTTCTCGCTTACCACGGCCGAGGACACACCGGTTTATTTTGACTACAGTATCAGCGATATCGATTCAGATGCTGAAGATCTTATAGCTGTGCGCGTGACGGAGCCCCTTAAAGGTGAAATCACCTATGATAACGTCTCGGGAAAATTCGTTTATACGCCGGGCGTGAACTTTCATGGCACGGATCAGTTTATTTACCGAGCCTTCGACGGCTTCCGTTATTCAGGCACGGTTACGGTCAGCATCACGGTTACGGCGGTAAATGATACGCCCCTTGCCTTCGATGGCACGTTTAACCTTCTTGAGAATCAAACGCTCCATGGAGTCCTGAAGGCAACGGATACTGATGGGGATGCTCTGACCTATGCATTGGTGACGTCTACTGATACGGGTACCGTCGGAACGGTCAAGCTCACAGATGCCGCCATGGGCGCCTTTACCTTTACTCCGGTCACGGGTTATACTGGCACCGCAACATTCACGTTCAAGACAACCGATACATCCAGCGCCAGTTCTGATATAAAGACGGTTACCATCGTCGTCTCGAATTACAATCACTCACCGGCCATCACCAGCACTCCTGTTCCCGTTGCCTTCCCGACATTCCAAGAGGACAGTACAATGAGCGGTGCAATCATTGCCAACGACCCTGACGGCGATCTCGTGACATTCAGTGTCCTGAGCAACGTTTCTCACGGCAGCCTCACACTCAATACAGATGGCACATTCATATACACACCTAACGACAATTATAACGGGAAGGATCGCTTTACTGTCGTAGCTAAGGATCCCGACGGCCTCTATACGAACGTCGTTTTGGCAGTTATTACCATAAGCCCCGTAAACGATGGGCCGGTCGCATATGACCAGTATCTTGAGGTGGCCGTAAACGGCACCCTTGCCGGAAACCTCGTAGCTGCGGATATCGACGGTGACTCTCTGACATATACACAGGAGTCTTCACCAACCTTGGGGAACCTGACGCTGAATGCAGATGGCAGTTTCAGCTATGTTGCGGGGTCGGTATCCGGTGTAGATACATTCACTTACCATGTAAGCGATGGGAAGGGGGATTATTCGGAGGCAATCGTTAAGATTTATGTCACCGGTAGCGGCGGTGGCCCCGCAGCCTATGTAAGCGGCATTTCCGACAGGACCATTTATGAAGATACCTCTGCATCGCTCAGCCTTTCGGTCTCGAGTTTTGCCGAGGGAGCCACGATCAACGTGACTACGTCCTCTAGCAATCACAGCCTGCTTCTGGATGAGAATATTAAAGTGAACGATAACGGAAACGGATTATTTACTATCGTCATGACGCCGATTATGCACAAGATCGGCAGAACTGTTGTAACAATCTCAGTCGCGGATGGCACGACTGCCATTACACGCACCATGATCCTTACGGTTCTCAAGGTCAATCACGATCCCATGGCGGCGAATCTGGAGAGGACAATCGACCAGGGGACCTACATCTACGACTTCGTGACCGGAGGGGATCTGAATGGCGACAGTCTGATATTTACCAAAAAAACAGATCCCGAGAACGGCACGGTGAACTTTTATTCTGACGGCACTTTCCAATATATCCCGACAGATGAATATTACAGTGAAACAGGCGAATATGACAGTTTCACCTTCACCGCATCCGACGGCACGTCCACAGGGGACGGAACAGTGATGATCCACGTAACGCGCGTGGACACACCCCCCACGGCGACCAGTGCTGCATATTCAATCAATGAGGACAAGAACCTTACAGGGCAGTATTTGGCCGGCACCGATAGCAACAACGGCGCTCTCACGTATACGCTTGTATCCACGGGTAACATGGGCACGGCTGACCTTGTGAGTTCTTCGACCGGCGAATTTACCTATAGGCCCGTCAGCAACTGGTACGGTACAGACTACTTCACGTTCTACGTAACGGGCCCCTCCGGCCTTACTTCCGGAGTGGAGCGTATCACGATAACCGTCGCAAGTGTTAACGATGTCCCGACAGCATTGACCACCAGCATCACTACGGATGAGGATCTGGCATTCACGGGGTATCTCAAGGCAACAGATGTGGAGAATTCCACGCTGACATATGCGATCGTATCCGGTCCGTCAAACGGAGTGATTTCGGGCTTTGACGGAGCAACGGGCCTGTTCACATATACCCCGAACGAAAACGTGAACGGTACGGATACTTTTACTTACAAGGTTTATGACGGAACCGACTATTCGGACGTGACGACTGTCACCGTCGAAATAACAAATGTAAATGACGCACCAACTGTCTTGGATGGCTGCATCGAGGTTAACGAGGACGATACCGCCTATAGCAACTCGACGCTGCTGTCAAGCCTTGCGCAAGATGTTGATATATCAGACACTCTGAAGTATTACATCGTTCAGAATGCTAGCATGGGCACTGTTACCGTCAATCTTGACGGCAGCTTCACCTATTCAGCAACCTCAAACAAAAACGGCACGGATTACTTCTCATATAAAGTGGTGGATTCTGCCGGTTCATCTTCGAACGTCGGCCTTATTACTATCAATCTGAAACCAATCAACGACGCGCCGGCAATGTCTGCCGCACAGACCTCCCTTATCGACCAGGACAGTGGCGTCAACCGCTTCAACTTTATCATTTCAGATGTGGAAGAGCCGTCATCAGACCTGTATATCACTTTCTCCTCATCTAACCCCACGGTCATCCCAGCTTCCAACATTTCCGATGGGGGCAACGCTGGGGAGCGATATCTTTCCATCACGCCGGCCGCAGGTCAGGTCGGTACGTCCGAAATCACCATCACGGTGTGGGATAACGGCAAGGACGGTGCGCTAAACCCATATGAGCCGAAATCCGTGAGCCAGACCGTGACTGTGAGTGTGACAAAAGACGCGACAAACGATACCCCCACCATCAACGGATACAGCACAAACGAAAAGACGCTTACTACAACTGCTGTAGTTATTGATGAGGATACGTCCACTTCAGCCATCGCTTTTACGATTGACGATGAGGAAAGCGGCGGAAACCTTACGCTTTCGTGGGCCTCGAGCAATACAACGCTTGTTGTTGCAGGTGTGAGTTTCGGCGGAAGCGGTGTCAACCGAACGATCACCGTGACCCCTGACTCGAACCAGAACGGTTCAACGGTGATCACTGTCTTTGTGAGCGACGGTACGAACACACGCACGGCGAAGTTGAACCTCACCGTCAACCCGGTGAACGACGCTCCCGTCGTGACCCGACCTGCAAACCAGACCATTAAAGAAGACACCAGCACAGACACGCTGTATTTCAAGGTTACAGACATCGATAATACGGCCGATCAGATCACAACAACCGGCCTTGCGACATCGAGCGACCAGACAAAGGTCAAGAATGAGAATATCATCGTGCTTGGAGACGGCGAGGACCGCACCGTTAAGGTGACCCCTGAGGAAAACGCTACTGGGGATGTGACCATAACCCTCAACGCCAATGACGGCGAGGATACCGGCTCTAATACGTTTGTTGTGCAAATCTCGCCGGTAAACGATGCTCCCACCATCACTACAAGCACCACGACAGTTGAAATAGACGAAGACACCGTCTCAGAAAAGATCTATTTCACCGTTGGCGATATAGATAGCACGATCGCGGAGCTTACGGTGTCTGCCGTATCCGGGAACACTTCGCTAATCACACCTTCAGGCTTTGAATACGGAGCAGACTCAGACAGCTCCAGATGGATCATACTGACCCCGTCCGAAGACGCAAACGGCAGCGCGCAGATAACCGTTACTGTCCGCGACGAGGACAAGACTGCTTCAACAAGTTTCACGCTGACCGTGAATCCAATTAACGACAGACCGACCTTTACGCAGGGAGTCAATCAGGCTGTGCTGGAGGATTCCGGGATCAAGACCGTAGCTAACTGGGTAGGTTCGATGTCTACAGGGCCTTCGAACGAAAGCAGTCAGTCTCTTACTGGCTTCACCCTGACGACCAACAATGATGAGCTTTTCAGCAGCCGTCCCAGCATCGATATTTCGACAGGTACGCTGACCTTTACGCCGGCTGCGAATAAAAACGGAACAGCCAATGTCACCGTAACGCTTACCGATAACGGCGGCGGGCTGGATACGTCTGTTGAACACACTTTTACAATTACGGTAACGGCCGTAAACGATATCCCATATTTTACGGCAGGTGGTAACGTGACGGTAAACGAGGACAGCGAGGAGTATAAACAGGCCTGGGCCACGGGAATATCCAGTGGACAGGCCAACGAATTAGCCGAGGGCATCGATTTCATCATCGACGGAAACACTAATGCCTCGCTGTTTAACGGCGATGTTGTGATCTCCGATGATGGGTTTCTGAGCTTTACGCCGGCAGATGACGCAAACGGCGTGTCCACCATTACGGTATACCTCAGAGATGATGGCGGCACGGCAAACTATGGCGTCGACAGAAGCGCCATTGTCAGCTTCACGATAACCGTTAATTCCGTGAATGACAGTCCATCGTTTACAAAGGGCGAGAACATTGAAGTAAATGAGGATGCAGTGGCTCAAACTGTTAAGGGATGGGCCCGAAACCTGAGCAAGGGCGCAGCCAACGAAATCGGACAGACACTGACCTTTACGCTTTCCGGTTATGATGCCAGCCTCTTCAGCGTGCAGCCTAAAATTGATGGAACAAACGGCAACCTTACATTTACTCCTGCCGTGAACAAGAACGGCACGACAAATGTTACGGTAGTACTGAAAGACAACGGGCTTACAGGCAATGGCGGCGTGGATACCTTCACGACTCAGAACTTCAGCATAACCATCAATGCTGTCAATGACATGCCTTCGTTCACCAAGGGCAGCAACATCACGGTGAGTGAGGATTCCGGAGTTTACGGCCCGAGCAATTGGGCAACAAATCTTAAAAGAGGCGGCGGGGCCGACGAGGATGATCAGACACTGACCTTTACGCTTTCAGGTTATGACACCACCCTCTTCAGCGTGCAGCCTAGCATTGACGGCACAACCGGCAGGCTTACATTCGAGCCGGCGGCTGACGCCAATACTGCCGCTTCCGGGCCCATTACGGTTACCGTGGTGCTTAGGGACAGCGGCGGCACCACCCCGGGAGTAGATACATACCCAACGCAGACTTTTACGATTACAATAACAGCCGTAAACGATATGCCTTCGTATACAGGCGGCGGCACGGTAACCGTGAGCGAAGACGCTGGAAGCCAAACCGTCACGGGCTGGGCGAGCGAACTGAACAAGGGTGCTGAGAATGAAAGCGGCCAGACTTTGGCCTTCTGCGTCACGGCACAGGATGCCTCTCAGTTTGAGATAAACCCGACGATTGACAGCAATGGCAACCTCACATATAAGACTGCGGCAGACTTTAACGGTACCGCTAAGGTGAATGTATATCTAAAGGACAATGGGGGAACTCCGGGCGTTGACAAGAGCGCAACCACGACTTTCGACATTGTTGTGACAGCCATGAACGACGCGCCGGAGGCGGGTGATGATACTGCATCGGTAAACGAGGAAGGCACAGTGCAAATCACCAAGAGCGGCCTGCTGGCAAATGATACAGATGTGGATCTCGACGTGTTGAACTTTTATGCAATCGTCTCGGGCCCGTCACATGGGGCGCTCACGCTCAGCGGAGATGGGATATACTATACCTACCAACCCGACCCTGATTATAACGGAACTGATACCTTTACCTACACAGTGTCGGACGAGCAGGGCGGTACGGATACAGCGACGGTGACGATTACGATTGCGGCGGTGAATGACGCGCCGGAGGCGGGAGACGACGTTGTGACCGCAACAGAGGACATCGCTAAAAACATCAACGCAACCGATCTGCTCGTAAACGACACAGATGTTGACCTTGATACGCTGACGGTTACAGGCGTGAGCTCAGCAAGTGCGAACGGCGGCACGGTGAGCCTGAGCGGCGGGGTTGTGACTTATACCCCGAAGGCCAATTATAACGGAACTGATACCTTTACCTACACAGTGTCGGATGGGCAGGGCGGTACGGATACAGCGACAGTGACGATTACGATTGCGGCGGTGAATGACACGCCGGAGGCGGGAGATGATACTGCATCGGTAAACGAGGATGGCACGGTGCAAATCAGCAAGCTCGGCCTTCTTGCAAATGACATAGATGTTGATCTTGACGAGCTGAGCTTTGATGCGCTCATCTCAGATGTGGCGCATGGGGCGCTCACGCTCAGCGGAGACGGGATGTACTATACCTATGCGCCGGACATGGACTATAACGGGTTGGACAGCTTTACATACCAGGTTAGAGACGGGCATGGCGGAACAGCCACCGGAACCGTTACCATTACGATAACCCCCATGAACGACATGCCGTCGTTCACAATAGGGGCGAATAAGGCGGCAGGCGTTGGCACAGGTGCGGCCACCTACACTGGTTGGGCAACTGGCATCAGCGCAGGCCCGGCTAATGAAAGCGGACAGACACTGAGCTTCTGGCTCTCCGGATACGACACTTCGCTCTTCAGTGTACTGCCTGAGATATCCAGGACGGGAGACCTGACCTTTACGCCGTCTCCGACAAACACAGGAACCGCTGTGATCACCGTCACACTTTCCGACGATGGCGGAACTCCGGGAATGGATACCTCGGATACTCAAACCTTCAATATCAAGATCCTTGGAACGAGTGAACTCGCCCTTGCGGGCACTGTGACGGACGCACTCAGCCGAGATCCCATTCCTGCCGGCGCAACTGTGAATCTTTACAATCTTTCCGGCACTTTGCTCAAGAGTACCATGACTGACCTGAATGGAGAATACATTTTCACAGGACTCACGGTTGATCAGTACATTGTCGAGGTCACAGGACAAAACGATGCAGGCGAGGATTATAACAAGAACTGCAGAGTTGTTGATGTCGACTTTACGGCTAGCGCTACAGGAGTCATCACGGCTGACTTCCAGATGGCGAGATTTATCCTGACGATTGCATCCAATCCAGTTGATATACTTGGAGACGGCGCGTCGGTCTCATATATCACCGCAACGGTTAAAGATACCGCCGGAAACGCGATCAGCGGTGTTCCGCTGACCTTCTGGGCGGCGGACGGCACTTTCCTTGACGATATATCCTTGACTACAGATGCCAGCGGAACAGTTACTGTTCGATTTCAGTCCATGGCGCTTTCCGGAGTCAACCAGCGGATTGTGCCTGTCATGGTGACGGTCAGCGATGAAAGCAGGGGACTTTACGGAAGTGGCTGGCTTAAGGTTTATTTCGTGCCTGGGTTTGTCAACGGAATAGTTCGCGACGGAAATACGGGTGATCCTGTAGAAGGCGCAACTGTAACGGTTTATAAAGATTTCGACCCCGCAGATGGCGTAATTGACTTCACGGAAACTGTAGTGACCGGGGCGGACGGCATCTACAAGATTGCTGTGCCTAAGGGGAACGTGGTATACAATATTTCTATCACGAAGCCCGTTGCGGTTGGGGGTACCACCCAGGACGTGACATTTGATCAATCGGCGTCAGTAGGGGACATTACAGGTTCCAGCGCCCCGAGCGAGACTTATCCCGCCGATATATCGGCAAGTGCCATAGCGCTGTTTACCGAGTCCAGTGGGACGACACTGCTCGTAACCGATACATCTTCTTCGGTCACGAATTATACCAATGGCCTTTCCATGGAGATCGTGGATTCTCTGGGTGCGCCGATATCCGGGGTTACAGCCACTATGAATACGACCACGGGTGTTTTTGAGGCATCAGGGCTGACAGCCGGTTCAACTTATATATTGAATGCCGTCTACACCTTTGAAGACGGCCGGCAGCTCATCGTCGGAACAAGCACGATGACGATCTCCAGCACTGGGGAGATGAACATCAGCGAGGTGTTGATAGACCCGTATGGCACGATCACAGACAGCTCGTCCGGAAAGCCGATTGTGGGTGCGGAGGTTACGCTTTACTACGCCAATACTACGGCAAATATTGATGCCGGGCTTGCGCCGGATTCACTTGTTCCATTGCCCCCCGTGCCGAACTTCCCCCCCGATGATAATGCCAACATGCAAAAATCCAACGAGAGCGGCTTTTATGCCTTTATGGTGTTTCCTGACACCGACTATTATATTGTCGCATCGAAAACGGGTTATAAGAGCTATACCAGCCCAACTATTTCCGTTGGATCAGCCATCGTCAACTGGAATTTCGTGATGACACGGTTGAGCTCGGATGGGCACGACGAAGGCTCTGCAACGCATGACCTTGCTGTCGAGATATCCTCAGAAAATATGAAAGTCGAGGAGGGTTCGTCCGTTGCGCTGACGGTGCTGTATAAAAATCAATCTTCTTCCACGGTTTCAAACTATAGTGTTTCTGTCATCGTGCCTGACGGTATGAGTGTCTTGGATGCTGCTGGCGGAAAGGTTTCAGGTAACACTGTCACATGGGCAGGGACGGACTTAAAATCGGGCGTCACCAAGAGCATAGAGCTTGTTTTGTCGGCTGCCCAGCTTTCGGACGAGGATCAGACGGTGACGATTGCGGCTGCGATTACCAGCACGGTGAAGCTTTCCAATACGGAGGACGATACGTCGACAATTAAGCTGCTGCTGTACTCCAACCGGTTTGATGCCACGCATAAACGGTATATCAAGGGTTACCCGGATGGCAGCTTCGGACCGTCCAGAGATCTTACGAGGGCAGAGTCCGCGGCGATCTTTGCTAGGCTTTTGGATCTTGATATGTCTCAGACATCTGCAGGCTACTCTGATGTCAACTCAGAATATTGGGCAGTGGGTTATATCGCTGCGGTATCTGATTACGGCTTGATGCAGGGCTACAGCGACGGCAGTTTCCTGCCGGACCAAGCAATCACTAGGGCCGAGTTTGCCACAATAGCTGCAAGATACTTTGAGATTGAACGCAGCAATTCTGTAGCCCCGCTGGAGGAGCATTTCTCGGATATCACAAACAGTTGGGCGAGAAGTACCATCGAGGAGGTCTACAGATACAGCATCATCAACGGTTATTCGGATGGCACATTCAGGCCAAACAACTCCATTTCAAGAGCCGAGGCGGTCACCATGATTAACCGAATGCTCTTCAGAGGCCCGGTTACTACGGATAAAACTGTGTTTACGGATATCTCATCCTCCGACTGGTTCTATGGTCAGGTTATCGAGGCATCCCTGTCTCATGGATATACGGTCAACTCCGATGGGAGTGAGACTGTCAACAGATGGATAGAGGATGAGTTGGAATAAATCACTTTGCGGCATGTGTCAAATAATATCAACCGTCAGAAAGAGGCTGAGCCCATAAAGAGGGTTGTTATGAATACACATACAGTAATAAATGCATCTGCACATTCCTGAATATAAAAACAGGCTAACAATAAGTTAGCCTGTTTTTTACACATAAAGTATTAAGAATACCTTTCAGAAAGGCTTTGATGGCGAACGAAAGGAAAGTGTTATTTACCGCTGAGGCAAGGAATTATTTGAAAAAAGGATTTAAGGATGCGAGTATTGCCGATATAATGAAATATGCCAATATGCCAATATGGCAACTGGCACATTTTGTAATTGCTATGCTTCGAAAGATGTGCTGTTTGTGGAGATTTACAATAATGAGAACGCAAAACTCAAAAGCAGGATATTGTCTTATTTGGATATGGATGTTTACCGCTCAGGTTATCATTGACCTCATAAAGAAGAAATTTGGCTTGAATATCTCGAGAAGTTTACCATGAAGGGGCTTACAACGCATGAAGCAGATAAAATATAGAAGCAAAAAGTTGCTAATATGATATGTGTGGATATGAATAGAGGTTCTTTTTGCAGGGCTTTTGAGCACCGGTTTGATTGCATCGGCACGGGCCTTTTCAAATATTGATTTCGAAGGCAGACACATTGTCAGCCTTCTTTTGTATAGAACAGCAGAATTTTAGAAAAGATGATGTTTGCCGGATAAAATACATATTCATCATGCTATTATGAATAATAAAATTACAATTTTTTTGTTTGCCGGCAACATTAAAGATATCATGCCGGACACCGTCAGCCGATAAGACACGTAGGGAGACATAATGGTTATTGCTGTAAACAGTGCAAATGACGTTGAAAAATAAGCTGGAAAGCCGCGGCTCTTGAATTCTTCAGAGAAGCGGAATATACTGAAAAGCAGCAGCCCCGGAGCTTATAGAGCGTGCTAATAGGACTCTTGCTTCAAGATTGGAAGGGCGGATGAAATATGAATGGCATTGATCACCTGTGGGTCGTGATCTGCGCCTGCTTTGTTTTTTTTATGCAAGCGGGATTTATCTGTTACGAGGTCGGCTTTGTCCGGCCAAAAAATGTGGTTAGCGTAGCCATCGAGAACATTATTGCCTTTGTAATTGCCACTTTGTCCTTTTATCTGGTGGGCTTTGCATTCATGTTCGGCACTACTTGGGGAGGCTTGATCGGAACTGATCATTGGCTGCTTTTGGGCTTAAACGGGAATTACGACTATATTTTTGCGCTTTATCATCTTATGTTTGCAGGAACAGCCGTGACGATCTTTTCCGGAAGTATGTCAGAGCGTACCAAGCTAAAGGCACTGGTCATTGCGGCCGCCGTAACTGGTATTATCATATATCCGATCTATGGACATTGGGTGTGGGGCGGCCATTATATCGTGCAATCCACATTTTTGAAAAGCCTCGGATACATGGATTATGCCGGGGCTACCGTGGTACACTCCACTGCTGGATGGATTGCTTTAGCTGGAACAATAGTGCTGGGGGCAAGAAAAGGCCGCTGGGATGAAAACGGGAAACCACGTAGAATGGGGCGGTCTAATATTCCGTTTGCGGCTTTGGGTACGTTTATCCTATGGTTCAGTTGGTTTGGCTTCAATGGGGGCAGCCTTTTTCGATTTGATGACAAGGTAGGCCTGATTCTGCTAAATACCAATTTCGCCGCTGCATTTGGAGTGGTGGGGGCTGTTCTGGCCACATATCTCTTTGCTCGTGATCAGAGCTATATGGAGGCGGTTTTTAGCGGTGCTCTGAGCGGGCTGGTAGCTATTACTGCAAGTTCCGACGTTCTTTTACCCTGGCAGGCAATTTTGGTGGGGCTTATTACCGGAGCAGTGACAGTGCTTGCCGGCATGCTTCTTCTAAAGCAAAAAATTGATGATGCGGTAAACGCCGTTCCAATACATGGATTCGGAGGTGCGTGCGGTACGATACTGTGCGCTGTGTTTGCCGATCCGGGGAAGTTGAGTCTTGCTTCCAGAGGCAAACAGATTTTGGTACAACTGCTTGGCGTAGGCTCCAATTTTGTGTGGGCCTTTGGCATGGGTCTTTTGATGTTTTGGATTTTGGACAGGACGATCGGGTTGCGCGTCTCCCCAGAGGAGGAGGAAAAAGGGCTCAATATCGTTGAGTTTTCTGATGTTACGTCTTGGCTGGAGCAGCTTAAAGAAGAGCACTATGAAAGTTTGACTAAGGATCTCGATAGAACAATCAGGAGACAAAATGTGGCACTGCGCCGTCAATCCGATCTTTTGGTAGCTACACAGGAGCGTGAGCGGGAGAAAATTGCACGGGATTTACACGATGGTGTTGGCCAATCGCTTGTGGCACTGAAGATAAATTTAGGGTTGCTTCCGATTCGATCGGAAGATGAGCAGCTCAGGCAACACGCGGAAAAGACAGTAAAAATGGTTGATAGCACTATTGCCGAAATCAGGAGCGTCATCGGCAACCTTAAGCCGACGGAATTAAAAAATGACGGGCTTTCCAACGGCATAATAGCATTATGCCGTAAGCTTGAGGAACTCAGCGGAATTCAGTTCCATTGTAATATTACCGACACTATGCCTAAGTGGACCGAGACGGAGGAACTGAATATTTACCGCATTGTTCAGGAGTGCCTGACCAATACAATCAAGCATTCCGGCGCCACGGAGACTGATGTGAACTTGCTGTCACTTAGTGAAAGCGTATTTCTTATCAGCGTGATCGACAACGGAAAAGGATTTGATATGCAGAGCATAAATTCGGGGTTCGGACTGAACAACATCCGGGAGCGTGCGGATATGTTGAATGCTAAAATGGTAATTGACAGCGCAGAAGGTCAAGGAACCCGCGTGATTTTGGAGATTCCACATGGAAAAAATTCAAGTATTTCTGGCAGATGATCACAAGATTCTTAGAGAATCACTGGTGATCCTGCTTTCACAAAAGGACAATATTCAGGTCATTGGAGAAGCTGGGGATGGTCAGGAGGCATACCGCAAAATTGCCGAACTAAAGCCGGATGTTGCGGTGCTTGACATTTCTATTCCTAGACTTAACGGGCTGGATCTGGCTGCACGGCTCAGAAGCGAGATGCCTGAGGTTAGAACAGTGATATTAACCATGCATAAGACGGAGGAGTATGTGGCAAAGGCGTTGTGCTCCGGAGTACAGGGATATGTTCTGAAGGATAATGCGCTCGAAGAGTTGATCGAGTGTATTGAGAAGGTTTATAACGGGAAGATGTTTTTGTCTCAGGATGTGACCGGGTTCGTTGTAGATGGATTTATCAGCAGCTTCCGTGATGGAGGAATCCAAACTGAAGCAATTTCAACTCGGGAGAGGGAGATTCTGCAGCTTCTGGCAGAGGGCAAGACCAACAGGGATATTTCTGAGGAACTGAATCTGAGTATAAAAACGGTGGAAACTCATCGGGCAAATATAATGCGTAAACTCGGGCTGCGAAATTTGGCGGATCTTGTACTTTATGCAGTAAGAAATCACATTATTCAACCGTAATTTACAGTAAATATATCAAAACTTTACAGGAAATCCCCTATTTTCATTTCCAAATCAACCGACTAGAATTAATTTGAATCGAAAGGTTGGAGGTCATAGTATGATTGATTTTGGAAATACTGCGTTTGTTTTGATTTGCGCAGCAATGGTGTGTTTTATGATACCGGGTCTTGCGTTCTTTTACTGTGGGTTGGTCAGGCGCAAAAATGCTCTTACTATTATGATGCAGAGTTTTGTTGCCATGGGAGTCGTGGCAGTAGTCTGGTTTGTATGCGGGTTCTCCTTGGCCTTCGGAAAGGACGTCGGAGGAGTGATCGGGGGGCTGGAGTATGCATTTTTGAACGGAGTGGGGCTTGAGCCCAACGGTACATACGCTGCCAGCATTCCGTTTTTGGCGTTCTTTTTATTTCAGCTGATGTTCGCAGTTATTACCCCAGCGTTGATCACCGGGGCATTTGCCGACAGAGTCAGCTTTAAGAGTTATCTTATTTTTCTTGCGGCTTGGTGCCCGCTGGTCTATGCTCCGTGTGCACACTGGGTTTGGGGCGGAGGATTTTTGCAGCAAATGGGCGTTGTAGACTTTGCAGGGGGAATAGTTATTCACTGTTCCGCCGGTATGGCCGCTTTGGCTGCCATCCGTTTTGTAGGAAAACGCAGGATACGCCCTGACGAGGATACCAGTCCGTACAGCGTTCCATATATTGCGCTCGGCACAGGGATTTTGTGGTTCGGATGGTTTGGATTTAACGGAGGAAGCGCACTGGCAGCGAATGGAATTGCAGCAGTAGCCTTTAGTAATACCGCCATTGCTGGGGCAACTGCTATGCTGACATGGATGCTGATGTCGTGGAGAAAAACCGGACATCCCAGCATTGTAGAGGCCATGACCGGCATAGTGGCAGGTTTGGCGGCGGTAACGCCGGCTTCAGGCTATGTGGCACCTTGGGCCGCGGCGCTGATCGGCGTAGCGGCAGGCGTGATCTGCCGATTGGCAATTCGTATTCCCGGTAGAAGAGGCTTGGATGACGCTTTGGATGTCTGGGGAGTACATGGCGTTGGTGGCATGCTGGGTGCTATATTGGTAGGCGTGTTTGCTCAGGCCGGTTTTGGTGGTTTAGACGGCTTGATCGCCGGAAACATGCATTTACTGCTGGTTCAGATCTTGGCGGTGGTAATTGTGGCGGCATATTCATTTGTGGTTACATTTGTCATGCTGAAAGCTATTCAGCATTTCATACCTGTCAAGGTATCTGAGGTTGAAGAGTTGGCGGGACTGGACGGTATTTTCCATGAGGCAGCATGAGCTGTTGAATTAGTTGTATAAAAAGACCGTTGACAGAAAGTCGACGGCCTTTTATTTTTCCTGTAATTGCTGCCACGTTATACTCATAATGGCAAGCTGCAGCACTTTAAACACAATAGCTATTTTTTCAAAGACTACTGCAAAAGCTAAATTATTCCAGTCAAGAGTCTTTTACTGTGAAACCCAACGTGATATACTTACGCTAAGTGTGGTGGTTTATCTGCAGCCGAGTGGTTGCGCTTTAATCCGTTAGCACATTAGTGTCTGGGAAAAGACATTTTGTTTAGGGAACTCCTATTGATATAATTCTTCTTTACATGGCGGAGTAGGAACGGTATTTTTAGTGAATACAAAGAAGATGATTTTTTAAGAATAGTGGTGTAATATGTGCACATCGTTAAATAATATTGAAATTATTCGTGAGAAGATTTGCGGCATTAATGCGGTGCATTATCAGAAAATCTGCGGAGATGATGCTGACTGCATCTGGCTGTTTGTCCATGGCAAAAGCGGATATAAAGAAGAGGCAGGGGCCTTTGCTGAAATTGCCTGCCCAAAGGGCTGGCAGGTACTGTCCATCGATCTGCCCGAACATGGAGAGCGCAAAGGCGAACCTGGATTAGACCCATGGCATGTCGTACCGGAGCTGCAAGAGGTTATGGCGTATATGCGGAAACGTTGGAAGCGTATTGCTTTGAGGGCAAACAGCATCGGAGCGTGGTTTTCCATGCTGGCATTTACAGGCATTCCGCTGGAAAAGGCGCTTTTTGTTTCTCCAATTCTGGATATGGAGGAACTCATCCGAGGCATGATGCTTTTTGAATCTGTTGATGATGAACGACTGGAGCGTGAAGGTGAAATTCCAACAGCGCTTGGTGAAACCCTTTCATGGAGTTACCTCAAATATGTAAAAGAACATCCTGTCGAAAAATGGGATGTTCCCTCGGCAATTTTGTATGCCGGTCAGGATAATCTCACAAGACGCGATACTGTAGATGCATTTGTCAAGCGCTTTGGCTGTGAACTTACTGTGATGGAAAATGGTGAGCATTGGTTCCATACGTCTGAACAGCTCGAAATGCTGAAAAACTGGGAGGAAGCACATATATGATGCATGCGCAGAGGGTAGAGAAGCTGCAAAGGAAGGAGATCCAATGATTCGGGAGATAATGAAAGATGAGGCTTTTCTCTCCCAAAAGGCGGAGCCTGCAACAGCGGAGGATCTCTGCGTGGCGTTGGACTTACTTGAAACGTTAAAAGCACATAAGGACGGCTGTGTGGGTATGGCGGCCAACATGATTGGTGTCAATAAGCGTATTATTGCTTTCGACAACGATGGAAAATATATGGTGATGTTTAATCCTGAGATCGTTAAAAGGTCAGATTCTTATGATACAGAGGAGGGGTGTCTGTCCCTCGTTGGAATCAAGAAAACAAAGCGCTGGAAGTCAATAAAGGTTCAGTACGAAAATGAGAAGTTTCAAATACGGATTAAAACCTTTAATGGTTTTGTGGCTCAGATTATCCAGCATGAGGTCGACCATTGTGAGGGAATCATAATTTAGGGAGTGAGTTTCAATGATCGTCTATTTCACAGGCACCGGCAACAGCCGCTACTGTGCCCAAATGCTGGCAGATAAGCTTCAAGACGAGAGCATCTCCGCATTTCACTTCATTCGAGACGGCATTGCGGCGGAGCTTACATCAGTACGCCCATGGATATTTGTGGCCCCTACCTATGGCTGGCAGTTGCCCCATGTTTTTGCGGATTTCATACGAAGAGCGAGCTTTGGGGGCAGCAGGGAAGCCTATTTCATCATGACCTGCGGCAGCGAGATTGGCAACGCTGCTTCTGCAAATCAGATGCTCTGCAAGGAAAAAGGGTTTAGCTATAAGGGAACACAGGGTGTCATCATGCCGGAAAACTATATTGCATTGTTTGATGCGCCACAGCAAAATGAGGTGCAGAAAATCATCTCCGCCGCTCGGCCAGCGCTGGAAATGAACATTTCCAGGATTAGAGAAGGCCGCGACTTTTCCGCTCTCAAGGTGGGGCTCATCGATAAGATGAGATCAGGAATCGTTAACGCCGTATTTTATCGCTTTATCATTAAGGCTAAACCATTCGTCGTTTCCGACGCCTGCGTAGGCTGCGGCAAATGTGCAAACGGTTGTGTATTGTCCAACATTAAGATGGAAGATGGAAAACCTGTTTGGGGAGACCACTGTACCCACTGTATGGCCTGCATCTGCGGATGTCCCACTTCTGCCATCGAGTACGGAAAGGCCAGCCGTGGCCAGCCTAGGTATCAGTGCCCAAAGTATGAGGGCTAGCTTTATACTGCGATGGAAAGTGGAAGATAAGATTGAGCATTGATACTGGCATATACATATTGCCCTCAGGAAACAGGTTGCCAAAGGGCGTATTGCAAGCACTTAGTGATAGGACATTTAAATATCTTAAAGGAGATTACTATGAGTACTTTGGTCGTGTTTTTTTCATTGGAAGGCAACACAAAGTTTATTGCCCAAAATATTGCCAAATCAATAAACGCTGATATCATCGAATTGAAAACTGGCAAGCAATATCCAACAGAGGGTTTTGGAAAATTCTTCTGGGGCGGAAAGAGCGTTATTTTCCGAGAGAAACCGAAGCTTATAAACGATAGTATTGATTTAAACCGGTATGAAACGATTATAATCGGTACGCCAGTCTGGGCAGGGTCGTATACACCTCCGATAAACAGCTTTATCAATCAATATAAGATTCAAGGCAAACGAATCGCTTTATTTGCCAGTCACGGTGGCGGAGGGGCTGAAAAATGCTTCGCCAAATTGAAGAAAGCCCTTCCTGGAAACAAATTCATCGGTGATATAGCTTTTGTAGAACCAAAGAAAAATCACGGAGATAATTCCAGCAAAGCTGCCAAGTGGGCTTTAGATATTGCGGCAATTTAGGTTTGTGCAATTTTTGATTTTAAAGCAATCCCTCAAAGTTTTTTTCTTAGCATGAGCATTCTGTATTAATAAAAAAGGCCGCCTGTTTTGGCGGCCTTTTTTTAATGCTAGTGGGCAGTTGTATTTTTGTTTACATACAAGCACTCTTCGCCTTTTGCGCTGTAAATACTACTGCATGGAGTTGTTTACGCATTTATCTCCGGGGTTTCAAACATTGGTTCCAGCATCTCTTTGATAAAATCAATCCTGTCCTTGGGGCGAGGCATGAACAGAGAGGCAATGGCGATTACATGGTTTTTTGCGGGATTCACATAAATTATATTTCCGCCGTCACCCATGGCCGCGTAGCTTCGTTCTTTTTTGTCTATGACCCACCATAGATACCCATACTTTAACCCAAGCTCGGCCCACTGGCTGTGCTCACAGGTGCTGTCATCTATCCATTGGGTAGATATAAGCTGTTTACCGTTCCAAGCACCGTGATTTAAGTATAGTTGTCCGATCTTGGCCATATCTTTAGGAGTAAAGAATAATCCCCAGCCCGCAGTATTAATCCCCTGAGGGTCAGAAACCCATCCCGTTATGTTATTCTCCTTTGTCATAATGGCCAGCTGTTCTTCTTTGCTGTGAAACACGATATTTTGGTCAACTTGGATGCCAAGCGGTGCAAAGAGATATTCATGGGCAAAATCAAGCGCAGATTGTCCGGTTGTTTTTGTAAGGATGCCCGAGAGTATGTCAGGGCCAATGAGGGGCGCGTATCTAAACTGGCCTACTTCTCCCTTACCGCCAAGAAGATCGAGTGAAGCCTTTACCCAGTCTTGGCTTGAAAAGTACTTAGTGTAGGGCGCCGATTTATATTTGTAAGGCGCGGTCATCGTCAGTATATCGCGGATAGTGACATGCTGTATGGTTTTTTCTCCGCGTTTTATTGTATAATCCGGGAAAAATTCCAACACCTTTTGGTCTATGCTTTTGATATACCCTTTATCAATGGTTATGCCGATAAGCGCGGAAAAGATACTTTTTGATACTGAAAACACATGAAGAGCACGTTCGGCAGTGTAGCCGTTAAAATACGCCTCATATGTCGTTTTATTATTTTTTCGAACAACTATACCTGCGATATTGCTATAGTCACGGCGAACAGTTTCTTCGAGCTCGGCAATTTTTTTCTGATTCATACCATCCGTTTCCTTTATTTTATTCTAAAGGATATCCTCGAAATAAGGATAAATCCATTAAAAATCATTTGCAAGGGCTAATTAAAATATTTTTTAGCAGGCACGACAGAAGCGATCGCGAGAGCAGCGAGAGGCAGAAACTAAGCGGCAGTTTGAGCTCAGGCAGGAAAACTAAAAGAAAAGCATAAGGGACACTAAATATAAAAGGCATGGCCAGCCATGTCTTTTATATTTGCAGTTTTACAAAAACGGAGGTACAATCAAGCAGTGAATAGCAAATGGGGTGGTAGCGATCAAACATATGGCGAATATAATAACGGCTTTGCGCTTTGCCTTTGCAGTACTGCTTGTGTGTTCAGAAGCGTTTTCAGCATTCTTTTGGTTATGGTATGTATGCGGAGGTGTAAGCGATCTTCTTGACGGGCCCGTGGCAAGGAGGATTGGGCAGACAAGTGCGGCGGGAGCGAAGCTGGATAGTGCAGCAGATTTTCTTTTTATAATGTGCGTAGGCATCGCCGTCGTTCGAAGTGATGTCTTTCCTGTTTGGGCGCTAATGTGGGCAGGATCTGTTGCTCTTTTCCGGCTTATTTCCTATGGCATTGGCTATTTTAAGTACCGCACGTTTGCGGCATTGCATACCGTTTTGAACAAATCTGCCGGTTTGATTCTTTTTATGTTTCCACTCCTATATCGCTTGCTTGGGATGGATGTGGCGTATGGAATCGTTTGCGGGGTAACGTTTGTTTCGGCCATTGAGGAACTTATCATTACGATCAGAGCTAAGGAACTTGACCCCAATCGTAAGAGCATACTGGCTTTATAAAACCGATCCTATTTATAATATTAGCTGATTAAGCGTTGCTGTTATATTGGTAAAACTTTCATAGTTAAGAATAGGCAGCGTTGGCAGAATGAATTAGAGGGCTTATACTTTGTTTTTGTATATTGAATATTAGATAATCCTTATATGCTAGACACTTCTGCTATCCACAGCCTCCCGCTGCTTCCAAACGACAGGCGTATCCAGCTATTTTCACAGTATATTCTCAGCTCATAAAAGCCTATGTTTGTAATATACTCCAAGCTTGAGCTATTTGGCATGCCATATTCGCCGTAAAGCTGGTCAATTGCCCACTTCTGCGGAGTTCTATTCCCTGGCAGAGACTTTAGAACGTCGTCTATCATATCGCCAAGCTTTATATCCCGGAGCACGGAGAGCGATTCACGATTTGCGCAGAAGACAGTTTCTCCGTAGTATATATGTTGAAGAATATAATCGTCGAAATTATTGGATGCGGCATCAGCTTTAGGCTTGAACTCATAATACATATTTCCTACATAGATACATAGGGACGGTGTCTCGGAATTCCATCTGCCAATAGCATAGTCTATCATATTCTGGGGGATTTCCCATACCTTTTGCGTTTCGGCGAAGGTCATGCCGATCGAATAGCCATGCAGAGATATCAATTCCTCATCAAGCACTTTATCATTGGAGGAAAACTCGGGTCTTTCGGAGAGCGAAACCGGCGTCTCCTGAACTGTAATGCTTTCATTGCTAACAGGTTCTGCCAATGGCTCTGGGGCCGGCGTTACAGCCGAAGTTGGAGGAGTTACAGCCGCATCGGCAGCTGGTGTTGTACCGTTTGAGCAAGATGATAGTGTAAACAGCAAAATAGCCATTACAAGCGAGATTATACTTTTGCGTGTCATCCTTATGTATTCCTCTTTTCTGTTCGTGAATGGCAGTAATTCTCAAAGGGTGTTTTACAGGATAATTATACCATATAATTCGTTATATGAATAGTTTGATTGGGATCTGGAATATAAAAGACTTTTGATACCTGTACAAAGGTAATTTCAAATTGACACATATTTGCAACTGCTGTATATTTATGTCAAAGAGAGGTGTTGAAAATTAAAATAGCAGTGTTGGTAGATAACAGTACGCTTGTATCACAGGATACAAACCTTGTAGGAGAAGCAGGAGCAAGCTATTATATTGAGGATGAAAACAAGAAGTTTTTATTTGATGTCGGGTTTTCGGATAATTTTTATAAGAACTCAAAAATTATGGGAATAGACCTTTCAAAGGTCGATGCAATTGTTCTCTCCCATGGGCATGATGACCATATAGGGGGCCTTCGCTATATGCCCGAATTTATGGAAGGAAAGCCTATCGTTTGTCATCCTGATTTATTTGGGCCTATTTATCTTAACGGTCTTCCAATTGGATGCGACTTTACTAATTCAGAGATTGCAAAAAAGTATAACTTGATATTGTCACGTGAGCCGCTTAAGTTAACACAGAATTTGTGGTATTTAGGCGAAATCCCAAGAGAAAATAATTTTGAAGGCAAAAGGTCAGTAGGAGAAAAACAGTTTGACAGCGGAATTGCTCCTGATAATTTGTTAGACGATAGCGCCCTTGCTTATGTTTCAGATAAAGGGCTATTTATTATAACAGGATGTTCTCATTGCGGTATATGCAATATTATTACATATGCGAAATCAGTTACAGGCGTTGATAATGTTTATGGTGTTATAGGTGGGTTACATCTTCTTACAGTAAATGAAAACCTGACGAAGACTATAGAGTTTTTGAGCAAAGAAAATATCCAACTGTTCTGTCCATGTCACTGTGTGGCATTGCCTGCAAAGCTGGAAATGGCAAAGCATATGCAAATACAAGAGGTCGGCGTAGGACAGATATTCGAAATCTAAGCTTTTTAAAGTGTAAAGCCAGTCACTAAAAATGGCTTGGCGCAGGCGGTCAGAGGCCTTACTAATTAAAGTTTGTTAGAGCCATTATGAAATATACAGTATGGGCATAGTTTTTAACTTTTGAGATAGCTTCTCGCGAAAAAAAGCCTCGGCTTCATCCCGCACGCCGTTTTTATAGCAGTATTTCCCCTGACCTCGGCCTGTCATGATGTCTCGATTCAAAAGGTTTACGGCATTTGGAAAGGCATCAGTATTGATTGCATTTTGTACAAAACTGTAGGTCATCAATATAATTTCTATAAATCCGTTTTCGATTATATTTTTGCTTAATTCATCCGAGAGGCGGTCTATAAGCTCTCCGTATAATTTTTTCCAGTCGGGTAGAAGGATGACAGGGGCGATCAATATCCCTACCGGGTATCCGGCATTTGCCATAGCGTTCAAAGCGGTTATTCTAGCCGATAAATCGGATGTGCCAAACTCTACGCTTTGTATGATTTCTTGCGGATTAACGCTCATGCGGAAGATTGTCTTACATTTGTGATCAAGCTTTAAAAGCGGATCTACCATATCGAACTTTGTGGGAAATGTAAGGTGTCCGCAGCCTTCACGAGCAAAGCGCTCGATAGTATATATTAAATTATCTGTTATAGTGTTTTCAAGCAGCAGATCGCTGTTGCTTCCGATTTCAAAGGTTTGAGAGTTTGGCGCATCAGTGGATTTTTTAATAAGCCTATCAAGCATTTGCTCGCGATTTACAAATAGCCTGAGATAGGCGCATTTGTTGTAATTGCATACCAGGTAGCAATATAAGCACATAGCTCTGCATCCGGAAGAGGTATAGGGAACAAGCCAGTCAGAAACCTTGTGATTGGGAACATACTTGTGAGTTTTTCGCACTCCTATGATGAGATGATTTTTTAACTTTGGAAAATCGCGGTTATCTGATGCTGCAAGCGTTGGTATATGGTTGTGGCTTTCTATTCCTATCCAGGGTAAATTGTTGTATTTCGCTTTGAGTTTTTGGCCAAGCTCATAGTTAAGCGCCGCCGGCTCAAAATATATTGCATCGAATTTCATATTGATATCCTCCGAATATATAGTTTACCCCAAATAGGTGAGGCTATTTGGGGTGTTTTACATATTTGGCAATTATTAAACAGTCGGATGCATAGGCAGATTTATAGCATTTTGCGTCGAAGACCTTATTGAGTTTGGAGAGTTATGGCTGATTTTTTGTTGGTTCTTCAAGTGCAGAAAGCAAGTGTTTTTAAAACTATGAATAGGAGAGATATAAATGGGTGAATTATCTAAGCTTCCCAATATCGGGCCCGGAGTGGAGAGCCAGCTAAATGCCGTTGATATCTTCACTTATGACCAATTGAAAGAGACTGGAAGCCATAATGCATGGCTTCGTATACAAAGCATAGATCCGTCGGCGTGTATTCATCGTCTGATGGCTTTGGAGGGAGCTATCAGGTTGATCCCTAAAGCCCAGCTTCCTCCAGAAATAAAAGCTGAATTAAAAGCCTTTTATACGGCGCATAAGCTCTAATGTTAAGAAATGTATGTTGAGCCATTGTAAGCGGTATGATGGATTTGCACAGTATAATTGTTTCTACCATGCTCGCGCAGGCAAAAAAGAAAAAGCCTCGCTTGCGGCCAGTTTTTATTGAATAAAGCTAACGTGTAACATTTTATCAAAGATTGCTAAGTAATTATATAAGCCGACAAAAATAGCAGATTATGATATTAATAGCAAATGGGGTGCTGTAAAAATAGGAGAAAGACGCTATTCTGATTCTTTATCTCGCTCTTTAACGTAATGTCTATATTCAATCGGTGTGCCGTGTTTTGGGTTTATTTCCATTTCAACACTATCAGCGAGCGCTTTAACTTTATCTCTTATGATGGGCTGAAGACAAAAAGGAACATGGTCATTATGAAAACGATGAAGGGCAACGCATTCCTTACATTTTCCATGCCAATCGCAAAGAGTATTTGGACATGGACATTGCGTAATGGAAGGATCTGTGGCTAACTGCCGGTTTTTTAAAACAAGTTCATAATATTCTTCTTTTGTTTTCATTGATAAGACCTCCTGTTATTTTGTTTTTTTGGCTTTAGCTTTATGCTATGTTTTACTGAATTAATTAAAAACGAAATAGGCATAGTTTTTGGTTATGCCGCCAGATGGGAAAAGATAATTTTTTGTTTTAAGAAGAGCGTTATATGACACTTGACTAAAGGAGCATTTATGACATATAAAATTGTGGGAAAAGATCAAAATATCGCATTAATAGAAACAGACGTTGTGATTGTAAACGTGCAGTCAGCGCTTGATTTTATCGCATCTGTTAATTATGAAACCCGATGTGACAGGATTATCCTTAACAAGTCTGTTTTTACAGAGAGTTTTTTTGTTCTCAGCACAGGGCTTGCAGGTGAGGTTTTACAAAAATTCGTAAATTATCATATGAAAGCTGCAATTATTGGTGACTATTCAAGGTATACCAGCAAACCTCTAAAGGATTTCATCTATGAAAGCAACAAGGGAAAAGATATCTTTTTTGTCGCCTCAGAAGAGGAAGGAATAAAAAAGCTGGAAACGGCTGAATAACTAGCTTAGTGCTAAAAAGGGCATGATTTGATCCTGTTCCGTTGATCTTTAATAGGCAATAGAAAAAGCCTTCAATCCACTCGCCTTGGCTATTTTCGCTGTTAATGGATGAATGGCTTTGTATTTAAAGGCATCTTGTGTCTAAAACACTTCGTTTTTACACCATTCAAGAACCGGAATTAGATTTCTTTCGCTGACAAAGTTTCCGCCGTGAAGCATCATTTGTAAAGTAGCTTCTTCTTCGGGAGTCCTATCTGTCTTTTTTGATAAAGCTTTGCCGGCGGTTTTTACCATAACAAGCATCATGAGTTTATATATTCCGCGTAGCTTCTTTATGTCGAAGCCACCCTGAAGCATGAATAACGGCATTGATGGAGAAAGAGAATTTGATTTGCTAATATAATCAATTTGCGTGCCACTTGCAGCCATTCCCACAGCACATACTGCAGAAACTTTAAAGTGCTTTTCTGCTTTATTGTATCCTTTTATCTTTCCCGCCATAAGCCATCCCAGATATATGATATTCGAACCGTCCTCGAGCTTGTTGCCGGCTTCTTTAAGAGAAAACACAGGTAAGCCGGTTTTGTTTGCCAGCAAATTTGCATATTGGGCCGTATAGCCAGTGTTCGATGTATAAACAATTGCTTTAATCATATTAATCCCCCTTTATTATAAACCTCTTCGAAAAGTGAGCAAATCTTCTTTTCGGAGAGGATTTCGTTTGTGAGAAACTTCCCGTCAAAAAACAGCGCATAATTAGTCCACGCTGCAGGGGCGTTTTGAGCCTCTTGGCGGCTGTTGATTAAAATGCTTTTAAAGGGAACCCCTGCATTCTTTGCTGCCTGTTCTGCAAGGAGCGCATACTTTGTGCAGAAAGGGCATCCATGCGTGTAGTAAAGTTCAAAGCCATTTCCACTGGAAGATGGGGATTTTACATGCGTCTTAAATTTAGGCGCAGTGGCTTTATCATCAAATGGAAGGTACACAAGCGTAAAGTATGGTTCGGCTATATCCGCCACAAGAAAATGCTTATGTGCAAGATAAGAAGGGTCAGATAAAAAGGGCCGTTTCTTATCTGAAGAGATTGTGCATATCCCGATTTTACCTTTTTCACGGCTGTCACGAATACACTCATTCAGTAATTCGCCGGAATAACCGTGGCCCTTGAACTGGCCGGATACCCACAAACAATTTATATACATATATCCGTCAGCCTCGATTGGCACCCAGGCGTTCTCGGCAGGTATATACTCAACAAAACACTTGCCTCTGGCATCAGCCTTCAAAAATACCAGACCATCTTTAAACTGCTCTTTAAGCCAAGCTTTTTTTGAAGATACCTGACAACCGGAGTTGCTTGTAATAGCACAGCAGATATGCTCTTTTTCAAGGCTTTCAGATGTAATTTTGATGTACTTCATATTGTTTTCCCCCTAAATAATTCTCTTTTCCCTTAGCGGTGAACGGGGCCGGATATCATTTAGTGATCTGACTTAAGCCCAGCGCCGCACATGGGTATAAGACAGTCTTCAGCGGGCCCATAAAGCGCGCAGTAATGTTTATATGCTGCAAAGTTTGCTGCGGTGGTGTGCTCACAGTATATGCCCTTTGCGGCCAACTCTGCTCTGGCAGGCAGTATTTGCTCTTCGGGAGCATGGACGAATTTGACGTTGTATTTATTTGCATAGTAAAGAATTTCTTCACCCCTCATAGGCTTTCCTATGGCTATTCCCTCAGCGGCCGTAGGGGAGGGAATGACTGAGGCGGGCTTTAAGGAGCCGCTTTCGCATGCTCTGAGAAGAGGATCACAGTTTTCACTCTGGACAGCGATGATCTGCGGCATCTTACTTATGGCTCCGCTATGCAGAAGCTCTTCCAGCCCGTAAATAGCGCCGAGGAACAGAGTGCCGTTGCCCACAGGTATCAGAATATGCGATGGCATCCTGTGAAGCTGCTCATATACCTCATAAATGTATGTTTTTGTACCCTCATAGAAAAATGGGTTGTATACATGATTAGCATAATATACGCCCTCAAGGTCAACTTTCTCACGGCACACATCCGCACAGTGGTCACGGTTGCCCGGCACGATATTTACTTTGGCTCCATGAGCTTGTATCATTGCGATCTTTTTTGGAGAGGTGCCCGCAGGTACAAATATCTCGCATTCAATACCTGCCTTTCCACAGTAGGCTGCCACGCTGTTTCCGGCGTTTCCGCTGCTGTCTTGAACTACCTTTGACACACCGATAGACTTGCAGTGTGCTATCAACACAGCGGCACCGCGGTCTTTGAAGGAAAGAGTGGGCATAAAATAGTCCATCTTTAATAAAACATTTTCGCTGAAGCGTACAACAGGCGTCACTCCTTCGCCAAGCGATATATCCCTCCAGCAGTCGTCCTTAAGTGCCATAAAACTGCGGTAACGAAATATGCTCCATTCATCACGGTCTATTTTTTCAAGGCTGAACGTTGGGGCATGAAAGTCGAGCTTCCAGAGACCTCCGCAATCGCATTTTGCGGCACGTGTGGAGGCAGATACTCGCTTGCCACACTTTGAGCATACAAATTCCATTATTCTGCCTCCAGCTCAGCTATCGCTTCTATCTCGACAAGCGCCTCGTTATGAAGCTCACGACTGGGGACAATAACTCTTGCGGGCTTGTGAGTGCCGAAAAAACCCGAATAGATATCATTGATTGTATCCCAAAACTTCATATCAGGGATATATATGCGGCACTGCACCACATTTTCTTTGTTCAGACCGGCGGCGTTTAAGATACGTTCCACATTTAAAAGCGTTCTTTGCGTCTGTGCGGAAATATCCCCCTCCTGTATTTTTCCCGTTTCAGGATTAATTGGCAGTTGCCCGGAGATATAAAGCATACCGTGAGAAATTACTCCCGGAGAATAGTGGCCTTTATTGCTGCTGTTTGGGTCGTGCGCTATTATTTTCATAGAGTACTCCTTCCTGTTTTTAGCTGTTTTTCATTGGGTTTTTCGCTAAGCGCTTAAAACTGAACCGTAATATGCTGAAAGCTATCGTTTCCCTCGTGCTTCGTCAAGATAGCTGTAGACAGTCACTTTGTTTACCCCGAGCTTTTCGGCAACAAGTTCAATACTTCCCTTCATCAGAAAAATGCCCTTGGCATCCATAAAGCATACCTTTTCTATTTTTTCTTCTCTGCTCATATCTTTGCTGCTGCAGCCGGAGAGAATATTGTCTATGAGGGATGTGACCATTTGAGACACGTGATTTACAGCTTCTTCTGATACATTATCCGGGACATCTTCAAGTGGAATAAATGGTTCAGGCAGAAATGAGCGAAGATAATCGATCTGTTTTGCTACTCTGCTGGTGTCAAGGTTTATGCAGAGAGCGCCGGCAAGTTTAGAGGAGCCGTCTCGTATAAGCAGAGTAGAGGATCTTATCAGTTTGCCGTTGTTTGCCGTAAAATAATAGTTTGAGACAAAATCATCCTTAAGCTTTGCGGAAAGGACGACCAGCTTTATAAGATGGTCAAAGCTTTGGCCAGGTTGTCTGCCCGTAACAGTTCCGTTTGCCACATATACTACAGAGTGCTGTGGGTTTGATAAATCGTGCAGCACCACTTCGCAGTCTTCTCCGAAAGTCTGAACAAGCATTTCAGCCATAGGAATATAGCGTTCAAGAAGAGGATTGGTTATCATTGCGTTATCTCCTTATACAAGTTTGCCTCTGCCTTCTATGGGGATTTCCTTAATAACTTCGTCATCGGAAATCAGCCATGCTGTGTCATATAGATTACAAACTGGGCAGATATGTACAGGGATGATGCGGACTTTATCACCAATATGGATCTTTTCCCGGAAATCGCTGTTATATATAATTGCATGCTCATCAAAAACTTTGCTGATATGAATGTTAGGGTCATCAAGCAGGGTGCCTTTGCCTATTGTAGCGCTTATGCCCTCTGTGCGCTCCTGCATCGTAAGCCCCTTAGCGCCCACATCAAGGATCACTCTTTCGGCGGTAGGCCGGCTAATAACCGTTGACAAAACTGTGGCGGCGCAGCGGGCCAATGTGCCTATGGCATTGCCTTGAGAGGCATCCATAAGAGCATAGGTCCCGGGGCGTATTTCTGTAATTCCAGGTATAATGTTGGCCGCGTTCATCAGCGTGGGGGTAGATCCATAGCTGATTGTTTCGCAAGGCATGCCGAAGGCTTCGGCTACTGCGGCAAAGTGCAGGGTCCTTTTCTGCGCGAGTACCGAGATATTTATACACTCTTGAATATCACTTGCCGAATAACTGTTGCCGTCATGAGAATAGATACCTTTGAAATGCACATGAGGGCAGGCCCGAAATGTATCAATAAGGTCAATAAAATCTTTTTCTTCTATTATACCGGAGCGGTTTTCTCCAACTTCTATTTCTATTAAGACTTGTGCAATAGACCCTGCTTTTGAAAACACTTCTTCTGCGGCTTCAACTTGGCATGGGGTGTCAGCCCCAAAGGATATCTGTATTTTTTCTGAAAGCGCGAGTATGCGTTCAAGCTTTTGCTTTCCTACGATCTGATTGGCGATGAAGATATCTTTCATGCCGCTTTTAGCCATGACCTCCGCTTCCCCTACTTTGGCAACGGCTATTCCGTGGGCGCCCATGTCAGCCTGAAGATGTGCTATAAATGGCATCTTGTGAGTCTTTGTATGGGGGCGCAGCCGCACATTATGCTTATCGGCGTAGCCCTGCATAAAAGAAAGGTTTTTCATCAAAATTTCCCGGTCGATAAGCAGGGCGGGGGTATCAAGTTCAAGATATTTCATTCTATATCAGCTCCTCTCACAGTTTAATTTTATATAATAAATTATATATTGTCAATGCAATATATAATTTATTATATAAATAAAATCCTTTCGACTACAATACACACATTATATAGTGCGAGTTATTTGCAAAGTTGTTTATGGTGAGATATAATCTGCTTTAGACAGCATTAATTTGGAGATGACTGCAAAGATTCGCTATCAAATATAAAAATGTGAGGATAGATATATGTGGCCAATTGGCACCTACGGGCATTTTCTCAGAAAGATAAAAGGGCAGGAGAGCCGTGGCAGAAAGGTAGATTATTTTGGAATACTGTTCTGCGATCCACGGCAATCAAAAGCCAGAGAATACATTTTAAATTATCTTGAAATCTTTCACAGGCGCTCTTCCTGTCATATTGATTTTTATATTCCCGGATTTATCCCGGAGGCTGAGTTTTATGGGGATAAAAGTGATGGGGATATCTGTATTTCAGGCAGAAACTACTTGTTTGACAAGGACTCATATATAGACTTCTGCACAAAATTCGAAAAGGATTTCGGTGTTGAGTTTCCTTTTTCCGCAACGCTTGTTTTGCTGGAGTACAAAAGCGGCAATTTTTCTTTTGCCAGAAAAATGGTTTTTGAGCTTGAAGCTTCCGAAGAGGGGGTAAAATCAGCGGGAAAGCTGTTTTTGAATATCTTCAGATGCGCCGAGGAGGGAAAAATGGAGCAGACACTGGATGATCTTTCTGAAAGTCTTTCTGCCTCAACAAGAGGAGGAACGGCCATTGCCGGGGCAAAGGTTGCGCTGAGCTTTTTGGGTGTCAATTTAGATCCTCTTTTTGATCAATATAAGAAAATCCAGCGGTTTAGAGTACAGTAGAGATAATAAAAAGATTTGCCGGAAACAGTTATATTTAAAAGGCCAGATAAAGATGGTGGATACCGTCCTTATCTGACCTTTTGATTTTTATAAGATGAGGCAGCGCTTATTGTATCAAGTAAAAAAATTGTACTGTGTTAATACGCTTCTTTGAAAGATAAGATGCCCCCAAAGTATATGAAGGAGCATAGCCTTCGAACACATTGGGGGCGTTAGGGGGAGGAGAATAGGTTATTTAGTGCATTATTTATCTGAAAAACGATAGCCAACGCCCACTTCAGTCAAAATAAACCGAGGATGGGTGGTATCCTTTTCGAGTTTTCGTCTTAAGTTAGCCATAAATACTCTTACGCTTTTGCTGTCGCCTCCGTCATAACCCCATATCTGCTTGATTATATAATTATGAGTAAGAACTTTTCCCTTATTGGATATCAGTAAAATAAGAGTTTTATATTCTATGGGTGTAAGGTGTATTTCTTCATTATCGACCAAGACTCTGCGCTTTTCGTAATCTACAGTCAGCCAGTCGCAGGAAAATACCGTTTCTCCGGCATCTGCAGCGGACTTTTGCAGAGAGCGTTCCGCTACTCTTATGCGCGCTGTAAGTTCGCCCATATGAAAGGGTTTGGTTATATAATCATTGGCGCCAAGATCCAAAGCAGCTATTTTTTCTTTTTCCTGGCCTCTGGCCGATACGATAAGAACAGGCGCCTGAGAAAAAGTTCGAAGCTCGCGCAGCAAATCCACACCGTCTCTGTCCGGCAGACCAAGGTCAAGCAAAATAACATCTGGTTTGTGAGAGGAAAAGAGAAACATACCTTCGGCGGCTGTTTCTGCTACTAAAACGCTGTAGTTTTCCTTAGACAGCGATATATCAATAAAATGAGAGATGTATTTATCATCTTCAATCACAAGGATCTTGAGCTTTTCGTTCATCTGCTTTCCTCCATAGGCAATGTAAAGATGAAAACAGACCCGGTAGGGACATTGTCCTCTACATGGATTTCTCCACCGTGGGCCTGTACAATGGCGAGGCAAATTGCAAGGCCAAGGCCAAGCCCTCGGCGTCCGTCTATCACTTCATCTTCCTGTGTTACAAAGCGTTCGAAAAGGTGAGGGCGAATTGCCTCGGGAATGCCATATCCTGTGTCGGCGACCGAAACCTTAAGGCAATCTTCGGCTACTACAGTCAATTTAATTGAGCTGGATGGGGGAGTATGGCGTGCGGCATTTTCAAGCAAGTTGATGATGACCTGTGCAATAAGCTTTCCATCCATCGGTACGGTCACCACTTCATCAGGCAGTTTCACTTCAACTCTTCTGTCTTTAAGAAGACGTTCCGTATGCTTTACAGCTTCGCCCACAATATCATCTATTACTTCATCCTGTTTATGAAGCACGATTTTCTGCTCACTGATGCGAGTCATGCTGAGAATGTTCTCCACAAGGTCGGTCAGCCATACGATTTCCTCGCTGATGTCAGAAGCAAGCTTCCTGCGTTCCGAGTTTGTAAGATCATCGTAATTGTCAGCAAGCAGGTTTCCGGCGCCGGAAATAGCAGTCAGAGGGCTTCGGAGATCATGTGCAACAGATCGCAGGAACATGCTGCGCTGCTGTTCGCGCTCCATAGCCAGGCGTATTTTTTCGCGGTCGGCAACAAGGTTTTCTCGTTCAAGGGCAATGCCAAGCTGTGTACAGATAGCCTGTACTATGAGAAGCTGCTGCCCGTTAGGATCTCTTTCGGAGAGCATCAGCCTTCCGAGCGTACCAGAACCGCTTCTTATTTCAAAACCATCGGTGGTTTCTTTTGACCCAAGCATTATTTCACATTCTATGCCTGCATATTTCTTTATAAGATCTTTGGCCTTTTTGACAACGCCTTCCTTTCCGCTGGCAGAAAGAAAGGCAGAGGAGACCTGATACATAATTTTAGCCGTTTGTTCGTTTTGACCTGCAATCTGCATTTCATTTTGCAGGCGAGATGTTACTGTTCCTGCGATGATACCCGTGATCAGGAAGAAGATGAGCAGCATCAGATCATTGGTGTCGTACATGAAAAACGAATATTTGGGCTGAGTGAAGAGAAAATTGAAAAGCAAAGCCGAAAAAAGGGCGGCACATATTGACCAGCCACGGCTGCTGGTCAATACAGCTGTCATCAGCACAGCAAGAAGGAACACCATAATAACGCTTTCATTGCCAACACCGAGAAAACTGATCAATATGGACAGACCTGTAGACAGAGAAGCGATGAGGGTTACTGATACCGCATTTTTGGCCGTATTAAGCACCTGCCCTTCAGGTTATTTTTTGCTTATTGATTTAAGTATATCCTTTTGTGCCCCAGCGACTATGATATGTTCTGTGGGGCTGAAAATATGCTCCGCACTGAGAAGAGGCAGAATTGTTTTTCCTTCACGGATTCCGATTACATTAATGCGGTGTTTTGTGCGGACATCCAATTCCCGGATAGTACGCCCCTGCCAGTCTTCGGGAGGGGTTATTTCCATGATAGCATATTCCGGCGACAATTCAATATAATCGAAAGCTCCCTTTGCAGAATATCTGACAGCTGTGCGCTGAGCCATATCCCTTTCCGGATATACAACGTCGTCAGCGCCGATTTTTCTCAGCAGATCGGCATGGATGGCGCGGTCCGACTTGGCAACGACGTATGGCGCGCCAAGCTCTTTAAGAAGAGAAGTTATTTCCATTGAAGACTGGAAGTTGTCGCTTATACAGACAAAGCATATGTCAAAATTGCGAACACCCAGTTCGGAAAGCACATCTTTATCCATGCAGTTTCCAATTTGCACACGCGTGACAAGAGGGGCCAGTTTATTGACTGCTTCTTCGTCCACGTCTACAAGCATGACTTCATTGCCAAGCTCTTTCAGCTTTACTGCCAGGTTTGAACCAAATCTCCCGGCCCCTATTATAAGCATCGATCTCATTTATTCATTCATCCTTTCAGATTATCCGACAATAATTTTGCCGATGGGGTTGCGTAGTTTTCCGTTCTTATCCGATTGTGCAACGGCCAGAAAGACGGTGAGGCTTCCAACTCGTCCGGCGTACATTAAAGCTATAATAACGGCTTTGGAAAGAAATTGCAAGTTTGGAGTAATACCGACCGTAAGTCCTACAGTTCCTATCGCAGACAGACATTCAAAAGCTGCGGCGGATAGCTCATTTCCCTGAGTGCTAAGAATGAGTATTCCCAGAAGAGCAAGAGAAACATAGGTTGAAACTCCATAGAAGGCATGCTTGACAGTTTCACCCTCTACTCTGTAATGCCAAAGGGAGACATCTTCTTTGTTGCGCATCGAGGATATCACTGAGGCGGCAATAACTACAAGTGTTGTGACCTTTATGCCTCCGCCCGTACCTCCCGGAGCGGCACCTATGAACATGAGCACCATTGTAACAAGCTTTCCGCCTTCTGAAAGCGCGCCCATCTCAATGGTATTGAAGCCTGCTGTTCTTGGAGTAACCGATTGGAAAAAAGCCGCCAGGAAACGCGTGCCGAAATCCATGTGTGATAGTGTTGTGCCTTTTTCAAGAAACAGGAATAAAACTGTTCCAGATACAATGAGAATAAAAGTCGAAATAATCACAGCGCGTGTGTGAAGCTTGAGGCTTTTCAGGTTGAATTTGCTCTCTACAAGGTCATTCCAGACTACGAATCCGATACCGCCTATGATGATCAAAGAGGCAATTGTTATCACAACCAGAGGATCGCCGACAAAATATGTAAGCGAAGAGTAAGCCTTTGAAATTCCCATGAGGTCAAATCCCGCATTGCAGAAGGCGGAAACCGAGTGGAAAACTGCCATCCAAAGCCCGTTTTTTATTCCGAACATAGGTATAAATCTAATCGCGAGAAGCACTGCGCCTAAGCCTTCAAAGATAGCAGTACCTATCAGAGTCCTTCGCACAAGGCGCACCACACCTCCGACCTGCATAGAGCTTACCGCTTCTGCCAAAAGCGAACGTTCACGTAAACCTATACGCCGGCCGACAGCCAGTGAAAAGAAAATGGCTATAGTCATAAAACCAAGCCCGCCGATTTGGATAAGAAGCAGTATTATAAGCTGCCCAAATGCTGTAAATTGCGTCCATGTATCATATACGATAAGCCCAGTTACGCATGTAGCCGATGCAGACGTAAACAGTGCATTGATAAATGGAATGGTGTTGCCGGTTCGATTGGATATCGGCAGGCAAAGCAGGATACCTCCGAGGAGTATTATGAGCGCGAAGCCAGACGCAAGGATTCGCGTTGCGCTCCATTGTTTTAAGTTCATATCATGGTACCTCCAAGTTCGCTCAGCAGAGTATTAACAGATTCGCCTCCGCTGAGGATGCGATCAGCCCCTAAAGCCTTGTAGGAGTCCTTGAGGGCAGGGGCGTTGCATCGTGCGATAATAAAGATTTCAGGATCACGTTTTTTGGCAGTGCAGCAAATGGCGAGATTGTTCTCATCATTTAAAGACAAAGCAAAAAGAGCGCAGAAAAAACCATCTTCCGGAAAATTAGGTTCTGTAAGGATATTACATTTTATCCCCGCATTTTGAATTTTCCCCGCAATATCTGGTTCTCCGAAGACCAAAGCACCGCGATTGGTCCGCCCAGGAGAACTTTCCGCGATGCCTCCGCTTTGTATAAATAAGTCAATCCGATCCATGAGCCTATAGCCAAGAAAGGCAGTACCCACTATCACGATTATCAAGAGTATTGTCATTTTTGTCACCTGTCTCTCTGCTCACAGCATAGCAGATAAGATGTAATAACAGTGTACTTATTATCCAATGGGTATTAATTTTGTATAAAGACAGAGGTGGCCAAAAATAGATAAAAAGGGTTTGCCATTTTACAGCTAACCCAGATAGACAGTGTTTATAGTTTGCCTTGTTTTCAGAGGACGGTAATGATTGACATGTGTTTGTCACGGGGTATAAAATATCATTAAAAGAATGGACTATACATCAGCCAGATTGAGAAAACATGATAGTAGAAGCATATGCGTTTTAAGCCTTGTGCTATTTAAATGGCTGATGGTTTTGTTCTGTTTACCCGCAGGTTAGAAATTTTGGCAGCGGATAAGCCATGGGCATGATACAAATAATGATTAGACTGAAAATAACGGAAAAAGTTGCACTTTTATGAGTAAAAATGTCAAACAATTCAATATGGCTGCCGGTGGGGCAAAGGGCATGATTGCCTTTGAAAAATATGGCTTTTATAATCAGATACATACAAAATAATTATATGGAGGGACTATGCTTTTTTCAACAGGATATTCGTCTGAGATAGGACAAATCACGATGGCCAGCGATGGCAAGAGCCTGGTTGGTTTGTGGATAGAGGGGCAAAAGTATTTTGTCGGTATCTCTGGCAGCATGCAGGAAAAAGCCGATCTTAATATATTTTATAATACCAAGACCTGGCTCGACAGATATTTTGATGGCCTTAAGCCTGACATTTCGGAGATTTCTCTTGCGCCTATAGGCGGAGAATTCCGCAAAGCTGTATGGGCTATTCTTTGCAGCATACCTTATGGAGAAGTAATTACCTACGGGGATATTGCAAAGAAGATGGCGGAAAAAATGAACCGTTCGCATATGTCAGCGCAGGCGATAGGAGGGGCTGTGGGTCATAATCCTATCTCTATAATTATTCCATGCCACCGTGTTGTGGGAACAAAGGGCAACCTCACGGGTTATGCCGGGGGGATAGATAAAAAGATAAAGCTTCTTGAGCATGAGGGGCTTGATATGTCTAACTTTTATGTCCCGTCGAAAGGGACTGCGCTTTGAACATGAGAACCAATATTCGCTGCATAAAATAGATTTTGAAATGTTGTTGACCTCTTCTGTTTTAGCTGGTATAATTGTCAAATAATTATGAAAAGGAAGTGAGACAATGGACAGTAAGGCTCGAGACCGATTGTGCATATTTGATTCCCAGTGTATGAACGCAACTCGAATTGCGACGCTTTTTCGCGGGATTTGTCCATTGCCATCTTGAATTGACGGCTTTGTTTTCCTGCCCCTTCGCCGCCTTCGGGGCGGTTTTTTTGTTGCTGTTTTGTGTTTTGCTGGGGATACTACTTTAGAATGAAAGGAATGATTCCAGTGAGCTTCATAAACAGAAACGCAGAAAAAGGCAAGGTGCGGAAAAATAAGGACGAGACAGAAACAAAGCTGCACTCTTTTGCCGTTATGCCGGTTAACGATCTTTTTTCGGTTTTGTCTGCATCCCTTGATGGCCTGACATCCCAGGAGGCAGAAAAAAGGCTTGAAGAACTTGGGGAAAATGTGATAAAAACAGGCAATAAAAACACCTCACTTCACAGATTAAAAGAGGCTGTTATTACTCCGTTTAACCTGATTTTGATTCTGATTGCTGTTATTACTTATTTTACAGATGTTGTAGCCACCGAATATCCGAATTATACAACCGTTGTTATTATCGTATTTCTTGTGACGGTTTCCAGCATGGTAGCCTTTTTTCAAAGCCAGCGCTCGAATGCCGCAGCCGAAAAGCTTTCAAAAATGATTTCGAACAAGGCAGAGGTATGGAGAGACGGCACACTGAAAGAAATACCCATAAGTGAAATAGTACCCGGAGATATGGTAAAGCTTTCAGCTGGGGATATGCTGCCTTCTGATGTACGTTTTTTGACGGCAAAGGATACCTTTGTAGCCCAGTCGGCCTTGACGGGAGAATCTAACCCTGTAGAGAAATTCAGCGACATGACAGGAGAGAATATTGAAGGCGCAACCGATCTTAGAAATATAGGCTTTATGGGCTCAAATATTATAAGCGGCAGCGCTACTGCGCTTGTGCTTACAACAGGCAATAAAACATATCTCGGGTCTATGGCAAAGATCCTTTCGGGTGAAAGGGCCAATACAAGCTTTGAGCGCGGAGTCAATGCCGTAAGCCGTTTGCTTGTCCATATGATGCTTGTGATGGTGCCGATAGTATTTTTGATAAATGGTGTGTCAAAGGGACAGTGGGCAAACTCGCTTTTGTTTTCGATAAGTATTGCCGTGGGGCTTACACCTGAGATGCTTCCGGTTATCATGACCTCCACCCTTGCAAAGGGGGCGGTGGCAATGTCGCGGCGTGATGTAATAGTGCGAAATCTCAGCGCTATCCAGACTTTTGGCGAGATGGATATTCTTTGCACAGACAAAACAGGAACATTGACCGAGGATAAAATAGTTCTTGAGAAATATATGGATCTTCTTGGTGAGGATGATAACGGGATACTGTGTTATGCCTATTTGAACAGCTATTTCCAAACCGGCCTCAAAAATTTAATTGATCTGGCAATTATCAACAGGGCCGTTCAAAATGGCCTTAAGGACACGCTGCTTAAATATACCCGTATTGATGAAATCCCCTTTGATTTCTCCCGGCGCAGAATGAGCGTAGTTTTAAAGGAGCAGAACGGAAGAAGACAGTTGATAACAAAGGGTGCAGTTGAAGAAATAATGGGAATTTGCTCTTATGTGGAGATGGGCGGACAGATTCTTCAAATGAATGAGGAAACAAAGTCGGCGGCAATGTCCACATATTCAAGGTATAATGCAGACGGACTTCGCATGATAGCCGTTGCCCGCAAGGATGATGTGCCAGATGTGGGGGCATTTGGCACAGGCGATGAGTGCGATATGGTGTTGATTGGGTTTGTAGGCTTTTTAGATCCTCCAAAGGAAAGCGCAAAAGCTGCAATTACTGCTCTGAAAGACCACGGGGTACGCACAGTGGTTCTCACAGGTGATAGTGAGGGCGTGGCTGTAAAGGTCTGTGGAAAGGTAGGGGTTAATACATCTCGTCTGCTTACCGGAAACGATGTTGAGGCAATGGATGACAAGGCGCTCATCGATGCTTTAAAAACCTGTGATCTTTTTGCAAAATTATCGCCGTTTCAAAAGGAGAGGGTAGTTAAGGCTTTTCAGTCATCAGGACATACAGTGGGCTATATGGGAGATGGAATAAACGATGCGCCTGCTCTTCGCCAGGCCGATGTGGGCATTTCTGTCGATAGTGCTGTTGATATAGCAAAGGAAACGGCGGATATAATTCTTCTTAAAAAGGATTTAATGGTTCTTGAACAAGGCGTTGTTGAGGGCAGAAAGACTTTTGGAAATATTATAAAATATATAAAGATGGCCGCTAGCGGTAATTTCGGAAATATGATCTCCGTTCTTGCTGCAAGTTTCTTTTTGCCGTTCCTGCCGATGTTGCCGGTTCAGATACTTGCCCAGAACTTGCTTTGCGACTTTGCACAAATGGGGATACCGTTTGACAGTGTAGATGAAGAGTATATAAGAAAGCCCCGAAAATGGGAAACTGCCTCGATCAAGTCATTTATGGCATATATGGGACCACTGAGTTCGGTGTTTGATATTATCTGCTTCATAGTTTTGTGGAAGACCGTGGGAGCTGATACTTTGGCGCTGGCCCCGCTTTTCCAGAGCGGCTGGTTTGTTTTTGGTACTGTGTCTCAGGTTCTTGTTATACACATGATACGCACATCAAAAACTCCGTTTCTGCAAAGTAAACCTTCAAAACCGCTTCTTTTATCCACTACTGCCGTAGCTGCAGCCGCTGTCATTGTGGGATTCAGCCGTTTTTCAGAGGGTATAGAAATGCTGCGGCTGCCTGTTTCATATGTTCCGGGGCTTACGCTGATTATTGTCGGGTATTTCTGCTCGGCGCAGCTTATGAAAAAAGTATATATTAAAAAGTATGGTGAGTGGCTGTAAGCATGTGCCCTGGCAATTATTTGTGTGTTTCGAAGATGAGCCTTGGCTGAAGCTATTAAAAAGGCTTTATCTATTGCCGATGTCCAATGGTTACTTTGGGTTTTTAAGATGATATTAGGAGTTTTTTGCAGGTGAAGAGCAGAAAAACAGCAAAAAAGTAAAAGTGGGCCTGCTTCCGTAAAAAAATACGGCGGCGGGCCTTAGGCAATTGTTAATAATAGCTTAAACAAGTAATTTTTATCATATTGATATTTGAAATTAAATCGATTATAATGTCAATAAAATAGAGGATAAGTAGGTTTATAGGCATTTTTATATAGCCTGAAGGCTATGTGAAAATTCCCCATTTTAAATTTCTTTGGGGCGAAATTTATCCCATAACTAATAGCAATTTGATATTAGCGAAGAACAGGAAGTAATACCATTATGGCTCAAAAAAAGAGATCCCTCGGTATTGATATTGGTTCAACCACTACTAAGCTTGTGCTGATGGATGGAAGTCATATTATTTACGAAAAGTACGAGAGGCATCTTTCTCGGGCAAGACAGTCTACGCTGTCAATGCTTCGAGAGATAGAGACACTGCTTCAGGAAGAGGACTTTACTGTGGCTATCTCGGGCTCTGCAGGCATGGGGCTTGCAGAAGTATTGGGAATAGATTTTGTTCAGGAGGTCTATGCCACTGGTGAGGTTATACATAAGCTTGCGCCTGATACAGGAGTGGTTATAGAGCTTGGCGGAGAGGATGCAAAGGTAATTTTCTTTGCAGGAGGAACAGATCAGCGCATGAATGGTTCATGTGCCGGAGGAACAGGCGCATTTATCGATCAAATGGCAGCGCTTTTAAATCTTACGGTTGACGAGATGGATAAGGAAAGCCTTAAGGCCGAGAGGATATATCCTATTGCCTCACGCTGTGGAGTCTTTGCAAAAACAGATATTCAGCCTCTGCTGAACCAGGGAGCAAGCAAGGCGGATGTTGCCGCCAGCATATATCAGGCGGTTGTCAACCAGACAATAACAGGGCTTATTCAAGGCAGGCGAATAGAGGGACGAGTAATGTTCCTTGGTGGTCCGCTTCACTATTGTCTTGGTCTGAGAAAGCGCTTTTGCGAGACACTCGGCCTTGATGATCAAACATCGGTATTTCCTCAGTATGATCGGTTTGCGGTTGCTATGGGCGCGGCAATGTATTCATCTTCCGCGGAGCCTGTTTCCTATGAGAGCCTTATCAGCCGTTTTGAAAGAGGCATAATGACATCATCCGCCACATATGATCGTCTTCCTCCGCTGTTTGACAGTGAGGACGAATATCTTAAGTTCAGCCTCCGCCATGCTGAGTCATCCGTTGATTATGATGATGCTAAAAAATATAATGGAAGAGCCTGGCTTGGCATAGACTGTGGCAGCACAACTACAAAGCTTGTTCTTATCTCAGAAGATAAATCTATTCTTTATTCGTATTATGGAGCTAACAAAGGAAGCCCGGTGTCAATAGTTTTAGATCAGCTAAAGATTATAAGGCAGCTTTGCGATGGCCGAATATCTATCTGTGGAAGCTCTGTCACAGGCTACGGAGAGGATCTTATTAAACATGCGTTCCATGTGGACGAGGGCGTTGTGGAGACGATAGCGCATTATACTGCGGCAAGGTATTTTCAGCCGGATGTAGACTTTATCCTTGATATAGGCGGCCAGGATATAAAATGCTTCCGTATAAGAAACGGGGCTATAGACAGCATCATGCTCAATGAGGCGTGCTCATCGGGCTGCGGATCATTTATAGAGACCTTTGCCAAATCTATGGGCTATGGTGTGGCCGAGTTTGCAAGGCTTGGTCTTTTTAGTAAAGCACCCGTGAATCTTGGGTCTCGATGCACTGTTTTTATGAACTCCTCTGTAAAGCAGGCGCAGAAGGATGGGGCATCGGTAGAGGACATTTCCGCAGGCCTGTCGGTCAGCGTAGTAAAAAATGCTATTTACAAAGTTATAAGGGCATCATCTCCGGATGAGCTTGGCAGGTGTGTTGTTGTGCAGGGCGGAACATTTTATAATGACGCAGTGCTTAGAGCATTTGAAACTGAGCTTGGGGTGCCGGTCATAAGGCCGTCAATAGCAGGGCTTATGGGGGCATACGGTGCGGCGCTTCATGTCATGAAGAATGAAACAAGTACCTTGCTTACACTTTCGCAGCTTGAGGCTTTTACTCACAGCACTTCATCTGCTGTTTGCCAGGGCTGTACCAACCATTGTCACTTGACTATAAACAGGTTTTCGGATGGTAAAAGGTTTATATCAGGCAACCAGTGTCAAAAAGGGGCGGGAGGAGATGCACAGGAGGATATACCCAATCTTCATGCATGGAAGCGGAAATATCTTGAAGGCTTAAAACCCATTCCCGGCAAAAGAGGGAAGATAGGCATACCAATGGCTCTTTCCATATACGAGCTTGCTCCGTTATGGCATGGGATTTTCACCTCGCTTGGGTATGAGGTCGTCTTTTCTCCGTTTTCTAACCGCAGGACGTATGAAAAAGGGCAGTTTACGATTCCCTCGGATACAGCCTGTTATCCCGCAAAGATAATGCATGGGCATATTATTGAGCTTTTTGAAATGGGTATCGGTAGGATTTTTTATCCCAGTCTTTCTTATAATGTAGATGAGCATATGGGAGACAACCATTTTAATTGTCCTGTGGTGGCATATTATGGTGAGCTTCTTAACGGCAATATGGAACAGCTTAATTCGAATAACTTTCTGTACCCGTTTCTAAGCATAGACAGCCCAAGAGCATTGGCTAAAACACTTTATCCATGCCTTAATAAAACCGATAATACGATTACTAAGAGAGAAATGATGCGTGCCGTTAAAGCAGGGTTTAAAGCATATAAAACATATACTGATTTACTCCATAAAGAAGGGGAAAAAGCCATAGCCTTTGCAAGGGCAAAGGGCATGAGGATAATGGTGCTTGCAGGAAGACCTTATCATATAGATCCCGAAATAGGCCATGGTATCGATAAATTGGCTAATTCGCTGGGATTTTGTGTAGTAAGCGAAGACAGCATATGTCATCTTGCCCCTATGCAGTATGTCAAGGTGCTTGACCAGTGGACTTTCCACGGCAGGCTCTACAGGGCGGCAAGATATGCCGCCGAGCACGAGGATACCGAGCTTGTTCAGCTTGTATCTTTCGGATGCGGAGTCGATGCCATAACCACCGATGAGGTACGGTCAATACTTGAAGATAAGCATCGTTATTACACCCAGATAAAAATTGATGAGATAACTAACCTTGGCTCTGTAAAGATTCGGCTTCGCAGCCTGATTGGAGCGCTTGAGGAGGGGAATAAGCATGCAGGATAAAACATTTGTGCCATTTACAAAGAAAATGAAAAAGGAATATACTATCCTTGTGCCTGATATGCTTCCCATGCACTTTAAGCTGATACGCAGCGTGCTGAAAACATATGGGTACAATGTAGAGCTTTTAGAGGGTGACGGGCCTGAAATCGCGGAAACGGGCCTAAAGTATGTGCATAACGATACATGCTATCCCGCGATCCTCGTTGTAGGGCAATTTATGCAGGCTTTGCTCTCTGGAAAATATGACCCATCGAAAACCGCGCTGATAATGTTTCAGACGGGGGGAGGCTGCCGAGCATCCAACTATCTTTCACTTATCAGAAAGGCTCTTAAAAAAGCGGATATGGAATATGTACCGGTCATCTCCTTTACTTTTACGGGTATTGAAAAGCATCCGGGGTTCAAGCTGGCTTTGCCGGTTCTTCATGCTATGCTTTACGCAATACTTTATGCCGATTTGCTTATGAGCCTTGTCAATCAAATTAAGCCATATGAACTCCATAAGGGCGATGCCGAAACTCTTGCCGCCTACTGGACAGAGCGCCTTGGCAGGGAGATGGGGTCCGGAAGCAAAATACGCTATAAGCAGGTGCTGGAAAATTACCGTTTGCTGCTCCAAGATTTTGGTAAGATACCTATCGAAAAACGTGAGACGGTTAAGGTAGGCGTTGTAGGCGAGATATTTGTCAAGTATTCTCCTCTTGGGAATAATCATCTCGAGCAGTTTCTAGTAAACGAGGGAGCTGAGGTAGTAGTACCGGGGCTGCTGGACTTTTTGCTGTACTGCGTTTATGATTCCATTATGGAATACAAGTTCTATGGAAAGAAAGCATTTATCTATCCAGCAGTGAGGTTTGTCTATAACTTTTTGTGCCGCAAAAAGCAAGATATAATAAATCTTGTGAGATCGCACGGGGGGTTTAAGCCGTGGACGTCTTTCCCTGACATTCTTAAGCTGGCCGACGGTTATATAAGCACTGGGGTGAATATGGGTGAAGGCTGGCTTCTTACTGCCGAGATGCTGGAGCTTGCCGAGTCGGGCTGCAAAAATATTGTTTGCACACAGCCCTTCGGCTGCTTGCCGAATCATATCTGCGGTAAGGGTATGATGAAGCCTATTAAAGAGAAAAACCCTGATGTCAATATAGTAGCTATTGATTATGACGCGGGTGCAAGCCGGGTAAATCAGGAAAACCGGCTGAAACTGATGCTCTTTAATGCCAAAAGAAATATGCAAAAGCAAGATGTACCGAAAAAAGAGGTATTGCCACGCCAAAAGGTTGTGCAGGTGGCAGGGCAGTAGGCTAATGTTCTAAAAAATATTCTATAACAAAAACAAAACTGCTTTTTCGGCAAATTTTTTGGCCGAACAGGCAGTTTTGATCATTTGCTCCTGTATGGGACAAAGCTTTAAAAAGGAAATAATGCTGGGTTGCAATAATTATATTAATAATATAAAATAGGTAGGGGATAAAGCCTTTATGCAATAAGCTTAATGGCATGTAAATTGTTTCCTGAAATATGCCGGAACATTCGGTTATGTCAATACTTGAGAGAAGGATAAAAACTGATGCCCACAGAAATCAAGGGAACAAGTGTCAGAAATTATGGAATAGATCTTTTGAAGATATTATCGATGCAGATGATAGTTTTTCTGCACATTTTGGGCGCAGGAGGAATACTTGCCAATCTTGAAGTGCTTACTTTTAAATATGAGCTTATGTGGCTTCTTGAAATAGCTTTCTTCTGTGCTGTTAACTGCTTTGCCTTGGCAACAGGGTATGTTATGGTTAACATTCGATTCAAATATAATAGGATTATAAGTTTGTGGCTCCATGTAATCTACTATACTCTCGGAATAACCCTTATTTTCTGGCTTTTTGTTCCGGGGACTGTGGGGCTTAAGCAGTGGCTATGGGGGCTTTTTCCGGTAACCTATCTGCAATACTGGTACTTTACGGCTTATTTCGCCATGTTCTTCTTTATACCGTTTTTCAATAAGCTTATAGACGCGATAGATAAAAAGATGCTTCAGAAGCTGATAGTGACAGCGGTTATGATATTCTCCGTAATGACCATCGTTGCCAGGAATGATATTTTCAGGATACATGATGGCTACAGTATGATTTGGCTGTCAACGCTGTATTTTATAGGGGCATATTTTAAACGGTACCCGATGAAGCGAAGATTGTCGTTTTGGGCAAGCATGGCCGGATACGGATTCATGGTTCTTTTGACGTGGCTTAGCAAGTTCGCTGTGCAATATTTGGGCCAGAGGCTTCTGGGAGGGGAGCGGGTAGGCGGTATGCTTGTCAATTATGTTTCCCCCACAATGCTGGCTGCAGCTGTGTTTCTTTTGCTGGCGTTTGCCCAGCTTGAGTTTAAATCGTCGATTGCAAAAAAGCTCATAATTTTTTTTGCTCCCATGTCTTTCAGCGTATACCTTATACATTGCCATCCACTAATATGGTGCTATGTTCTGACCGACAGGCTCATAGGTCTTACCTCGCTTTCTGCTCCAGTGCTTTTTGCCTCTGTGATAGGCATAGGGGCATTGGTCTATATAGCCTGTTCTTTAGTGGATACCATAAGGATATTCCTTTTTGAAAAACTGAAAATAAACAAGTTTTGCATATGGCTTTCAAATCAGATATCTTTTCTTGCCAAAAGGATTTCAGAAAGCCTTGACGGCATATTTTGATCTGTGGGGAAAACAAATGAAAAGAATACGGATAAATGATATAAACGACGAATTGTTTGAAGATGCATGGAAGCTTTATTGCGAAAGCTTTCCGCTAAATGAGCAGAGGGCATTGGATGACCAAAAAAATGCCATGATGCAGGAGGATTATCATTTTGAAGCGCTTGTTCAGGCAGGCCGGTTTATTGGAATATTGCTTTACTGGGAACAGTCAGGTTTTATATTCGTTGAACATTTTGCAATAGCGTCTAATATGAGAAGCGGAGGCTTAGGTACAAAGGTAATGGGGCTGCTTCTTGAAAATCAAAAGGCTGTAATACTTGAAATAGAGCCTGTCAGCGATGAACAATCCGAAAAAAGGCTTAACTTTTATGCACGTCTTGGCTTTTTAAAAAATAATTTTATGCATATTCAGCCTCCTTTCAGGAGACAGTTTACAGGCCATAGGCTTGAACTTATGTCCTATCCGGAGAAATTAAACATAGAGATATATAATGAATTTGCTATATATTTTCATAACAGGGTAATGGAATTTTCCGAATAAGGAGGGTCTCATGAAAACAACCGTATATTTCCTAAGGCATGCTCAGTCTGATAATTCTGTCAAAGACGATATGCTTCGTCCGCTGACGGGAAAAGGCCTGCATGACAGGCATAAGGTTACAGAATACCTGAGGGATAAGGCCATAGCGGCTGTTTACTCAAGCCCTTACCAAAGGGCTATTGATACTGTTCGGCCTCTTTCAGAGCTGCTTGGGCTTCGCGTTGTGACTGACTTTGGGTTCAGAGAGAGAGATCTCGGAGACTCAGGGGAAATACCGAATTTTAAAAAGAGACAGTGGCTAGACAAGGATTTCAGCGCCCCTGGAGGGGAGAGCGTAAGACAGGTGCAGCAGAGGATTGTTACAGCGCTGAAGCCTTTGATCAAAAAGCACGAAGGACAAAGCATCGTGATTGGGTGCCATGGTATGGCAATGTGTGCGCTAACAAACTTTTTTGATGCTTCTTTTGAATACGAGGCGTACATTTCTGTCAGCGATATAATGCCCAGGATAGTTGAGCTGGTGTTTGAAGATGACAAATGTGTCTTGCTGAAACAAATCGATACTTTTGAATGATAAAAGCCTTGCGGATACATGTCCACAAGGCTTTTATACGTTAACAGAATAAATGGGTCAAGACGTCAGAAAAAGGCTTGTATTTACCGGTGTCATTAAGCTTATTTTTTGTTTTGAAGTCGTTGGTCGATAATCTCCTCTACGTGCTGCATTGAGCCGCGCCCGATCATATAGTCAAAGGTTATAATCTTTTTGCCGGAAGCGAGATATTCTTCAATCGCCGCTCCGCTGACGGATGGGTCGAGAAGCGGAAGGTCTGGCGAGACAATTACGGCGTCCAGCTTTTTCATGAACTTTATAGAATGCTGAACATCGGCTTCAAAGTATATAGGCAGGTTTTCATCTTTGCCCCTGAAAAGGGAATACTGCTGCGTTATTAGATTTGCAAACTTATTGCTTTGGCAGATTATGCCTACGCTGCAATCCTGCGGCAAAGTCGATATGCTGACAATAGTCTGGCGGCTTGGGGCAACGTCGACGGCTATCGGCTTTATTCCCACTGGTCTTAAGCTTTTCTCAAGCTGTTCGTAATGGGTTATTGTCGTAAGCACAAGGTCATAGTCTGTAAGAAAATGGCCGGGATCGTCGTCGAGGATTATACTCTCTATAAGAAAAACTGATATGACGATGCCCGGGATATAGCTTAATTGGCGTTTGAATATCGAAAGCGATTCAGGATTGCAGTCAACAAGAGCGATCCTGACAAGATGATCGGATGGGATGCGCTTAGCAAGGCTCATGCGTATCAAAAGCGAAATCTCTTTGCTGGAAAGGTTCCAGTGTTCAAGCTTATCAAGAGTCTGGGCGATAAGCTCCAGCGCCAGTTTTCGCTGTTCTGTGTCGTAAAGGCTCTTGTCATTATAAATATAGCTTCCGCTGCCCTGTATCATTTCTATTATATTATTGTCTGAAAGCTCGCGGTAAGCTTTTTGAACAGTTCCGCGGGCAACCAGCAGCTGGGAGGAAAGCTCTCGCTCGGTTGGAAGTCTGTCCCCTGGTTTGAGCTGACCATCCTTGATCTGAGCCAGCACTTGTTCTACGATCTGGCGGTATATCGGCCCTTTTCCGTCAAGTTCTATTTTTAGCATGATGCCACCTCGAAATTGGAATAGTTTTATTGTAGCATTAAGCAGGCTTTGAGGCAAGAAGTAAGTTTAAATAGGGGATTGGACCATTTTAAGTTGAATCAATTGACGGTTAAAGAGCATAAATGTATAATATTAATATATACCAATAGGTGTGTCACTATACCAATTTGATAGGAGAGATAGGGAATGATATCAATAAACGGGCTGGACCTGACGCTTGATCAGGTAATTTCCGTAGCCAGAGGCAGGGAAAAGGCAGAGATTACGCCTATGGCCAAGGAGGCCATCAATAAGGCGCGTAGATTCGTTGACAAAAAGCTTTCTGAAAAGGCCGTAGTATATGGCCTCACGACAGGCTTCGGCAAATTTTCAGATACCTTTGTCCCTGAGGAAGAAACAGCGGCTTTGCAGAGGAATCTGATCATCAGCCATTCATGTGCGATGGGAAATCCACTGCCTACAGACGTTGTAAGGGCGGCTATGCTGCTAAGATGCAATGCTCTTTCAAGGGGCAACTCGGGAATAAGGCTTTCTACGATAGAAACTTTGCTTGCAATGCTTAATAAGGGAGTTCACCCCATCATCCCAGAAAAAGGCTCGCTGGGCGCCAGCGGAGACCTTGCACCTCTTGCCCACATGGTCCTTGTCATGCTGGGAGAGGGCGAGGCCGAATATCAAGGCGTTAGGATGGCGGGCAAAGATGCCATGGCGAAGGCTCAGATACCTATAATCGAGCTTGCGGCCAAAGAGGGCCTTGCCCTTATCAACGGCACGCAGATAATGACCGCAATCGCGTGCAACGTGCTGTACGATTCAATTGAGCTTGCAAAGACAGCCGATATAGCCGCTGCAATGACCTGTGAGGCTCAGCTTGGCATCAAGAAGGCTTTCGACCATAAAATTCATGATGTAAGAGGACATAAGGGCCAGAAGGACTGCGCTGAGAATCTTTTGCAAATACTTGAAGGCAGCCGCCTTGCCTTTGACCTTAACCCTCAAAAGGTGCAGGATGCTTACGCGATCCGATGCACGCCCCAAATCCATGGCGCCAGCCGTGATGCGATTGAATATGTTTACGGCGTTATTTCAAGAGAGATAAACGCCGTTACGGATAACCCCATAATATTTCCAGATGATGACGAGGCTATTTCTGGCGGAAACTTCCACGGTCAGCCTATAGCCCTCGCTATGGATTTTCTCGGCATTGCGCTTTCAGAGTATGCAGATGTATCTGAGCGCAGGATAGAGCGCATGGTCAACCCGGCTTTGTCAAACGGACTGCCCGCTTTCCTGACAAAGCATGGCGGCGTTCATTCCGGCTTTATGATAGCCCAGTATTCAGCAGCTTCAATGGTTTCGGAAAACAAGGTTTATGCACACCCTGCATCGGTTGACTCTATTCCTTCTTCAGCTAACCAGGAAGACCATGTAAGCATGGGTACAACTGCCGCAAGAAAGGCAGCCATGATACTCGACAACAGCCGTAAGGTTTTGGGCATAGAATTGTTTGCTGCGGCTCAGGCTTTGTGGCTCAGGGGAGAGGATAAGCTTTCGCCAGCCACTAAGGCCGTGTATGACCATATAAGAAAAACGGTTGCACCAATTGAAGAGGATATCGTTATGCATTATCCTATGGTAAAATGTGAAGAGATGATAAAGGCAGGAGAGATATCAAAGGCTGCAGAGAGTGTCTGCGGGCCTATAAAATAAGCTGTAAATCTATAAAATATGTAATAGGAGAGTGAAGGAAATGTTGTCAAACAAAGAGATCGGTAAGGCAATGACCATCAAGCTTGACTGCGAGCTGCCTTCTTACCCAAAGTTTCAGGAGGGCATAAGAAGAGCTCCCGACAGGGGCTATAGGCTCACACCCGAACAGACAAAGCTTGCCCTAAGAAATGCCCTTAGGTATGTTCCCGAGGAGTTTCACGAGCAGCTGGCACCTGAGTTCCTTGAAGAGCTCAAGACACGTGGCAGGATATATGCTTACCGTTTCCGTCCTGAAGGACGTATATACGGAAAATCCATTGATGAGTATAAGGGCAAATGCACCGAGGGCAGAGCATTTCAGGTTATGATCGACAACAACCTTGATTTTGAGGTTGCCCTTTATCCCTATGAGCTTACGACTTATGGCGAGACAGGCCAAGTCTGCCAGAACTGGCTGCAATACCGTCTGATAAAGAAATATCTCGAAGAGCTGACTTGTGACCAGACCCTTGTTGTAGAGTCGGGTCATCCTGTAGGGCTATTTCCTTCACGTCCCGAATCCCCAAGAGTCATTGTGACTAATGCTCTTATGGTTGGCATGTTCGACAATATTGATGACTGGGAAATAGCCGAAGAGCTGGGAGTTGCAAACTACGGCCAGATGACAGCAGGCGGATGGATGTACATAGGCCCTCAGGGAATCGTCCACGGCACCTTCAACACCATTCTTAACGCCGGAAGAAAGTTCCTCGGAATCGACGAGATGGGAGACCTCAGGGGTCATACCTTTGTATCTTCGGGACTCGGCGGGATGAGCGGAGCTCAACCTAAGGCTGCGAATATCGCAAACTCTGTGGGTATCTTTGCCGAGGTCGATATGTCGAGGATAGAGACGAGACACAGCCAGGGCTGGGTAGATGTCGTGAAGACTGATCTTGCCGATGTATTTGCAACCGCCAGAGAGTACATTGACAAGAAGGAGACTATAACCATAGCCTATCACGGCAACATCGTCGATCTTCTTGAGTATGCCGATACCCATAATTTTATGATAGACCTTCTCTCTGATCAGACCTCCTGCCATAATGCTTATAACGGAGGCTATTGCCCTGTGGGCATGACCTTTGATGAGCGTACAGAGATGCTTCATCATGACCGTAAGCAGTTTGAAAAGAGGGTTGACGAGACGCTCCACCGTCACTTTGAGGTCATAAAGAAGCTGACTGCCAAGGGGACATACTTCTTTGATTACGGTAACTCCTTCATGAAAGCTATCTATGACAGTGGCGTTAAAGAGATATCTAAAAACGGATATGATGAGAAGGATGGATTCATCTGGCCATCATATGTTGAGGATATAATGGGCCCGATGCTCTTTGATTACGGGTATGGACCATTTAGGTGGGTATGCCTTTCCGGAAAACCGGAGGATCTGCATAAGACCGACGAGGCTGCAATGAGCTGTATCGACCCCGAAAGACGCTTCCAGGATAGGGATAACTACATTTGGGTCAGAGACGCCGAGAAGAATCGTCTTGTAGTTGGAACACAGGCAAGGATACTTTATCAGGATGCCGAAGGGAGACGCAGTATCGCTCTTAAGTTCAACGAGCTTGTCAGAAGAGGAGAAATAGGCCCAGTAATGATAGGAAGAGACCATCACGATGTCAGCGGAACCGATTCGCCTTTCCGTGAAACCTCAAACATTAAGGATGGATCCAATGTCATGGCTGATATGGCCATTCAGTGCTTTGCCGGAAATGCTGCAAGGGGCATGAGCATGTGCGCTCTTCATAATGGCGGCGGTGTAGGTATCGGAAAGGCAATAAACGGCGGCTTCGGCCTTGTGCTTGACGGCAGCCGCAGAGTAGACGATGTGATACGTTCCGCTATGATGTGGGACGTTATGGGTGGCGTGGCAAGACGCGGCTGGGCAAGAAATGAGGCATCTATCGAGACAGCCGCAATTTATAATAAGAATTACAGTGATGTCGGGCATATCACTCTGCCCTTTATAGTCAATGATCAACTTATAAATAAGCTTGTGGAGGATAAATAACATGGCAAAGATAGTAGAGTGCATCCCCAATATCAGCGAGGGCAGAAATAAAGAGGTAATTGAGGCTGTAGTCGACGAGGTAAGAAAGACTGTGGGTGTAACGCTGCTCGATTACAGCTCTGATACAAGCCACAACAGGACGGTAATAACCTTTCTAGGCAGCCCAGAAGGGGTAGAAGAGGCCGCCGTTGCTCTTGCGAAAAAAGCTGCCGAGCTTATCGACCTCACAAAGCATCAGGGTGAGCATCCGAGAATGGGCGCTGTTGACGTAGTTCCATTTGTTCCAATCAAGGAAATTTCAAAGGATGAGTGTATTGAAATTTCCAAGAAGGTTGGCTCAAGAATCTGGCAAGAGGCCAAAATGCCGGTATTCCTCTATGAAGATTCAGCGTCTGCTCCCAACAGGGTCAATCTTGCAAAGATTAGAAAAGGCCAGTTTGAGGGCATGGGGAAGAAGGTTCTTGAAGAAGAATGGGAACCGGATTTCGGCGGCAGGACCATCCATCCTACAGCTGGCGTAGTGGCCGTAGGTTGCAGGATGCCTCTTGTGGCCTTCAATATCAACCTCAATACCGCGGATTTATCTATTGCTTCGGCAATAGCAAAAATAATCCGACAGTCCAGTGGCGGCCTGGAGTGCGTCAAAGCCCTTGGTGTTATGCTTGAAGACAGAAATATCGCCCAGGTCTCGATCAATATGACTAACTTCAATAAGACACCTCTGTACAGAGTACTTGAGCTTGTAAAAGCTGAGGCAAAAAGATGGGGAGTAACTGTTGTGGGAACCGAAATTATCGGCCTTACTCCCATGAATGCCCTTATAGATACAGCAGAGTATTACCTGCAGATCGAGAACTTTGATAAGAACAAACAGGTGCTCGAGAACTACATGATTTAAGGTGAGATTATGCTGCTGATAAAAAATATCGGCACTCTGCAAACCCCTGTTGGCAGCTTTAAGCACGGGGGGAAAAGCCAGGGTGAAAACTCGGTTCTTCATAATGCCGCAATTCTTGTTGATGGCGGCGTTATAAAGGTGATCTCATTTGATGGGAAACTTCCAGATGGGTATGAGAAGGCGGAAAAGATAATCGATGCCGGGGGAAAGCTTGTTACCCCCGGGCTTATAGACTGCCATACCCATATGGTGTTTGGGGGATACCGTCAGGGAGAGATACCACTTAAGCTTAAAGGTGCGGGATATCTTGATATTCTGAAAGCCGGAGGCGGTATACTTGATACGGTCAGCAAAACAAGAGAAGCCTCCGAAAACGAACTTTTTGAGAAATCAATGGGCTTTCTTGACGAGATGCTCTCCCTTGGTGTCACTACAGTGGAATCCAAAAGCGGATATGGCCTTGATAAGGAAAATGAGCTCAAGCAACTCCGAGTCAATAAGAGGCTGAATGATGCTCACAAGGCGGACGTCGTTTCTACCTTTCTTGGTGCTCATGCAATACCTCAGGAATACAAGGGCAGGGGGGATCAGTATATCGATATGCTCTGCAATGATGTGCTTCCGGCAGTTGCCGCCGAAAAGCTGGCGGGCTTCTGCGATGTATTCTGCGAGGACGGCGTGTTTGACGTAAATCAGAGCAGAAAGCTGCTTGAAGCCGCCAAAAAGCTTGGGCTACGCGCCCGTATACATGCAGATGAGATAGAGGAAATCGGCGGTGCTGTGCTTTCAGGCGAGCTTGAGGCCGTTTCTGCCGAGCATCTTATTGCAACAGGGGAGCGCGGCATGGCCTCGATGGCAAATGGAGGCGTTATAGCGGATCTTCTTCCGGCTACATCTTTTTATCTCAATAAAACCTTCGCCCCTGCCCGCAGGATGATAGAGCTTGGCATACCGGTAGCTATAGCCTCAGACTTTAACCCTGGTTCATGCCCTTCGCTTAACCTTCAGCTTGCTATGAGCATGGGATATATAAAGTATCGCATGACGCCCGAAGAGGTACTTACGGCCGTCACGATTAATGCCGCCTGCTCGCTTGGGCTTGAGAATACTATAGGTACTATCGAGGAAGGCAAAAAGGCTGATATGGTCATTTGGGATGCACACGATATGGCGATGCTTGTATATCGCTTCGGAAGCAACCTTGCAAAGACAGTTATCAAGAATGGGGAGACAGTGAAATAATGAAGCTTGTAGAAATGACAGTTGACAAATATATAGATACAGTTGCCTCCGATTCTCCGGCCCCCGGAGGCGGGAGCGCTTCGGCTCTCTGCGGTGCTCAGGGCGCGGGGCTTGTCACAATGGTGGCAGGATTGACTGTCGGTAAGAAAAAGTATCTTGAGCACAGCGAGGTATGTGCCGGCGTCATTAACAAGGGTATGCCCTATGTTGATTCGCTTAAATCGCAGATAGATAAGGACACCGAAGCCTTCAATATGGTGTCTGCTGCTTTTAAGCTGCCCAAGGACAGCGATGTGGAAAAAGCCGCACGATCAAAAGCCATACAGGATGGAACGCTCGTTTCAACAGAGGTTCCGTTTGAAACTATGACGCTTGCACTTGATGCGTTGAAAAACGCTAAAACCCTCCTTAATGGTTTCAACGTAAGCGCCGCAAGTGATCTCGGCGTGGCGTCCCTTGAGCTTCTGGCCTGTGTCAAGGGGGCATGGCTCAATGTCCTTATAAACATCGGAAGTCTTAAGGATAAGGAAAAGGCGGAAGAGTATAGAGTAAGGGGTCTTGCCGTCTTAAAAGAGGCTGACGAGCTGGCAAACGGTATATACGCTGAGGTAGAAAAGATCATAGCTCAGTAAAGCTAAGGGCTTTACAGCATATTTTATCAGCGCTTTATTTGGTATATAGGGCCGCTCATTACGGGCGGCCCTATCTTTGGAGGCAGCTTATGGCGGTTAAGGGGTTTGAGCCGATTTATTCAGAAAGATCAAGGGCGCTTATTTTAGGAACATGGCCATCGCCAAAATCATTTGAACAGGGTTTTTATTACGGACACCCTCAAAATAGATTCTGGCCGCTCATGGCTTTTTTGAGTGGGAAGGAGCGGCCCGCATCTATTGAGGATAAGAAGGATATTATTCTGCAAAGCGGGCTTGCCTTGTGGGATACCATAGAACAGTGTGATATTGAGGGAGCTTCCGATGCCTCTATAAGAAACGTAGAGCCAAGGGATATAACATGGCTTATTGAAAGAACAAATATCGAGGCAGTCTTCTGCAACGGGGGAAAGTCCTACGAGATATATACTAAGCACCAGTATCCCAAGACGGGGATTGCCGCTATTAAGTTTCCAAGTACAAGCCCGGCAAACGCCGCCTTTTCCTTTGAACGGCTGACGCAGGAATGGTCTGCTATTCGAAAATATATGACCTTTGATGTATAGAACAGTTCATAAAAAAAGCCCATCCGACTGTAGTCGGATGGGCTTTTGCTTTTACTTAACTATGATTTGAGCTTTGTCCAATAGTCGTTATAAAGCTCGTTTGTTTCAAGCGGAAGGTTTATATATGTCTGGCATTTTTCAAGGATGCTCTTTGCGGGGAAGAGGGTTGGATTATTTCTGGTCTCTTCGTCAAGTTGCTCATAGGCTTCCTTAGAGGGGGTTGCGTAGCCTGTGACATCCATATTCCGAAGCTCGATATCCGTGCGGCACATGAAGTTAATAAAGGCTTCGCCGTTTGCCTTGTGCTCCGCGCCCTTGGGGATGCACATTGCATCGACAAAGAAGTTTGTTCCCTCTTCAGGGATACAGAACGCAAGGTCAGGGTTTGTATCCATCATAGTGATGGCGTCTCCGGCGTAATATACGCCAATGGCAGCTTCATTGCTTTCCATTTTGTCGAATATCTGATCCATAGCATAGCCCTGAAGTATACTTTTTTGCTCTTTCAGCAGCTGGTATGCAGCCTCAAGTTGGGCCTTGTCCGTAGTGTTGACAGAATAGCCGAGGTAGAGGAGGGCGGTTGCCATAGCATCACGGGAGTTGTCGAACTGAAGGATCTGTCCGCTGTACTTTTTGTCGAATATAGTGCTCCAGCTTGTTACGGGTTCGTTGACCATCGTTTTGTTGTAGATGATTCCGACAACACCCCATGTATAAGGTACTGAATATTCCTGATCCGGGTCAAACTCAAGATTAAGATATTGAGGGTCAATTTTTGAGAGGTTAGGGACATTTTTGTAATCGATCTTCTCAAGCATATCCTCTTGCATCATACGAGAAATCATATAATCAGAGGGGATGATAACGTCATAACTTACGCCGCCTTGCTTGAGTACAGCGTAAAGCTGCTCATTTGTCTCATATACCTTATAGTTGACCTTAATGCCGGTTTCTTCCTCGAAATCGTCGAATATAGACTCATCTATATTCTCACCCCAGTTATAAACATTGACGACTTCTTTGGAGCTGCTTCCGCATCCGGCGAAAAGGATCGCTATTGCCAGTACCGCGGCAAAAAGCACAGGTGTTTTTTTCAATTTTTTATCTCCCTTCAGAAAAAGAATTACTAAAATTGGCGTGCTTTTTTTCGTTCGCCTTTTCTTGCCTAACATCTCTGATATTGATGATTATGAGCAGAAGAAGTATTGTGACGAAAAGGATAGTGGATATTGCATTTATCTCCGGGCTTATACGCTTTTTTGTCATGGCGTATATGCGCATCGAAAGGGTTTCAACAGAGCCTGCCGTAAAGTAACTTATTACAAAGTCATCTACCGAAAGAGTAAATGCCATTAAAAGGCCGTTGATTATGCCTGGGCGTATCTCCGGGATTATTACCTTGGAAAATGCCTGCATCCATGTGCAGCCAAGATCCTGTGCTGCCTCGAAGAGGTTTTTGTCAAGCTGCCTGAGTTTGGGCATGATCGAAAGTATTACATAGGGGATATTGAAGGTAATATGGGCGATTAAAAGTGTGCCGAAGCCAAGCTCGAATCCGAGTATTTTGCCAAGAAACACAAAGAGGATACACAGGGAAACACCTGTGATTATATCGGCATTTATGACGGGGATATTGCTTATCTGCAGGACAGCTTCGCGCTGGCGTTTTCGCATATTGAATATGCCTACAGATGCAAAAGTTCCCGTGATAGTAGCTATGATGGCGGCCAGCACAGAGACAAGCAAAGTGGTGTAAAGAGCTGACAAAATTGAACTGTTGTTAAACAGCTTTATATACCAGTCAAAGGTGAAGCCGGTCCATACGCTTCGGCTTTTTGTACTGTTGAAAGAAAAAACGATAAGCACAAAAATGGGGGCGTATAGAAAGAAGAATAAAAGGAAACTTAAAATCCTTCCGCCAAATGAGTTTTTCTTTTTCATAGCAGCACCGCCTGGTCCTCGCCGTCACCAAACCTATTCATAACAGCCATGCAGACCATTACTATTATCATCATGATAAGCGATATGGCAGAGCCGAGATGGGGGTTATATGCGCCGCCTATGAACTGCATTTCAATAAGATCGCCAAGCAGCATGGTGGTGCCTCCGCCGAGCAGCCTTGACAGAACAAAGGTACTGACGGATGGGACAAATACCATAGTTATTCCTGAGAGAACACCGGGCAGGCTGAGGGGGAGAATTATCTTTTTGAATACTGTCATGGAATCAGCGCCAAGATCCTGCGCCGCTTCTATTGTAGCCCTGTCGATTTTCACTATAACCGAATAGATAGGCATTATCATAAATGGAAGGTAGTTATAAACCATGCCGAGAATAACGGCGCCCTGAGTATTTATCAATTTGAAATATTCTATCGGGACATATTTGGAAGGATCATTTGCCATGGCAAGGCCAATTTTGTTGATAAGGTCAAAAAGTCCTATATTATCAAAGAAAGTATTTAAAAGCCCTGTGTTTTCGAGGATAGACATCCATGCGTAGGTACGAAGCAAAAAGTTTATCCACATAGGAAGCATTATCAGCATTATTGCCACGCGCTGAAAAACCGGACTTTCCTTTGAAAGGACCCAGGATACCGGATAACCGATGATAAGACAGATCACTGTTGCGCCAAGAGAGAGAGCAAGCGAGCGCACAAAGACAATAGTATAGCTTCCCATTTCTGAAAAGTTAGCGAGCGTGAATCCTCCCGCCTCACTTGTAAAGGCATAAAATAGTATCAGCAGAAGAGGGACAACTACGAAAACCGCCATCCAGATGACGTAAGGAACAGCTGGAACAGTGGCCAGTTTATGATTCTTCATACAGGCCTCCTTAAGACTTACGCATGATATGGATATCATCAGGAGTAAGGTAAAGGCCAATCGTATCTCCAACCTCAGCCCCATAGATAGAATGTACCATCCATGTAAAAAGTTCTGTTTCAACCATGATTTCATAATGTACGCCCATGAAGACAACCGATTTTACGGTTCCGGTAAGCTGGGCATCTTCAAGCTTTACTATTTCAAAGTCTTCCGGGCGGACGACAACATCAACAGCCTCATCATGGGCAAATCCGCTGTCAAGACAGTCAAAGGTCTTTCCGCAAAAGGTAACAACTTTGTCCGCGTTCATTATTCCGTCAATTATATTGCTTTCTCCGATAAAATCAGCAACAAAAGCATTTTTTGGCTCATTATATATATCGACAGGGGTGCCTATCTGCTGGATTTTACCCTTATTCATAACTACGATGGTGTCGCTCATAGTCAGAGCTTCCTCCTGGTCGTGCGTTACATAGACAAAGGTTATGCCAACCTGCTGCTGGATAACCTTAAGCTCGCGCTGCATATCTTTGCGAAGCTTGAGATCAAGGGCCCCGAGAGGTTCGTCCAAAAGAAGAACTCTCGGATGGTTTACAAGAGCGCGGGCTATGGCAATGCGCTGTTGCTCGCCGCCTGAAAGAGAAAGTACCGATCTGCCGCCGTAATCGGGCAAATTGACTAAGTTTAGCATATGATTTACGCGGTCATTTATCTCGGCTTCTTTTACTTTGCTTATTCTGAGGCCGAAGGCGATATTGTCATATACATCCATATGAGAAAAAAGGGCGTACCTTTGGAATACTGTGTTGACTTGACGTTTATGTGGAGGAACATCGTTTATCTTTTTTCCATCAAAATAGACCACCCCAGCGCTTGGCGTTTCAAATCCGCCTATTATGCGCAAAGTAGTGGTCTTGCCGCAGCCTGAAGGCCCAAGCAAGGTTACAAATTCTTTGTCCCTCACATATAGATTTATATTATCAAGGACAGTTTTACCGCCATAGTCTTTGTGAATGTTTTCCAAATTTATGAGCTTTTCGGACATTTACAATCCCCCCATCAATATAACAGCAATAATATACATAAAAGGGCCGAAAATGTCAACAGTTTTCCGCAAAAAGTTCTAAAAATCACGCAAAAAAGAAAACAAAATCTAAGAATCTTTCGAATGCTCTTAAATGCTTTAAAATTCTTTGAAATTCACTAAAATAGTTCTATTTTATATAGTCCACGAATGGAACGTTTTTGACTGTGAACGTCTTATCTTTTAGATAGTCCAGGCTGCCTGCCGAGGTTTTAAATGAAAAAATCAATTTGTATGAATAGAGGGCCTGATACTTAAACGGCAGATTTTTATTATCCCTGTTAAGGCCGTATTTTGTATCCCCTGCCAGCGGGTGTCCAAAGCTTGCCATTTGGGCACGTATCTGGTGTGTACGACCTGTTCTGAGCCTGCATTCAACAAGCGAAAGCCCTTTGCCGGAAGAAAGAACCTTATAATCGGTTATAGCGGTCAGGGAATCAGGGTTTTTCTGGCTGGTTATATACACCCTTTTTTCATCAGTGTTGCGGGCAATATAATTTTTCAGAGTACCGACAGGCGGGTTGGGAATTCCGTGAACAAGGCAAAGATAATACTTGTCTATCTCCCTGAGCCTTATTTTTTCGTTAATGATTCTAAGTGCTTCCGCTGTCTTGGCAGCTATCACAATTCCGCCTGTGTTGCGGTCAATTCGGTTGCAGAGGGAGGGGGCAAAACTGTTTTCTTTTTCTGGGTCCCACTCTTTTTTATTAAAAAGGTATGATTGTATCCTGTTGATAAGCGTGTCTGAAGTGTGGCTTTCGTCTTCGTGAACGACCATGCCGGGTTTCTTATTCACTAAAAGTATATTATCATCCTCATATATGATATCTATATCAGAAGAGGTCAGCAAAAAGGGCCTATCATCAGATGGCTTTTCAAAAAACTCATCGTTGATATAAAGCGAAAGAACATCACTTTCCACAAGCTTCTGCCCCGCGTCACAGCGCTTTCCGTTGCACTTTATGCGCTTGAGCCGCAGGTATTTATGCATAAGAGAGGAAGGCAGCAAAGGAAGCGCTTTAGCAAGATATTTGTCAAGCCGTTGGCCGGAATCATTCTTATTTATTGTAAACTCTTTCATGTATCTTTACTCCACTGATATTTTCATATTATTTTAGCACATAATAACAAGAAAATAAATAGCTGGGCCGGTTTTAATATTTGAGGCTTAGTCAAAAGCATGGCAATTAAAATCATTCATTGACAAGCAAGGTGAAATACTTTACAATAGTTTTATAAAGGAATCAAGCCCTTCAAGATGATCTTTTGCAAGGGCCTTTATTTTATTGTCGGCGCTGGAAACGAGTGAGCCGCTGTATCTTTGCGCGATTCAAGAAAAATCTTGACAAAGACTCGTTAGATTTGTATAATGCTATTTGTATTATTGTGAGAGGGTATCTGTAATCATGAAAATCAGCTTGAATGATGTTCAGGCCTCAAAGAAAAATCGCATAGATTTTGATTATTATATTGACTTGAGTTCTGAAACCATAGGCTGTGAGCATCCTTTTAAGGCTCCGGTACATGCGGTAGGATATGTTGCTGATAATAATGGCGTTATGGTTTTGAAGGCTGATGTTACGGCCGAGGTCGTGATTGCTTGTTCCAGATGCCTTGCGCCTGTCAAGCATGAGGAAGCTGTTGAGGTTTCTCTGGTATTATCTCGCGGCCCTGAAAGCGAAGAGGCCGACGATGTAATATTTCTGGAAACTGATGAAGCAGATCTTGATGAAATACTGGCCTCAGAACTGATACTTAATATGGAAACGGTCGTTTTGTGCTCTGAAGATTGCAAGGGGCTTTGCCCGAAATGCGGTAAGAATCTTAATGAGGGCGATTGCGGATGCGATCGGAGAGAGCTTGATCCGAGGCTTGAGAAGCTGAGGGAATTGCTGAAATAGCGATTAATTTTAATCATAATAACGTTTACGATACAGTGAGGAGGCGAAAATCATGGCAGTACCTAAGGGTAAAATAAGCAGGCAGAGAAGAGATAAGAGACGTAGCGCTCATTGGAAGCTCGACCTTCCCAATATTTCCAAATGCCCCAAGTGCGGCGAGCCTGTGCTTTCACACAGGGCCTGCAAGGCTTGCGGGACATACCGCGGACGTACAGTTTTGAATGTTTCCGAAGCAAATTGATTTTAGAAAATTAAAATAGAGAAGAGGGGATTCCCGCTTCTCTATTTTCTTTTTTAAGGCTTTTAGGCGTTAATCGCTTGTGAAACCTGTGTTTCGGCTGTAATTTGGGCAAGCAGGATAAAAGAACGATTGACGTTAAGACAAAAAAATGCAATAATTAACCGACAGGCAGAGCTTGGAAAGTATAGAAATATACGAAAAAAACTCTGAGATATTTAAGCGTTTCAGGGAATTATAATCATAGGTTTTTGCTTTTTGCCTGAAATGACCGTATAAATCAAAAAGAATACGGATGCGGAGGCTTCACAGCTCCGTTTTATAATACAAAGAAAGGACTGGTTTACAATGAGCAGACCTGTAGTTGCTATAGTAGGCAGACCAAATGTGGGAAAATCCCTGCTTTTTAACAGGCTGGCGGAAAGAAGAAATGCCGCTATAGTAGAGGATACCCCGGGAGTCACGAGAGACAGGATATACGCTACAGCAGAATGGCGTGGACGAAGCTTTGACCTTATAGATACAGGAGGGATCGAGCCGCAAACCGATGATGAGATACTGCTTTTCATGAGAGAACAGGCTAATATTGCCATAAACTCGGCAGATGTAGTTATTTTGGTCACAGACGTGAGAACAGGAGTCACGGCGGCAGATGCAGATGTCGCATTAATGCTGCAAAAGTCTAAAAAGCCGATAGTGCTGTGCGTCAACAAACTCGACACGCCGGGCAACCCTCCTCCTGAGTTTTATGAGTTTTACAATCTAGGCATGGGCGATCCCGTAGGCGTTTCAGCAATGCACGGATACGGAACCGGAGATCTTCTTGATCGATGCTTTGAATATTTCGCTCCTGAGACAGAAGATGAAGATGTCGATGACGGAATGATAAAGGTTGCTTTGATAGGCAAGCCAAATGTGGGTAAGAGCTCCCTTATCAACTACGTCACAGGCGAGGAAAGAGTAATTGTCAGCGATATACCGGGCACTACTAGAGATGCGATCGACAGCGTAGTAAAAAGAGGAGAAGATTCCTTTTTGTTTATTGACACAGCAGGAATACGCAAACAGGCCAAAGTCAACGAGAGCATTGAAAGGTTTTCTGTGATGAGGGCTGTTATGGCTATTGAGCGGGCTGATGTCTGCCTTTTGATGATCGACGCCCAGGACGGGGTCACTGATCAGGATACTAAAATAGCGGGTATGGCCCATGACAGCGGCAAGGCTGTTATCATAATAGTAAATAAATGGGACCTTGTTGAGAAAGAGACTTCTACTCAGGCAGATTTTGAAAAGCAGATACGCATTGGCCTGGCTTATATGACATACGCTCCAATAGTATTTATATCAGCAAAGACCGGCCTTAGAGTTGAGAATATATTTGATAAGATAAAAGAGGTTAACGCCGCAAATAACTTCAGGGCAACGACAGGAATGCTCAATACCATTTTGGCAGATGCTACAGCAAGGGTACAGCCTCCAACTGATAAAGGACGCAGGCTTAAGGTGTATTATATGACGCAGGTGGGCGTCAAACCGCCCGCTTTCGTGTGCTTCTGTAACGATGCCAGACTTTTTCACTATTCGTATCTCAGGTATCTTGAAAACAGATTAAGGGACGTATACAATTTTACCGGGACGCCAATTAAAATGATAGTGAGACAGAGGGGAGAAAAGGAGTAATCTTATGTATGCTGCAAAGGCATGGGCATGGATTATAACAGCTGCTATAGGATATCTTTTTGGGTCGCTGAGCGGATCTATAACAGTTTCAAAGCTTTTTTATCATGATGATATCCGTAGATATGGAAGCGGTAATGCAGGAACTACAAATGTCCTTAGAACGTATGGCTTTAAAAAGGCTGTTCTGACAATCATTGTTGATTTTGGGAAGACTTTTGCGGCTATAATTATAGGTAAGTGGTTTATCGGCGATTATGCTGTGGCTGTGGCCGGAACGGCTGTTACGTTGGGACATGCTTTTCCTATATATTACGGTTTTAAGGGGGGAAAGGCTGCCGCTTGTTCGGCGGCGTGCATGTTCATGATGGATGTAAGGCTTTTTATAGTGGCAGCTATCGTTTTCTTCGGCAGCTTCTTTATAAAAAGAATAGTATCGCTTTCAACTCTTTTGACAGCTGTAACGCTGCCGCTTTCTACATGGTTCTTTCTCCATAAAAGCTTTGATACAGCAGTTGGGATGAGCTATATGGTATTTGCGCTGTATATATGCTTTTTTGTGATATATCTTCACAGGAGCAACATAAAGCGTCTGATGAACGGGACAGAGCTCAGCTTTAATAAGAAAGGTAAGTGACAGAAATGAAAATATCGGTGATAGGATGCGGAGGATGGGGCCTTGCCGTCAGTACGCTCTTAAGCGGAAACGGTCATGAGGTGACCATTTGGTGCTTTGCCGAGGATGAATACAGGCTTCTTGTGGAGCAGAGAGGAAACGAAAAACTACTTCCGGGGATAAAGCTTGATGACAACATAAGCTTCACAAAAGACATATCCTGTGCTGAAGGATGTGACATAGTAGTTGTTGCTGTTCCGTCTTTTGCTGTTTATTCAACGGCTCTTCAGCTGAAAGATCATATTTCTAAGGATACAATAATCGTTCTGCTTTCAAAAGGATTTGACAAAACAAATGGATACTGCCTGCTCTCCAGAAGCCTTGAAAAGGCTCTTGACGGCAAGGGCAGTGTCGTAGCCCTGACAGGCCCATCTCACGCCGAAGAGGTGTCGAGAAAGGTACCCACGGCAGTAGTGGCGGCATCGGAAAACAAAGCGGCGGCAATTGCTGTACAGGAAGCTTTTATGAACAGCTTTTTCAGGGTATACACTCATTGCGACATAGTCGGCGCTGAGCTTGGCGGCGCTATGAAGAATATTATGGCGCTTGCCGTTGGAATAAGTGATGGAGCCGGATACGGAGATAATACAAAAGCCATGCTGATGACAAGGGGAATTGCCGAGATGTCGCGCTTTGGTGAATATCTGGGTGGCCGCAGAGAGACATTTGCCGGGCTTTCAGGGGTGGGAGATCTTATAGTGACCTGTATTTCGCAGCACTCAAGAAACCGCCGTGCCGGCCTTATGATAGGGGCAGGCGAAGCTCCTGCTGTTGCTGTTAAGAAAGTAGGCGCAGTGGTTGAGGGATATTTCGCTACGGAGGCAGTTCATTTTCTTGCTAAAGACAGCGGAATAGAGCTTCCGATTTCCGAAGCTATGTATAAACTGCTGTTCTGCGAAGAAAAGCTCGAAAATGTAGTTGAAGAATTGTTTTCAAGAGACGGCAAGTCCGAGTTTTGGCAGTTTGAGGATATGGAATAAACCTAGGCGAAGATATTTGCCAGAAAAAAGAAACATAAAAAAGGCAAGGCCCTTGTTAAAGGTATATTCCTTTACGGGCCTTGTCGCTTTTGCTATAATTGATAGACAGAAAATAAAAAGCCCGGTTGCAAAGCAACCGGGACAATTTGGACATAATATCACTAAAGGCAGGTAAGAGAGGTAGTTTTAGATTGCTCTTGTGACCTTGCCCGAGCGCAGGCAGCGAGTACAAACATTGATATGTGTCGGAGTGCCGTCAACGATAGCCTTTACTCGTCTGACATTGGGCTTCCAAGTTCTATTTGTTCTTCTGTGCGAGTGGGAGAGTTTGATGCCGAAGGTTACGCCCTTTCCACAGATATCACACTTTGCCATTTCTCTGCACCTCCTTATAATTAGTTACATAACAAAAAATATAATAGCATAATGACTTACATAAAGCAAGAGAAAATTCTAAAAATTTTACCATGTTTTGAATTGGTCCCTATTGCCACATCTCAGGAAATATAATATAATGTATTATATTTTTCTATTATTTTTTAAGATATGGCTTTTGATGGAGGTGAGATCATTGGCGACTAAATATTCCGTTATGATGCACGAGCTGATAAAGGAATTTAAGTTCGACGTCGTATACGGGCCGGATGGATTCCTTGAAAGGACTATATCCAGCGCCAGCGTCAATCGTCCCGGCCTGCAGCTGACAGGCTTTTATGAGGGCTTTGATAATAACAGGATCCAGGTACTCGGGAAAATGGAACAATTTTATATGAGCCATTTTAACGAATATGAGCAGGAAAAGAAATTCGATGAGCTTTTTTCCAAGGGGATACCCCTTTTGATTCTATCGGCCGACAGTGAAACGCTTCCACAGTGTATTGAGAGCGCAAAAAAGTTTAACGTGCCTGTTGTAAGGTCGGGCGATCATGCTTCGGAAATATTGGCGGCGATGATAGCTTCTCTTAACGTGCATTTAGGCCCGCGGCTTACGATGCATGGGGTTTTTGTAGAGGTTTACGGCGAAGGAATATTGCTTTTGGGGGATAGTGGCGTCGGCAAAAGCGAAACTGCTATAGAACTTCTTAAAAGAGGCCACAGGCTTGTGGCTGATGATGCCGTTGATATAAAAAGGGTCTCGGCAAAAAGCCTTGTTGGGTCCGCGCCTGAGCTTATAAGATATTTTATGGAGCTTCGAGGCATAGGGGTCGTCGATGTGAGAAGGCTGTTTGGCATGGGAGCCGTAAAACCCACAGAGAAGGTTGATCTTATCATAAACCTCGAAAAGTGGGAGGAAGGCAAAAACTATGACCGCATGGGCATAGACGAAAAGTATACAACAATTCTTGATATAAAGGTTCCCTCTCTTGATGTTCCCGTAAAACCCGGCAGGAACCTTGCCGTTATCATTGAGGTGGCTGCTATGAATAACCGCCATAAAAAGATGGGTCATAACGCGGGCAAGGAGCTTTCTGAAAAGATTTACTCCAGTATGGTGACAAACCAGCAAAATTAGTATTGACAAAAATCTTATTTAACATTAATATTTTATTGAACTTAATACAGGGGTGCTGGCAAAAGCCGGCTGAGAGCGGAATGTTTTTCGAAACCCTTAAACCTGATCCGGATAATGCCGGCGTAGGAAGCTGAATTACAGGCTTTTGCCGCAGGATTAACCTGCGGCTTTTTTCTTGGCTTTCGAGGGGTATTAAGATTGAAAGGAGAAAAATATGACAAAGCAGAAAAAGAAAATCAGGATGCTGGCCGAAGGTGCGCTTGTGGTGGCTATGTCTATTGTCCTCAGCTACATAGAGATACCAATAGGCCTTCAGTATGGAGGCACTATTGATTTCGTTATGATCCCGATAATCATTTACTCTGTAAGATGGGGAGCCGGCTGCGGACTATTGTCAGGCCTTGTTTTCGGCACGCTAAAGTTTTTCCTGGCGGGGGGATTTGCCATCAACTGGCAGTCTATGCTTCTTGACTATTCTCTGGCGTATATGATGGTGGGTCTTGCTGGCCTTATCAAAAATAACCCAAAGAGAATATGGCAGTCAGTTCTTATCGGCAGTGCAGCAAGGTTTTTGATCCATTATATCAGCGGGGTCACCATTTATGCAGAATATATGCCGGATGTTTTTATGGGCTTAAAGATGACGTCACCGTATTTTTATTCGCTCCTTTATAATATCTCTTACATGCTTCCCAGTACGATAGCGGCTCTTGTGTGCTGCTCATTATTGGCAAGGAACATATGTAAATATATTGTGGCGGAAGATCTGAAATAAGCTTATATTATTTGGTTATATTAAAACCCCCTTTGCTATAATGTTTAGCATAAGGGGGTCTTTTTATGGAAAACACCTGCAGAATATTTGATATGGGATATAAAGAGGTAATAAATCTTGTTGATGGTGCTCGGCTTGGATATGTCAACGATGTGGAGATCGATATGAAGACAGGGGAAGTGATAGCTGTAATAATACCCGGAAGGCTTAGATTCTTTGGCCTTTTAGGAAGAGAGGACGATTATATTGTTCCGTGGAGCAGTATTGAGAAAATAGGCGAGGATATTATTCTGATACGTGTAGACAACGGTACGCTAAGGCGCGGAAGGTCATTATTAAAGGGGCTAAAATAATTTGTGAGAGTCTTTTCCTCAAGAGAAGCATGTGGTAAAATATATATAATTTTATAAGGCGGGAATATCAGGAGCCTAACCTGTTTTGGAGGCTCGAAAATAAAAAGGAGGCTGAAAATATGCGTATAGACTTAAACTGTGATCTTGGCGAGAGCTATGGTTCATTCAAGGTGGGGATGGATAAAGAAGTGATACCGCATGTTACGTCGGTCAATGTGGCTTGCGGTTATCATGGGGGCGACCCTGTTGTTATGGAAGAAACGGTGAAGATGGCCGTTCAAAGTGGCGCCGCCATAGGCGCACATCCCAGTTTCCCGGATCTCATGGGGTTTGGCAGGCGCGATATGAAGCTGACATTGAGCGAAGCTTATGCTTATGTAAAATATCAGCTTGGAGCGCTATATGCTTTTGCAAGGACAAACGGGGTAGAGCTTCAACATCTTAAGGCTCACGGAGCTCTTTACAATATGGCGGGACGGGATATCACCATGGCCACAGCCCTTGCAAAGGCTATCAAGGATTTTGACAGCCAGATGCTTCTTCTCGGCCTGCCTAACAGCAAGATGGAAGAGGCGGCTGGAGAATGCGGCATAGGATATGTTAGCGAATTTTTTGCTGACAGAGCCTACAATGATGACGGAAGCCTTGTTGCAAGAAGCCTTGAGGGATCTGTTATCCATGATAGTGGTCTTGCCGTGCAGAGAGTTATAAGAATGGTAAAGGAAGGCGTGGTTGAAACCTACAAGGGAGGGCTCTTGAGGCTTAATTGCAGCTCTGTATGTGTTCACGGCGATAATAAGGATGCTGTAGAGTTTGTAAAGAACATCCGTAATTCTCTTGAAAAAGAGGGAGTAGAAGCTGTAAATATGAAAAAGGTGCTTGGGTTATGAGACCGGATATAAGGTTCTGCGGCGACCGCGCCGTCACTTTGTGCTTCCAGCAGGAAATATCCCCTGCGGTCAATGCAGCCGTATGTGGCTTTGCATCAAGGTTTTCCGCAATTGGACTTGAAGGCGTAATTGAAATAGTCCCCACATACTGCGCGGTTACGATACATTTTGACCCAGCGGTGTTGGATTTGGGCCTGCTTATTTCATCAATTGAAGCCTCGTCGCAGCAGCTTGATGAAGCGCCGACAGAAAAAGCTGAAACAGTTGTGGTTCCAGTGGCATATGGCGGAGAATTCGGCCCGGATATGGCAAATGTGATGGCCTATACAGGCCTTACCGATGGTGAAATAATAAGGCGCCACAGTGAAAGAGAATATCTGATATATATGCTTGGTTTTACTCCCGGCTTTCCCTATATGGGCGGCATGGATGAGAGCATCGCCACGCCCCGCCTGAATACCCCAAGGACAGCTATACCGTCGGGGTCTGTTGGAATAGCAGGTTCACAGACAGGTGTTTATCCCATTGCATCTCCTGGTGGATGGCAGCTTATAGGCCGGACACCGCTAAAGCTTTTTGATATTGAAAGAGAAAACCCATTTCTTCTCAAAGCCGGGCAAAAGGTTAAGTTCACACCGATAAGCGCCGAGGAGTATGAAAGGATGGCTAATGATGATTAAGGTTCTTTCACCCGGGCTTTTAACAACCGTACAGGATGGCGGGAGATATGGCTGGCAGCAATATGGGGTGCCTGTATGCGGTGCTATGGACATATTTTCTATGAATCTCGCCAACATAATTGTGGGCAACAAAGAAAATGAGGCCGTTTTGGAGATAACTGCGATGGGCCCAAGGCTTGAGTTTGAAACAAACGGCGTTTTTGCCATATGCGGGGGCGTCTTTGATTCAAAGCTTGATAATCTTCCTTTGAGAAATGCTAAGGCATATACGGCCATTAAGGGCAACGTTCTTGAGATTGGGGCGGTAAAGGAGGGGTTTAGGGCATATCTTGCAATAGGCGGTGGATTTGACCTTGAGCCTGTTCTTGGAAGCGCGGCTACTTATATAAAGGGCGGTTTCGGCGGCTTTAAGGGCCGCAGGCTCCAGCGGGATGACCTGCTGCCTTTAAGGCATGAAGCAGGCTGGCTGCCTTTTATGGAATCAAGGCAGGCAGATGAGCTCATATGGCGTTATCCTCTTTCGGACAAGCCTGTTAGAGTAGTGGTTGGGCCTCAACTGGAGCGCTTTTCGAAAAAGGGGATAGAAACTTTTCTTTCCTGTGGTTATAAGATAGCTGCTGAAAGCGACCGTATGGGCTACAGGCTTGATGGAGAGCGTATAGAATATCAAAATGGCATGGACGGCAATATAATTTCAGACGGCATAGTGATGGGTGCTGTACAGGTTTCTGCCGGGAGGCCAATGATAATGATGGCCGACAGGCAGACTACAGGCGGTTATGCAAAGATAGCAACTGTTATTTCATCCGATCTTCCGCTTTTGGGGCAAAAAAAACCTGGGGACACTGTGCGGTTTGAAGCAGTTGAGCCTTCAGAAGCTGTAACAATATATAAAAAATATAGAAGACGCCTTGAAAGAGTTGATTTTTATCGCTAATTTTGGTAAAAAATATATTGCGCGGATATAATATATGTGGTATCATATTTAAGCTAATGTTTGGGGCAAAGCCCCTAATACACACACTGCGGAACTCCCTGGCAGGTGTCGTTTTGTAACGACCGTTTGGGCGAATGACCGCTGTGGAGGAAAAAACCAAAGGAGGACATTAAAATGTCAGTAATTTCTATGAAACAGCTTTTGGAGGCCGGCGTACATTTTGGTCACCAGACAAGAAGATGGAACCCTAAAATGGCTGAGTACATCTTTATGGAGAGAAACGGTATCTATATTATCGACCTTCAGAAGACTGTAAAGAAGCTTGAAGAAGCTTATTTCTTCGTTCGCGATACAGCTGCCGAAGGTGGCTCTGTGCTTTTTGTTGGCACAAAGAAGCAGGCTCAGGATGCTGTTAAGGAAGAGGCCGAGAGAGTTGGCATGTACTATGTCAATGCACGTTGGCTTGGCGGCATGCTTACAAACTTTAAAACAATGCGCAAGAGGATCGATCGTCTCAACCAGCTTAACAAGATGTCTGAAGACGGCACATTCAACCTCCTTCCCAAGAAGGAAGTCATCAAGCTGAAGCTTGAAATAGAGAAGCTCGAAAAATATCTCGGCGGCGTTAAGGAAATGAAGCAGCTTCCAGCAGCTTTGTTTGTGGTTGATCTTCGCAAGGAGAAGAACGCCATCGCAGAGGCAAAGAAGCTTGGTATCCCTGTTGTAGCTATCGTAGATACGAACTGTGATCCTGACGAGGCTGATTATGTAATCCCCGGCAATGATGATGCTATCCGTGCCATTAAACTTATAGCTCAGGCTATGGCTAATGCCGTTATCGAAGGCCGCCAGGGCGAGCAGCTTTCCGTAAGCGACGAGACAGTACAGGCTTCTGAGCAGGCCGAGACGGTAGAAGCTGTCGATTCAACACCAAGAGCTCCTCAGAAGAGGGAGTCAAGGACAGCAGAAGAGATAGTAAAGGCGTAATCAGTTTTATTATATAATTTCGTATAGGAGGAATTACCATGGCTTTTACAGCTAAAGACGTACAAAAGCTCCGTGAGCAGACAGGCGCTGGAATGATGGATTGCAAAAAGGCTCTCACATCTTCGGACGGCGATTTTGATAAGGCAATCGAGTACCTCCGTGAAAAGGGTCTTGCTGCTGCTGCAAAGAAAGCAGGAAGGATTGCTGCAGAGGGTGCTGTTTATTCTTATGTATGCGATGAATGCGGCGTAGGCGCTGTTGTAGAGATAAACTCTGAAACAGACTTTGTTGCTAAGAATGAGGAGTTTAAAAAGTTCTGTGCAGATGTCTGCAATGTTATCATCAATGAAAATCCGGCAGATATCGAAGCGCTTGGCAATTGCCAGTATCCGGGTTCTGATCTTAATGTTACAGGCATGCAGAGGGAAAAGGTTCTCACCATCGGCGAGAACATACAGCTTAGAAGATTTGAGAGATATGATAACTCCACAATGAATGTTTCGTATATTCATATGGGGGGCAAAATAGGCGTTCTGGTAGGTCTTCAGGTTTCTGATAACCTTAGAGGCAATGAGACAATCAAGGAGCTTGGAAAGGACGTCTGCATGCAGATAGCTGCTATGCGTCCTCAGTATCTTGATAAGGATGGAGTACCTTCAGAGGTTCTTGAAAAAGAGAAAGAAATACTTTTGGCTCAGACCATTAACGAGGGTAAGCCTGCTGCGGTTGCTGAGAAGATAGTCATGGGCAGAATCAATAAGTTCTATGAGGAGAACTGCCTTGTAAATCAGGCTTTTGTTAAGGAAAACAAGATGTCTGTCGAAAAGTATGCAGACAAGGTTGCTTCTCAGCTTGGTGGCAGCGTCAAGATCGTTAAGTTCGCCCGTTTTGAAAAGGGCGAGGGAATTGAGAAGAGGGAAGACAACTTCGCTGAAGAAGTTGCCAAGATGGCGAAGTAGTTAAATATCTGGCTTCTTATATACGTTTCCTTATATAATATAGTAATTTAATTTTCAAAGGCTCCGAAGCTATTTCGGAGCCTTTGTTTTTCTGATTGAAAATATGTTATTTTACAAATTTTACTATTAAAAGAAAATTTTATTTAAAAAATTGAATAGTAAGCCGAAAACAGAAATATAACCTATAAAACCTATTGGTATTTATGTGCAATTATAAAAACGAAAAAACTAAGAGAAGTCTCTAGCAAAGCACGACCAGAGGAAACAAGACAATTTTTATTGGCCTTAATTTTTGAAGCTGGAATCACATGGAAATATTTGTGTGTTGAAATGGATTACAAAAGAGTTACAATAGAGTTACAACAGAAACCAAGGAGGTAACAACCCATGAAGAAAGTCAATAAGAAAGTAGCAATCGTTCTCGTACTGATGCTGATAAGTTCCGGCCTGGCGATGAATGCATCGGCAGCGTCCTGCACAAAGGGGTCTTGTACAAATGGATCTTCAAATACATGCAATATATTTGGTGTAGGAGGCAGCGGTGCCGATTTAAGTACTGTCATTAATAGCCTTGGCGCATGTGCCTCGGATGGCAGCTGCAATAACTCAAACAATTCGTCTTTTGCTTCGATATTTGAAGCAATTAAACAGAACGCTAATCTTGTCAATACAACTGCAAACACTGCACCTTCCAATACAGGCACAGATAATTCCTGCACGCAGAATGGAAAAGGAGCAGTAAAAGCAGCGACAGATCAAACATGCGCTAATTCAAATTGCGCAAATAATCAAGATTGTGCAACCTGCCCCAGCTGCGTAAATGGTCAGAATTGCAAAAATGATCAGAACTGCGCGAATAACCAGAGCTGCGCGAATAACCAGAACTGCGCGAATAACCAGAGCTGCGCGAATAACCAGAGCTGCACGAATAACCAGAACTGCGCAAATAACCAGAACTGCGCAAATAACCAGAGCTGCACAACTAATCAAAACGGCACGAATACCCAGAAATCTGAAAACAGCAATGTTAATACGAAAGCAGCATCAAATACACCTAACTGCACAGCAAATAATGACGTATCTGTCAACACTGCAGATATTTCAAATCTCGACCTCAGCAATGTTAATTTCAACTTTATAAGAAGTTTGCTTTCAGGCTGCGGAATCAAGGTAGGCGTTATTGACAACACAGCGTGTGGTGATCAGACGAATTGCCAAACCGGATGTGATTCTCAGGGTACATGCGTAACTGGCAATTGCAATAATACACCATCTGTTCCTGAAAATATAGATACCACAGCGCCAGTCGAAAACAGTAATACTGGCACAACAACAAATACAGATACAACGAATAACACAGGCTCAACACAACTTTCTTTTGAAGAGCAGGTAGCGGCGCTTGTAAATAAAGAGCGCGCAGCATATGGTCTTGCACCGCTCACGCTGAACTCCAAACTTTCACAGGTAGCAGAAGCAAAATCTCAGGATATGCACGACAATAAATATTTCAGCCATACAAGCCCCACATATGGTTCTCCGTTTGATATGATCAAGTCTTTTGGGATAAGCTATAGAGCAGCCGGAGAGAATATAGCAATGGGCTATGCAACTCCAGAGGCAGTCATGCAGGGGTGGATGAACTCTGAGGGTCATCGCGCCAATATCCTTAATGCTTCATATACACAGATCGGCGTTGGATATGTAGCTGACGGCAACTATTGGACACAAGAGTTTATTGGCTAATATCCAAATGTAAATGAGCTAAAGATAAAAATAAAATATTAGTATAATATAAATGTGAAGGACTTGCCAAAAGGGCTTTTCCTTCACGTTTTTTTGTCGTATAATTATTTCGTTAACGCTAAAGTATAGATTGCTTTCACCAGTCAGGTAAACACATAGCTGTAAAGTAGCTATTGTATCTAGCCGCATAAATTGCGTATTGAGATGACATGTAATCGGTTTTTCAGCTTTACAGGGGAAATTAAAACACTTGATGCTTTGTGTCTGCTTGATTTCAAAACAATACTACGATTGTTATTTCAAATTAATTTATATACAAGGAGACAAAGAATGTTTGAGTTTAATTCTTACCCATATCCCTCCAGAAGATTTGTGAAATATGCGGTAAACGGAATGTGTGCGACATCAAATCACTTAGCAGCTCAGGCCGGTGTGGATATGCTGAAAAAGGGAGGAAACGCCTTTGACGCTGCTATTGCTGCGGCAACCTGTCTGACCGTTTTGGAGCCTCAGTCAAACGGGATAGGGGCGGATGCCTTCGCTATCATTTGGCATAAGGGGAAAATGTATGGCCTTAACTCCAGCGGTTTTATGGGCAGGGGGTTCCGGTCTGATGATTTGAGGAAAAAAGGCATTGATAAAATGCCGCTTTATGGCTTTGGCTCGGTGACAGTCCCAGGAGCACCGGCGGCATGGGCTGCCGTGAATAAACGGTTTGGTAAGCTGCCTCTTTCTGAGGTCGTGGAGACTGCGGCAAGATATGCGGAGGATGGTCAGGCGACTACTCAGGGAATTCATGATATGATGACTCTTTTCTCTGGCAGATTAAAGGGCGAGCTTGACGAAGCTCCGGAATGTTCTGAATGGTTTAATTGCTTTATGCCTGATGGCAGAGTTCCTCTTCCAGGAGAAATATATCGTAATCCAGATCAGGCAAAGACACTGCGAGATATAGGCAAGACTAATGCTGAAAGCTTTTACAGAGGGGATATAGCTGGAAAAATAGACGCATATTCCAGAAAATACGGTGGGTTTGTAAGCGCTGAGGACCTTGCATCGTTCAGCCCTGAGTGGGTAGATCCTGTATCTGTTAATTACAGGGGATATGATGTATGGGAGCTTCCTCCCAACGGTCAGGGCATAGTCGCCCTTATGGGCCTTAATATTCTTAAGAATTTCGAACCATCTTCTAACGATGTTCCAAGTTTCCATCGTGAAATCGAGGCACTTAAACTGGCTTTTGCGGATGGACAGCAATATATAGCCGACCCGAAAAACATGACAGTATCTGTAAAGGACTTGCTTTCAACCTCATATGGTATAGAGCGCTCAAAGCTAATCGGAGATAAGGCTGTTATGCCTCAGTGCGGAAAGCCGCAATCGTCAGGAACTGTTTACATGTGTGCAGCCGACGGAGAGGGCAATATGATTTCCTTTATCCAGAGCAATTATAGGGGCTTTGGATCAGGAGTAGTGATTCCCGGAACCGGTATAGGAATGCAGAATCGAGGATTAGGCTTTAATCTTGAAGAAGGTCATCCCAACTGCGCCGAGGGCGGAAAACGCCCGTATCACACAATTATACCTGGATTCCTTACGAAGGATGGAAAAGCCATAGGTCCATTTGGGATAATGGGGGGTAACATGCAGCCTCAGGCGCATTTGCAGGTAATGGTCAATTACATAGATAAGGGCCTTAATCCACAGTCGTCTCTTGATGCCCCAAGATGGCAATGGGTAGAAGGAATGAAAATAGCGCTTGAACCTGCCTTTGCTGAATATATAATGACAGGGCTTAAGGCACGGGGACATGATATTTCCGTAGACCTCAACGCTGGAGGGTTTGGCAGAGGCCAGATCATATTTAATACGGGCATGGGAACTCTGATGGGGGCAACGGAGCCAAGATGCGAAGGGGCTTGCGAGGCGTGGTAAAACTATAATATTAAAAAGCCGTCCGCATTTACATGCGGACGGCTTTTTAACTGCTGATTATTTTAAACTCAGAGATATGGAATTTGTCCCGTCAAGAGGCTCGACCCTGTTGTTAAATACAAAATTGTAATTTGCCGGTGGGTCAAGGCTTGTTGAGTATGAGCCTGCATATGACATTCCTTCCTTGTCAAACACTGCGATATAAAAGCCGCAATCGCTGTATTCATTTATCAGGGCAGCGACAGCGAGACGGCTTCCGTCATAGTCGAATGTGCTGCCGAGGACAAATGAACGGTAGATTTCGTCGGCATTTTCAAAACTGCCCTCAAATTCCTTTTTGAAAAGGCCGTCTTCCTGTTCAGTCAATAATGCAAAACCACCGTCGCTAAATGGAATAAGCATAAGCTTGTTTTGAAGAAAAGCGTCATAGCTTATTCTGTCTCCTTTGCAGGATGATATGTCAAGCTTTTGAAGAAGCGCCATAGAGCTTCTGTCAATAACCGATAGCATAAGTCTGCCGTTTTCCTTTGTGAACAGCTGGAGCTTTGTGCCATCATCAGAGGCCAATATATTGACAGCTTCAACGCTGTTTATATCCAGAGAATAAACCATTCGTACGGGGTCGGAATCGTGGGTTATCCATTTTGTTCCTTCTTCATTGAGTTCAAAGGGGATATAGTATATGCCATAGCCGCCCTTTATGTGACTGAGATCCACCCGGTTGTCAGCTTCGCCATTCTGAGGAATGATTACATATGCACCATTTTTTGTGGTGGCCGCTCTGCAGTTAATGTTGAATGGTGTATCGAAGACAGTGTTTGTCGTTATATCGATTATATTGCCGTTATCGTCCTTTTCAACGCTGACTTCTATTTGATGGTCAGGGAGAACGGGTATTTTAAAATAATCATTGAAGATCTTTTGTGCTTCCCCAGTTTGATAAAGGGATGGGGTATCAGGGTAATATATGTAGAAATTTATAGTGTAAAAATCATAATAATCCTTGAGATAAACAGTTTCAGTTAATTTTTCGCCGTTTTTAACTTTTTTAGCAAGTGTTTTTGCAGGCAGCAGCATTGAGTAATATTCGAGTTCCTCATCAATATTCAAAGAACCACCAGTAAAGGAAAACGACCCGTCTGTGTAGGAGGAGATCTCTACCGAGGGCGCTCTGCCTTTTTGGGTTTTGGAAGTTGCCTGCTTAAAAGTGAAGTTTGATCTGCAATCTGTGCCTGTCGTATAATCAATATCCCAGAAAAGGTGATTCATACATTCAGTTGACAGGCCGATATTAATGCCGTTTGCTGCATCAGGGTCTCCCCAAAGTGTAGTTGGAGTAATTACTACGTCCTCTTTTTGACTGTTGACTTCGGCATAGATGAAAGCAGTAGAAACTAATACTGCAATAAAAATTGTTACTGCTGTTATAAGGCTTCGGCGCATAGATTACTCCTTTCTTTCAGGCTTTTCCGTCAGCCTTGATATGGCATTGCCTACTCTGTATGGATCGTATCCGCAGACTTCCTTGATAAAGGCCAAAAGGCCAAGCCCTTTATCTTCAAGTTCCGACATAGAAGCATCAGCCGCTATTTCGCCGCGGCGTAGGATAACCGCTCTTGATATGAAGTTTTCAACCTCCTCTATAAGGTGTGTTGAAATGAGCACCGTCTCAGTAGGTTCCAGTATTCCGAGAAGCACTTTGTAAAAATCTTCTCGGTTGAATATATCATTACCGGCAAACGGTTCATCCATCAGAATAAGCCGTGCCCCCTGTGACAGCGCCATGATCACTTCAAACTGGTTTTTTTGGCCCGTTGAAAAATGCTTAAGCGCTTTGCCTCGGGGAAGGGAGAAAAAGTCCATCAAAGCTGAATAACGATCATCGTTAAAGGAAGGGAAGTGCATTGCGTAAAAATCTCTGTGCTCTCGTGGAGTTAAATTAGGGAAAAAGGAATGCTCGCTTGTGGCAAAGGAGATCCCCGCTATGTTTTTCGGAGCAACTTTATTTCCCTCAAAGGTTATTTCACCCGAGTAATGGAGAAACCCTAGAATACACTTCATCAGTGTGGTTTTTCCAGCGCCATTTTCACCGAATAATCCGACTATTTCGCCGCCGCCTATATTGAGGCTGACATTATTTAGCGCTTTTCTACCGTTATAGGATTTGACGAGATTTTTTATTTCTATCATAATGAACCTCCGAAAATGACACTTATGGTTTTTGAAAGCTGATCTGGAGCAAGGCAGCTTCTGGGAGTGACGAGTATATAAAAAGCAAGATAAATCAAAATCAATAAAACAGCAAAGATAAGAGCAGCTGATGCAGTAAGAACCGGGAAGGTAATACATCTTCTTAAAAGTTCCCATTTGTCGGGCAGACGTTTCATAAGATATATGCTTTTGCTGCCCTGAAAGTGGTAGATATAGTGGTAGGCAACAAGGGGTATCATTGCTATAGCCACTGCGATAAAAATAAGCATGCTTGATGGAGCAAAGTCTGCAAAGTCACGCATGATGGCCCCATCTCTCAATACCCGCTTTTCGTCAACATAATAGAATAGTGAAGAGTACTCATTTGAAAGATTTATAAAAAATCCAAGGCTGAATATAAAAGCGGCGGAGAGTCCATACGCTGCGGCCCGGATTTCTTTTGATATGTCAATGCCGGGCGGCATTAGATATTTTAGCCTTTCATACATCGTTTCCGTCACCCCTCATGTTGTAAATTGATTTTCCGGCGGTATAAATAGAAATAATAGATACTAGCATATCAATGCTGAAGTGTCCCATTTCCTGTTGAAAGCTCACTGCTGCTATAACTGAAAAGGCAATCATAGTTCCATATTTTCGATCTCTGCGCTGAAGGTAAGAAAAGCTTGAGGCGCTTATTCCAAGTGCGATGCAAAGGATAACATTTCGTATAGCCCTGCTGGTCTCAGCAAGTGGAAGAAGGCTGTGAAGAAAGGGGCTTCGGTAAAAGGCCAGAAAAAGTGTCTGGTTTCCCGACATTTTTCCAAGGGGAGATGCCATATAAATCATTCCCAGACCATATGTAACGGCTAGCTGCAAGCACAAGAATAGAAAAAAGCAAAGTGAGTAATAGATCGCCCATGCTATATGGAGCTTTTTTTCGCTTATGGAAAGCCTTTGTATAGTATAGCCGCTGCGGCTGCCCCAAAACTCGGTCCCATTAAGGCACAATATGGCGCAGACAGCCAAAAAACCGATATAAAATAAAAGAGGAGCCCTACTATTGGATATTAATTCTTCTAAAGAGGCGAACTGTTGGCTGTATTGGCTCCAAGTAGCCTCGGCTGATGCAAGGGATCGTGAAAAGAGAAGATATTGGCACGCACCCATTAAAAATATAACGCCTGATACTTTATAAATTGTTGCCCTTACGGCAAGACTTAGTGCTGAAAGATACTGTTTCATAAATTGCTTTTTCCTTTCTCAGGTTCATCCCATGCCCGGCTTATAGCCATAAGTGCTTCTTCTTTTGAAACACCCATCTGCTTCATGGCGATTGTCGCAGCGTTTGCTTCGGCAGAAAGAAGCTCAGATCGGATGGATGCGATTTTATCTCCGTTAATTGTCACATAGCTTTTTGCGCCCTGATTAGAACTGACAATGCCTTCTTCCTCAAGGAGCCTGTAAGACTTTTGGACAGTATTAGGGTTTATACCCAAAAGCGCTGAGGCGACTCTTCTGGATGGCATTTCATCACCATCAAGGATAAATCCAGCTGCGATGCCACGCTTGAGGTATGTTATAATTTGCAGATAAATAGGGCTGCCGTCAATAGGAACGAACTTTTCAAATGAGATCATAGTTATATTTCGCTCCTCCTTTAACTGTGTTATCTGCGTAGTACAGTACAGCTGTATTATATTCATAATACAGCTGTGTGTCAACAGGATAAATCCAAAATTAATGCAAGTTAATGTTTAGTGATATAAGCTTACAATTATAAAACAAATTGTAAAATCTTTAGCAATGCTGATATTTAGCTTGATTAAGGAACTCAAACGCAGTAAAATTAAGTAAAATATAAATTGAGGCGAGTGTATGAAAAAAGAAATTACCCAGAGCGGTTTTGGTGGAGATGGGGAGACAAAACCCAGGCGCAATACCGAAAAAAGCCGAGACCCATATGACGGAATAAGGTTTTGGTCGGCGCTTACCCATGGGATAGGGGTTTTGCTTTCTATTGCCGGAACAGTTTGGCTTATTGCAAGAGCGGGTATTGACGGAAGCGATATTTGGAAAACAGTATCCTTTGCAATATATGGGGCTTCTATGATATGCCTTTATACGGCATCAACGCTTTATCATTGCCTTAGAACATCGGTAAACGGAAGGATAGCCTTAAAAAAATATGATCATATCTCGATATATCTCCTTATTGCTGGAACATATACACCGGTCTGCCTTGTAGCTCTTAGAGGAACCCTTGGGTGGTGGCTTTTCGGGATAATTTGGGGGCTTGCGCTGGCAGGTTTGATTATGACACTTTTTTGGATTACATGCCCGAGATGGTTTTCATCGGTGGTTTATATCGCCATGGGATGGATCGCAATTGCAGCAGTATACCCTTTGTGGAAAGCCATAGGCTGGGGAGGAGTATCGCTTCTTATTCTTGGAGGCGTTATATATACAGTCGGAGGTGTGTTTTATGCTGTTAAGTGGCCTGGAAGAAACAACCCTCGCTTTGGATGTCACGAAATATTCCATGTTTTTATACTTTTGGGCTCGGCGGCTATGTTCTTAATGATGAGATATACGATACTGCCGATGTGAATTTATGTATTAAAGCTTGAAAATAAAATTAATAAAAACCCGCCGTTTCAGCAAGTGTGCTGCGACGGCGGGTTTTTTTATCTGCAAAACTTTACTATATAGCTTTCAAAGGCTTCTTTTATTACCTCGATTGACTCAGTTCTGTTAAACACATTTTCCACCTGTGCGTCCTTGTCTGGCTCAAGGTGCTTATAGACGCTGAAAAAGTGGCTTATTTCTTCTGACACGTGGGGCGGAAGCTCCGAAAGATCCTTGTAGCAATTATATACAGGATCACCGAAGGGAATAGCTATTATTTTTTCATCAATAGAACCTGAGTCCCGCATGGCAATGTATCCCACAGGGTAAACTCTTACTAAGCTCAGCGGGCGTATCGGCTCGCTGCACAGCACAAGAACATCAAGAGGATCACCGTCATCTGCGTATGACCTTGGGATAAATCCATAGTTGGCAGGATAATGAGTAGAGGTGTATAGTATTCGGTCAAGGCGAAGGGCACCGGTTTCTTTATCAAGTTCGTATTTGTTTTTTGACCCCTTCTCAATCTCGATGACAGCCATAAAATCTTCTGGATGCATTCTTGAGGGCTTGATATCATGCCAAAGGTTCATTTTCTTTTCCCACCTTAATTTAGTTTATCGATTATAACACAAAAGCTTATATACTACAATGATAAAAAACACATTAAAGGGATGAATTGGTAATTATTGCGTTTTGGATAATTAAATTATCGCCAGACAGGTATAATTTTATTTTTTGAGAACTTAAATTGCATGGAAGAAAATGCCTTATTAAGATAAAATATTTTGGCTTCTAATTTTACATATTTTTTTCATTACAACGAAATTCGTTTTTACATAGCCATACTAATATGTAATTGTAATCAAACGAAAGGAAAAATTAAAATGAAAAAAAACACAAAGCTAGTTGCAATGCTTATGACAGCTGCATTAACATTATCAGCTTTCGCAGCATGCGGAAGCAGCGAAGGAAATACTTCAAACGGCAGCGATAATCAGAACGGCACCGGTGATGGCTTCAAGGCAGGTTCAGAGATCACAGTCATGTCAAGAGAAGACGGATCGGGAACAAGAGGAGCTTTCGTAGAGCTTACAGGTGTAGAAGAAAAGAACTCTAAGGGCGAAAAAGTAGATAATACTACGATAGAGGCTGAGATCACAAACAGCACTTCAGTCATGTTGACCGCGGTCGCAGGGAACAAGTACGCTATCGGATATATTTCATTAGGTTCTCTGAATGACACAGTCAAAGCGCTTAAGATCAATGGCGTAGAAGCAACTGCCAAAAACATAATAGCCGGCAAATACGTCCTTGCAAGGCCCTTTAATGTAGCCTATAAGGAAGGCCTAAGCGATCTTGGCAAGGATTTTCTAAGCTTTATCATGAGCACAGAAGGCCAGAAAGTTATTGAGGACAATGGCTATATTCCCGCAGGAGAGGCTAAGGCATATACGGGATCAGGAGAAGGAAAGCTTGTGGTAGCGGGTTCATCCTCAGTATCACCAGTGATGGAGAAGCTCATAGAGGCTTACAAGGCAGTAAACAAGAAGGCTGAAATAGAACTTCAGGAAAGCGATTCTACCTCGGGCATGAGCTCTCTTGCTGAGGGCATCTGCGATATAGGAATGGCATCACGTGAGCTTAAGGACAGCGAGAAGGAAAAGGGTCTGACACCGATGGTCATCGCCACAGATGGAATTGCTGTAATAGTGAACAAAGACAATACAACAGATAACCTTTCCAAGGATGATCTAAAGACAATCTATATAGGAGAAAAGACAACTTGGTAAAGGGGATTAATAAAGATTACGCCTCCGAAAGGGGAGAGAAGATATGAAGAGATACGAAAAGATCATGAAATGGGTTTTCCTGATAACAGCTGCGGCTTCGGTCTTGGCGGTAGCTCTGATATGTATCTTCCTCTTCTCCGGCGGCGTCCCCGCCATTATGAAGATAGGGCCTATCAACTTCCTTTTCGGAAAGGTATGGAAGCCGGGAAACAATCTATACGGTATATTCCCGATGATTGTAGGAAGCCTTTGCGTAACAGCAGGGGCTATTCTCATTGGTGTTCCTATAGGCCTTTTGGCGGCAGTGTACATGTCATATTTCTGCCCTAAAAAGTTTTACAGAATATTAAGCCCATGTGTACAGCTTTTGGCGGGGATTCCGTCAGTTGTATATGGCTTTTTTGCGATGGTGGTCATTGTACCCTTTGTAAGGGATACCTTTGGAGGCAGCGGCAGCAGTATACTCACTGCATCAATACTTCTGGGAATTATGATTCTGCCAACCATAATAACCGTAAGTGAATCCTCAATCAGGGCCGTTTCAGGCACATACTTTGAAGGTGCGCTTGCGCTTGGAGCAGGAAAAGAAAGAAGTGTATTCAGCGTGATTCTTCCGGCGGCAAAGTCAGGTATAATGGCCGGGATAGTTCTTGGCATAGGCAGAGCAATAGGAGAAACAATGGCAGTTGTAATGGTCGCCGGAAATCAGGCAAGAATGCCGGCTGGCATACTCAAGGGGGTCAGGACTCTTACAACGAATATAGTAATGGACATGTCCTATGCAACAGATCTTCACAGAGAAGCTCTTATCGGTACAGCGGTTGTGCTTTTTATCTTTATTCTTCTTATCAATTCCATATTTGCGGTTTTGAAAAGAAAGGGGGATAGGATACAAAAATGAAAAAGCTTAATTTTCGCAAGACCGAGGGAATGCTTTTAAGGGTGCTTGTTAATTTGGCGGCAGCAACTACTCTTGCGTGTTTTATAGGAATAGTTGGGTATATAATCGTAAAAGGAATTGGCAGCCTCTCGCCTGATATGTTCAGCTTTGAATATAACAGCGAAAATATGTCACTTTTGCCCTCGCTTATAAACACTTTGATTATCACGGTTCTTGCCATTCTCATATCAGCACCGATTGGCATTTTCGGTGCCGTATATCTTGTAGAGTATGCTAAAACGGGCGGCAAGCTTGCGGAGCTTTTCAGGCTTACGGCAGAAACTCTTTCCGGTATACCTTCAATTGTGTACGGCCTATTTGGGATGTTGTTCTTCGTATTTGCTCTCGGGTGGGATTATTCCATACTTGCCGGAGCTTTCACCGTTGCAATCATGGTTCTCCCGGTTATAATAAGAACAACGGAGGAAGCGCTTAAAGCGGTTCCGATAGAATACAGGGAGGCCAGCTTTGGCCTCGGGGCAGGCAAGGTGAGGACAATATTTAAAATAGTCCTTCCCACAGCAATCCCCGGTATTCTTTCCGGGATAATTCTTTCGATAGGAAGGATTGTAGGAGAAACAGCCGCGCTAAGATATACAGCTGGAACAGTTGCCTCGCTTCCGAACGGCATTATGGATTCAGGAAGCACATTATCGGTATTCATGTATAAGCTTGCCGGAGAGGGGCTTCATATCGATAAGGCTTATGCCACAGCGGTGGTGCTGCTTGTAACGGTTTTGGTTATTAACTCACTTTCCTCATTAATAGCAAAAAAATTAAGAAAGGGTCTATAATGGATAAGATAGTAACGCGGGATCTTCATCTCTATTACGGCAGCTTTGAAGCCTTAAAGGGCATTGATATAGCGGTCCCCCAACAGGAAATTACAGCCCTGATCGGGCCTTCAGGGTGCGGCAAATCCACATTTCTTAAATCGATCAACCGTATGAATGATCTTGTGGAAGGGTGCAGTATAACCGGGGAGGTTCTTTTGGATGGGCAGAATATATATGGTGATGTTGATATTAATAATTTGAGGAAAAGAGTAGGCATGGTTTTTCAGAAACCAAACCCTTTTCCCATGAGCATATACGATAACATAGCCTATGGTCCCAGAACCCATGGAACTAAAGGCAGAAAAGCACTTGATGAGGTTGTTGAAAAATCTCTGCGAGCGGCATTCATATGGGATGAGGTAAAGGATAGGCTCAAAAAAAATGCGCTTAGTCTTTCAGGCGGTCAGCAGCAGAGAATTTGCATAGCAAGAGCTCTCGCCGTAGATCCTGAGGTGCTGCTTATGGATGAGCCGACTTCGGCGCTTGACCCTATATCCACTTCTAAAATCGAAGAGCTTGCAATAGAGCTTAAGAAGAATTATACTATTATCATAGTTACGCATAATATGCAGCAGGCGGTAAGAATATCTGACGAAACGGCGTTTTTCCTTCTTGGCGAGCTTATTGAATATGGTAATACTGAAAAGATATTCTCTGTGCCCCGAGACAAGCGGACAGAAGATTATATCACAGGGAGGTTTGGTTAATGAGGAATAGATTCGACAGGCAGCTTGAAGAACTCAATGAGCAGCTGATAGAGATGGGCTCTATGTGCGGCAGCGCCGTTGCCCTTGTTGCTAAAGCTCTCGCCGATAATGATATGGAGCTTGCGCGGCGTGCTGTTGAAACGGATATGAAGATAGACAAGATGGAAAGAGATATCGAGAGCCTCTGCCTGAAGCTTCTTTTGCAGCAGCAGCCTGTGGCTAAAGATCTTAGGATGATATCGGCGGCGCTCAAAATGATAACTGATATGGAGCGCATAGGCGACCAGGTGTCAGATATCTCTGAGATCCTCTTCAACAGAGATCTTTCGGCGGCGTGCGGCAAGGTGCCCCTTCGCGAGATGTTCCAGAATGTCGTAAAAATGGTGACCGACAGCATAGAATCCTATGTAAAAAAGGATCTCGAGCTTGCCCGTGGGGTGATGGAACACGACGATATAGTTGATGGTCTGTTCGACGAAATAAAGTTCGGGCTCATAAATATGATGACTACCGGCAGGGAAAGCAGCGAGGATGCTATTGATCTTTTGATGATATCAAAATATCTTGAGCGCATAGGCGATCATTCCACAAACATTGCAGAATGGGTAGAGTTTTCAATAACAGGCATTCATATCAGTGAAGAGATCAGATAGCTTATAATTAATCCTCCGAAGGGTTTTGCCTACTCCGGAGGATTATTGTATTTTATGGAATAAAAAATCTCCCGCCTTTATATGGCGAGAGATAGGGATGTTAAAACTCTGTACGCTTCCAAAATCCAATAAGCCTGTAAAAGTACATTTCTTTTTCAAGTTGATAAAGAGCGGTTTTTGTTTCCAATGTGTCAAAATCCCCTGATAGATCCACAAATATCAGATTGTCAGGGTGATCACATCCAGAGGTCGAGCGTCTGTGCCGCATATGTTCTATGCTGAGCTTTGCTTCGGAAAGAATGGACAAGGCCTGTACCATTGATCCATATTTATTATCAACAGCGAAAGCAAGAGACATGGTATTGTCATCAGCACATATAACAAGATTTTTAGAAAGCTCAAACAACAGTCGGCCCTCTTTCGATCGTGTTATTGCATTTACAAAAAGTCCTTTGTCATAAAACGAGAGAAAAACGCTTTCAGTGTCATATATACTGTCGCATGAAAGCACAGCTTTTACAGCTTTTCCGCTTATTACTTGGTCTATGGCGGACTGTATTGAATGACATGTCATGACCTCATCGCCAAGAGACATGGAAACATCGATGGCAATAGGCTCCGGAGTTACTGTAATACCTTCGGGGATATTGTCACATAGAAAAGGCTCATGTGCCAGCCTTATTTCAGGATAGTTTTTTAAAAGATACCGATACTGCTGGCTGCGGCTCATTCTCGTAAGGGATGCCCAAAGTGAATTAGCCTTTATAGAAAGCTCAGGCGCGAATTGAGCGACAACAGTATGAATATAATTTTGTTCAGATTGAGAATCAAAAATATCTTTTTCGAGATCTATTTTTGTCTGTGCAAGGCTTGCGGAAACCGACATCCTTTTTTCAAAGGCTTCCTTGAGCGCTTCATCACAGTTGATTATAATGTGTTTGAGCAGATCAAACTGATTCATAAAACCATCCTTCGCTTATAATATTCACCTGCAATAATATGATATCCCAAATATAAAAAAGTTGTCAATCCATTTAATTTACAAAAAAAAGATGCTGTGGTATAATCTTGTAGATAAACTGCACTTAATAATTAGCTAATTTGTAAACAAATAAATCAAACGGAGGACAGCAAATGAAATTCATAGACTTTAGAAGCGATACCGTTACTATGCCTACCAAAGAAATGCGCGCTGCAATGGCGGAAGCCGAGGTTGGCGATGATGTATATGAAGATGACCCGACTACTAATCGTCTGGAGGAGCTTGCAGCCTCAATGATGGGCAAGGAAAAAGCGATGTTCATATCCTCCGGCACAATGGGAAACCAGCTAGCTATAATGGGACAGACGAAAAAAGGAGACGAGATAATCGTCAGCGCCGACAGCCACATAGTCACAAGTGAGGCAGGGGCCACTGCGCTTCTTTCGGGCGTCAATGTGAAGGCGCTTACATTTGATCAGACAGTTCCTGATGCCTGTATGATTGAAAAAGCTATTCGCAATAAAAATGTGCATCATCCGGATACAACGCTGATTTGTCTTGAAAATGCGCTTGCAAACGGCAGAGTGGTGACAATACAGCGTATGGAAGAGATATATGAGATAGCACATAAGCACAATATACCTATTCACCTTGACGGAGCTCGTCTTTTCAATGCAGCAACTGCACTAAATGTTCCGGCTGCGGAAATCGCAAAATATTGTGATACTGTTACATTCTGTCTTTCAAAAGGTCTTTGTGCCCCAGTTGGGGCAATGCTTGCAGGCAGCGCGGAGTTCATTGATTCTGCCAGAAGATATAGAAAGATCCTCGGTGGTGGTATGCGTCAGAATGGCATTCTTGCCGCTGCCGGCATAATAGCTCTTGAAAAAATGACAAAGCGTCTTGGAGAGGATCATGAAAACGCAAAATATCTTGCGAAAAAGCTTAATGAAGTGGAGTACATTCACTGCGATGAGAGTGCCGTTCAGGTTAATATAGTATTTTGCACCATCGATAAGCCCGAACAGGAGGTAAAGGCTATGGCCCCCAAACTTCTTGAAAAAGGCATAAAGATCGGAGGTTATGACGACGGGAAAATCAGATTTTTGACAAATAACGATATTAACAGAGAACATATTGATCTTCTTGTTAAAGAAATACAAAATTGCTTTTGATTTTCTAAGGGAATAGACAAATACTTAGAAATGTGATAATCTATGAAACGGAACGCTTTGAAAATAAAGCTTTCTTGCCTTCTTAAAATTCATTATTCCTTGGAGTTTGTAAATCTATGCAGAAAACATATATGCCAGTTGGCGTTTGTTCAAGACAATTTGATATAACAGTAGAAAATGGGATTCTTACACAATTAAACATTATCGGTGGATGTGACGGGAATCTCAAGGGAATAACCAGCCTTCTTATTGGAATGCCTGTCGACGAAGTCATAAAAAAACTTGACGGCATTACTTGTGGGCCGCGCCCCACATCATGCCCGGATCAAATCGCAAGGGCGCTTAAAACGATGAAGCAATAATTAACCGAAAGGTGACTAGGTAAATGGAAACAGTAAAAGCAATTCTTCACCACCCAGAACAGTATATAGGGAAAAAGCTGTCACTAAGCGGGTGGGTAAGGACGACAAGAGATGTAAAGGCATGTGCGTTTATTGAGCTTAACGACGGGACTGTCATCAAGAACATTCAGGTGGTCGTTCCATCAGACAAAGAGTCCTATCAGCTAGCGGCTTCGCTTAATGTGGGAACGGCCGTAACAGTAAACGGTACAGTCACACAATCTCCTAATGCCCAGCAGTCTGTCGAGCTTGTTGCCGATGAAGTGGCGGTAGAGGGAGAATGCCCTTCCGATTACCCGCTTCAGAAAAAACGTCATACGCTTGAATACCTTAGAACCATACAGCATCTCAGGCCCAGGACGAATACCTTTAATGCGGTCTTCCGTGTTCGCAGCGAGGCGGCCTTTGCCATTCACAGCTTTTTTAATCAGCGCGGCTTTGTTTATGCGCATACTCCCATAATTACCTCCAGCGATGCGGAGGGGGCAGGGGCAATGTTCAGGGCAACCACAATAGATCTTGCCAAAGTTCCGATGAAGAATGGGGAAGTTGATTATTCCGAAGACTTTTTCGGGACAAGCACTAATCTGACAGTATCGGGGCAGCTTGAAGCTGAGGTTTTTGCGCTTGCTTTCGGGAAGACGTATACCTTTGGCCCCACCTTCAGAGCTGAACGTTCCAATACTACCAGACATGCTGCCGAGTTCTGGATGGTAGAGCCTGAAGTCGCTTTTAATGACCTTGAGGCTAACGCTCAATTGGCTGAGGATATGACAAAGTATGTTATAAATTATGTGCTTGAGTCTTGTCCTGATGAAATGGATTTTCTCAATAAATTTGTTGACAAGGGCCTGGTCGAGCGCCTTTCAAAAATAGCCAAAGAGGAGAAATTCGGGAGGATCAACTATACTGAGGCGATAGAGATCCTTGAGAAAAATAAGGATAATTTTGAATTCCCTGTTTTCTGGGGCTGTGATATACAGACTGAGCATGAAAGATACCTTTCAGAGGTGGTCTTTGGTAAGCCTGTGTTCGTTTTCAATTATCCTAAAGAGATCAAGGCTTATTATATGCGCCTTAATGATGATGGCAAGACCGTTGCTGCAATGGATATGCTTGTTCCGGGTATTGGTGAACTGATCGGTGGGAGCCAGAGAGAGGAGCGCCTCGATGTGCTTGAAGCTCGCATGAAAGAATGCGGCCTGAACTCTGAAGAATATGATTGGTATCTTGAGCTTAGAAAGTATGGCGGAGTAGTCCATTCAGGTTACGGCATAGGATTTGAACGCCTCATCATGTATATGACGGGTATGGGCAATATCAGGGATGTGCTGCCGTTCCCCAGAACGGTAGGCAATATCAGTATTTAACATCAAAGAAGTGTGATTAGATAAAGTGCAGAATAAAAATGTAAAGACCTTTACGAGGTTTACTATAATACTTGCCTTAGAGGCGATAGTTTGTTTTACCCCCCTTGGGTCGCTTCCTGCTTTCGGGCCGGTTGTTGCAACACTTGGTATGTTGCCAGTTATCGTAGCAGCGCAAACTCTCGGCATGGCTAGAGGAGCTTTTATGGGCTTCTTTGCAGGGCTTTTTAGCTTGATTGTCTGGACATTCATGCCTCCCAATCCTGCTCTGGCGTTTGTGTTTACTCCGTTTATGGAGTTTGCAGGAGTGTCAGGAGGCATAAAGAGTGTTCTGGTATGCGTTGTTCCGAGAGTGCTTGTAGGTGTTACGGCCTCAGGCCTCTTTAGGCTATTTCAAAAATCCGGCATGGAGGATAAAGGGGCTTATGCTATTTCCGGATTTTGCGGAAGTATGGTCAACACTGCTTTAGTGCTTGGCGGCATATATTTTCTTTTCGGTAATCAGTATGCTGAGGCCCTTGGAGTGGGCTATAAGATGCTTTTGGGGTTAATAGGGACCACGGTTTTAACAAACGGAGTACCTGAGGCTGTTCTCGGGGTGGTTACCGGGCTTTTTGTGTCAAGGCCTCTCAATAAATATTTTCAGTGAGATAAACAATGATTATTGGAATCGATATCGGAGGAAGCACAACAAAAATAGTAGGATTTGACGGGGAGAACATAATTTCTCCTCTGATGGTTAAGGCAGGTGATCCGCGAACATCTGCTTATGGAGCTTTCGGCAAATTTTTGCTTGAAAACAAGCTGGAACTCACAGATGTAAAGCGAATTATGGTGACGGGTGTCGGGTCCGCGTTTTTGTCAAAGTCCATTTATCGCATAGATACAAAAAAGGTTGATGAGATAACGGCCGTCGGCCTGGGAGGTAAATACCTTTCAGGTCTCGACAGGGCCGTTGTCGTCAGTATGGGGACAGGAACAGCCGTTATAGGCGTAGATGGCGATGATATATCACATATCGGCGGCACTGGTGTTGGCGGTGGAACGATAATTGGAATATGTGACAAACTTGTAGGAGTGAGGAGCATAGACCATATAGTTGATTTGGCCGAGAATGGAGATCTTTCAAAGATAGATCTTACGATTGGCGATATTTCCTCTGAGACAATTTCGAATATGAATGGAAATGTCACGGCTTCAAACTTTGGAAAAGCTTCAGATATTGCAAATAAATCCGATCTGGCACTTGGGGTAATAAATATGGTGTTCCAGACAATAGGCATAGTAGCTGTTTTGGCAGGCCGTGGAAAGGGCATGACCCGTATCGTGCTAACCGGCAACCTCTCAAAGCTTAGCCTTACCAAAAGGATATTTGACGATATAGGGGGTCTTTATGGGGTTGAGTTCAGTATCCCGGAGTATGCAGATTTTGCAACAGCCATTGGCGCTGCAATATATGGAAAATAAGAAGGAGAGACGATCATGGATTTAAGGACAGCTAGCAAAGAGGAGCTGTTGGCTTTTAAAGATGAGCTTACGGCCCGTTACAAAGAGTGCTGCGACAAAAAGCTTAAGCTTGATATGTCGAGAGGTAAGCCCGGTGCGGATCAGCTTGATCTGAGCGAAGGTTTGCTTACCGCTGTCGCAAGCAACGAAGAAGCAGTATTCGAGGGCACCGATCTACGCAACTATGGCGGACTTGACGGAATTCCTGCCTGCAAAGCCTTATTTGCCGAGATTTTAGGGCTCAAGCCGGAAAATGTGCTTATTGGCGGTAACGCCAGCCTGACGATGATGTATGATAACATCATGCGCCTTTGGGTCTTTGGTGACTGTAACGGCAGCACACCCTGGAGCAAGCTTGACAAGGTAAAGTTCCTTTGCCCTGTTCCCGGATACGACAGACATTTTGCTATCTGCCAGCAGTTTGGCATAGAGATGATTAATGTGCCTATGAATGAAAATGGCCCTGATATGGATTTGGTTGAGAAGCTTGTAAGCAGCGATGATGCCATAAAGGGGATCTGGTGTGTTCCAAAGTATTCAAATCCTACCGGCGTTGTTTATTCGGATGAGGTAGTTAAACGGTTTGCTGCGCTTAAACCAGCTGCAAAAGACTTTAAGCTCATGTGGGATAATGCTTATTGCGTACATCATTTGACGGATGATAAAGCAAAGATTTTGAACATATTTGAAGAGGCAGCTAAGCACGGCAATGAGGATATGATATTCCAGTTTGCCTCTACTTCAAAGGTGACATACCCTGGAGCCGGAGTAGCTTGCATGACGGCTTCAGTCAAAAATATGAAATGGACAAAAAATCTTCTTAAAGTTCAGGCTATAGGCCCTGACAAGATAAATCAGGCCCGTCATGTAAAGTTCTTCAAAGATGCCGCCGGCATAGCCGCCCATATGGAAAAGCATAGGGCTATTCTTGCTCCCAAGTTTAAGATGGTTTTAAATATGCTCGAAGAAAACCTTGGTGGTACAGGTGCAGGTTCATGGATATCTCCAAAGGGGGGATATTTCATAAGCTTTGATTCGATGCCGGGCTGCGCTACTAAGATTTATGACCTGTGCAAAGAAGCGGGCGTTGTTATAACAGATGCTGGTGCAACATTCCCGTATGCAAACGATCCTGAAAATAAAAATCTGCGTATAGCGCCCTCCTATCCGCCTGTTGCGGAACTCAAAGCTGCAATGGAAGTCTTTTGCGTTTGCGCACTTTTGGCGGCAGTTGAGAAAAAACTTGGCTAAATAAAAGCGCTTTTTTAAAAGTAGTGGCGCGCCTTAAATATTTAGGTATTTGGCGCGCCATTCTTTTTGACTTATAATTGTGCAAAATTAACGATTTATCGACAGTTTGATAATTGAATAATATCGAAATTAAGCGTAAAATGGATTTTCTTGTCGAATTTTCTCTAAATATGGCGACTGAAAAATATAGACAATGACTTAATAAAATGTCAAAATATTATTGGAGAGAAAAGGAGGTATTTAAATGCAGGAATGTATGGTACGGCTCAGAAAGAATTTCGTCGACCTAAATGGAAAGGAGATGAAGCTTACCTATGGACTTGTCACTAAGCTTACCCAGATCGACGGTATGAAAATTGAAACCTACGGCATCGGAATTTATTCCGACTGCGAGGAAACATTTGAGAGTGAAGCGGTATACGACATTTCCCCTTGCATTGAAGACATTGAATTGCTGATAGAAAAATTATGGCAATTTGATGTTACCCCTATTACACTTAAAGATATTGTTAATGATTTTGTTGAAAATTAGCCTTTTGAATGATATAATCTCCTAGGGTATATTAAAAGTGGGGGATTATATAGCATGAAATGTCCATTTTGCGGGTACACGGAGAGCAAAGTTGTTGATTCCCGTCCTACGGATGAAGGCAACAGTATCAGGAGAAGAAGGGAATGCCTTTCCTGCGCCAGCAGGTTTACTACTTATGAAACGGTTGAGAGTTTACCTATCATCGTTGTGAAAAAAGATGGCTCCAGAGAAACGTTTGATAGAAGCAAGATTTTGAGCGGGCTTGTAAAAGCTTGTGAAAAAAGGCAGGTTCCCTTATCAAGGCTCGAAAAGGCTGTTGCAGATATAGAACAGACTATATCTAACTCATTAACGCGTGAAGTTAAAAGCGAATATATTGGAGAGCTTGCAATGAATGAACTTAAGCAGATTGATGAGGTTGCTTATGTTCGCTTTGCCTCAGTTTACCGGCAATTTAAAGACATCAATACCTTTATGGATGAACTTTCAAAGCTTCTTCAAAAAGACAAGGGCTGATATTGTCGTCTTATCCGAAGAGACAGAAGGCCTTTGCATCAGTTTAATATGGCATTTAAGTCCTAGCAAAATATAAGGTCTTGGGTATAAACACCCAAGACCGTATTTTTTTATATATAATGGCGTTTACACTAAAACAAGTATCAAAAGATGCTTCTTATGGTTGGTTTATCGAAATTTCTGACGACGCGGATATTGACTATGGCTTGATTCAAAGCTTCATAATACCCTTCAATATCTCCTGTTTCTATTAATGCCTTTGCGCTGCACAGACTTAGATTGACAGTATCAACCTCTTCATGTGTAATAAGACTCGTTAAAAAGCTTTCGTGTTTTTCCCATAATTCAATTGCGGAGGATATGGTGGTTTGATCTGGAGCGTTATTATTACAATCTTCTATAGCCTGTTTTACCAGTTCTTTTGTTTCATCGCAAAGATTATGAACTCTCAACTGGGCCAGTACTCCTACTAAAGGGATACATATGATTATTATACAAGCAATGATTACTTTCCCTTTCATTGTCTACATCTCCTTTTTGGAAAAAACAGTATTGCCATATTGATCGGCGCACAAAAAGAAAACTTCAGACGTACTGTTTGCCCCTGAGGCGTGGATGATACTTTCAAGCCATTTTTCATTTTTTGAAACGCTCTTAAGGTTATCCGAGATCACCCTTCCGTCCGAGATCAGGGTATAAAAAGGGCCGGAAGGAACAGGCTTTATGCCCATTGCGTTAAGAGTTACTGGTTGCCTGTCAGCGCGGAGAAGTGTACTCAATTGGCCATTGGTCTCAATCTGGCCTCGTACAACATCCCTTATATCAAAGACACCGTTTAACCTGAGGTTAGCAAGTATATCGTCGATACTGAGCCTTAGCTTATTAATTCCAGTCTGAACAAAGTTACCGTCTTTGATTACGAGAACTGGGTTGCCGGTAAGAAGGCGTCTGAATTTAATATGGTTCTGAGAAAATGAAGAAATGATTACTTCTGCTGACATAAGAGTGAGTATTGGCACTATTCCGTGGCTCAAAGGTATATCAATATCTTGCACCGGCACCGAAGCAACGGCTGATACAAGTATAGTAATTACAAGCTCGCTTGGCTGAAGTTCGCCGACTTGGCGTTTGCCCATAAGCCTTACGGCTGCTATTATCACAAGATAGAGTATAAGTGTTCTGATGAAAGGAACCAGCATGAAGCATATCTCCTTGGTATAATAAATTTTATCTGCAGCTAAAGGCGCTGCGTTAAGCAGGCTGACAAATAATAATCTGTTTTGACGCATAGAGTGGTATAGAGGTGATCTATGTGAGAAAAGCAGCTATAGTAATAACTTTTTTTCTTGTTCTCATGGCTTTCACAGCTTGCATTATCGGTATGAAGTATTGCAATTATAGGGCAGCTGTTACAGAACAGGCGCTTATACGCATGCTTTCGGATGACGCTGAAGAGGCAATAAAAGAATACTACGGAGAGAGGCGGCAATATATGAACGACAAGCTTCTCAGCGTCAAAAAAGTTGCTGGAACGCCGTATTATACAGCAGTTCTGAGGGTAGAAACCTTTTATGGCCCGCATAATCCTCCATACGGAATAGAAACTATGACATTTTATATAAGTTACGGCAAGGTTGAGCTAAGAGGCTTTGAACATCAGGATGATGATTAATCATGGATATTTGCACTAAAGGTAGATTGCCCCAAATAAGGATATATATGCAAAAAGAAAGCCGGACAAAATCCAGCTTTCTTTTCATAAGTTAAATATATTTAGGGGCTGATTATTCGAAATAATTAAATAGGAACATGGCGATGATTGCTGTTCCTACGGGCATAGAATCAAGGTAGATATGCTCTTCTCTTGTATGAGCGCCCTTTCCAATATACCCTCCGAAGCATACAGCCGGTATTCCTAGGGAGAAAGGAATATTGCAGTCAGTGGAGCCAGGATATGTACGGATTTCTCCGGGATAGTACGCAGCTATTGCTGATTTTACATTTGAAAGCAGAGCAGCCTGGCGTGTGGCATCGATATCGCCCATGCATGGCCTTTCTCCCAGAACGGTAACATTTACGGCTATGCACTCTTTACGTGCTTCATCAATAATCTCGTTGAAATATTTACCCATAGTTTCTAGGCAGACTTTTGAATCGCTTCTGTATTCAAAGAACATCTGAGCCTGCTGCGCTATGGTATTTACCGATGTGCCGCCTGAAATCATTCCTACATTATAGGTGGTCTTGCTGTTACCATCGTGAGGAACTTCTATCTTATAAAGTCTCTCAATGATCGAGGCCATACGCTGTATAGCGTTTCTGTTGCCAAAAGCGCCGTATGAGTGACCTCCCTCAGTAGTGACTTCCACATTATATCTCATGGAGCCTACAGCCTTGTCACATACACCCGTATATGAGCCGTCAAGAGACACGAACTCGGCGATTCTGCCTTCATAGTCCTTTGCTATACGGCGAGCGCCTTTAAGGTTGCCAAGGCCTTCTTCGCCGGAATTGAGAACAAACAAGACGCCCTTTGGAGCATTGAGCTTATTTTCAAGGACATATTTGATAAGAGTAAGAAGTATAGCCACATTGGCTGTATCATCTCCGATACCGGGGCACGCGGCGACATTTCCGTCTACATTGACTTTAAAAGGCTCTGTATCGGGGAATACTGTATCTGTATGGGCCATGATGACAAGAAGCTCGTCTTTGCCTTCGCATTGATATGGGAATACCACGTTGAGGGCAGGATCGATGTATACTCCTTTGGCGCCTATGTTTTCAAGCCACTTTTTAATAAATTCAGCTCTAAGCTCTTCATGATTGGAAGGCGCGGGAATAGCACACAGTTCAAAAAGAAGTTCTTCTATGAAAGTTTTGCTTTTTTGGAGATAATCTTTAGCCTGCTGTGAAAGTTCTTTGACCATTTGGACCCCTCCTGTATTGTTTTTTCATTAATAAGAATACCATTAAGATGAAAATAAAACAAGTGCAAATTGACTGTTTTAGTATGACGTGATATAATGTGGCAAATAATGATGGTAAAATGTAGTAGGTTTTCAACTGTGATTTTATGTAAAATTGAGGAGGCATTTTCTTGAATAAAGAGGCGTTTAAAAAGAGGGCTAAGGGTATGACAGTAAATTTGACTGTAACCCTCCTGTTCGGATTGATATATTTCTATTTCGAACTACCTGCCATAAATCTGCATGATAAGAACTTTTATGGGTTTTTCTTTCTTATGTCTGCGGTTTACTGTGTTTCTGCCTTTATAACATCGGGAATATTTAAAACAGCACAGCGCGGAGATTTTTTTAAGAATGTAAAAAAGACATGCTTCCTTCCATTTGTATTATGCATCGCTCTTATAGCGCTGCTGCTTTTGGGGAGTCTGGCCTCAAGCGTTATCTTCAGGGCGGGCTCGTATACAAAATTGCTTGATCCAAAAACGGGAGATTTTGCAACAGATGTTGATGAGATCTCCTTTAACAAAATACCTATGCTGGACGCTGATTCTGCGGCAAAGCTTGGGGACAGAAAGCTTGGGGAACTCAGTGATATGGTTTCTCAGTTTGAAGTATCTGATACTTATTATCAGATCAATTACAAGGGTTCTCCTGTCAGAATTGCGACCCTTGAGTACGGGGATTTTTTCAAATGGCTTAACAATCGCTCCAAGGGCCTTCCTGCATATATAGTCATTAATATGGTGACTCAGAATGCAGAGGTAGTAAGGCTGGAAAGCGGGATGAAATATTCTGATAACGAACTCTTTTTCAGGTATATCTACCGTTATATAAGATTTAAATACCCAACTTTCATGTTTGAGGATGTTAATTTTGAAATTGACGATGAGGGTACGCCGTATTGGATATGTCCAAGGGTTGAAAAAACCATCGGACTTTTTGGAGGCACAGATATTAATGGGGCGGTGCTTGTCAACGCGATTACCGGCGAATCGCAATATTATGAAGAGGTGCCATCTTGGGTGGACAGAGTTTATTCTGCTGACTTGATAATGGAACAGTATGATTATCATGGGCTTTATCAAGATGGTTTTTTAAACTCAATGTTTGGGCAAAAAGGCGTTACGGTTACCACCGACGGATATAATTATATTGCTCTTAATGATGATGTCTTTGTTTATACAGGAATTACTTCCGTTGGGGGGGATCAGAGTAATATCGGATTTATTCTAGTAAACCAGAGGACAAAGGAATCAAAGTTTTATTCCTGTGCAGGCGCGGAGGAGTATTCGGCGATGAACTCTGCCGAGGGTGTTGTACAGCATCTTAAGTATAATGCAACTTTCCCGCTTCTGCTCAATGTGGCATCAGAGCCTACCTATTTTATGGCTCTTAAAGATAACGCAAATCTAGTCAAGCTTTATGCTATGGTAAATGTTCAACAATATAATATAGTGGCTACAGGCGATACTGTGGCTTCTTGTGAGAAGGAATACACTCGTTTACTTGTTCAAAATGGGGTTGTGCAAGGCACTATACAGCCTATAAACGAAGTAACTGGTAAGGTGGAGGATATAAGAACAGCAGTTATTGAGGGCAATTCGTATTATTATTTCAGGATTGAGGGCAAGGATTGGTATTATTGCTTGCCGGCGTCAACTGCTCAGACGGCTATAATTGTTAATATCGGGGATACGGTAGTGATTTCTGATGCTGATGAGACTGGTACCATAAGAAATGCTCTTAATATATCTATTAAATAA
>JAYFQP010000037.1:0-9842 GCA_034926865.1 Clostridiaceae bacterium
GATCAGGACACGCTCGACAAGCTGTCCAGCATGGCCGCAAGCCTACATATCGCCCCGGAGGAGCTGGGCCGGATCTTCGACACCTTCGGCCGCGTCGCTGACGCCGTCAAGGAGCTGGCTGCGAGGATCGTGGAGGTTTTCAAGGAGATCGCAGCGGCCGCCGTGGCTGCCGCCCGGGGCCTGCACGACGCGGTCGCCCGCTGCTGCGTGCCATCTAAATGGATCTACCTCAGCAAGCACGCCAAGAAGGCGCGGACGCGCAAGAAGTACCGCAACCGCATCAGGCGCGAGATCATCGCCGCGCTGGCCACAGGAGGGGGCGGCAGCGAGTGAAAGCCAAGTGCGCTGGCTGCGGCCTCTATTGGAGCACCAGCATCTACGCCAAGACAGATCCCTATATCTGCCCGCATTGTGAGAGCCGGCGCCGTGCCGGCGAACCGCTAAAAGCGGCCAAGCCGCCAATTTTGAAAGGAGCAGAACACCATGAAGAAACTGAACCAGATCCCAAGAGGCACGATCATCCCATTCGCCGGGTATGAGTGGATCGTGCTGGAGCACGACGGAACCACCACCCGCGTCCTCATGAAGGACATCCTCGAGAACCGCGCCTTCGACGACGGCAACGACGCAGACTGGCGCGAGAGCAGCGCCCGGGCCTACCTGAACGGCGCCTTCCTCGATAACCTTCAGGACGCCGCAGGCGACCACGCCGGCAGCATCCTCCCGCATGACTGCGACCTCACCGCAGCAGACGGCACCTTCCGCGAGACCAGCGACGACACCGTCAGTCTCCTCACCCTTGACGAGTACCGCAGGAACCGCGACGTCATCGAGCCGATCGACGCGTGGTGGTGGCTGATCACTCGCGACAGCGCGTCGAACTCGTGCAACGTGCGCTACGTCAGCGCCGTTGGCTCTCTGGACGGCAGCGTCGCCTACCTTGGGAACTACGGCCTTCGGCCCGCTTTGACTCTGGACTCTGAACTCTTGATCTCTGAAGATGGCGACGCAGCCGCAGAGGACGCGGCCGAAACCGCGAGGGCGCTGGCTGAAGTATGGAACCGCAGCCGCTACACCATGGAGCAGATCGTCGACGCGCTGGCCGCCTTCGCCCGCCTGCTGAAGGAGGACGCCAATGAGTAACCTCTCCGGCCTGCTCGACCGCTACAAGGGCCTCGTTATCTTTGACACGGAAACCAGCGGCCTCGACCCCAACAAAAGCCAGATCATCGAACTGGCGGCCCTGCGCGTAGAGCGCACCGGGACGGGCGCCCTGCGCATTGCCGGCAAGATGGACACCTTCGTCAAGCTGCCCGACGGCGAGAAGCTGCCGGAGAACATCACCGCCCTCACCGGCATCACCGACCACCTCCTTCAGTCGGAGGGCGTGCAGCCGGCAAAGGCAGCCGGGCACATCGCGAAGCTCATGCAGCCCGGGCCCGTCCTGATGATCGCCCACAATGCGCAGTTTGACGCCTGCTTCCTTCGGCTGCTGCTGCGCGGCGTCAAGGTCGGCCGAGTCGACTGGCTGGACAGCCTGACGATCTACAAAGACCGGCGCCCGTACCCGCACAAGCTGGCCAACGCCATCCTCGCCTATGACCTCGGGGGCAAGGTGCAGAACAGCCACCGGGCCATTGACGACGTGCTGGCCCTGTTTGAGGTACTGAAGGCCATGGACGAGGAGCGCGATGATCTGGCCTCCTACGTCAACCTGTTCGGCTACAACCCCAAGTACGGCGTCAGCGGCAGCAGGATCGTCGGCGTCAGATACGAGCCGCAGGGCTTCAACGATGTCATGACGCGGCCGGAGCGCACCCTGCCGGCGCGAGTGGCGAGGGGGTGCTCGTCGTGAAATACGTCGGGAGCAAGCAACGACTCAGCGCCCAGATCGTTCCGCTTATTCACAGAGGGATCGAGGCAGCGAGCTCCAGCCTCTACATAGAGCCATTCGTAGGCGGCGCCAACATCATCGACAAAATAAGCGCACCATGCAAGATCGGAGCAGATAACGACAAGTTCCTGATCGAGCTCTTGAACGCAGCAAAAGGCGGGCAGGAGATCCCGGAGACCATTACCAGAGAGCAATATGACGCCGTGCGGCAGAACATGGCCGCCTTCCCGGAGTGGTACGTCGGGCTGGTCGGCTTCTGCGCCTCGTACAACGCCAAGTTTTTCGGGGGCTACGCGAACGGAGTCCACACCAAAATCGGAACCATCAGAAACTACACAGACGAGGCTATCAGAAACCTCAAGCAGCAGGCGCCGCGTCTGTCCGACTCCGCCCTGCTGTGCTGCGACTACCGGCAATGGAGCGGCTTCAAAGGGGCGACCATTTACTGCGATCCGCCATACGCCGGCGTCACAGGGTACGGCGGGAAGGCGTTCAACAGCGCAGAGTTCTTCGAGTGGTGCCGAATGATGGGAAGGCAGAACGTCGTCGTCGTTTCCGAATATGAGGCCCCGAGCGATTTTTACGAGGTGGAAGGCTTCGAGCTGACGACGACGCTGGACAAAAAACAGAAGCTCAAGCGCACCGAGCGCATCTACACCATCGGCATCGGCGCCGACCTGTTCCGGGAGGTGGTCGCTTGAGCGCGAGCGCACCGATCACCATCACCAGCCAAGAGCTCCGGGATGGCGTCGAGGATCAGCTCAACAAGTGGATCCCCGACAACCTGTGGAAGCGGGCCGAGCACTATGCCCGCCGAAAGCTGGAGGACTGCCGGCAAAGACAGCCGGAGGTCGACTACTACAACAACGCCTACCTCATGCTGCTGACGGCCGACACCGTCCGCGAGCTGGCGTTCAGCGATTACACAATATCCCGGAGCGCCGCCATCATGGCCGCCCGGGCCGAATGAAAGGAGCAACACCATGAAAACAGGAAGAACCCTTCAGGAGCTCGCCATCGAGCTCGACCGCCAGCAGAACGCAAAGCGCGACCTTCTGGTCGACACACCCGCCCTCAGCCTCGCGCTGGATAAGGACGCCGGGCAGCTCACCCTCGACATCAACAAGGGGCAGGGCTCCGACGGCATCGTCGAAGTCGAGCGCATGGGCGTCAACGAGATCGCCCACCGCCAGATCGGGCAGCACCTCGGGATCCCGGCCCGCTACTACGACAAAATGCGGACGGATTACCCAGAGCTGCTGACCGCCAACGTCAACGGCTGGTTTGGAAAGACCCCGGCGACCAGAATGATCCGCACGCTGGACGGAACCGCCCGCGCCTTTTTGTCGGACAAGTACCGCCGGATCGACAACTACGAGGTGGCGCAGACCGTTCTCCCGCTCATTCGCGACATGAACGGGGCCACAGTCGAGAGCTGCGAGCTCACAGACGCCAGAATGTACCTGAAGGTCGTCAACCCCCGGATCACCGCAGAGGTCAAGAAGGGCGACATCGTGCAGGCCGGCCTTCTCATAACCAACAGCGAGACCGGGCAGGGCTCCGTCTCAGTCAGCCCCTTGATCTACCGGCTGGTGTGCACGAACGGCATGATCGCAGCGGACAACACCCTGCGCAAGTACCACGTCGGCCGGGCGAACGAAGCGGGCGACGACTTTGACATCTACCGCAGCGAGACCATCGAGGCCGACGACCGCGCCTTCATGATGAAGATCGAGGACACGGTCAGGGCGGCCGTCGATCAGGCCAAGTTCCAGCAGATCGTGAACCGTATGCGCGAAGCCACGGAGGCCCGCATGGAGGCCAAGGCCGTCCCGCAGGTCGTGGAGCTGGCCGCCAAGGAGTTCAGCCTCACACAGGACGAGGGCAACGGGATCCTCGGGCACCTCATTCAGGGCGGCGACCTCTCCCTCTACGGTCTGGCCAACGCCGTCACCCGCCACAGTCAGGACGTGGTCAGCTACGACCGGGCCACAGAGCTCGAGGCGACTGGCTGGCGCATGATGACCATGAGCCCGGCCCTCTGGAGACGCCTGAACGAGGTGAACGCATGACCGGGAAAAAAGTGGGGGCCGCCCGAAGCAACCGGACGACCCCCGCGAGAGCGTCCAACTATGCAGCCGAAACGTCCCGCACCCACAGTATAGCACGCAGAAGCCGCCGTGCCAAGTACCAGCGCAGGAGGATCGCCCTCCTGCTGGTACTGGCGGCACTGGTGGCCGGCATTACATACCTCGCAATCAGCCGGCAGACCGAAGATCAGCCGGCGGTCGACCGCCCGGCGTCCACGATCACGGCCACATCTGAGGCGGCCGAAACACCGGCAGAAACGGCCGAGGCACAACCGGAGGCCACCCCGCGCTACGCCCTCTCCGATTATGAGCGCGACGTCGTCGAGCGCGTGGTCATGGCAGAGGCCGGCGGGGAGTCCTACGAAGGCCAGATGCTCGTCGCCCAGTGCATCCTCAACGCGGCCGAGAAAACGGGCACAGCGCCTTCGGAGGCCGTCGTGACCTACCAGTACACCAGCGCCCGGCCAGACCCCACACAAAGCGTCAGGGACGCCGTGGCGGCCGTTTTCGACGACGGGGACACCGTGACGGACGAGCCGGTCATGTACTTCTATAATCCCGCCAGAGTGACGAGCGCGTGGCATGAGAGCCAGATCTTCGTCATCGAGGTCGGCGGGCACCGCTTTTTCGCAGAAAGGAGCACAATCGCATGATCCAGACAAACACAGTCATCACGGGCGACAGCCTGACCGTCCTGCGCGGCATGGAGGCCGAAAGCGTGGACATGGTCATCACCGACCCGCCCTACGGCATCGACTACCAAAGCGGCCGCAAGGAAAAAGATCGGCGACTCGCAAAGATCAGCAACGACAAGGCCCCGTTCATCTGGTGGATCTATGACGCCGCACGCGTCCTGAAGTCGCGGGGGGGGGGGTACTCTGTTTTTCAAGATGGGATGTTCAACAGGTTTTTGTTGACGCCATGCGCCTCGCCGGCCTGACCGTCAAGTCGGTCATCGTGTGGGACAGGCAGGCCCACGGAATGGGAGACCTGAAGGCGTCGTTCGCCCCGCGCCATGATGTCGTCATCTTTGCCACAAAGGGGAGCTTCGCCTTCCCGGGGAGACGGCCGGACGATGTCATCGCCTGCCCGAAGGTCGGCAACGCCAGCCTGATCCACCCGAACGAGAAGCCGATCGCGCTGCTCGAGCGCCTCGTCGAGGCCACCACCGAGCCCAACGACATCATTCTGGATCCGTTCGCCGGCAGCGGCTCCACGCTGGCCGCAGCGGCCAAAACCGGGCGCCGGTACATAGGCATCGAAATTGACCAGAAATACAGCGACATCGCGGCGAAAAGAGCCGCCGAATATCAGAAAGGAGACACCGCATCATGAGCGACAAGACCATCGCGGCGCTCGCCGCAGAAACCGAGCAGGCCAAAGAGACCGCAGAGGTGTCCGCCCCTGCTGAGGAGACCAAGACCGAGGCCACCCCGGCCGAGGAGCTGCCTGCTGCTACCCTTGACGAGCTGGAGCAACTCGACCTCGGCGCCGTCACCCCGGAGGAGCGCCCGCCCTTCCGCATCACGGACGACCGCTGCGCAGACTGGGCCGTCCGCAAGATCAACGACGAACGCGCCGAATACGACCGCCTGAAGGCTCTGGCGGACGAGCAGATTGCAGCCATCACGGAGAAAGCCGACGCAGCACGGCGCCGCTTTGAGAACGGCACGAGCTTCCTGACCGGCTGCCTCGCGGACTATTTCAACCATGTGCCCCACAAGACCACAAAGACAACCGAAAAATACCGGCTGCTCTCCGGCACCCTCGTCCTGAAGAAGGGCGGCATCAAGTCAGCAGCAGACGACAAGAAGCTGGTTCCGTGGCTGAAGGCTAACGGCTACGGGGATCTTGTCAAGACCGTGGAGACCTCCGAGTGGGGCGAGCTGAAGAAGAAGCTCACCTTCACCGGAACGGTCGCAACCATTCAGGAAACCGGCGAGATCGTCGAGGGCGTCACGGTCATGGAGGCGCCCGACATCTTCAAGGTCGAAGCGTAAAGGAGGCCCATCATGGCAACCACAACAACCAAAAAGGCCGAAGAAGGAGCCGCAGCGGCTCCCTTCCCGGCCGTCAATCCTCCGCCAGTGGCGAGCTGCCTAACACTCCGGCAGAAGCTCGTAGAAATGCGGAAAGCCTGCCCGGAGATCGTCAAGAAGCAGCACAGCGACGGCGTCAGCTACAAGTACGCCAAGATCTACGACGTCTGGGAAAAAATCACCCCCATTATGAACGACCTCGGCGTGGACTTTGACGTCGTCAGCGAGCAGGCAACCCGGCACTCCGAGAACGGCGACCCGCTCTACTGGATCACCATGCAGACCAAGACCCGCAACGGCGACAAGCTCATGTTTGTCTATGAGGCCGACGTGACGATCCGCTGGACGAACCTCGACAACGACGACGAGATCATCGAGGCCGTCGTCCACGCGATCGGCTGGAACGATGACCCGGCCAAGGCAAAGGGTGCCGCCCATACCTACGCCCTGAAGTATTACCTGTTCGAGAAGTTCAGCATCGACCAAGGAGAGGACGACCCGGACAACAGCGACTTCAGCGCTCAAGGCAAGGGCTCCAAGGGCCAGCAGCAAGGCAGCCAGCAGGGGCAACAGCACCAAGGACAGGGATCCGGCCGGCTCAGCGACGCGCAGCTCAACCGCCTCTACAAGAAGGCAGAGGCCGCCGGCGTGACCAAGGAGCGCACGGACGCCCGGATCCTCGATAAGTACGGGAAGAAAGACCCAGCCACCCTCACACGCCAAGAGTACGACGACATCTGCGGGCACCTTGACGACGCGGCGGCCCAGCAAGGAGGACAGACCGATGCTCAATAGCACGCACCTTCAAGGCCGGCTCACGGCCGACCCAGAGCTCAGATACACACCGGGAGGCACGGCCGTCGCCAGTTTCACCCTCGCCAGCGACACCGGCCGCAAGACTAAGGACGGCAACCGGATCACAAACTTCATCGACTGCGTCGCGTGGAGAAATCAGGCCGAGTTCGCCAGCAAGTACCTGACAAAGGGCCGCCTCATTATCGCCGAGGGAGAGCTCACATCCCGCTCCTACGAGGACAGGGACGGAAACCGCCGGAAGGCCACGGAGCTCACGGTCGATCAGTTCCACTTCTGCGACAGCAAGAAGGACAACCAGAATGCCGGACACGCCCAGCAGGGCAGCGACTCCTCTGGCCCGGACGGCTTCTCGGAGGTGGAGGGCGATGACGGCGATCTCCCGTTTTGACGCGACCGCCGGACGACCGCCGGTCGACCGGATAACAGCCACGCACACACAGCCACAAGACGAAGGAGGTGATGACCGTGGCATGGCTTCAAATCCACCAGACGCTCAAGGATCACCGCAAGCTGTTCGACGCTGCCGACGAGTTGGAGGTGGCACCCCCTCACATGATGGGCCTGCTGGTCTCGTTCTGGCTCTGGGCGCTCGACAATGCCCCCTCCGGGAGCCTCGACGGCGTGACGCCGCGCATGATAGCCCGGGCCGCACAATGGGATGGGCCCGCCGAAAAGCTGACAGCGGCCCTAATTCGGGCTGGATGGCTCGATGAAAGGGACGACGGGGCGCTCGAGATCCACGACTGGTATGAGTACGCCGGCAAGCTGATCGACCAGCGACAGGCTGAAAAAGAGCGTTCCAAGCGTCGCAGATCATCCACGGCGCCGCCCTCGGATGACGCACCGGACGACCGACGGACGACCGACGGACGACCGGCGGACGACCGTGAAAAGACCGCAGGCAGAGTAGACCAGAGTAGAGTACCTAAGACAAGAGTAGATAATACACCCCCTACCCCCTCTGACGAGGGGGACGCTGGGGCGAAGAAGTCGACCATCGAGGCCAGATTTGACGAGTTTTGGGGCGCCTACCCGAAACGGGTCGGAAAGCAGGCCGCCCTCAAGTCATGGAAACGCATAGCGCCCACCGCCGAGCTCCACGGGAAGATCATGCAGGCCGTCAACGAGCAGAAGCGCTGGGATCAGTGGTGCCGGGATAACGGCCGCTACATACCGAACCCCGCGACGTGGCTCAATCAGGGTCGATGGGACGACGAGCCGGAAGGAGTGAGCAGCAATGCAGTCGATCAAGGACATCCTGAACAGCCCGGCGCCGGAGGAAAGGCGCAGGACTGGACAAGAGGATTTAAGCCGGCCGACGACCTCGACGAATGAGCCGGATGACGCGGCCACCGGCACACACTGGATATTAAGCAGCGACGAAGCCTATGCCGGCCAGCCCGGCACGCCCAAGCCTGTCACCTGCGAGTTCTGCGGGGCCGTGCGCCACCACAGGGGCTTCATGTTCGGTGACCGTGTCATGTGGGCTCCATACGGGCCCGAACAATGCACCTGCGCCGACGCCGTAGCAGCCTACAAAAAGGAGCAAGCCGAGAAGGCGGCCCGCGAGGAGGCCGAGCGCAAGGCTGAGGAGGACAGACGGATCCGGGAACGGATCAAGAAAATCATTGGGGAGTCAGGCATGGGCGACCGCTTTCTGCGGCGTACCTTCGACACCTTCGAGATCACGGAGGACAACCGGAGGGCTGCGATGGCAGCCAGACGCTACGCCGACAGCTTTGAGGCCCTGCTGCCGAAGCATGGGGATCCGGAGCCCGGCAGAAACGGCCTGTTTATATCTGGCCCGCCGGGAACCGGCAAGACCCACCTCGCCGCAGCCATCGCGAACCACCTGATCACTCAGGGCCGGCCGGTCGTCTGCATGACAATGATCGACCTGCTGGAGCGCATCAAGCGCACCTTCTCCCGTGGAGACACCGACGAGGGGAGCGTCCTGCGGATCTACAAGACCGCGCCCCTGCTGGTCATTGACGACATGGGAAAGGAGCCGCCCACCGAATGGGCGATCTCGACGGTTTACAACATCATCAACGGCCGATACGAGGCGTACCTGCCGACCATCGTGACCACCAACTACGCCACCGACGCCCTGATCACCCGGATGACGCCACGGGACACGCGAGACGACACAACGGCGCGAGCCACCATCGACCGGCTCATGGAAATGTGCAGGGCCATCGTCCTCGCTGGCGAGAGCTGGCGATCGAGGTGAGGCGCATGAAAAGCAAACGCGAAAAAATACGCGCCGGCGCAGCGCCGGAATACCCGGCCGTGCAGCTCTCGATCTTCGGGCGCGACAAAGACGCCAACATCTGCCCGTTCTGCTGCACATTCCTCTCGCTTGCGGGGGGGGGCGGCCCTAAAAACTGCCCGTTATGCGGGCAACCAATCATCTACGACAGGAGGCAGAACCCATGAAAAAAGTTTACATCTGCTCCCCGTGCAGAGGGGACTACGAGAAGAATATCGCCAAAGCGCAGGAATACTGCCGGGAGGCCGCGCTGGCCGGCGTGTTGCCGATCGCCCCGCACGTCTACCTCACGCAGTTCCTCGCCGACACCGTACCGGCCGAGCGTGAGTTGGGTCTGAGCCTCGGGCTGGAGCTGCTGCGCGGCTGCGACGAGGTCTGGGTCTACGGCATCGCAGCCCCGAGCGCCGGCATGACCGCCGAGATCAAGCTCGCCCAAGAGCTGGGGATCCCGGTCGTCGACGGGACGGACGCGGAAGTCAAACAGGGCCAGTATCCGGGCGCAGGAGCAACCAGACCAAACGCGGGAAGCGACGCGTGGTGGCTCAGGGCTCCGACAGGAGGCAGCTATGGCGGGTAAAGGACTTCCCAAAAAGAACGCCGAGGGCTACAACGATCCGACGCCCTACGAGGCCATGCAGCGGGCGGCCCGAGCATCCATCACCGGCAAACGCTCCCGAATCGCCGGCGAGGCCTTCGAACGATACATTCAGGCCGCGTGCGACTGGTACAGG
>JAYFQP010000033.1:0-8875 GCA_034926865.1 Clostridiaceae bacterium
TGAGGAGAGATGGTCGAGTTGGTTTAAGGCACCGGTCTTGAAAACCGGCGATGTGAAAGCATCCGTGGGTTCGAATCCCACTCTCTCCGCCATCTGTTTTAGTTGGATGCATTCATAATAGCTAAATGGAGAAATACCCAAGTGGTGAAGGGGCTCCCCTGCTAAGGGAGTAGGGCGTGAAAGCGTCGCGAGGGTTCAAATCCCTCTTTCTCCGCCATATAAGAACCTCAGCTTTGATACAATATTGAAGCTGAGGTTCTTGCATTTGTTGTATTATGTGGGTAGGATTATAAATATTCTGTGAATCAAGGAGGTTGTAAAATGAGAACAGGTTACCATGCAGTTTATCCAAGAGATTTTTATGCGGGTATTGATGACGCTTGCATAAACGGCTTTGATTTTGTTCAGTTTGATTTAGGGGTTCCGAGGTTTTTCCTCGATAACCTAACAAATGACGAGTTGAAAAGCATACGAGATTATGCAAAAGATAAAAACATAGAAATAACCTTCCATTCTCCTGGCGATAATGTCAGTTTATTTTGTGATTATCCCTTGATACGAAAAGGCATTATTGATGAATTTATGTTCATATTAGAAAAGGCAGATTTACTGAATGCAAGACATATGACATTTCACGCGGGCGTTTATCCTAAGTTCAAGAAAAGTGGGTGTAAAACAGATAATAATTCATATGCTGATTATTATGCAGAAGTATTTTACGATAACTTGAAAACATTAATTGATAATTGTGGAAATGTTCTTGTTTGCATGGAGAATTTAGATTTGGACGATATAAAACGGGAAGTAATAAAGCGTTTTTTTGATGAGAGACAGCCTATTTATTTAACGCTAGACACAGCAAAAATGTATTCTCGCAACAATGAATTAAATAAACAAGACTTTGATTTTTTTATTGAACATAAAGACCGTATCAGAGAAATGCACATACACGATTTGAATAAAGAGTATGGCGGCCATCAAATAGTGGGGAATGGAATTATTGATTTTTCTATCTTCAAGCAGTTTGTAAATGACGATGTCTATATTAATTTTGAAGTAAGACCTGTTGAGGCAGCAAAGAAGTCGAAAAATGCTATTGATATGATCTGGAATTCTTAAGCTTATTTTCTATTATGAGTATAATCTGTATGATTACAACTTGCCATAGTTTTACACCCTCGTTTACGATTGATACTCTCGATTACGAAAGGTATACCATCGCTAACGATTGGTCGGAAAGGGTGTTTACCGTATCACAATTATAAGCAAAGTCATGTATGAGGATTTAACTCGTATGTGACTTTTTTGTTTTATGCTATAATCAGCAAAGATTATTTATATGATCTCATACTTAGCGTGCTTTTACAGCACGCTAAAATTTTATATTTTCTGTGTAGCATTTTCCACTTTTAAAAGGTGTTAAAAGTGAAAGGAGGGTTAAAAGCATGGAACAACAAGCATTGCGTACGGATGATTGCATAGAAAAAGTTATTCGATATTATTCGGACATGGTATATCGCCTTGCTTTTGCTCACACAGGAACAAAGCATGATGCTGATGATGTTTTTCAAGAGGTCTTTCTTCGCTATGTTAAAAAGAAACCTGTGTTCGAAGACGAGGAACATCGAAAGGCTTGGTTAATTCGGGTTACAATTAATTGCTCAAATAATTTTTGGAGTTCTTTGTGGAAGAAAAAGAGACAGGAGCTTACAGATGAACTATTATTTGAAACAGAAGAAACTAAAAATCTCTATGTTGAATTGCAAGAATTACCATCAAAATATCGTGAAGTCATTCATCTATTTTATTACGAAAATATGTCACTTGAAGAGATAAGCCTTACCCTTAACAGGAAGAATTCCACAGTTAGAACTCAACTCACACGAGCAAGAGCCATGCTTAAAAAATTCATGAAGGAGGAAGATTATGTTTAGAGAACAGTACGATCAACTCAATAAACAAGTTGTCCCAGATAAGAATTTGCTGCAAGATACAATTAGTAGAGCCAAGAAGTTTGAGGTAATCTATGATAATAAAGTCTATTCATTCCGTAAACCTGTCATCGCTTTAGTAACCATTTGTCTTTGTCTCTCCCTTGTAATTCCGGCTTTAGCTGCTACAGTAGAACCAATATATCAACTCATGTATATGGTTTCTCCAACTGTTGCACAGTTTTTTATGCCTGTCCAAAAATCAAATGAAGACAGCGGCATAAAAATGGAGGTTGTATCAGCCTATGTTCATGAAAATACAGCTGAAATTTATATAACAATGCAAGATTTAACGGATGATCGCATTGATGAAACAACCGATTTTAATGACAGCTATTCTATTAACCGTCCATTTGACAGTACGGCACATTGTAAACGTATCGGATTCGACAAAAGTACAAAAACGGCTACATTTTTAATTACCATAGAAGAATGGGGAAGCAAGGATATTACGGGAGATAAAATCACCTTTTTGGTTAATGAATTCCTGAGTCACAAAAAAAGTTATGAGAATGTTGAAATTCCTTTCGACCTTTCAACGGCTGTAGTTGCAGCGCAAGTTCAAACAGTATATACAACAGGCAGTGGAGGAACAGCGTACGAAAACGATGATGGCCAATCAATTGTGCTTACTCCCGGCCAGACAATAGATCGCTTTCCTGTTGAAGGGATTGATATAACTGCAATCGGCTATATTGATGGAAAACTTCATGTACAAATGGCATTCAACAATCGATTAAAGAATGATAATCATGGCTTTTTCTTTTTGGTAGATAGCAATGGTCAAAGATATGATGAAAGCTACAATATTTATTTTTCAAATCAATATGACAATGCGGAGGAAAGAATCGATTATTGTGAATATGTGTTTGACATTCCACAAGAAAAAATAAGTAACTATATTCTATATGGTGACTTTGTAACATCGGGAATGTATACGGAAGGAAATTGGAGAGTTACATTTCCTTTAGAACAACTAAATTTGGAAAGGCAATGAGCGTATGCTTTGTCACAAGATAGTTGAAATCCAACTTAAAAATCGGGCGATATCTTAATACAGCGTGGCTCACAGAAAAATCCATGTTTTAGGTTTAAAACCTGAAACATGGATTTTTTGTTTTCAATATGATAAGCTTTCTATAAATGGATCTCAGATTTATAATGCCAATAGGAGGTTTTATGCTTTTCAGGGAAATCGGTGACAGAAACTTACCGAGCATCATTCTTTTGCATGGAGGAGGTCTTTCTTACTGGTCTTGGAATAAAATCGCAGGAGAACTTAAATATAAGTATCATATTATCATGCCGGTTATTGACGGCCATGGCGAAGACGGTAAGACAGAGTTTATCAGCATTTCAGATTCGGCAAAAAAACTGATCGCCTATATTGATGCAAATTTTAACGGAAAAATCTTTGCCATCGGAGGTCTTTCAATTGGCGCGCAAATTTCAGCTGAGGTCTTGTCTGTACGCGGGGACATCGCCGAGTATGCAATCCTTCAAAGTGCACTTGTTTGTCCAATAAAAGGAACAAGCCTGCTCACAGTTCCAACATGTAAGTTATTTTATGGATTGATTAAGAAACGCTGGTTTTCAAAACTGCAGTCCCATGCGCTCTGTATACCTGAATCAGACTTTGAACGCTACTATAATGACAGCCTGAAAATGTCAAAACAAACACTTATCAATATTGCGCTTAGCAACGGAAATTATGCCCTCAAAAATTCTATTGCAGATACAAGCGCAAAAGTCTTGATTATCGTAGGCGAAAAGGAACTCCCAATTATGAAAAAATCCGCTGAGCTTTTACACCGCACACTCAAAGATAGTCATCTATATATTGCAAAAGGGATGAGGCACGGGGAACTCAGTTTAATATTCACTTCAAAATACGTAGAACAACTTAATGCCTTGTTTGCGTAATTTACCGATAAACCCAGTGATTTTCCCATCCTCCAACCCAAATGAAACTGAGTCAAGCACGAACGAAGGATATTTCTTGCACAACTTAGTGACGGATAGAATATTCATTTTTCTTCCTCTGTCTGATCATTTCGAATATCTCCGAAAATTGACGCGGCAAGGCTTGCAAAGGTTTCTTTCGGTGGTATGGCTATTCCTTGCTTGACATCTGCCAAAACAATTAAAGTATCGCCCGGGTTTATCCCAAAAATATCGCTTGCTTCCTTAGGAATCACAAACTGACCTTTTTCTCCCCCCTTGACAGTCCAGGCATATTTGCCTTCAGGCTTTATGAATAGTATGATTTGTTTAACTAAATTAAACTCAACTACCAATCCCCTGTCAACAGTGAACTATTTGCTCGCATTTGCTATATCAAATACGTAATACAAAAAGCGGAGGGGAAACCCCCTCCGCTTATCATTTATTTCTTCGCCCTCATGATCATTGTTATAACCTCTTCGCGTGTCGCAAAGTTGCGGGGGGAAGTGCCATCTGATATACCATCGGCTTTGGCCTTATCTACATACTCCTTGGCATAGCTGCTTAGCGGCAGCTTATCTCTGCTCTCAAGGTATACGTTCATCATTTCATTGAATTGTGCCTGAGTCATAGCTTCCTCCCCAAAAATATAATATCTCGGCGCACGGTTTGAGCAGTCTTTATCCAGATATTCGGGCAGGACATAAATATCGCTGCCGCTTACCGTAACCTTACCGGCTCTCCCGGCCTTATTAAACTTACCGACATAATAAGCCGGATCCCATACGATAAACTTACCATCTTTAATTCCTCTTACCGCAATATAATGTCCTGCGTCGCTGAAAAGCCCGGTGTAGCCTGCCCTGTCTCCCCCCACGTTAGCGATCGCCCAAGCGCCGTTTTGGAGCGCCTCCGTGAGCACATTTACATTTGAGGAAGTCTTGTGTTCAAGCTCAAACTTATCTGCTGTTTTATGCCCCAGAAGTGCCATATCAGTTCCTGTAGAGGCTCTTGCCCCCACCGATATGCTGTAAGCCGCCGATTGCTTTGGCGGCCAGGCCTCCCCCATAATCCCCTCGACTACCATAGACATACAGCACACTCCGCAGCCCGAAGTGGCTACTGTGGCATCAGGCCTCGATGCATGCGGATAAGGGATGGTTTTATAACTGAACTGGTTGTGATAGCTCATGCCGTCAGCTCCGTGTTTATACGATAAACTTCTGCCTCTATCAAGGCATCGAGCGCTTCGTCGTCAACAGTTACGCCCATTTTAGCCAAAAAATCAAGAACATACTGTTTCTTTTCGATCCCTCTGCCGCTTCCGGCATAAATCTGCTCGGCCGCATCCACGGCAACGGCAACCCACTTCATTATTTGAGTAAGCTGCTCAGTGCTGGTCTTTGATTTGATCCAAGGCACGATAAAAGTCGTTATAATAGCCGATAACAAAGTAATTACGGCAGTTATAATTTGCGTATAGTCCATTACTCTTTATCCTCGCTTTCTTTAGTGGTGTATCCGGTCACTACCTTACTTATTTTTATACCCGCAAGCAACAGGGCCTCTACGCCCCCGGCTCCAAGGGTATACTGTATAAGCGTGTCCGGCACGGCACCCTTGACCCAAAACGTGACAATCATGCTGACAATAAAAGCCAGCATAAACAGTCCGATTGCAAGCAGGATGCAGTTAGCTGTCTTTTTCATATAAAATATAAGCCCACCCTTCGTGCAAGCTTAATTACAAGTTCTTCATCGGGCATATGTCTTGAGTGCTCGGTGCTATATATACTATTCATAATCCTCTCCATTGTCCACTTTGCCCGTCTGAAAGAAGCTTATGTACAGATTCTCATCATCTTTTGTTCTCAAGGCGGGTTATCCTCCTGTTATGATCAAAAAGCTGCTTGGCCTGTTCTTCCTGATGCCGAAGGATCTGTTCATGTGCCTCGCTGTTTTTGTCTGTAAGCCTCTGAAGGTCCGCTGACAGCCTTTCGTTGGACAAGCTTGGTCATAGATGTATTAAGGCTCAGCATGGGCTTTACAAGCGTGGCCACAAGCTCCGAGAGAACCACGATCATTGTTACAACAGTCCATTCGGTCATATGCTGGACACGCTTTCGAATATGCCTTTAAGCTAGCCTAATCCATACTGATGCCAAGCTTTTCAAGCCCGTCTGCCTGCCCTGTGAATACTGCCATTAATGCATCGCCTGCTTTATCTACTCCTATGCCTTTCAAATACGCAAAAGCAGAGGCCAACTCAACAATCTTTTTAGACATACCGGAGGCAGCCTCAGAGCCTAATCCCATAGAAATTGCCATTTGCCCATACATACCCTCCATCTCAAGTGCTGTGCCTTTTGCAATTCCGACACTTGACAAGTGCTGTCTGACAATGTGATAACCGTGTCGGAAGAATTTTTAAATATATTTTCAACATTCTTTGCTGCCGCTTCTGCATGCCCTCTGTCTCAAAGGCCAGTGATGACGACTGGATACCCCAAAGGAGTTAAGGCAAAAATAATTATGTGTTTATGCTCATCTCAGCCCTCCATTTTTTAATATGATTGTTTTAATTAAACACTTTTCCAGCATTTAGCGCCGTATGCACCTTCTTCGAATATTGGTGGTTTGCGAAAGTTGCCATCGCCTGCCTTAAGTATGGTGTCAATCTCTACCTAACAGAAAAAGGGTAAAAGAAAAGCCCGGCCGGTTAATGCCCGGTCAGGCTTTCTTGTGCTCTTTCTATTATGCATTATAACACCTCTTTTTTGGAAAAACAATGGCGTGGGATTCGCACGACTTGTTCATGATTCCACTAATCCATACAAAGCCAGAGTAAAGCGGCGGAGTGCCTTGTCTTTTCTTCTGTAAACGCTTGAATCCTCCTGAAGACCCAATTCGTCTCTCAAAACTCCCACATTTCCACGCGCCGGATTTATGTAAAACCGATCAAGCACCAGCCGCTCATCAGGTTCCAGCACATCAAGCGCCCTATCCACCGTTGCAACCCATAGCTCCGCCTGTTTGAACGTCAGTTCAAGCTCCTGACGATGAACTATATTTGACAGTATCGCATCTTCTCTTGCACTGCTTCCCCGCCCTTTTGGCATTCCGTCAAGCGTGGCGCCACGTATACTCGTATAACGGCTTTCCAGCCGGGTTAGTTCATCGGTTATGTTATCCAGCGCCAATTTATGTGGCACATATCCTTTAAGCTTATCCTCGGCTTCAACTTTCCAATTCAAATTATTCCTCCCCCCATGCTCTTTAAGCAAGCTAGCTTCTTAATCCTTTTGAGCACGGCATTTTTAAATACTTTTTTGTTAATTCAGTTGTTTACACATATAGAACAAGGTATAATCAATTATCTTTTGAACCATGCTAATCCAAAAAAGCGCCTCCCTTTTTGTTATATTTGCCACTTGCTTATATTAAAGTTTAATGATAGTCTGACATTATTAATTAAAGTTAATTAGACCATTACAGTTGAATTTGATGTTTTGAGGGTCTCGTAATCTTGTATATTTATAATTATAATCCATTATTTTGGAATAGTCAATCTGTTTTGCTCCATCATAATAGATTAATTTGGAGGTATCTGTTTGTGGATTTTGCTGCGGCGCTAAAAAACCTTATGGATGAAAACGGAGTAACGAATTACAGGCTATCAAAAGATATCGGGTGTTCTCCAACCTCGGTAGCCAACTGGCTGGCCGGAAAAGAAATCAAGAAAGAGTACATCTGCAAAATAGCCGACTACTTCAGTGTTTCATTAAATTACCTTCTTGGTGATGCTGAGGGTCAAAAGAATCCAAATGAAGATTCTTTTCATACTGTAAGCGACAATGATATCAAGTTTGCCCTGTTCGGGGGTGAAGACGAAATCTCTGATGAAATGTACGACGAAGTGAAGCGTTTCGCTAAATATGTCAAGCAGCGCTGGGAGCATGAAAAAGGCAATAAAGAATAACGTCGGCAATTGTATGGCTTTTTATGAGGCATTATAACGGCCTACGCTTATTCCCTTCACTTGCCTCTATGTGTCCCGGAGTAAGAAGCAAAAACGGTATAGATAAAATGACAAATACCTCGGGCTGGTGCCAAATAAATCAGCTCATAAAAAATGACAGATAACATAACACAGCGCCTAGAGCACGATCTTGATGCCGCTATGCAATATGACCCACACAATGACCGTGAGGCTGTTCAAGGAACCTTTAATATCCTATGGCTTGAAGGCTTTTGCCCTGAAATATCATATTTAAATGAGGAGTGGCAGCAGATCTTATCCATAGAAGAAGCCGAGGAGCGTTATTCGCGCCGTTTTTCGGACACCGCAAAGTTAAAAGGGCTTAACCTTCGTTATCTGCTGGAACAATATTCACGTGACGCATCCATTCTTGTAGATAACGTGACTTCGCTTGCAATGATTAAAGCCTCTGATTGTCATTCATAAAAAGCCGATGTTTGATTCTTTCTAACAAACCTTTATTAGTTGGCCCTTATTCAATACATTTTATTTGATGCGATTTTGCATATAACAAAAAGGAGACGAAATCGTCTCCTTTTTGTTATATTTGATTAATATATTACAGTTAGTACTCAATCGGGCACCACTAATTGTAATTATTCTTATTTAAATTACTTTGCGTAATTATACGTTCCCATAAACAGTGGCATTGCAGTTTCCTTATCCATTATTACATAGAAGAATGGGCGATTAAAATCCAAGACCACCGGCTGGTCTGCAGGCATTGCTGTTGCATCCACACCCACCATCGTAACGGCCGCCGCCTCCGTTCCCTTCGTATCAACCGTTATCCGAACTTTCTGCATGACGTTTGAAATAACAAAATCTCCCTCGCCCATTTTAGAAAAATCGGCCTGCTGCGCATTGAACGCATCGCTGAGACCCATCATCACAAGCGCATC
>JAYFQP010000021.1:0-44382 GCA_034926865.1 Clostridiaceae bacterium
CCCGATCTGACAAAAAAAGACCGCCTGATCTATGCGAAGGAGCAGATGCTCACAACTTTTAAAAAAGTATTCCCATATATTCTGATCGGAGTTGGCATCGGCGCGATCATTCATAACTGGATTCCCGAAGAATGGGTTGCATCAGTACTCGGAAGTAAAAATCCGTTTGGTGTAATATTGGCCACGCTCATAGGCGTCCCAATGTACGCCGACATCTTTGGTACAATTCCGATTGCGGAAGCTTTGTTCTATAAAGGCGCTCAGCTTGGAACTGTGCTGTCCTTCATGATGGCTGTAACAACCTTGTCACTGCCTTCGATGATTATGCTGCGCAAGGCCGTTAAACCCAAGCTGTTGGCCGTTTTCATTGCCGTATGTACGGTTGGAATCATTATTGTTGGTTATTTGTTCAATGCTTTTCAAGCGCTGATTGTATAGGAGGAAAGTAATTCGTACAAAGTCTGTATGCTTGATTCAAGCCTTGCGCAGCTCTCTGCGAAAAATGCGCCACCGTGCAAATTCATGTCCTGGTAACACTGAATAACAGAGCCGCGCAGGTTCAATCCGGCGCGGTTTTTCTGTTCAGAAATGGAAATACTACCATCGGAGGTGATTAATTATGTTTTCACGTAAATCTGTCATCACATTCGGCATGGTAGCTATCCCAATCGCAATGTACACGGCAACTCAGGACAATGATATTCATTTCAATCAGCTCCACAAGGAGGATAACAGCAGGATCAGATATAAGAAAACCTGCGCCCATTGCGGAAAAGAGCTTGCTTCGGAGGATATTGTAAGAGGTTTTGAATACGACGATGACAAATATGTTGTTGTTACAGATGAAGAGATTGAAAAAATCAAGACGGAAAAGGAAAAGTCCATTCAAATTCTGCATTTCGCGCAGCTCAATCAAATATCGCCTGTCTACTATGATAAGACCTATCAGGCAGCTCCCGAAACCGGCGGTGAAAAGGCATTTGAATTGCTTCGCTCTGCGCTGATGTCCGAGCAGAAGATTGCAATCGGCAAAACCGTCATGGGAACGAAAGATACGCTGATGGCAATTATCCCACGCGAAGATGGCATTTTAATATCTACGATGTTCTACGCGGATGATATCAAAGAGCTTCAAAAGCAGTATACCAGGCCTGACATTTCCGATCAGGAGCTGAATATGGCAAAAACTCTGATTAATTCGATGGATACGCCATTTGACCCGTCTAAATACAAAGATGAATATCAGGTCAAGCTAAAGGAACTTGTTGAGATAAAAATATCGGGGAAAGAAGTTGTGGCAGCAGAGCCTCAGAGTGCCGGTAAGGTCATCGACCTCATGGAAGCGCTCAAGGCTAGCGTTGAAAAGGCAAAGAAAGATAAGGAAACGGCATAACCGTTATGATTGAACTAAATGAGTACAATCAAAAAAGAAATTTTGAGAACACAAAGGAACCTGAAGGTGAACTTGTGCAATCCGTAGGTGGCCTGAAATTTGTGGTTCAGCACCATATTGCCCGTAAAGATCACTACGACTTTCGTCTGGAATGGGATGGCGCTCTTCTGAGTTGGGCGGTGCCAAAGGGGCCTTCCTATGACACTAGGGATAAGCGGCTGGCTATACAAGTTGAGAATCACCCACTGGAATACAGAAATTTCGAGGGGACGATTCCAGAAGGAGAATATGGCGGCGGTGTGGTTATGCTTTGGGATGAGGGCCTGTGGGAGCCTTACGGGAACGTAGAGGAAGGCCTTCGGAACGGCACCTTGAAATTTGTTCTGAAAGGGCGGAGGCTTAAGGGTAAATGGGCTTTGGTCCGGTTGAACGCGAAAGAAGGTGACACCAAGAAGAATTGGCTTCTTCTCAAGGAAAAGGACGAATACGTCAAAACTTCAGATGGAATCTCAAAGTTTACGACAAGCATCAGAACAGGCCGCACGATGAAGGAATTAGAGGAGGGGGCAGACGATAAGAATACGAAGAACCCTTTCAGTTCGACTGATGTTCAGCTTGCTAAACTTGTGGACAAGATTCCCGAAAGCGACGATTGGCTTTATGAACTCAAGTATGACGGATACAGAATTGTGGCGTATATCGAGGGTAACTGCACAAGGCTTATTACAAGAAACGGCACTGACTATACAGATCGGTTTCAAAGCATTGCTTCTTCCCTCACTGATTGGGCAGCCGGAAGAGCAATGGTTCTTGACGGAGAAATGACGGTCACGGATGCGTCGGGCAAGACTGATTTTCAGGCGCTGCAAAATTATATGAAGGACCCAAAGGGACAGGATTTAACCTACATCGTTTTCGACTTACTGTCGCTGGACGGTACGGATATGAGGGGGCAGTGCCTTGTTAAACGAAAGGACTCTTTGGAGGCCCTTATGAAGGATGCGCCCAAAAACCTTTGCTACAGCCGACATGTTAAAGGAAACGGAAAGGAAAGTTTTGCGGCGGCCGCTACGTTGGGGATGGAAGGTATCGTAGGAAAAAAAGCGGATTCGGTTTATAGCGGAGCCAGGAACAATGACTGGATCAAACTCAAGTGTTATAAAAGGCAGGAATTCGTCATTGGAGGCTATACGCTATCCGATAAAAAAACTAGCGGTGTAAGTTCGCTTCTTCTGGGGGTGTACAAAGGGGACGACTTTCTGTATACCGGGCGCGCAGGAACAGGATTGAGTGAATCAGTTGCAAAAGAACTTGAAAGGAAATTTGCGAATATTATAAGAACCGATTCTCCGTTTAAACTTGCCCCAAAACTTAGAGCTAATGAAAAGATTACTTGGCTTGAACCCGAAATGGTTGCAGAAATCAAGTTTGCCGAATGGACGAAAGATCTGCTCTTAAGGCAGGCCAGCTTCAAAGGCCTGCGAACAGACAAAAGCCCAAAGGCAGTAAAGATGGAACAGGCAGATAATGAGATGATGACGCTATCTGCCGAAGATAAGGAGGAAAAGCAGGTGGATATTAACCAAAATGAACTCATAATAGCGGGGGTCAAGATCACCCACCCGGATAAGATACTTTTTGATAATCCTAGAATTACCAAAGAAGATGTGATCCGATATTATGAAAAAGTTTCCGGGCGCATGCTTCCTTATGTTTCACATCGAATTTTAAGTATTGTCCGTTGTCCCAAGGGCATAACCCAAGCCTGCTTTTACAAGAAGCATCCCGGGCAGGAAAGCAATGAAATTGTCACAATTTCAGTTTCGAACAGCGAAGGTGCCGCTGAAGACTATTTTTATATTGAGGACTTAGCCGGACTGATTTCAGAAACGCAGATGGGAACGCTGGAGTTTCATACCTGGGGAAGCCATGTTGATGAGCTTGAGAAGCCGGATATAACGGTATTTGATCTTGACCCTGATAAAGGAATGGAGCTGAATCGTGTACGCCAGGGGGTGAGGGATCTCAAAAGTATTCTGGATGAGCTTTCCCTCATCTCTTATCTGAAAACAAGCGGCGGCAAGGGATACCATGTGATTGTGCCGTTTAAACCTGCTTCATCCTGGGATGTGTTTCATGACTTCGCAAAACACGTCGCGGAAGTGATGGAGAAGAAATGGCCTGAGCGTTATACGAGCAATATCAGAAAAACAAAGCGGACAGATAAGATATTCATCGATTGGATTCGAAACGGAAGGGGCGCAACCAGCATTGCCCCTTATTCTATAAGGGCAAGGGTGGGGGCAAAAGTGTCTATGCCTATTGCTTGGGACGAACTTGACACGGTAGCCCCCAACGGTGTAGATATGTCGAACGCGCTTCTGAGAGTTGAGAAAAATGATCCGTGGGAAGATTTTTTTACAGTTAACCAGTATTTAAAATAAATCGTTTCTTGATCATTCTGCATATGTCTCCTCAAATTTGACATCAAACCATTTCAGTGCACATAGAGTTTAATCGTCTGTAATTTGGAGGATTGAGAATGGGCAATGCAGAAAAAGCGGAAAGGCAAGCGGTAGTCTATAATATTATTGAATTAGAGTTATCATTTTTTTCATTTTCATTTTAGCAGAGTTGTTGCTTCTAAAAGAATTAATTAAAAGAAAAGAGAAGATTGCAGTAAAATCGATGATCGGATCAATATCTTTATCTTGTATCTTATTTTTGTAAAACGCTCTTATAAATGTTGAAATTTGCAGACGTTATTTGGTATAATTAGGTAACAGTAAGCCATGCGTCTTCTTATGTGATAACAGTGGAATATTCGATGGTTTGTGAAAAGTTCAGTTAAAGCTTTCTTTATCAAAATTATTTATGGAGCATCATTATGTATTGTGAAAAATGCAATTTGGTTGTTAACGGGGATATATGTCCGAATTGTGGAAGCGTAAAATTAAGAAAAGAAAACAACAATGATATCTGTTACTTAATTCAAGAGAAAACGCCCTGGGCAGAAATGCTGGCGGATATACTAAAAAGCAATAAGATTCCGTTCTCTTGTACGCCTCTGGTGGGAGCTGGTTTATCTCTGAGAACAGGGCAAATAGGAGATTATAAATTTTTTGTTCCTTACGAGTTTCTTTCACAAGCCGAAGATGTTCTGAAAGGAATTGGGCCATTAACTGATAAAGAATAGTATCCGTTTAAACTCTAAAATAACAGCCTCATATATTCTGGAGGCTGTTATTGTTTTATCAATAGCATTATTTTCTGATAGGGAGATCTAACGGGCTGTCGTGGCTGATGCAAAAAGATCAAATTTTCTTTACTTTTGTTTTTAGTGTATATTTCATGTATACTGCTTATATAAAAATTCATTGCGTGTTTTGGATTGAGCAGCTTGCTTAAAAGGTATGCTATCAGAAAGTTGGTATTATATGCGGCAATTATTCAGATGGCTGAAAAACATATTTTTCAGCCAACAGTTAGATCTACGGGTAAAGCTGTTTAACGTGCTGGCAATAGCCGGCACGCTGGTCAGCCTGGCATTTACTGTCTTTCACATTATTGCGAAAAGCCCGGTGAATGTTTTATTATGCCTGCTTGGTGCCATTCTGGCAAGCGCGCTGCTTGCGTATGCCACTCGGACAAGACGCTATCAAAACGCCTATATGATAACTGTAGTCGGTGTTTTTCTAATCTTGTTTCCTGCCATGTTTTTTACTTGTGGGGGATACAAATACGGAATGACTTCCTTTTTTGTTTTCGCCGTCGCATTCACGATTTTTATGCTTGAGGGGAAAAAATCGCTGCTTCTTGCGTCTCTGGAACTGCTCATATATACTTTTTTGTGTGGTTTTGTTCACCAGCATCCTGAAACAGTGAATTATTTCAAGGCGAATCCTGATCCGTTTTGGGGCGTTTTAACCTGCTTTTTTGTTGTAAGTGTCGCGCTGGGGGCGGCAATGTACTTGCATTTCAAGCTGTATAACGAGCAGCAGCGCGAGCTTGAACAAGCGAGAGAGAAGCTCACTGAAGAGAACGCCGCGCTTGAGCGGGTCAACCAGCTGAAAAGCGAGTTTTTAGCCAACATTTCACATGAACTCAGAACTCCGCTTACCGTTGTATCAGGTTACGCTCAAAGTGCCAAATCGGCGCTTTCGGAGCAGCCCCAAGAAGACAGCGTCGCTGAGATGATGACGCTTATCACATCCGAAGCGGAGCGGATGTCTTTAATGGTGGGGCAAATTTTGGATGTAACGCGAATTGACGAAAACAGCATGGTTTTAGCTCTTTCAGAATGTTCTCTAACTGAAGTGATTCAGAAAACTTTATTCACATATTATCCTATTTTAAATAAAAACAACAATAAATTGGCTTTAAAGCTTCCAGAAAATCTTTCTAAGGTTTGGGCGGATGGCGATCGCATATCCCGTGTGCTGGTAAATCTGATCGCAAACGCCATTCGTCATACCAGACAGGGAATGATCATTGTCTCTGCTGCTGAACGGGGCGATTTTATTGAGATCGCCGTTGCCGATAATGGTGAAGGCATCTCGCCCGAGCGTATTCCTCTACTTTTTGAGCGCTATAAAAGCCGTGACAGCGCGAATACTCCCCTCCGCAGGGGCACTGGTACAGGCCTTGGGCTCTTTATATGTAAGCATATTGTGGACGCACACGGTGGTAAGATATGGATAAAAAGCCGTGAGGGAGAAGGCACAACGGTATACTTTACGCTGCCCAAAGTATCTGCAGGCTCCTATTGATTCAATGGATTATTTGAATTGACCGCACCCGTTTATTTATGGGTGCGGTTTTATTTATAAAAATACGTTTTACTTGTGTGGTTAGTTTGGAACTGATTTAAATTATCCGCATTTACATTTAGTAGGGAGAAACATAGGTTTAATTTTCATATAAAAGTAAATAATATAATTTACACAAAGCAAAATTATTAGGAGGAATAAATAGTATGGGAATTATTGGGTGGGTAATTATTGGCGCCCTTGCAGGATGGATAGCGAGCATGATGACAGGTAATAACAAGAGGATGGGTGCCGGAATGAATATTCTGGTAGGTGTTGTCGGCGGTGTTGTCGGCGGCATTGTTATGAACATGATTGGCGGATACGGAATCACTGGTTTTAATGTTTGGAGCTTGTTGGTAGCAACGGGCGGAGCTGTGATCTTGCTGTTGATTGCAAATGCCATTAAGCACAAAGATTAATTAAAAAGATAAAATATTTTAATGCTGTTGTTTCAGGTTTAGAATCAGAAAATCTTTCCCTTCAAAAAAGTTAAGTAGAGTATATTACCGCAAATAAAAACTTGGCAATCCTCTAGAATACTATAGTAATTCGAAACGATTTTTTTGAAATTTCAGTGTTCCAGCGTCTCTGAGCTTTGAAAGCTCAGCAGACATGGCGCTGCGCTCAACGGAAAGGTAATCGGCTAGCTCCTGCCGGTTGAAAGGGATACTGAAACAACTGCTTCCCGCCTTTTTTGCTTCTGTTGAAAGATATGCAATAAGTTTTTCGCGTGTTGTGCGTTTTGAGGTAAACTCAATTTTCTCAGTAAGCTCAATATTTTTTATCGAGACAATATTCAGCATGTTTTGAATCAGCTTGCTGTGAAAATCGCAAGCTCTTGCACACGGAACAGCCAGCCTGCGGCAATCAATAAAAAGAAGCTCGCTTTCGGACGATGTGACAACACTGACCGGAAGCGATTTTGTTTCTGTGCAGGCAAATGATTCTCCAAATAAATTGCCGGTAATCATTTTGCCGATAATGCTTCTGTTTCCGTAATAGTCTTCCTGTATGACCTGAACTTCACCAGATAAAACGATTCCGAAGCTTTTTATGCTTTCTCCGCTAAAAAATACCGTTTGGCCTTTTTCATAAGCTTTAACTGTCGCAGCAAGACATGACAGAAGCGGCAGGAGATCAGCTTCGGCAATTCCTTTGAATAATTTTACAGTTTTAAGAGTGTCAATATATTTTTTCATAAAAACCTCTTTGGTTGGAATTCCAACAGACGTATTGCTTTAATCATATTAAACTTAAAGCATAAAGTCAACAATAATAAAAGCGAAAAGCTTGGAGAGGAAAATAAGTGAAATATGATTAGAAAAATTATCAAAATAGATGAAGAGAAATGCAACGGATGCGCGCTTTGTGCAAAAGCCTGCCATGAAGGGGCGATCGGGATGGTGAACGAAAAAGCAAAGCTCCTCCGTGATGACTATTGCGACGGCCTGGGAGATTGCCTTCCGGCCTGCCCTACTGGGGCAATCAGCTTTGAGGAACGTGAGGCAAAAGAATACGATGAAGCAGCTGTAAAACAAAGTAAGATTAGCAAACAGAAAGAGCCTCTCGGCTGCGGATGCCCGGGGACACAGTCGAAAATGATTCGCCGGGAAAACGGGGATGAGGCTATACAACAAAGCATTGGCGAAAACAAAAGCCAGCTTGCACAGTGGCCGGTTCAAATAAAGCTCGCACCGGTAAACGCCCAGTATTTTGCTGATGCAAATCTTCTGATTGCCGCTGACTGTACTGCTTATGCCTACGGCGATTTTCACAACAGGTTTATCAGGAATAAAGTTACCTTGATTGGCTGCCCTAAGCTGGATGAAGGAGATTACAGCGAAAAGTTGACTGCGATCATAAAAAACAACAGCATAAAAAGCGTTACCGTTGTCAGAATGGAGGTCCCGTGCTGTGGAGGGATGGAAAATGCGGTTAAAAGAGCGCTTCAAAACAGCGGTAAATTTATCCCATGGCAAGTAGTTACAATCTCAACCGATGGTAAAATTCTTGATTGATAGGGGGAATACACATGATTGAAAAAGAATACAAGCTGTCTAATTCAAATGAAAAAGCAGTCGAAAGGGTTTTGTTTGACGAGAATCTTCATTATCTTCATATGGTATTCAATAAGGATGAGGGATTGCCCGAGCACTTTTCTAATTCTAACGTTTATATGACTGTTGTTAGAGGAAAACTTTCCATCGGTCTTGATGAACAGGAAATTCATAATTATAACGCCGGAACGCTGCTTAAAATCCCATATCGAACAAAAATGAACGTCAAAAATTTAGATGATGAGATCCTGGAGCTAATAGTGGTAAAGGCGCCGGCTCCCCAACAATGATTAAATCGAGGAGAATACTAAATGAAAAAGTACAGGTGCATTCCTTGTGGATATATTTATGATCCGGAGGTGGGAGATCTCGATAACGGTATCGCCCCCGGCATGGCATTTGAAGATTTGCCTGACAATTGGCAATGCCCAATTTGCTTTGTAGGCAAGGACGAATTTGAGCCCGTTGAAGATTAAATAATACGGAGGGAAAATTAATGAGTATGTTTTGTTACCAGTGTCAGGAAACCGCAGGCGGAAAGGGCTGCATGGTTAGGGGAGTTTGCGGGAAGAACGAAGAGGTTGCGAAGCTTCAGGACCTTTTGATTTACACCCTTAAGGGAATTTCAGAAATCGTGGTAAAAGGGAAACTTGTTATTAAAAACCTTTGTCAGACAAACTACGAGGTGCTTAGCAGCCTGTTTATGACCATCACCAATGCAAATTTCGATGATGGCTCTATTGAAAAACAGATTGTGAAAATGATGGCTGTCAGAGATGATCTCAGAAGCTCTTCCGGTCTTGTTGATCTACATGATGCAGCAACGTTTCTGATAAGTTCCAGAGCCTCTATGTTGGAAAAAGCAGCATCGGTTGGCGTGCTCGCAACAGAAAATGAAGACGTGCGCTCGTTACGTGAAATGATCACATATGGTCTTAAGGGAATGGCGGCCTATGCCGAGCATGCAAAAAATATAGGCAAAGAGGATTTGTCGATTAATGCCTTTATTTATGAAGCTCTGGCGGCAACACTTGACGATTCACTTACTGCTGACCAGTTGGTTGCACTGACATTGAAAACCGGCGAATACGGCGTCAAAGTAATGGCACTTCTTGACGAGGCTAATACTTCCAGGTTCGGTAATCCTGAAATAACAGAAGTGAATATAGGTGTTAGGAAGAATCCCGCAATTCTGATTTCAGGCCATGACCTGACAGATCTGGAGCAGCTTTTGGAACAGACTAAGGGAACCGGCGTAGATGTGTACACTCACAGCGAGATGCTCCCGGCCCACTATTATCCTGCTTTTAAAAAGTATGATAATTTTGTTGGAAACTACGGTAATTCATGGTGGAAGCAGCTTGAAGAATTTATTCCCTTTCATGGCCCGATTCTTTTTACAACGAACTGCATCGTTCCCCCGAGAAGCGAAGAGGTCAGAGGTAGGATTTTTACCACCGGCTCAACAGGCTTTCCCGGCTGCGTGCATATAGAAGCCGACGAAAACGGGAAAAAAGATTTTTCCGCTCTTATAGCACTTGCCAAGACCATTCCTGCACCAGATGAGATTGAAACCGGATCGATTGTAGGGGGATTCGCACATAATCAAGTGATGGCTCTTGCAGACAAAATAGTTGACGCCGTAAAAACAGGAGCTATAAAAAAGTTCTTTGTTATGGCCGGATGTGACGGGCGTATGAAGCCCAGAGAATATTATACAGAGTTTGCTGAAAAGCTTCCCAAGGATACTGTTATTCTTACCGCAGGATGCGCTAAATATCGTTATAATAAGCTGAAGCTTGGCGATATAGGAGGAATTCCCAGAGTTTTGGACGCAGGACAGTGCAACGACTCGTATTCGCTTGCCGTTATCGCGCTGAAGCTCAAGGAAGTCTTTGGGCTTGATGATATTAATAAACTGCCTATTGCTTTTAATATTGCCTGGTACGAGCAAAAGGCTGTCATTGTGTTATTGGCGCTTTTGTACCTTGGCGTGAAGAATATTCATCTCGGGCCAACGCTTCCTGGGTTCCTGTCACCAAACGTGGCCAAGGTGTTGGTTGAAAAATTCGGAATTGCCGGAATCGGAACGGCAGAAGACGACATCAAGCTGTTTATGAATGCCTGAATAAAATCATACAATTAAGCCTTGCAATGATATATAAAAAACCCGTCTTAAGAGACGGGTTTTTGTGTTCGAAGCTTTAATTAATAACTTTCTTTAGTAAGGGTGGGGCCCTATAGCTCGCTTTGCTCAGGAGATACAGGAACTCTCCAGTAACGAGAGCCATCGCGTTCACGGTTCAAAAGACCGAAATCAACAAGTTCGCGCCGGAGGATAAAGTAATCCCCGAATGTGTGCCAGTCAGTGCAGATGTTGTTGACTTCCTTTTCAGTATAATCCCGATTAAGCTGAAATTTACCAGCCAAATATTCGAGAACAGCATAGCGCATCTTCTTCTTTTGTGGCAACTGAACGATTTTACCTTCCTTATCCAAAAACCTATCAATTCTTATTTGCTCCATTTTCCTTATATCCCTCCATCTGTCGGCTGTTTTTCACGCCATATTTCCAGTAAAGCATCTACATCATCCGCAAATTCTTTATCGGTTTGGGTTTTTCCCTTTTCGATTTCATCAAGAACAGTGAATGAAAAAGACTCAGCGCCATATTTGGCCCATTCCTCGCGCATTCCCGGTTCCGGGCAAAAATTGGTTGAAATGGCAAACTGAAATCTGCTGAGCTGGCCGTTAAGGTCTCTTGTGGACTTCACCCATGTGCGTCCGCTAGCCTGACACTTGATGCAAAATATACCGCCTGTAACAACTCTGTCTTTATATAGATTTTTTAAAATTTTCTTGTTATCCATTAAATATCGCTCCTTTTTCGGATGAAAATGCTTCCTGATAATAAGCATAACTTATAATAATAAAGAAAACAAGGAACGCTCCGTAGAGTTTGCAGCTATTTTGGACATCTGGCAATGATTTATGAGCATTTTGCAATTTTCTTTAGAAATAGTAAGACATCCCGCTGAAAAGAAGATTTGAAATAAGCTCTGCTATTTCCTGATTTGATTCAATCATGCCATCCTGCAGCCACTTCTGCACTATTTGCAGCGCTGTTGCAAGCACAAATATTTTTAGATATTCAGCACTTCGTTCACTGAGGTTCTTTTCCGCCCGAAGATCTGAAATAAGCTTGCCCTGAACTAGGGACATTAAATCTTCATGAAATTCTGTATCACCGTTGTTGCTTAATAAGACTTTGAAAAGGTCTATATCCTCGGCGGCATAATCAAGAAGCTGTTTCAGAATAAGTATGGTTGTTTTGGTTTCACGCCTAAGCATATGCTCATTGATATAGGCGTTAAAATCTGCAATTACACCGTGCTCGATCCAGCGGAGAAGATCATATTGATCATCAAAATGTGAATAGAATGTGCTTCTGTTAATATCAGCATCCTCACACAGCATTTTTACAGAGATTTTTGAAATCGGATTTGTCTGCATCAGCTTTATCAGACTATCTTTAAGTAACGACTTTGTATATTTTACTCTTCGGTCAATTTTTTCAGTTTTCATAGACTACACGGCCTTAAAGTTTTTTGTGTTTTCCAACAATCATAGCAATTATGTAGTTGATAATACAAGTTGCTAAAAACTGCTGGTTGAATTCCAACACTGTGTACATTATAATTCAATAGTGATGCAAGGTCAACTTAATGTTGAGAAAACGCATTCACATAAGATACAAACAAGCGAACAGCAAATTACTTTTCTTCAGAGAGGCGGCTTATTTTGGACGAAACAATTCAGGTAATTGATATGGTGCGTGAATATACAATGGGCGGAACAAAAATAACCGCAGTTGATGGTATCAGCTTTGAAGTTCCTAAAGGAGCATATACGATTATTCTGGGAGCCAGCGGGGCCGGTAAATCCACCGTTTTGAATACACTTGGGGGCATGGATCAGCCTACGGCAGGAACTGTCAACGTTTTCGGCCAGAATATAGCTCAGTATAATAAAAGGCAGCTTACCAAATATCGCCGTGATACAGTGGGGTTCGTTTTCCAGTTTTATAACCTGATGCCAAATCTCTCGGTTATAGAAAATGTTGAGCTTGCAAGTCAGATTTGCAAAGACCCGCTTGATGCCAGAGAAATACTTGATATGGTAGGTCTTTCAGACAGGCTTAATAATTTCCCATCTCAGCTTTCAGGGGGAGAGCAGCAGCGCGTGGCGATTGCTCGTGCGCTTGCTAAAAACCCGGATATTCTTTTGTGTGATGAACCTACAGGGGCTCTGGACTATAACACAGGCAGAACGATTTTGGCTATGCTGCATGATATTTGCAAAAAAAGCGGGAAAACGGTAATCGTGGTCACCCATAACAGCGCCTTGGCACCTACGGCTGATATCCTTATATATATGAAAAGCGGACAGATAGAGGATTATCAGATAAATAAAAAGCCGATTCCAATATACGAATTGGAGTGGTAGCATGTTTTGGAGAAACTTCCGTAGAGACACTTTGTATACGGCAACCAGGCTGATATCTGTCATTATCATTACTCTAGTGGCTGTTATGCTTTATGTCGGCTTTGCAGATCTGTCTTATAATGTTGACCTCATTACCAGCCAGTACTATGAAAAACAAAATGCAGCAGACTATTGGATTACAGGGCAGAATCTGACGAAAAACGATTGTACTAAGCTTCTCAAGATAGAGGGCGTTGAAGAGGTACAGCCCAGGGTTATGTTCACAGCAGAAAATCGATACAACAGCGACATTACGCTGCTCATATATGCGGTGCCGGGGGAGATAAACATTAATATCCCAAAACTCCTGGAGGGCAAATTGCCTGAAGCAAACAATGAGATGATGCTAGGCAAAGTGTTTGCAGATGCACAGGGCCTTCAGGTTGGTGATCGCTATGAAATGAAAATACCGGGCACGGATCAGTTTTTAAAAATGACCATATGCGCGCTTGTGCAAGATCCTGAGTGTATTTATAACATCGATTCTAAAAGCCTGATGCCTAATCCGTCCCGCCACGGCTTTGCATATATTCCGGAAGAAGCGGTGTCGGCAGTCTTTGGCAAGAATGTATACAATCAAATTTGTATTACAACAACAGAAACCCATGATGAAAACGAGATCAGAAGTGGCGTTAATGATGCCCTCGGCACGAGAGTAATCAATGTCGTAGCCCTTAAAGACAATATGAATGCCTATAATATACTCAGTATATCTAACAGCATAAAGACAATCATTTTGGTCTTTCCTCTGATTTTTTTTGCGATTGCCGCTCTTATTATGTTCAGCACCATGAGTCGGCTTGTTGAAAACGCCCGTTTATCCATAGGGACTTTCAAGGCACTTGGGTATGATGATTCCAAAATAACCCTTTATTATCTTATGTACGCCGTTTTGGTGGTCAATATAGGCTTTCTTCTTGGGCTTCTGCCAACCAAATTGTTTACGCTTTTCATTATTCGGACGATCTACGGATTGCAGGACCTGCCTTCATTTCAGTTGGTTCATGACAAGTTTGCGATATTTACTGCCTATGCCGCAACTTGCGCGATTTGTCTTGGAACAGCTTTCGTTGTAACACGGAGAGAGCTGAAGGAAATGCCGTCTGCGTGTATGCGTCCGAAGGCCCAGAAAGAAGCGGGAAAGAACTTCCTTGAAAGAATGCCCCTGCTATGGAACCGGTTCGGATTCACTCAGAAATATATAGCAAGAAATATATTTCGAAAAAAGATGAGAATGGCAATATGTATTATCGGGATATCAAGCTGCATGGCCCTGATAATGACAGCAATGGGAATAATGGATTCAATTAATAACTATTTGAATATTCTTGACGATAAAGCGCAGAAATTCGATCTGCTTGTCACGCTTGACAGTACAGTGACGGAAAACCAATACAAGCATATAGAAAACATAAATGGCGTAACGGAGGTCCAGGCCGAGATGGCAACGGGGGTTAAGCTTTATGCCTCGAGCAGCCAGTACACCTCATATGTTACGATAACTGACGATGTGATAAGCCTTAAGCTTATTGATGCATATGGCCCATCGGTAACAATGCTTCCGTCTGACGGAGTTATCCTCGATAAAAAAATAGCTGATTCATTGGGAGTTTCTGTCGATGATACAATTAAAGCAAAATTCTATGGGGACAACAAGTATTACGATCTGAGGGTGTCAAGTATTATTAAGGGTATTAAGGGTGCCTATGTAGGACGAACCTTCTGGAGGAGCATAGGGAAGGGGTTTACGCCAACAACTTTATATCTTAAGACGGATGATCCTGATGTATTGGCAAAACGACTTAATGGTTTTGACTTTATTGAAAATATCCAGGATAAAAGCAGCGCGATGAAGGCGTCAAGAAACAGTGTGATGAGCATTGTATCTATCGTAGCCATCCTTATAGTGTTCGGTGGCCTGCTGGCTTTTGTAGTACTTTATAATTTAGGTGTCGTGAGCTTTTTTGAACAGATACGAAGCCTTGCCACTTTAATGGTCTTGGGCTTTTATGATGGGGAAATCAAACAGCTTGTGCTTACGGAGAATATAGTTTTTGCGGTTATTGGCGTTTTGCTGGGCGCAGCTCCAGGTTTTATACTTACTGGGATGATATTAAGCTCAATCGATATGATGAGTATTCAGACTTTCGTAAAACCGCTTTCATATTTGATATCCGGAGCTTTGACTCTTGTGTTTGCACTGCTTGTAAATCTGATGCTGGGGAGGCAGATGGGGAAGATTGATATGCTGGGAGCGCTCAAGAGCGTGGAATAATTTTTGGGAGAATACTGCAAATGAAAAGAAAAGTCTATTTATTATTAGCATTGATATTTACTTTAGCAAGCCTTTTATCTTCCTGTGCCAACGTCTCGGTGAAAACCGAGCATCCATCCATAGGAGATATACAGGATATGGTTGAAGAAAGCGGGACTGTGTTTTATTCCGATGATTATGCTATTAGCTCAACAGTCGGGGGCCGAATCACAAGCTGCAGCTTTAATGTTGGAGATCAGGTAGAAGAAGGGCAAATCCTTTATACCATAGATCATACAGATATTTCAGACAGGATTTCCAGCGCGCAGATAAATCTGAACGCAGTTAATACTGCATATAACCAAGCTGTAAAGGCAGCGGATGATTTGACGGTCAAATCCTATTTGTCGGGGATGATCGCCGAGGTTTATTGCAAGACAGGCGATTATGTAACTACGGGCAGTAAAATCGCACAGGTTGTTGACAGTGCACATCTGAAACTAAAGCTTGCATATGCTGATATCGGAAATATCCGGCTGGGTTCTGCCGCGGAAATAACAGTATATGGCGACAATATGGCAATCAGCGGAACGGTTACAAAGATTTATGAGCAAAGCACAGTGTTTCCCGGGCGGCAGACGGGAACATATGTTGAAATCTCCTTTAATAATCCCGGCGCTCTCAGCAGCGCAGAAAAGGCCACAGCCATGATTAACGGTGTCGCCCCAATTATGGAAGGGACAATCGAATACATGACGGATGATGCTGTTTATTCAACGGGGACAGGCCTGATTACATCTGTAAATGCTACGACGGGGAGCGTCGTATCGAGCGGGTCTATAGTTCTTATCATAAAAAATGACGAAGTTACAAACGCTGTGACAAATGCAAGGCTAAGTGTCAGCAATGCAGAAGAGACATTGAAACAGCTCAAGGCACAGCTTGACCATTATACGATTAAAGCGCCCGTAAACGGCACCATTTTGGAGAGAAATGTTAAAGAAAGCGAGCTTGCCACAGCAGCATCGACTTTAGCTATTATTTCCAGCGGAGACACCATAAATGTCAAGGCCGATATCGATGAGAAGTATATCTCCAAGGTATCGGTTGGGCAAAACGCTGACATTACGCTCACCGCTGACACAAACAGTATGGTTTACAGCGGGACAGTTAAAGAGATCAGCGACAGCGGAACCGTCACAAACGGCGTTACCTACTATACTGTAAAAATCTCACTGGAGAGGCAGGATGGCTTGAAGGATGGCATGAATGTAGATGTCTCCATTCTTATAAAATCAAAAGAAAACTGTATTCTTGTTCCTAAATCTTACTTGATTAACGAGAATCAAATTGAAGTCCTCGAAAACGGCAAAACGGTTTTAAAGGATGTTGAGGTTGGGATCACAGATGGCAAGTATGTTGAAATCGTCAGCGGTCTATCAAAAACAGATGATGTAATCTCAAAGTAGCAGCATAGACCTCAATGATTATTCAGCATGGATTTTGCCGGAAACAAATTTTTAAGGAGAACTGTGATGAAAAAAAGAATACTTTCTGTTTTTGTTCTGCTTTGCCTGATGCTTTCTCTGCTCTCAGCCTTTGCTGTTGTGCAAGCGCAGGATACCCCGGCTGCCACAGAGGAACAAACCGTTCGAGCTCTTGGAATCATGAACGGCGACGAAAACGGCGATATGAAGCTTTCAGGCAATGTTACACGGGCAGAGTTTGCAAAGATGATGGTGGCAGCTTCTATTTATAAGAATGATGTGGGGAAGAACACCAATTTATTATTATACAGAGATTTAAAGCAAAGCCATTGGGCCGTGGGATATATAAAAGTAGCTGTAGATAATGGCTGGTTTATGGGCTATGCGGACGGAAGCTTTCGTCCCGACAATACAATAACATTGGAAGAAGCGGCAACCGCGTTACTTCGCCTATTGGGATATACTGAGGAAAGCCTGACAGGTACATATCCGTCAGCACAGCTTGCAAAGTTTAAAGCATTGGGTTTGGGCGACGGAATCACAAAAGCACAGGGTCAGGTTGTTTTGCGCAGCGACTGCGTAATGATTTTTTATAATCTTATGAATACTGCTGCTAAAAACGGTACCGTTTACGCAAACACCCTGGGATATACACTTAACAGCGATGGGAAGCTTGATTATACTTCGCTTGTCTATGCCGACATGAATGGGCCTTTTGTTCTTGAATCGGGTGACAGTTTGGAGTCGCTCCTGCCTTTCTCGTCTGTAAATACTGAGGTTTACAAAAATGGCGATACGGATGTGCTGTCCTCCGCCTCAGTTTATGACGTATATTACTATAATACAAATTTGAGAACTGTTTGGATATATGACAAAAAGGTCAGCGGAACTTATACTGCCGTATCTCCGAGCAGCGTCACTCCGTCATCGGTTACTGTTGCTGGGAACAGCTATAGCATAGGAACATCTAAGGCCGCGTATAAGCTTTCATCAATGGGCGGATTTTCTGCCGGGGATACGATCACATTGCTGCTTGGCATGAACGGAACAGTCGTAGACGCGGTTAAAGCCAGTGATGTAAGCGGTATATACTATGGTGTGGTCACAGAGAAGCAAATGCAAAGCTATACCGATAATAACGGAAAAGTCGTATCGGAAGATGTCATCAAGGTCGCCTGTACAGATGGCGCTGTGCGGCAGTATGCAGGTTCAGCTTCGGTTGGGAGCCTTGTGTCGGTTAATTACTGCGAAGGCAAAACAAAGGTTGTATATCTAAATCAAAAGTCTATAAGAGGAAATGTGAACTCACAAGCTACAATGATGGGGAGCTTAAGTTTCTCGAAAGATATTGAGATACTGGACACAAACACCAACGGCAATTTCACTTTGATATATCCTTCAAGGCTTGCCGGCGCTACACTTCAGAGCGGCGATGTCCGTTACTATGTCCTTGATAAAAACGGTGATATCAGCCGTTTGATATTAAGCGATGTGACAGGGGATCTATACGCATATGGCCTCATTACAAAGTCTCAAGAATATCATATGAGCATGACCGTTAACAGTTATTATGAGTATATCATTAACGGACAATCAGGTGTTTTGAGCTCGGCGACTACACTTTATAATGTTTCCGAGGGCGGCGCGATTTTCCGCTATAAGGACGGATCGATCGACAGTATAAAAAACCTTAAAAGCGTTTCCATTAATTCTGTAAACGAGCTTTACGCCATGAATGGAAATAATAAGTACCTGATGGCCGATAATGTACAGGTTTATGAAAAAATAGATGATTCTTATTCGCTTTCTAATATTTCCACAATAGCCAACACAGATAAATATACCTTAAGGGGATATTTTGATGATTTTGGATACAACGCGGGAGGGCGACTTCGCGTAATAATTGCTACGGCAAAAAGCAACTGAGGCAGAATGAATTGCATATAACAAGCGATAGGGAAATCAAAGATTTCCCTATCGCTTGTTTTTATAATTATCGAAAATTGATACTGCTTGGTTTAGCACTATTGACAGTGTACAAAGAGATAGCAGCTTTGCATCAGTAAGAGAGGTTTAAGAACGATGCAGCAAGGCGTTATTCTTTACACTCGTCAGCATGCTGATGCTCATGGCAAATCGAGCCTGTTGATTTTAGCTTGCCCTGCAGAAAATTGTTTGCGGCTGTTTCTGCATCGCCCGACGCTCCGGTAATAACCTCGATACCTTTTTCGTTGAAAATATCAACAGCGCCTCCGCCCATGCCTCCGGATATAATAACATTTACACCATTATCATAAAGAAAAACAGGAAGAAAGCCGGGTCGGTGTCCAGGGTTAGGGATGGATGTTTTGCTTACGATTTTATTATCATGCGTTTCAAAAATGGCAAAAGACTCACAATGCCCAAAATGCTCCGTAACGCCTTTACCTTCACATGCAATTGCAATTTTCATAATATATATTCTCCTTTGGTTAATGTTTGTGGCTTATCAGTATTATTTGGAAAGTAAGATGTCAGAAATATTATCCCATACAGCTTTTACCGCTATACCTGCCGGGCTGTTGGGATATTCTGCTATGCTCTGGCATTTGTTAATTGCTTTAACAACAGTTTCGTCATAAGGGATTCTTCCCGCAACGGGTAAAGCCATGCTCTCGCAATATTCTTCTATTTCATCTGCCACATCAGTATTTACGTCATATTTATTGATACATACAGCACATCGAACTCCGAAATGTCTGCATGTTTCAACAATGCGTTTCATATCGTGCATGCCTGAAATAGTGGGTTCAGAAACAATCAAAACAAAGTCAACTCCGCTTATTGAAGCGATAACAGGGCAACCGATCCTTGGAGAGCCGTCTATTATTGAGAAATCAGCTCCTGAAGCCTCTTTTTTAAGCTGTTGTTTGACCGCCGTTACCAACTTGCCGGAAGCGCCGCTGCCAATTTTTAGATGTGCGGTGGAAAAAACTTTTTGGTTATCTTTATAAAGCATCATTTGGCCCGTTATATTTTCCCTCATGGATATGGCATTTTCGGGACAAATTTCCGCACAAACGCCGCAGCCTTCGCACTCGAATTCTCCTACAGAAAAGTTTTTAATCGCGTCAAAACAGCAGCTTTCTTCACATAATCCACAATGGATGCATTTATCTCGGCCGATCTCCGCTTTTTCAAATCCGTAATAGTCGTTTTTTTCGGCGATTGTAAGCCCATGCATGACAAGATGAAGGTTAGGGGCATCAACATCGCAATCGGCAAAGGCCTTGCCGTGGCTGAGAGCAATGAACGCCCCTGCTACAGTGGTCTTTCCCGTTCCGCCTTTGCCGCTGAGGATTAAAAGCTGTTTCATTGCAGTGCCTCCTTTTGAATATTGTAAAGGAGATCGCTGAAGAGTTTATGATACAGGGGGCTTTCCCGCACGGCAACCAGACCTTCAGAGTTAAGCCTTCCCAGCTTTTCATCATAGGGAATCGAGGCTAGAATGCTGATCTTATTTTCTATGCAAAACTTTTCAGAGGGATTTTCAGAGGAAAGGCTTTTGTTGAGAATAACCCCAAAAGGCTTGTTAAACAGTTTTACAAGGTTATATACCATTTCGAGATTGTGTTTGCCGAATAACGTGGGTTCGGCTACCAGAACGCAGAAGTCTGCTTCTCTTATGCTTTCCATAACTATGCATGAACTGCCGGGAGGACAGTCTATCACTACGGTATCTCTTTTTGGCAGTTCTTCAATAAGGGCTTTGATTATAGGAACGCCAGATACCTCGCCGGCATTAAGGCAGCCTGTAAAAACAGTTACATTTTCAGATATTCCTTCTTCAATAAAGCCGATTTCTCTTTGCTTTTTTGTAAGCGCTTTTTCAGGGCATAAGAGCATACATCCTCCGCAGGAATGGCAAATCTCATTAAAAATCATCAGCCGATCCTTAAGCAGAGCCAAAGCATTGTACTTGCAGAAATCTACACATTTTCTGCAGCCTGTGCATTTTCGCATGTCCACTTCAGGCACTGTAACTGTAACAGAGTGCTTTTTGCATAGCTTTGGTTTTAAGAAAAGATAACCGTTTGGCTCCTCTACATCGCAATCAACATAGACCGCTTTATCAGCAACGCATGCGATGCTTGTTGATACAAAGGTTTTTCCCGTGCCGCCTTTGCCGCTGAGCACGGCAATTTTCATTCCATTCCACCTCCGTGGTGATGAAGCCCTGAATGAATCTCGGAGAGTGGGGAAAGCTCCGCTTTTTTAAACTTATCTATATTTTCGATTACTGTGCCGTCCTGAGCTTTGAATATTTCGATCTTAGCGGCGTTCAATACCTGTGCGGCATTATCTCCGCAGCGATAAGTAATGATTGCCTCGGCGCTGTGATCCACCAATGTCTGTGCTGCCTTTATCCCTGCGCCACCCTGACTTGAAAGGGCGGAATTATCCAGAAACTCACAAGTGTCGGTTTCTGTGTCATATAGAGCATAAAACGGTGTGCGTCCGAAAGAAGCGCAAACCGGGGCCTGCAGAGATTCGCTTTCAACAGGTATAGCTAATTTCATATTTTTTCTCCGTTTCTTTATTAACAACTCACGATTTTCATCGCACCTTCTGTTCCTGAGGTGACATACGGCCATGCTCCCAGCTCAGCCTGTCTTTTGATAAAATAAGAGCTGTCAGCATTATAACTAGAAAATCATGCACATGGCCTTTTGCTGGTGATTTGGCAATAAGGGTTGCTTTTTTAGAAGTTACTGCCCTCAATTTAATGGAAGTATGTATTTGGGGCTTAGTCGTAAGCTTTCATTATTGATTCGCTGTCTTTAAATAGCTCAGGGGCTATTTCAGTGATATTCATTGCTTTCCAGTACGACAGTTTTTGATGTTCTTTAAAATATTTCATAGGGATAGGGTGAGTGCCAACGACGACATTTATGTGATAGCGGCTTTCAATGTATTCCTTAAACTCTTTTATATATGAACACGGGGGATAACCAACGATAAATCCGGTGGCTAAATGTATTGTATCAACTCCGTTTTTTATCATTTCCTCAGGCACGTATTCAATGTTCCCGCCGGGACATCCTCCGCAGCCCGAATAACCTACAAGTTCAACTTCTTCATCCGGCGGATAGATTGAAAAAGCGCCCACGCGCTCCCTTAAGGCCCTGAGACATTTACCGCCACCGCAGTTTTGATAACGGGAGCAAATAATTATTCCTACTTTTTTCATATGCGTAACCTCCGTTTTAATAAAATAATCGATGTTTTTGTTACTGTAATTGTAGAGCGTAAAACCGGATTAGAACGGGTTTTAGGGTATTAAGATATGCCAAGAATGGTTTTACTGCGATAGCTTATGATTGCATTTTTTAGGGCTGTGGCCTCAAGGGCAGAGCAGTGTATTTTATTATCAGGCAATCCGCCAAGCGCTTGTGTGATATCTTCATCAGTAAGATCAAAAGCTTCCTCCAAAGATTTTCATTTTACAAGCTCGGTTGTCATGCTGCTTGCTGCGATAGCGGCAACATATCCGAATACGAGGAAACTTATTTCTTCAATTACATTGTTTTTTACCTTAATATATAAGGTGAGTGAGTCTCCGCAGTCAGGATCTTCGCTTGAGCCTTCTTCATCTGCATCAGGCATGCTTCCGGCATTTCTTTGGCACATAATGGTAAATTACCTTGTCAGTGAATGATCCCCAAAACATCCCGATTACTTCCTTTGCTGTTATTATATCTGTCTTTTTATAGCGCTTCCGACAGCGCAAGCATTGCAATACCAGCCATTACTGCCGAAACAATCATGTATTGTTTATCAGTCAGCTTTTCTCTCAGAAATATTCGTGAAAGAAGTACGGAAAAAACGCTGTATGAAGCTATAAGAGGGGCCGCGATTATCGCATTTCTGGCCATTGTATAAACATAGAAAAATTGCCCTGCAGTCTCAAAAACAGCGGCAGTGCCTCTGTCCTTTTCTTCAAGCAGGCAAAACTTCTTTTTATGCAGTCTCAAAAAAGAAAAAGCGATTGCAGCACAGATTAGGAACGTAAACTCATAGGCTAAAAGGGCTTGATCTTCTCCTATTAGAGATAATTCATCGAGGTAAACGGCGTCGGCAAAAGTACCTAATCCATCAATAAAACAATATAAAATGGGAAAGGTTATCGCGATAAAACCGCTATGATATTTTTTGCTGTTTTCGCTTAATATGACCGTGCTGTCAGAGCTGCGCTTTTCAACTACAGCAAGTGCAATGATACCGAAGGTAATGATAACAATAGAAGCTGCTTCCAAAAGACTGAGCGAATGAGCATAAAAAATGAAAATCAGAACGGATGTGACCGCACCTGAGGAATTCTGAATAGGGGAAGAGATAGATAATTGAATGTATCTGAGACCGAAATATCCAATCGCCATAGATAGGATATACATTAATGAAACAGGAAAATAGGTTAGAAGATAGAGCGGAGAAAAAGCGACATCCTTGACCAGCATATAAATAAAGCCATGGATTCCCATTACCAATCCGACCATTATTATAGTTTTGATATGGCTTTCATTGTCTTCGCGTACAGCGCCTTTTTTATAGAATAAGTCTGCAAAAGCCCATGAAAAAGTAGTTAGGAGTGCAAAAATCAACCACATATAGATTACCTTATCATAATTATTATGAGCTTATGCCCATAATAATTATTGTAATATTGTTACGGGCATATGTCAATAATTAATCTGCCTGAAAATAAAAAACCGGATCAAAAGAAAACTTAAGATCCGGTTTCGTTTGTTTTATTTTATCATCGGTCATGCCTGCCATGCCTCCAACAATTCCCGCACCCGAGTTTTCCCCGGCAGGAATTTCCGCATACGATGTTTTTGGAGCCGCAGTGAGGGCATACATAACTGCCGTCCTTGATCGAATTGATGACCTCAAAACTCTCCATCCATTCTTTCCCACACTCAATGCACTTGACAGGGCATATGTTCCGGGTGAAGTTTCCACCTTCAATATGAATAGTTTTTCCCTTTATCAGACTATCGGCAACTTTCTCCCGTGCTGACAGCAGAATACGCTGAAAGGTCGGGCGGGATACCTCCATTCGATCAGCACATTCTCCTTGTTCAAGACCTTCGAGATCTTTGAGTCGGATTGCCTCAAGTTCTTCAAGCTTGAGTATGTTTTCGGAAATTTCAGGAGCTTCCTTATCAGATGGCACAAAGTAGGCGATAGCCGGAACGTTTTCGATTCTTCTCCATTTTGTCGGTCTGGCCATAATATATCTCCATTCTGTTACACTTAAAAGCAGCTTTGCGCTGAATAAAATCAACAATCCAATATAATTTAAGTTTACCGTTATTATCGGAATGTGTCAATAAACGATAATAGATATAAGCTTGTTAATAAAGCATACCAAATTATTATGGCACGGCTTTAATTAAATAGGAATTTCGCTTTTTGGGTATTTTGGCGAAAATAGCAGCTTACTAAATGGTGAAATCATCAAGGGAAAATGACATAGGTTATTGCCGTTTCCCCTTGATAGTCGATAGCTTTGAGATTATTCTTCTGCTTTGTTAATGATAGAAAGCCGCATTTTTACGTGCAGCAGTTGGTTTTCAAGGAATTCCGCGCATTGTTTAAAAAGGTTTTTTCATCAGCTGCATCAAAACTTGTTCTTTTGTACGCAAAAGCGCCGCATCGTCCGGCGCCGCGCATGCCCATTCGGTTATACATGTTTCTGCGTCCGCGTCCAAGGCCGAGGCCAAGTCCCCTTGCAGGCTTAAACTGATTTTCATCTCCCGAAGAATTAAAATTGCTGCAATAACCTGCTCCGCGTCCTGTCATAGAGCCCATTCCCATAGGGCCAGTGCTGTCTCCTCTTGGCATAAATAATGCTTCTTTTTTATTTGATTTTATTACACTGCGTCCATTTGTATATAAGGTGTGTGCAGCAGAAAATTAACCATGCGGCACATATTCCATGTCTGTATCGGCTTTTTGGGCGATATAGCAAGCTTCGTTTTGTAAAAACTTCCATTCTGTTTTGAGGGTTTTGTCTGATTTGAACTTGTAATATTATTAATTAGAACTTTTATTTAAATCGGGTATTACTGGATTTACATATAAAATAGCTAAGCTTTTTTATTGCTGTATGAGGGTTTGCATATGCAGCATGGCAGCGCAGTACAGGATTATACGAAGTTCTTATGACTGTTTTTTGAATCTCTTTTTGGCAGTGAGGAGGCAACTCGCTTGGAGTATTTGAAAAAGCGTGGCCGGGCAGATAGAGGAGCATATACTTTTTGCTGTTGGAAATATAAAAGAAGCTGTTTTTCTATGCAGTGTGTATCCGCCTTGACGTTGTGAATATCGGAAGTTGATCCGTTGACTTTGGCGTTAAGCGGCGTTTGATATAATTTCTTAAGCTGTTTTCCGTTAAACATATGTTTGCTCCTTTCAATATTAAAAGAATATGCTAACAGGCATGTACTTGGTTCTTTGGTAAACATTTATAGTATTTTGGCTTAATCTGGTGCTGACGTCACACCGATATACAGCTTGCGAAATCATGGTTTTTATAGCCGGCCTGAAGTGCCAAAAGGAGAAAAATTGTTGCATTTTATCGTTTCATGGTATATTATTGGATAGGTCATTATTTTCAGAAAATTTACAAGAGAGGCTGATGCAAATGTTAAAAGAGGAAAAGAGCAAAGGGCCTTTGGGCTACTTACCTGATGAGTCACCTTCACTGGGTAAGCTGATAGCTTTCGCATTCCAACAGGTGCTGGTAATGTTCCCGGCTACTGTGACTGTGGCGCTGCTCACTGGTTTTCACGTTTCCACAACAATCTTCGCCAGCGGTTTGGCGACACTGTGCTTCCTTCTGATTACTAAGGGGCAGATACCGCTTTATTACGGTTCAAGCTTTTCGTATATTACTGCCATCGTAGGTATAACAGGCGCCACTTTCGGCCAGACGGTTTCCGACACTTTGATTGGACAAGCTCAGTTTGGCATAATTTGCTCTGGTCTTGTTTCGATTGTAGCGGGGCTCGTTGTGCGTCGTTTTGGCATGGATAAGATAGAAAAGGTCCTTCCCCCGACTATCACAGGATCTATTGCCCTTGTCATAGGTATTTCCCTTGCGGGAACAGCCATGACACAGGCTGTTGGTTATGATTCCGCCAGCGGCACACTCGCGGCAATGAGCAACCAGATGTGGATAGTAGCTCTTATTACTCTTGTGGCTACACTGCTGTTCTCAGTATATCTTAAGGGATTCTTCAGTCAGCTTCCAATCTTATTCGGTATACTCGTGGGATATGCGGTCAGTATTCCGTTGGGCCTTGTTGACTTTTCTACGATATTTTCTGGCCCAATCATAACGGCTCCACACTTTACACTTCCTGTGCCTAACCTTGCAGCGGTTCTGGCTATTATGCCTATAGCTATAGCCACTATTCCTGAGTCTACGGCGCATCTTTTCCAGCTTGACATCTATGTCAACGATCTGGCCAAGAAAAAGGGTAAGAAGGAATACAAGATTGCGGAAAAGCTCGGCCTTAACCTTATAGGCGACGGACTTGGAGATATCGTGGCATCGTTGTTTGGCGGCCCTGCCGGCACAAACTATGGTGAGAACATTTCGACAATGGCCATCACAAAGAACTTTTCGGTTCGCATGCTTGGAGCAGCAGCCATCATGTCAATGGTTCTTTCGTTTGTTTCGCCTCTTTCAAACCTTATAAATACAGTTCCCAGCGCGGTCATTAACGGTGCTTGCATTTTTCTGTTCGGTGTAATTGCCGCACAGGGCATTGCGATAATGATCAATAAGAACGTAGATATGTTTGACGCAAGAAATCTTGCAGTTATAGCTGTTATTATTATCATCGGCCTCGGCGGCAATTACGGCTTTGCAGGCGGCATGATACCATTCTTTGGAATGCAGCTTCCCGCTATAGCCACAGCTTCTATTGTCGGAATCGTTCTGAACGGCGTTTTGTCTATCGGTAAAAAAAGCGCTTGATGAGCAGTCGGAACCTCTTTGAATATAAAATTGTAAGGAGATTAAACAATGGAAAATTACTTCAAGCTTAAGGAGAACGGTACAAAGGTCTCAACTGAGATATTGGCCGGTCTTACTACGTTTTTCGCAATGGCTTATATCCTGTTTGTCAACCCTGATATGCTTGAGCAGACAGGTATGCCTCACGGCGCAGTTTTCCTTGCCACAATTTTTGCCTCTGCTGCCGGAACTCTCGTAATGGCACTTTTCGCAAACGTCCCCTATGCACAGGCTCCCGGAATGGGACTTAATGCTTTTTTCACGTACACAGTATGCTTCGGTCTTGGCTTCAAGTGGCAGCAGGCTCTTGCCATGGTATTTCTTTGCGGTGTAATCAACGTCATCATCACCGTAACAAAAATACGTAAGTCTATCATCAAAGCCATCCCTTCAAGCCTTCAGCATGCTATTGGCGGCGGCATCGGCATCTTTGTTGCTTATATCGGCATAAAAAATGCCGGCCTGCTAACCTTTACTGCTGACCCCGGCAAATATACCATACTTGACAGTCAGACTATGGTCACTGGCGGAGCAATTGTTCCTTCGCTGTCTACATTTAATACGTTGCCTGTACTTCTTTCTGTTATTACACTTGTGCTCATGATAGTTCTTTTAGTTAAAAAGGTTCCAGGTGCTATTTTCATCAGCATCATAGCTTCTACAATAATAGGAATCTTAATGGGCATTGTTGATGTTAGCCAGATAGGTGTCGCTTCCAACGTCGGCAAGTCATTCTCTGAGCTTAAAACTACCTTTGGCGCGGCTTTTGGGTCTGAAGGTCTGCTCTCGCTGTTCAGTGATTCTTCAAAGATTCCTCTTGTGCTGATGACCATCTTTGCTTTTAGCCTTTCCGATACATTTGATACTATCGGTACATTTATAGGAACAGGCCGTCATACAGGCATCTTCAGCGAAGAAGATCAGAAGATGATGGAGAACTCCAGCGGCTTCAAGTCCAAGATGGATAAGGCTCTCTTTGCCGACTCAATAGCTACATCTATCGGCGCTGTATTCGGAACATCCAATACAACTACATATGTAGAGAGCGCTGCAGGGATCGGTGCTGGCGGACGTACAGGCCTTACATCCCTTGTAACAGCTGTTATGTTCCTTCTCAGCATATTCCTTGCACCGGTTGTCGGTATTGTTCCTTCACAGGCTACAGCTCCCGCGCTTATACTTGTCGGCGTGATGATGCTTGCATCCTTTGCCGACATTAAATGGCGTGAGCTTGAAGAAGCTATCCCCGCATTCTTTGCAGGCATCTTTATGGCTTTCTGCTACAGCATTTCTTACGGCATTGCCACAGGCTTCATTGCTTACTGCCTCGTAAAGTGCCTGCGCGGCAAGGCAAAGGATATACACCCGATTCTTTGGGTCAGCACAGGGCTGTTCATTTTGAACTTCATCCTGTTGGCGCGCATCTAAGGTTTTACTGTTTACCATTGAAAAGAGGGGTTTCTGCAAATCTCCGCACCATTTATCAGGTGCGGAGATTTTTTATGCGTTGTGTGTTTTCTAGTTATTACAAAGGCCTTCATAGAAAAAACCGTAGCAGCATAGACATTGAGTAAATAGGGGATAAGTCATGGGAAATCAAACAGAGACATTATCATCTTAGTATGTGGAAATAGAGCAAAAGGTGCATATATGCTTATCTGAGAATCACAACGAAATTTATAGTTGTAAGTACAAAATGGATCTGCAATAATACGGTTCGCAGCTTTAAACTATGATTACAGTTTAAAAATAGGCACAACACTGGTATAATCAATTAAAGGGCGCATATTGCGCCCTAATAAAATCCGGCTAAGTTAGCCATAGCTAACTTAGCCGGTAATAAAAAACAAGCCATTGCCTGATGACAGCAAAATTTTTGTACTTCACTTAAAATCAGTGAAGGAGTATATGTTGCAAAATTGGCGAAACATTCGTGATCGGTAACCCCTTTAGTATCAAATGCATAGGAATGATATGGGCGCAGAGGTACGCAGGTACACGGGGCTAAATGCGGTTTTTCCGCTTTGCAGGTATTTGCGCGTTTTGTAACTTTGGAATGGGAGTGGTATCTATTACATATTTTATCAGAAGAAAGATTCCTGTGCTTATAGCTGTTGCGCTGACCTTGTTTTTGTCAGCTGTCGGGCTTCCTCAGAAGGGCTATGCTGAGGATAACGAACTTACTGCCATCGCCACCACAACATTGTTATGGGATTTAACAGAAAATATTGCAGGAGAAAGAATACAGGTGGAGTTTCTTATGGGGCCGGGAATAGATCCCCATCTTTATCAGGCAAGTGCCGAGGATGTTTATTTGCTTCAAAATGCAGATTTGATAATCTGTAACGGATTTTGTCTTGAAGAGCGCATGGGAGAGATGCTTGATTCTTTTGAAAGGGAAGGAAAGGCTGTTATATGTATTGAGGACGGAATTGATAAGAATATGTTTCTTGAATGCCAGCCAGGCTCAGGGCAGTATGATCCACATGTCTGGTTCGACGTATCTTTGTGGAAACAGGCGGCAGTTTATATAGCAAATAGGCTCATTCTTCTTGATCCGCATGGTGGAGAAACATATAGCAAAAATCTAAACAAATATCTTGAAGAATTGAATGAACTTGAAGAATACATAAAATCAAGGGTGTCTGGGATAGGGGAAGAGCATAGGATTCTTGTTACCGATTATGATGCCTTCAGATACTTCTGCAGGGCTTATGGTTTTGAGGTTAAGAGTCTTTTGGGTATAAGCACTAATGACGAGGTGCGAACAGCTGATGTAAGTACACTTGCCGGCTTTATAGCAGAGAACAGGATAAAGGCAATCTTCGCCGAGTCTACATTGCCTGAGAAAAATATAGAAGACCTTGAGGCATCTGTCAGGGAAAAGGGATTTGAAACATCAATAGGCGGAAAGCTTTATTCTGATTCCCTTGGAGACGAGGCTTCCGGCTACGGCGGATATATAGAAGCTTTCAAGGCAAATATTGATGCTATTGTCGATGCGCTTAAATAATGGGGGAACTGCATGGAGGGCACAGGGTGAGAAACTTTCAACATTTTTAAAGTTTCTGGATGAAAAGGTGATATCTGAGGATACAACCTGACGGACAGAATATCGGGAAAACAGAAGCTAATGCATAATATTTCCATTAAAATACGTATTGTTTAACAGACAGTTTACTTGTTTTGAGGATCAGTCTATGCTAAAATTATATTGGATAAAAGTATCCGAAAAACATCTGGGAGGTGGGGTCAATGAATAAAATACTTTCCCCACAAACTCTTATTAGGGTTACAGGTGAAAAGCTTTCGGCAGAAATTTTATTCTTCCTTATTTGCCTTGACGGGCAGGAGTATGTGGCCTATACGGAAGATGGGGGAAGCATTCCCAAGGGGGCCAGAATCAGAAAGTCGATTTTCGGGTGGAAAATTGAAGAGCTATGGCCGGACCATCCTGTTATGGAAGAAATCTATGATATCCTTGACGACCATGCCTGCGATGGCAGCATTGTAGAGTGCCGTGGAGAAACATATATGCAGCGCGATGGGGGAGAAGGGCTGTATTATATTAAGAGTATTTCCGAGAAAAAAGCGGCAAAGTTTTTACAAAGAAAGAAGCTTGCTTTTTCTTTATGTGCGGCATTTGCAGGTTTGGTTATAGGCGCGGTGTACTTTGCTTTTTCGGCTGGATACCTGCCTAATTTTGAAGCTGAGGCGACCCCCGCTTATCAAGAGATAAAGGCGGCGCTTCCCGATGAGGCTGACTATATCGAGTATCTTTCAAATTATTTAAACGATGATAATTGGCCGATGCTTACTGTAGAAAAAAAGCTGGAGATTTTGCAGGCAGTATGCGATTGGGAATCTGTCAATGTTCTTGGCTGTTCCGATTCTACCGTAAAAGCGGAGGAACTTCCTGAAACAAACCTTGGTTATTACAATAAATCAGGCGCAGAAATAGTTATAAGCGTAACCGAGCTTAAGGAGTGTTCATGGAAAGAAGCCGTTGGCACAATTATCCATGAAACAAGGCACTCATGGCAGCGAGACATGATAGAACTTCTTGATAATATTGAAAAGGATGAATCCGAGCTTGCCAATCTGAATGTGTTTGACGAAGTGAAGGAGTACCGTGATGTATGGACAGATTATACAAGCGGACTTATTGATTTTGACAAGTATTATTCTCAGGCAATCGAGGAGGACAGCCGTAACTGGTCTACATACAGGATCGAAACATACTATATTCCTAATCTTGTTACATAACATTTTTAAATTATAAAGCGCATCCGAAGGGATGCGCTTTCATTTTGCTGAGGTCAAATTGTGTAAATGAAAACCAATAGTTTTTTTGGCATATCACAGCACTATTATGCAAATATGGATAAAGTTTACAACAGATTAATTGACATTTGGTAAAATTATGTAATATCATATTAAATATGGTTACGGGTTTAATATGAAGGAGTGTGTAAAATGAAAAGATGTGTTTCTTCGGCTTTGTGCGCCTTATTATTTCTTTTAACGGTAACATCCAGCGTTCTTGCCGCAGGATATCAGACAAAAACTCTTGAGAAAGGGGTTTTGGGGACCCTTAATAGCTCAGGCGCCAGTTATGAAGCAACAATGACTATTCCAGGTTATATTGGTCAGCTTGAGCTTGAGGCCCATATAAATGGCGAGGATAAGCACATTTCCGTTTCTGTTGTAAAACCGAAGGAGAATGCTGAGGTAAGTGTAAGTATAAAAAAATTTGACGGATATATATATCAAGCTTCTCTGACAGCGGAGAGATATGCATATAATCTTGGAAGCGGTTTCACAACTGCAGCAGACAGATTTGCTGTTGGCAGTTCCTCTGCTGTTGATGGGAGTCTTTCAATGCCCGGAAGCGGGCTTTACAGTGGAAGGGTTGATTTTTATTACTCGAAAGATGATATAGGATATAAAAGCATAGATAATATACCTGATGACAAGTGGGGAGGAATGTTCTGGTTCAGCCTTGGCAGCGATTATATCCTTGCGTTAAGTGATAATGATATCTCAGAGTTTTTGGAAACCGGGGAACTTTGGGGATATAACTGGCCTGGCCTTCGCATGTTGCTTGCTGGCGAAGATGACAAGCCTGTTTATGTAAGCGGCAGCTTTGGAAATTTTAAACAATTGAACCGATATAACAGCAGTGTCTTTTCGGATGTTTCCGATCAATGGTATTCTAAATACGCGCAAAAGGCCTATGAATATAACCTTATGAAGGGGAATGAAGACGGCACATTTTATGCCAACGGAAGCATGACTGTGGCTGAGGCTGTGACTATAGCGGCGAGGCTGCACAATATTTACTACGGTAAAACCGGAGAGTTTTTGCAGGGAGAACGGTGGTATGATATATATGTGGGGTATGCTCTTGAGAGAGGAATTATCACAAGCGGTGAATTTGACAGCTATGAAAGAGCTATAACAAGAAAAGAAATGGCCTCGCTTTTGGGCAAAGCGGTAGAGCTTTCAAATCTTGAAAAGATAAATGATTTTACTTCTATTCCGGATGTCAGCAGCCAAGACAAAAGCTTTGAGGCTATTCTTGCCCTTTACAACAGCGGCGTGCTTACGGGCAGCAAGGAAGACGGCAGTTTTCTTCCGTCAGACAGCGTAATTCGTTCTGAGGTCAGCGCTATGGTATCAAGGCTGATATCCCCTGAATTAAGAGTTCATAAAAGTGTCTGAAAACAGATAAACACAGCCATGCGGATTTTATCCGTATGGCTGTGTTTTTAATTTCTTAAAGATAATACCGTAAATGATATAAACAAGAAATTGGTTTTAATAAATCAAAGGATGATCTTGAGCTAAAGGGCTTCGTCTTTTAAGAGACCATTGATGCCGCTGAAGGTCATAGTTCCAACAGCGTCGGAAAGCTGTTCTATCGGCATTTTGCATCCGGAGTTGAACCATTCTTGAAATACTGCCACCATTCCCGCTATGGAAAAATCAGCAATAAGGTTTAAAATATTCTCGCTGACGGAGATCTGGCTTGCAAAAGACTCCTTTACCTTGATCTTCAAGGTGGCTACGATTTTTGCGCTAAGGCTTGTATTTCCATCTTTTTTCAACAGGCAGCTGTAAAACTTTATATCCTTGTTTATACTTGAAGTTAATTTGGTAAATATAACATATGGGCTTTGAAGACACTGCCTGAAATCTACACCTTTTAAAACCGCTTCAAACGCGGTGACAATCTCATCTTCTATCTCCTCAACTATCTGATACACTCCGTTATAATAGTTATAAAATGTCTTGCGATTTATATCAGCAGCGTCAGAGATTTCTTTGATGGTTATATTATTGATGTCCTTTTCAGAAAGCAGTTCGGCAAAAGCATTTCTAATTGCCTTTTTTGTTTTGATAACTCTGCGGTCAGGCCGCTTTGCCTGATTCTCCATATCTGATTCACCTTATTTCACATTATTTGTTATAAGTGTTGCATAAAACGCATTTATGACATAAAAAGTGGCATTATCATCATTAAACTAAAATCATGTCCATTGTGCCTTTGGAATAGTTACATTATAATACACACATGTGGTAAAAGTCAAGAATAGGGAATAATATCACTGATGTCCTATAAAGATAGAAATATGCGGTGATATGCTGATACGTTTAACATCATTTAATTGCATGAAAAGGAGTTTGCCATAATGAACAATATAATCTTGACTGCGGACAGCACCTTCGACATGACGCAGGATATGTCGCTAAAGCTGGGGATAGAAGTGATTCCGTCTTACGTCAGGCTTGACGGAGATAACATATTTGATTACCCGGATATTACGATGTACGATTTATTCGGCTTTCATGACAGAACGGGTAAATTGCCCCAAACGGCGGCGGCCAGCCCTTGGGATTATACTCAGTTTTTTCAGAAATACGCATCGGCAGATACTCAGGTAATTCACATAGCTAAAAGCTCAAAAATGTCAAGTTGTTATGACAATGCAGTAAATGCTGCCCGGAATCTTGAGAATGTGATTGTGTTTGATTCAATGAGCGTCGGCGGTGGAAGCGCAATGCTTGCGATCGTTGCAGCAAAGCTTAGAGAAAAAGGGCTCTCTGCGCAGGAGATTATTGCGAAGCTTGAGGAAATAAGAGAAAAAATATTCGGCAGCTTTATTGTAGATCAGCTCGATTATCTTCATAAGGGGGGCAGATGCTCGGCGCTTGCCTTAATGGGAGCAAATATGCTAAAGCTCAGGCCGGAAATAGTTGTACGCGAAGGACAGATGCTGCTTGGCAGAAAATACAGGGGCAAATATGAAAGCTGTATGTTTGAGTTCATAGATGACAGGCTTTCGGAGATGAGCGGAATTGACCCTGCGTATCTCTTCATTTCACATACGGTTACTGACGCTGATCTTCTTGAAAAGGCGCTTAAGCATATTAAAGACAAAAAGCATTTTGAGAATATCACAGCGCTAGAGGCAGGGGCTGCCGTTTCATGCCACTGTGGGCCAAACACCTTTGGGATGTTTTATCTGTCAACGAAATAGAAACAAGATAAGCGGTTAAATTATTGTTACGTATAAGCCTATTGCAAAATGGCAGTTGAATGTATCAAGACATTCAACTGCCATTTTTTAAAGCTATTTGTAAGAAAACAGTACTTTATCTTATTGTAAACTCAGCTTTTCTCCTTGGGGCAGTACGCTGGTATTTTCTTTCAGGATATCCCGCCAGCAGGCAGCAGGCGATAGATTTGCCCTCTATCCCCAGCCACTTCATAAGGGCCTCGCTCATTGATATCGTTCGTTTTAAATATCCGCTGTGAAGTATTCCGGCTCCGTTTGCCACAGCCATAAGCTCAATATTTGCGGCTGCCAGGCCACCGTCCCACATGTTTTCCGTAATAATAAGAATTATTGAGGGGGTGTTGAAGAATAGTCCATCCCTTCCGGCTGTGTTATACATTTCTAAAAAGCGTTCATAGGCGGCTGTGGGGGAGTCGTTCTCTTTAAGCTTTGCTATTATCTGGGGCAACTCGGCCCAGAAAAGCTTTTTAAAGGCGTCAAGCTCATCCTGAACAACGATAAAACGTGTGGCCTGGGTGTTTTTTGCTGTAGGAGCATATCGCCCTGCCTGAAGCATCATTTGAAGGGCATCAGGATACAGCTTATTTGGTTTGAATGAGCGTATGCTGCGCCTGAACTTGATGGAGTTAAGCAGATTTTCAGCCGAGAGATCAAAGGAAATAGGGTTGTAGTCTTGAACTTCTGCCATATCAAATGATGGCATAGAAATAGCGAGAGTCGGACATATCGCAACGCAATGACCGCATTCAAGACATTTGCCTCCGTAAACAGCTTTACCGTTTTTGATTGCCAGGGCTTTTGAGGGACAGTCGCTTACGCATGTGGCGCAGCCAATGCAAAGAGCGCTGTCAATACTTACTGTTTGTGCCATAAAGCGTGCTCCTTTTTTGTAATTTATTTGAGTAAAAGTATATCATAAAGTTCGAAAAAAGCAACAATTGCATGTGGGTTATTGTTAAGCAGAGAAGATATAGTTAATGATCACATAACCTGGAGGATTAAGACTCTGCCGCTTGCATTATCAGATAAAATGCTTCATAATAAAATTATATTAATTTTTGTATGAGGAGAAAGACTTATGGAATATGGGAATCAAGGCTTTAAATCTTTTATGGACAAATCGACAACGCCTTTTCATGCTGTGCTGGCTTCGGAAGAACTGCTTGTGTCAGCTGGTTTTGAAAAGCTTGATGTCGGCAGTCGATGGGAGCTTTCAAAAGGCGGAAGATATTATGTGGTTTCCAATGATACATACATATGTGCTTTTGAAATAGGCAGCGAATTTGATGTTTCTGAGGGCTGCCATATTGGCGCATCACATTGCGATTCCCCGTGCTTTCGCATAAAAGCTTCGCCGGAGCTCAAGATAGATAAATATCTCTGCCTTGATACGGAAGTATATGGAGGGGCTCAGCTTGATTCATGGCACGATAGGCCGTTGTCCATCGCAGGGAGGGTGGTATGCCGTTCGAGCGATGTTTTGAGGCCTGATGTCGTATTTGTCGATTTCAAACGTCCCGTTGTTATGATAGCGGACCTTGCTCCGCATATTTCCGATAAAACCAAGGTTGAAGCAAAGGTAGTGTCGAAGATGTACCCCATCCTTGCCGTCAGCGACGGCAGTGAGAAGGAGAACTTTTTCAGGGTATTCCTCGGTGAGGAGATCGGAAAGGCGCCCGAGGACATACTGGATTTTGAACTTTATGTATATAACTGCGCATCCTGCTCTGACTGGGGCAGTAAAGGAGAGTTCCTTGCCTCTCCGAGACTTGATAATCTGACGTCTGTCTATGCACTTATTTCCGCAATCACAGCTTCTGAAAACAAAAAAGGAATAAACGCAGCCATTGCATACGACCATGAGGAGATAGGCAATCGTTCAAAATCGGGGGCAAATTCGAATATTACGGAGTATATTTTTAAACGTATCTATAAGGGGCTCGGCTATGGCGAAGAAGAGTATATGATGGCTATGAGCCGAAGTATGATTTTTTCTCTTGACGCGGCGCACAGCTTTAATCCCATGTATCCCGAGCGCTATGATAAAAATAACCGCTGCACTCTGAATCAGGGCCTTTGCATCAAGCAGGCGTGCTCACAGTCATATGCCACTGACAGCGTTATGACAGGCATAGTTGAGCAGCTTTGCAGCAAATATGATATTCAGTATCAGAAATTTTCAAATCATTCCGATATCAAGGGCGGAGGAACAATAGGCTCTGTTATTTCCGCAATGCTGCCCGCAAACGCAGTTGATATGGGAGTTCCTCTGCTTTCAATGCATTCGGCTATGGAAATGGTTGGACAGAAAGACGAAAACAGTCTGATCAGCCTTTTGTCAGCTTTCTATAACGAGAGATAATAATATAAACTTTTTGAACCGCATTTATTTCTAAAATGCGGTTCTTTTTAACAGTAAGCGTAAGAAAAACGTTGCATAAACGGATGCTTGAGGTTGCGAAAAATGCAGATTTATGGTAAAATAACATGATATTGAACAGTTTTTAACCGGAGGAACAGATGAGCAATAACTCAAGTGTCATCAGCGACGAAATGCTGCAGGAACAAAGAGGATACTGCGCTGCCGTTAAAGAGATATATGGACAAAAGCTTCGGAGGCAGCCGTTGGCATATACGCAGACCTTTGGGTGTCAGCAGAATGAGGCCGACACCGAACTGATAAGGGGAATGCTTGCAGATATGGGCTTTGGCTTTTGCGAGAGCATAGCGGAAGCGGATATAGTTATTATCAATACATGTGCTATAAGGGAACATGCCGAGATGAGAGTATATGGCAATGTTGGAGAGCTTTCACACGCTAAAAAGAACAATCCCGAGCTTGTCACTGTTCTTTGCGGCTGCATGGCTCAGCAGGAGCATGTTACAGATAAAATAAAGAATAGCTATCCTTATGTTGATATCGTTTTTGGAACACATGCTCTGCCTCGCTTTCCGCAGATACTTTACAATTGCCTGAAGCGGAAAAAGAGAGTATTTGATATTGATGGCGATGAAAAAGGGACGATTATTGAGGGTGTGGAACCAGTCAGAAAGCCGGGGTACAGCGCATGGCTTTCGATCATGTACGGCTGCAATAATTTTTGCTCCTATTGCGTTGTGCCCTATGTCAGAGGACGCGAGCGCAGCCGCACACCGAGGGCTGTTATCGAAGAGTTTAAATCCCTTGTGGCGCAGGGATATAAAGACATCACTCTTCTCGGGCAGAATGTCAATTCTTATGGCAGAGGGCTTGATAATGCATGTGATTTTCCATCTCTTTTAGAGCAGATAAATGATATTGACGGAGATTTTCGCGTGCGCTTCATGACAAGTCATCCAAAAGATGCTACGCCGGGGTTATTTGATGTCATGGCAAAATGCGATAAGGTGTGCAACAGCATCCATCTTCCGGTTCAGGCCGGAAGCGATAGGGTGCTTAAAGATATGAACCGCAGTTATACCGCGGAAAAATACCTTTCCCTTATTGATTACGCAAGAAAAGTTATGCCGGATATAACGATAACAAGCGATATAATTGTTGGATTTCCCGGCGAGACGAATGAGGATTTTCAGAAGACGATTGATCTTCTTGAAAAAGTCAGGTTTGATTCGTTGTTTACCTTTATTTTTTCCCCAAGAAAAGGTACAAAGGCCTATGATATGCCTGATGTGCTTACCAAAGATGAAAAGCAGAGAAACTTTGATCGCCTGCTTGAGGTACAGAACCGCATTTCAAAGGAAAAGAACGAAGAATATGTGGGAAAGCGCCTGCGCGTTCTTGTTGGAGAAGAAGAGAACGAAAGAAACTATAATAACGAATATACAAAACTGGCAAGAACCGAGGGCTTCAAACTGGTTTATTTAAGAGGAGCGGAGGGCCTTGAGGGTCAGTACGCAGATGTAATTATAGAGAAAAGCTCGACTTGGGCGTTATTCGGTTCGGTCGAGATCGGGGAGAAATAAAAATATGGCTGAGTTTACGCCGATGATGAAGCAATATCTTGAGGTTAAAGAGGAAAATAGTGATGCAATACTCTTTTACCGTCTCGGCGATTTTTACGAGATGTTTTTTGATGACGCTAAGGTCGCGTCCAAAGAGCTGGAGCTTGTTCTTACAGGCCGTGACTGCGGACAGGAGGAGCGGGCGCCGATGTGTGGCATTCCTTATCACAGCGCCGAAGGCTATATCGCAAGGCTTATTCAGAAGGGCTATAAGGTTGCCATTTGCGAGCAAATGGAAGACCCTGCCCTTGCTAAAGGGCTTGTCAAGCGCGAGATCATCAGAACAGTAACCCCCGGAACGGTAATGGAATCCTCTATGCTTGAGGAGAGCCGAAATAACTATATCTCGTGTGTCTATATGGACACGGACGGCGGCGCGGTTTGCTTTTGCGATCTTTCTACAGGTCAGATGTCGGCAGCGTTGGTTTCAGGGCAGGAGGCTATGAGAAATCTGGAAGCTGAGATGGCAAGGTTCTCACCAAAAGAAGTGCTGCTTTCTGATTATGTCTATTCAAACGATAAGTTTGTAGCTTACCTTCGTGATAAGCTTGGAAGCTATGTTGAAAAGGCCGGTGAATGGCGATTTCTGCCTGAAACTGCCTATGAGGTTACAAAGGCTCAGATGGAGGGGAAGATGGATATTTCCTCTCTTGATGTTAAGGTAATAAGGGTCTGCGGCGGGCTGTTGTCATATCTTCATGAAACACAGAAAAACGGGCTTGAGCATATAGGGGCAATAAATATTTACAGCAGCGAGCAGTATATGCAGCTGGATATGGCTGCAAGGAGGAATCTTGAGCTTACGTCGACCATAAGGTCGGGTGAGAAGAAGGGCTCGCTTCTTGGTGTACTTGACGATACAAAAACAGCGGCGGGAGCCAGGCTTATACGCCAATGGCTTGAAAAGCCGCTTGTAAACCTCAGAGAGATAAAAAGCCGTCACGAAGCAGTAGAGGAACTCATGAGCAACTTTCTTGTCAAGGATGAGCTCAGACGGCTTTTGAACAATACATATGATATTGAACGCATAATAGGAAGAATAGTTTTCGGGAGTGCCGGAGGGAGAGATCTTCGCTCTCTTGCGGCGGTATGCTCTATTTTGCCTGATATAAAGGCAGAAATTATGAAGCTTGAATGCGGCAAAATGGGCGGGATTTGCCGTAAATTTGACTGCCTTGAGGATATTTTGGCCCTGATAGACGGAGCAATAGTGGATGCTCCTCCGTTTTCGATCAGGGAGGGCGGCATAATAAGAGACGGCTATTCAAATGATGTGGATCATCTTCGGTCTCTGCTTGACGGGGGAACAGACAGGCTTGCCGAGATAGAGCTGCGCGAGCGTGAACGCACAGGAATAAAAAATCTTCGTGTCAGTTATAACAAGGTGTTTGGCTATTATATCGAGGTAAGCCGCGGCAATATATCTCTGGTTCCGGATGATTATATCCGCAAACAGACTCTCGTTAACAGCGAAAGGTATATTACGCAGGAGCTTAAAGAACTTGAGGGCGATGTATTATCGGCAAAGGATAAGGTAACGACTCTCGAATACCGCCTTTTCAATGATATTAGGGAAAAGGTAGCTTCGGAGGTAACAAGGGTGCAGGAGACGGCAAGAGCGCTTGCCGAGATCGATGTATTGTGTTCCTTTGCATATACTGCCGAGAAGAAACGTTATGTGAGGCCTGAGATTGATCTTTCCGATGTGATAGATATTAAGGAGGGTCGCCATCCTGTTGTTGAGCAGATGCTTGAGGACAGCTATTTTGTTCCAAACGACGCATATCTCGATTGCGGAGAAAACCGTGCATATATCATTACAGGCCCCAATATGGCCGGAAAATCCACATATATGCGTCAGGTGGCTCTCATTGTAATTATGGCACAGTGCGGAAGCTTCGTTCCTGCTTCTGAGGCACGAATAGGTATATGCGATCAGGTGTTTACGAGGGTAGGCGCTTCGGATGATATATCTACAGGGAGATCTACATTTATGGTCGAAATGAATGAGGTAGCTGATATTCTTAAAAACGCTACGTCCAGAAGCCTTCTTATACTGGATGAGATAGGCAGGGGGACCTCTACCTTTGATGGCATGGCAATAGCGAGAGCTGTTTTGGAGCATGTCGCCAGCAAGAGGCTTTTGGGGGCAAAGACTCTTTTTGCTACCCATTATCATGAGCTGTGCGATATGGAAGGTGTTATTGAAGGGATAAAAAACTATAGTGTCGTTGTTAAAAAGCGGGGCGATGAAATAGTTTTTATTAAAAAGATAGTAAGAGGCGGAGTAAACGACAGCTACGGGATCGAGGTAGCCAAACTTGCGGGCTTGCCGGATAATGTAGTAAGGCGGGCAAAAAGCATACTTAGGGATATAGAGGCCGGAGGCGACGGCGAAAAGGGAGCAGGGCGGAAGCCGGACGGCGATGCAGGGCAGATTAGTCTCGGGGCTTATGCCGGGGATGACATAGTAAGCGAGCTGAGAGATCTTGACCTCAATGTTTTGACCCCTATTGAGGCAATGTCTAAACTATATGAATTTACAAAGAGGGCAAAGGAGTGTTAACCTGTGGGAGCTATTAATATATTGTCTCCTCAGATGGCAAACCTTATCGCTGCGGGTGAGGTCGTTGACCGCCCGGGTTCGGCGGTAAAGGAGATAATAGAAAACTCAATTGACGCCGCCAGCAGCCGTATTGAGGTTGAGATAAAAAACGGTGGAATAACCTACATAAGAGTCAGCGACGACGGCAGCGGAATCGAGCCGGAGGATGTTGAAAAGGCGTTTTTACGACATGCGACAAGCAAGATAAAAGAACCCTCGGATATGCTGGGCATAGCCACTATGGGGTTTAGGGGAGAGGCCCTCGCGGCTATTTCGGCCGTCGCGAATGTTGATATATTTACAAGGACGGTTGTCGGCATAAGCGGAGTGCATATGACATGCGAAGCGGGGCAAAACGGTACCCCTGTTGAAACAGGCTGTCCAAAGGGAACTACAGTCATTATCCGTGATATTTTTCATAATGTTCCCGCTCGAATGAAGTTTCTTAAAAAGGACGCAACAGAAGGGGCATATTGTGAAAGCGCAGTTATCGGCGCGGCCTTATCTCATCCTGACGTATCGTTCAGGCTGATAAAAGACGGACGCGAAAGCTTTTTCACAAGCGGCGACGGTTCACTTCTTCAGGTTATAAACGCTATTTTCGGAAGAGATGTCTCGCTTGGGCTTCTGCCTATAAAGGGAAGTTTCCCCGATGTGGAGATACGAGGATACATTTCTCCGGCCTCGATGACTCGCTCGAGCCGAAGTATGCAGTATTTTCTGGTCAACGGAAGGCCTGTTCGAGGGAAGATCCTTTCGGCGGCCATAGACAGCGCCTATAAAGGCAAAGTAATGCCGGGCAGGCATCCCGTGTGCTTTTTGAATATAGGTATTCCGTATACTGCGGTTGACGTCAACGTGCATCCGTCCAAGCTTGAGGTCAAGTTTGCCAGGGAGAAAGATATTTTTACCGCCATATGCAATTCTGTGAGCATAGCTCTTGACGAGGACGGCGGATTTCCGGAAATCAGTTTTGATTCACGCCAGAAGCAGGCGATAAGGGAAGATAACCTTAATGGTTTCCAGCAGGAGCTCATTGTTAGTGTCACCGGCCCGGGGCATTTTACCGCCTCTGAGGGAAGCTTTTCATCTGACAGCCTTCGAAGCTCGCAGCCACAGGTGAAGACCGAAGCCAAAAAGCCGATATATTCCGTATTGAATGATAACAGCGCGCTTGACTTTGATGAGAGCATGTTTAAAATAAATAAGATGGAGCTTGTGCCCCCTCGCAAAAGCGAGCCGGAAACATCCTCTGCAGCCTCAGGCCCCTGTGACATTTCTGATGTTTCCGAAGAGGAAGTCACAGCGCTTTACCAGCAGAGAAAGGCTGATGAGGCTGAACGTCTGACAGGCGGAGTAAAGGTTCTCGGAATAGCCTTTAACACATATATAATCGCCCAGCAGGACGATGGAATTTGGCTTATTGATAAGCACGCAGCCCATGAAAAGCTTATATATAATGAGCTTATAATGAAGGCGGGCGAACAGGATATGCAGACGCTGCTTAAGCCTATTTCGGTTACGCTTTCTGCTGAGGAAAAACAGGCGTGCGTTGAAAATCTTCCTTTGCTTGAAAAAAGCGGTTTTGAAGTAGAGGATTTTGGCCTTTCAGGGCTTGCCGTGCGCAGGGCGCCTGTATATCTTGATGAAGCAGATATTCCCTTTGTTTTATCTGAAATAGCCGAAAGACTGCTTGGAGGATTTCAGCCAGGAAGCACGATACTTGAGGAGATTCTTAAAAGCATCTCTTGCAAGGCCGCCATCAAGGGAGGAAGCCATTCTGATATACAGGAGCTTGAGCTTCTGTGTGAAAAGGTGCTGACGTTGCCGGATGTAAAAAATTGCCCACACGGAAGGCCTATTGCCGTATTTATGTCAAAATACCAGATGGAAAAGCAGTTCAAGAGGATACTTTGATATGAAAGTGGTTGTAGTGTGCGGCCCCACAGCTTCGGGAAAAACTGCTCTTGCCGTAGAACTGGCTAAGCGATTTGACGGCGAGGTGATTTCGGCTGACTCCATGCAGGTCTATCGTGAACTGAATATAGGAACAGCCAAGCCAAGCGAACAGGAGCAAAGAGGAATCCCACACCATATGGTCGACATTGTTTCGGTAACTGAAAGTTATTCGGTGTCAAGATATGAAGGCGAGGCGGCTCTTTGTGTAGACGATATAATCCTTAGAGGCAAGCTTCCAATAGTTTGTGGCGGCACAGGTCTTTACATAAAGGCACTCATAAACGGCAGCGGCTTTGCGGAAAATGACAGCTCGGGTAAGCTGCGGTCTCATTTAGAATCATTGTGGGACAACGAGGGAGCAGATGCTGTTATGGCAAGGCTGAAGGAGGCTGACCCTGAAAGCGCCGAGAGACTTCATATAAATGACCGTAATAGGATTATCAGGGCACTTGAAGTCTATTTGCTGACAGGCAAAACGATATCGGCGCACAATCTTGAAACACAAAAAAGGCTTCCAAGATATGAAAGCTGTTTTATTGGGATATGCCCGTACGAGCGTCCTGAGCTTTATCGAAGAATTGATGTGCGCGTTGATCAAATGATGTCAAACGGCCTGCTTGACGAGGTGACGGAGCTCTCTAAAAAGGGGCTGATGATAAATACTGCAGCGCAGGCAATAGGGTACAAAGAGCTCTTTGGGTATCTTAACAATGAGATGTCCCTTGAAGAAAGCGTTGCGGTAATAAAACAAAAATCAAGAAATTATGCCAAACGCCAGCTTACCTGGTTCAACAGGGATGACAGGATAAACTGGATAAAATATGAAAAAAATGGCAATTTTGGCGCTGCTGTCTCCAAAGCGACAAACTTCTTGGCAGATAGCGGGGTAATATTATAAGACAAACATATATAAAAAGGGGAGTCTTATAATGGAAACAAGGACAAGCTTGCAGGATGCTTTTTTAAATGAGGCCAGACGTATGCGTATGCCGCTTACCGTGTTTATGACAAACGGATTCCAACAAAAGGGGATGGTTATCTCCTATGATGGGTACACGGTCCTGCTTATCAATGAAAATCGACAGTATCTTATTTACAAGCACGCTATATCTACGATAGTACCCGCAAAGCAACTTGAAATGCCCAAACAGTAGTTTTTGCGGAACACACCTTCGAAACGGATATAGCATAAAGTAAAACCGCTGGAAGATATATGCTGTAAAGCTGTAAACTTTACAGCATATATTACATAAAAATCCATAATCAGCGGTTTTCATTTCCCCGGAAGGCGGGGCTGAAGGAATGGTGTAAAAATGAAAAAAGCTATGTCCGCTTTGGGTATACTTCTTCTGCTTGTCTATATCGGATATCAGATAAGCCATAATTTAACAGATCAAATTGAGACTATAGATGCCCAAATGGTCGCGGTGGAGGATAAGACCACATGTGAGGGGATATTTATCCGCAGCTCCATTCCTGTATACGGAGATACTGATAAGACCTATGAGTTTCTGGCGGGAAATGGAGAAAAAGTTTCTAAAGGGCAGAAGATAGCAGCGGTTTTCGATAGCCTTGAAGCGGCTGCGTCATTCAGAAAAGCTTCCTCTTTGGAAAAGG